>NZ_AWNH01000106.1 GCF_000482245.1 Leptolyngbya sp. Heron Island J | reverse complement strand
CACGCACGGTTCTTAGGGGAGGGGGAGTCAGCGATGGCTCCTCCTTACCCGACCGGACTGCTGGCTCAGTCGGGGGTTAGCCAGCGGTACGGTGTTGTCAGCACCTGCCGCTGGTGCCAAATATTGAGCTTTGTAGTGTGGCCCCGCAGGGCGTGAGAACTAAAGTACCGCTAAGTATTTCCAACGTCAAGCTTAAAGTATTGCAGTTGATTGTGCTGATTTTTGGAATAGGTTTTGTGATCATAGGGGCGTTCCTAGAGATACTTGCTTATTCCCCTTCATCGATAAATTTTGGGAAACGCACCATGTTTATGAGTTCTTAACTTAGGAACACACCATGCTCATGAATTTCTCAAAGCAAGCGATCGCAACCTAACACTTCCTAGTCTAATCACCAACAGCCCAACGAACATAGGGATATTGGCCGACAATTTCTTGATGAGTGATGGTGGCAAAATACCAGTTTTCGTCGGGTTCTGGTGCGATCGCACCAATATCGAAGCGGAAATAAACATAGCCTTGCTCAAACCACAGGTGATACAGAGACCGATAGTGTTCATCGCTTTCGCCAAGGTTGCCAACACAGGTATAAAACTCCGGTGCCAGGGGCGTTTTGAAAGTCACAAAATGCTCCTGGCTATCGATAAACTCAGTTTTTCCGCGACTGATGGATGCAACATCAAGCATGATGCCACTGTTCTCACCTGCTTCAAAGTTGCGACGGGTTTCCCGCCAAAAGCGGACTTGAGCAGGACAACTACCAGATGTGACATCGATCGGAATAATTAAATCCTCTAGTCGGTCAAAGGTATCGTGACTGGAGGGAGATAACCCCTCCGCTATGGCAGCAGGAGCATTTAGTAGCAAGCTACCCACAAGCAGCACAGTAGTGCGAAACATAGACACTAGCGATTAAGGAATACCGGAACAGCTCCAATGAAACATTAGGCATTTTCGTATGCTGAAGTTTCTAAAAGCGCAAGCTTCACAAAAATCGTCACCTTACCCAAAATTCCCTGGTGGAATCATCAGGTAGTCAAGACATACATTGCTTAACGCCATTTTGCGACAGTTGATCACCGTGTGGGATGATTTGGGCTGTCGCTTCAGAATCTTCCATCATTAACGCCCATGCTGCTGATTGATTGGCTAATTGTGGTGGCCTATCTCATTTTTACGATGGTGTTAGGCATCTACCTATCGCGTAAAGCCTCTGGAAGCTTAGTTGACTTTTTTGTATCGGGTCGATCATTGCCCTGGTGGTTAGCAGGCACCAGCATGGCAGCCACCACCTTCTCGATTGATACGCCGCTGTATGTGGCCGGGGTAGTTGGGTCCCGTGGCATCGCTGGCAATTGGGAATGGTGGAGCTTTGGCATTGCCCATGTGATGATGATTTATGTCTTTGCACGACTATGGCGACGTTCCGAAGTCGTAACTGATGCTGAGCTAACGGAAATTCGCTACGGCGGGAGAACGGCTGCATTACTGCGGGGGGTCAAAGCCTTTTTGTTTGCAGTGCCGATCAATTGCATTGGCATTGGCTATGCCATGCTGGCTATGGTCAAAGTGGTGGATGCACTGGAACTATGGCAAAGCGTTGGCATTGAACCCAATGAAAGTATCAAGCTCTGGAGCGTAATTGTTGTCAGTATTTTGGTGCTGTTCTACGCAGGCTTTTCTGGGCTGTGGGGGGTAGTCGCCACGGACTTCTTTCAGTTTTTCCTGGCTTTGTTTGGGGCAGTGGTGGTTGCGATCGCATCGCTCATCTCCGTTGGCGGCATGCAAAACCTGATTAATCAGGCTCAAGCTAATAGCAACTTTGACATTCTCAGCATCGTACCCATTACCTTTAACGGCGGCATCGGCTGGAGTACAGTAGCCGGCATCCCAGCCAGCGCCTTTATTGCCTACGTCTTCTTACAATGGTGGGCATTCCGTCGTAGCGATGGTGGTGGCGAGTTTATCCAGCGCTTGGTGGCCGCCAAAAATGAAAGTGAAGCCGAAAAAGCAGCCTGGTTTTTCAACATTTTGCACTATGTGATCCGTACCTGGCCCTGGATCATCGTAGCCCTGGCCGCCGTTGCAATTTATCCAGACCTGACTGATCGTGAACTGGGCTATCCCATGCTGATGCTCAGATTTTTACCGCCGGTTCTATTAGGCCTAGTGGTAGCATCGCTGATCGCCGCTTTTATGAGTACTGTCTCAACCCTAATCAACTGGGGAGCCTCATATCTAACCAATGACCTCTATGGTCGGTTTATCAATCCAGATGCCAGTCAAACCGAGTTGGTAACTGTAGGTCGTATCACATCAGTACTTGTGACTGTTTTAGGAGCAACGGCAGCTTTCTTTGCGTCAGATGTCGCCACGGTCTTTCGGTTAGTGATCGCCATTGGCACAGGGCCTGGCCTAGTCCTAATTTTGCGCTGGTTTTGGTGGCGAATTAATGCAGCTGCAGAGCTAAGTTCGATGGTGGCCGGGTTCTTGATTGGTTTGCTCACCAGTATTGTGCCTGTCATTCAAATTGCCGACTTTGGTTTGCGCCTATCAGTCACCGCAGGCATCACCACCGTGATTTGGGTCCTGGTTATGATACTCACCCCACCTGAGTCTGACGAAACATTAGATGACTTTTATCGGCGTGTACGCCCCGGTGGACCTGGCTGGCAGCGGCAGCGACAACGTACCGGCATCAGACCGCTGCAAAATCTAGAATTAGAGCTTAAAAGAGTGGTCGCAGCATTATTGTTACTGTTTGGGGCTATGTTTGCCGTTGGTGGTTTCTTATTGCTCAACTCGCTAGGCGGCTGGCTATCGCTGATTGTGGCTGTAGCAGGCTGGTTTTGGCTACGTCAGTTAAACCGCCAACCAATTGCGCCAGTGCCTCGACCTGGTCTTGATGACGACGATATTTTGCCATAACTCATCAGCTGCATCATCGACAAAACGTTACGATACTTAACAGACAAACATTCATCCACCTCACATTCAGACCTAAACCATGTCCATCATTCGCTCCTACGTGATTCCATTTCTGATTTTGATCGTCTTTTTAATAGCGATGCTGGCGGTCAGTGCACGCATCTGGCTACCGAGCGATATGCTAGCTCCTGCCCCGATTGATGGAGACGAACTGGCCATGATCACCAAAGTGTTCTTGATGAATGGATTTGGAGTCTAACTGGCCCCAAGGGTATCACTTGGTTCAAGGCTCTAGTTTGGATCGGGCCAGATTAGTTGCCACCATAGGCAGTGCCTATGCAGAACTCGGGGCCACCCAGCTTGGTCATTTAACCAAAACCGTTGAACTATATTTGACCAGCCCTTCAACCCTATGGTGGTTGGAGAAATCAGGTAGCACCGCCCGCGTTGGGTTCACAGCTACACAATCAGATACCCTGGGCTGTCTTTGGCTAGGACCCTCCATTAATCAGTTAACCGGAGAGCTACAAGCCTACATTTACTTGGTTTACGTTGCTCCTACATATCGTCGTCAGGGTTTAGGGCGTAAGCTGATGGAACACGCCAAACAGTGGGCCAGCCATGAAGGCTATAGTCAACTCAGCCTGCAGGTTTTTACGAAGAATGCACCTGCCCTCAAGCTGTACAAAAGCCTAGGTTATCAAACACAAGCAACCTTATTAACGCTGGAAGTCTAGAGCCTATCGAAATCATTCACCCGCCTTTAATACCTGAGCACAACATAGTTCAGATACTCCGCTAGGGTCATTGGGGATTTTTTACTGTAGCCATTGGGCTTGCTTAGCTAAACGCTCTAGCCCTACCATAGCACCCTACTGAGCGACAAGCGTTAGCGATAATTTTGAAACTGCAAAGCAACAGGCCAGTCTTCCTGCTTAATCAACTGAATTGCGCTTTGTAAATCATCTTTAGATTTGGCAGAAATCCGGACAGCATCCCCTTGAATCGATGCCTGAACCTTTTTTAGATTGTCGCGGATCATTTTCGAGATTTTTTTAGCCACTTCCTGGCTTAAGCCCTTTTTAAGTTCAACATCCTGACGCACACGGTTACCACTGGACGCCTCAATTTTGCCAAACTCAAAAATTTTCATCGACAGGTCACGTTTAGCTGCTTTGGTTTGAATCAACGTATGCACTGCCTGTAGTGTCATCTCGCTGGCTGTTTCTATGGCTATATTTGTTTCACCCAGGTCCAGGGTTGTTTTGGTGTCTTTAAGGTCATAGCGGCTTTTTAATTCGCGACGTACCTGATCAAGCGCATTGACCAGCTCCTGCCGGTCAAAGTCGCTGACTACATCAAAAGAATAGGTAGAAGCCATAGGGAGATGATTAGTGAAGGTGGAATGGTGAGTGAGGGTGGAATTGCAAACGCCTCACTCAAACCTGGGGTAAAAGCCGACTATTGTAGCCAGATAGTCTTGCAGCTCATGAAATAGAGGCTAAAAATGCTAAAACTACCGATGCCGAACATGAGCGATCGCAACGGTGCCACATTCAGAATGTAAAACACCGAAAACAGAAGTCGAGCGACCAGATACGCCACAACTGCGACTAGTGCCGTCTTGGTCTCCTGACCCGTAATGTAAGCTAAAACCGCCGCTGGAGCGTAGAGAATAAATGACTCGAACGAGTTTTGATGAGCACAGTTAGCCCGTCTGGCATAATCCGGCAGCTTGTCAGTATAAAAGCGCGGCTGAGCAAACATCGCCATGGGATTATCCATAGACTGCGATAGCTTAACGCGCTCTGTGGCCACCACCATGTAGGGAACGTAAATCAAAAAAGCCGCTATCGGCAAACTGTACAAAAAAAGATTAGGCAGCGATAGTAAGTTCACAGATAAAACGCCTTAGTAACTGATCAATAACAAAACGAACGTTTTCTACTGCCTTTATTATCAATCAAAATAAAACAGCGTTACAATCTTGCGCTGCTCTTCAGCGTCTTTGCACGTCTTCAGCAATGTATGGCTATCGTGAAATGCAAAGCAAATCAACTGCTGACAGCGGGAAATGATTTCCTGATTACAAAGGGCGCTGGCCTCAGCCAATTCAAGTCGATCATTAGCTGAGTTTTCCACCAAATGGATAACCGAATCTAACTGATCACGGGATTCTCGCGGCTGACGCTCCAGACTCTGTGGCAAAATCACCGTTAGCAAATTGGGGTCCGCCTTCATAGCTCCCCGAATGGCTGCAGCATTTGTCCCTGTTGCCCCAGATGTTAGCAGCCGATTGCCACCAAGTACTAATGCATAGCTCATCAGCTCAATCAACCGCAGATGGGTAATGGGCACATGACGGGACCCCAAGATAGCAATACGCTTAGAGCCCGATTGCTGAATCGCAGCAAGCTCTTGCAAAAAATCATCTACCTTAAGTGATTCGATGGGAGTATCAAGGGACTGGCTCAAGGGCTTTATGTAGTTTTAATGAAGGGACTGGCTAATTCTACCAAACCCTTGCCCCTCAGCCTTGATATCCTAAATTCTCAGCCACTCTGCTAACGTAAAAAAAGATTATGCCGTCACAGCAGGAGACGATAGGTTGAGTTCACTCATTAGCCTTTCTACATCAAAGTGCTTTTCCATCAGCAGTTGAATGCACTTCACTTTGATCGGTTCCTGCAAGCGAACTTCCTGGAATGATTTCTCAATGATTTCAACTGTTGTCAGGGTATCTAGATCCACAGACAAGATCGGAATTTCTAAATCTTGAGCACGGCTGACAATATCAGGGCGCGGTGCAATATGCCCGGTCAAAATCAAACATTGGGTAGAGGTTTCTAGGGCAGCTAATTGAATATCGGCGCGATCTCCACCTGTCACCACAGCCATATTGTCAGCCCGGCGGAAATACTTCAAAGCAGAATTGACGTTCATAGCACCAATACTCAAGCTCTGAACCATCAGATCCATCCGCTCATCGCAGCAAAGAACCTCGGCTTTGAGTTGATGCACAATTTCTCCAACACTAACACTGCGCATTAGGGGAGTGCTGGGCAAAATTCCTAAAACCGGTATGCCATGGCGTTCAAGACAATCCTTAACGTTAGTGTTCACAGCCTGAAGCTGATCGGCAGGAACATCATTAATTAAGACCCCCATCAGGCGGTCACCTAGCTTTTGCTTAGCCGCTAACAGACCATCCACAATCAACACTGAATGAAATCTGGCCACCAGCATGACTTGTGCTTCAGTCACTTTAGCCAGCTGAGTTAGCGACAAGCCAAACAAGGTACCTTCTTCCAGAGTACCCGGACCTTCAATCAGCAATAAATCTTCCCCCTGACCGCCCAGGTACGTAGCCATTTGTTGAGGATCAACAGCGGACTTTTCTTCCGTCAGCTGCTGCTCAATGGTCTGCGCATCCAGAGATAAAAGCGTCGGGCGCAGCCGGGATGTCGGCAAATCCAATATTTTGGAAATGAACCGCACATCTTCATCAATACCAGCTTCATCACTAGGACAGGTACCAACGGGTTTGGCATAGGCGATATCAATACCGCGATCCTGAAGCTGCAAGGCCAGACCAGTTATTGTGGCTGACTTGCCGCTGTAGGGCTCTGTTGAGCCGATCAGCAGATGCTTTGATGGATTGGGCACACTATCACTCCTAACTACCAATAGGGCTACCCCCCATTGTGCCATGGAGAGCTGTTAGCAATTTGGAAAAACGTTAACTTTTGACGAAGTGTTTTATGGGTATCTTCACGATGTTTACTGTTCAAGGGCGACATCAAACATCGGCATTCATGTTTGTGAATTCTTCTACCTTTGAGGTCACTCTGTTATGCGGCCATTTTCTGGGGTGACCACTAAGCCAGACATCGGGTTAATCATCCATTCTGAGTAACCTACGATAGAACGACTTGGAGAAATCAGGGGACCGCTTCAGCCGCATGGCAGTTACCACATCGATCAAAAAATCGACGAATTCAAATGTGGCCATGGTGATTTCGTAAGTCAACTCCGCATCACCATCAAACTGCATGCGACATTGAGTTCAGATCAGCAGGCAACATGGAAACATTCCATGTTGCTAAAAAGGCAATGCTCTCGCCACCTTCAATGCGGCGTTCGCCTTCAAGGTTGCCACGTTTGTAAAGACCAATTGCATAGGGGAGTGCTTTCCGTTTATTGCCCTGATAGTAAGGCATATAAACACCGACATCTTGTTTGGGAGCGGGCTGAATGTCTGCAATAGGCATGGCGTTAGCAGTGGAGTCTATTTTCAGAAATGAGTGATCTTAGGCAAACAGAGACATCGCTGACGAGTTAGACCCTGGTTTTTAATCTGTTTTGGGGCATAGACCAATAAATCAGCGACCAAATTGTAATTTGGTTTACCGAGGATTAGTGTACCCATAGAAGTTTAAGCCCTGCGCACTTGCAGACCATAGGATTTCAGAGAAGCCACATCCAAAACTGATGTTATGTAACAGTTTTTAATAAGATATTAATAACTTGTAACCCCAATACCCTAATACACGGAACCTATGGCGATTGAAATGGTATCGGATGTTTCATTAGATGATCTTTCGGAAGGCCGTCGCCTCAAAGCTCTGGCTGCTTTAGTGTTTTTGTGGAGTTTAACGGTAGTGCTGCACTGGGCCAAGTGGGGCTCATTGGTCGTTTGGGCGGCTACCGTACTGGTGGCTATTTATATGCTGCGAATTGTCACTGCCAATCAAGCCGATGCCATCAGTCCTAATCAGGTGACCATTCCTGAAACAGTAGCAGAGACAAATTACCCCTGTGTGTCCCTGCTGGTGGCCGCCAAGAATGAAGCGCCAGTCATTACTAACTTAGTCGCATCGCTTTGTAGCTTAGATTATCCCGCCGATCGCTATGAGCTGTGGGTGATTGATGATAATAGCGACGATGATACTGGCCGGATTTTAGACCAGCTGGCTCTGACGTATCCGAAGTTGAAGGTTCTGCATCGTGGGGCAGAGGCTACCGGTGGCAAATCGGGTGCGCTGAATCTAGCTTGGCCAAGGGTAACGGGAGATATTCTGGCTGTGTTTGATGCTGATGCTCAGGTGCCCGCAAACTTACTGCAAAAGGTGGTGCCGCTGTTTGCCAATGAGCGCACTGGGGCAATTCAAGTGCGTAAGGCTATTTTTAACAGCGAGACTAATTTTTGGACCCAGGGTCAAGCGGCTGAAATGGCGCTAGATCGTTATTATCAGGAGCAACGAGCCGCTCGCTGTGGCATTGGTGAACTACGTGGTAATGGTCAGTTTGTGCGACGTACGGCTATTGCTCAATGTGGTGGCTGGAATGAAATGACGATTACCGATGACCTCGACCTGACAGTGCAGCTGCATTTGCATCAGTGGAATATTGGCTTTTTGGATACGCCCCCAGTAGGGGAAGAGGGTGTAACCAGTGGAGTTGCGCTGTGGCATCAACGTAATCGTTGGGCTGAGGGAGGCTACCAGCGCTATCTGGATTACTGGCGGCTATTGGTGCGTAATCGCCTGGGGTGGAATAAGTCCATCGATATGCTGATGTATTGGATTTTGCAATACATGCTGCCGATTGTGGCACTGCCGGATTTTATGATTGCGATCGCACTAGGCAAACCGCCGGTCTTCACCCCTCTGACGGCCCTGGCCGTCAGCATTTCCTATTTCGGCATGGCCATGGGTATTCGCCGCACCCACAAAATGCCTTTGATACTCACTATGGTGCAGGCAGTCAAGGGGACCATTTACATGACCCACTGGATTGTGGTGATGGCTTTTGCCACTACCCGTATGGCCTTACGACCCAAGCGATTGAAATGGGTTAAGACCATCCATGATGGGGAAACGGCAAGCGCGTAGTCTATATAAACTGTCAGCCACTATCTAAAGACTGTTCTTAGGAGTCTAAAGAAATCGTTGCGATGTAAGGGATCGCAACGATTTTTCACGTTTGCTGCCAGCTAGATCAGTTAGCGTTGAGACATACCCATACCCGGTCTGAATTTATGATAAATCTTTCGCTCTCGTTTCCTAAGCTGACGTCGCGTCAGTTTGCGTGGGATAGTGCAGTTCTCTTTCTGGCAGTATTTTGGCTTGGCGGTAGTTTGATACTCGATTTAGTGGTGATGCCCATGCTCTACACGGCTGGCATGATGACTTCACCCGGATTTGCCAGCGCTGGCTATGGTCTATTCGAGGTATTTAACCATGTGGAAATGCTGTTATCCGGGCTAATTTTGACGGGTGTTTTAGCCATGCGTCAGGCCCATGCCGATTGCTCAGTTGAAGTTAGCGGTAGTCGTAGTCGCTGGGCGCTCCTTTTGGCCATCAGCCTGGTTGCGATCGCGCTAACTTACACCTATGTACTAACCCCTTACATGGGTGCCCTGGGGATTGCCCTAGACATGCCAGGCATGATCCACATCATTCCCAACACCATGGGCTGGATGCATGGTGCCTACTGGCTATTGGAAGTAACTAAGATGCTAGTACTGGGGGCGCTATTACGCCTGTGCTACATCGATATTGCTGCCCAATTTACAGCCAAAAACTAGTCCTGGATAGCATCATCAGGCCACAGCAAACGAATTGCCATTAGTGCAAATCCGATAGCAGCAATTCCTTTCACGATTTGCGCAGGCAATATCTGAGCTGTGCCTTCGCCTAAAAGCACTCCCAGGAAACTAGCCAGCACTAATGCACCAGCCGTGCCCAAAAATACAGCCTTGGGCGACGATGAACTCCCGCCCAAGGCAATTGCTGCAATCTGACTTTTATCACCCAATTCCGATAGAAACACAGTAATAAAACTGACACTGAGTAGATTCCAATCAAATGACATAGCAGTGGAGCAGAACTTGAACAGATTAACTATCTTCTAAAAACCAATCACTTCAGCGGTTAGGCCCACAGAAATTATTAGCAGTAAAATGCCAGCCAAGGTATCCAGCGTTTCAGGAGACAGGCGACGCGCTAACCACTGTCCCACTAACACCCCTACCAAACTGGTAGAAATAAGCGCTAAAGCGGCCCCCAAAAATACCGTCAGTGGTTTATGAGACTCAGCACTAATGAGCAGCGTAGCCACCTGGGTTTTATCCCCCAGCTCAGCTAGAAAAATAGTGGCAAAGGTTGAAAGAAATACGCCCCAAAAACTTGCCTTTGCAGACACCGGCTCAGACACTTGGTTTTCAGATCGTTTGGCTCTGGCAGTCTGCATAGGTGTAAAGGATACTCTTTTCATATTTCTTTCATTATCTGTCAGAAATATCCGCAGGACAAGAGTTAAAAACGTCTCAGCCTTATTTTTTGAATAGATAAGCTGTGCTCAGTTATGTCTGAATTTCAACAATTACCCTCTTAGTCAACTGAGGCCAAGTAACAGTACCTTAAACATCAAAATTCAGTACTAATCACATCTATCAGCTCTCCATATTGAGAGTTGCCATAAATCGCTTTATTTCTTCACTGTTAGAACCATAAACACCACTGATTTGCTCCTGGCAGCAGTCAATTGCAAAATCATTAAGTTCATAGCTCTCAATGCCAAACATTTGATTAAATGTATCGGCCTGGACGCGACAAAACCCAGGTCGCTGTTCATAGATTTTGCATAACCGTTGGTCACGGTCATAGTTGATACACCAGCCGTCTGCACCCACCATACCCATGTAGATTTCTAGTTGCTCAGGGGTAAGATAGTCTGCCAGATCTGGGCGATCGGCTGGGGTGAGGTTACAGCAAGCACCACAGTTTTGTACACATTGCCAGGTGGCCATAACAGTTGTCCTTTGCAAGGGGTAGGGTTAGCCCTACTAGAATAAGGGACTGGGGAAAATCATGGTTTGAAAATAGCGTTTGTCAGTGGAAAAATGATCAGAACGTACCACTCCCTGCAACCCTCAATATTCTTGGAATTTTGTAAACTTCCTTAAACTTTATGGGATCGAACCAGGTAAAATGACGATGCGCTTGCGCAGAGGTCACGGTTATTGATATCGGAGGTTCAATGGGTCTTCTGGGTTTCTTGGGTTTGGGTTTTCTCAGCAGTATTGATTTTCTGGTAGTGGCTCAGCTCACTGTCTTGGCAATGGTAGTTATTTCGGGTCCAGCAATCATCTTTTTGCTAGTGGCCCGCAGCGGCGATCTTTAAATAATCATCTTCAGACACCCGGTATCTGAGAGCAGACCAAATGCTTAAAGTTTTGGATCTGCGAGATGCCGGGTATCTTGATGATAATTAAAGCCGCTGACGTAAGATAAATTCCGCGATCGCAAGGTCCACTGGAGTAGTTACCTTCAAATTGGTTTCTTCACCTTCAACGATATGGACAGCGAGACCACATTTTTCAAACAAGGCTGCATCATCGGTCACCGACCAGCCCTGGGAGTACCCTTTTTGGTGAGCCTCTTTGAGCAATGCTACGTCAAATCCTTGAGGGGTTTGTGCTGCCCATAGCCGAGAGCGATCTGGGGTTGCTTCAATGACGCCAGCGTCATTTACCTCCTTAATGGTGTCTTTAACCGGCACGGCTGCAATAAATCCCTGGCAAGTATCAAAGGCCGCAGCACATCGATCAAACAGAGTCGGGGTGGCCAAACAACGAGCCCCATCATGAATTAAGACGTGTTGAGCATTGGCGGGTAGAGCTTGCAAACCATTATTCACCGATGCCTGACGGGTATCACCACCACGGATAAACGCAACTGGTTTGTCAACGCTCAGGTTAGCTACGGTTGCTTTGAATACCGGCTCGTCAATGGCTTGGCAGATAATTCCGATCCATTCAATGGTGCTAGCTGCCACAGCTGCCTTCAGGGTCCACCCCATGATGGAATAGTCAAGCAGTGGCAAAAGGAGCTTATTGCCGTCGGCTCCCATGCGTTTGCCAACGCCAGCTGCCGGTATAAGTAGGTGCATACTGTCTCCAGAAAACTTAAGGAAAACAAACGTGAATCTTTGCAGGACTGGCTGATCTTGTCAGCCACCCGGCACCTTATATCCTCTCAAAAGCCTTAACCAAAGAATAATTTTTACAATTTCGTGGTGTTAGTCTCCGTTTCTGAAGCCTCAGCGCTACCAGCTTCCTCTAGAATAATTAGCGAAGTATTCTCCAAAGCCCATGCGCGTCCTGGCTTTAGTCCCTGGTGGAATCAACGATCAGCTTCAGTTTTTTCCAACGTTAACGACCATTCAAGCAATCTATCCCAACGCTGAAATTTCGGTAGTGGTAGAACCCGACTCTAAATCGGCTTACCGGGTCTCTAAGGCTGTTAGTGAGGTTATTCCGTTCAATTATCGAGCGCAAAATAGTCCGGCTGACTGGGCTAATTTACTCGGTATTATTCGCGATCGCGAATTTGAGTTAGTCCTTTCTGCCAGCGATCGTTGGGAGGAAGCAGTGTTGCTCTGGCTTAGCGGCATTCCTACACGCATCGGCTACAGCACTGCGCAGGTTTCCTGGCTTTACAGTAATACGGTAATTGCCGATAAAGAACCGTACTCCAGCGGTCAGTATCAAGCACTGTTGCACGGATTAGCCAACCCTTCCCAACCTGGGGCCACGGTTCTGAATGTCCCGGAAGCCGATATTGCTTGGGCGGAAGAGCAACGCAAAACTTTAGGGCTCACAGGCAGTGGCTATGTTGTTATGTATCCCGGCATCAACGCCCAGGCCGATGGCTATCCTCTAGATAGCTGGCTCAGCATCATAGACGATTTTCAATCCAAACAACCCCAGTTGCCAGTTGTTCTGCTAGAAACCGTTGACAGTGAGGAGCTAGTTGCCTCCATCAGCCGTCAGCGCAAGCTGAAGATAGTCAACGCTAAAAACCTGGGACAGGTCGCCGCGATTCTGGCTGGGGCCGATTTAGTCATTAGCCCTGATAGCTACATTAGCCAGGTAGCCATGGCACTGCAGGTATTTACCCTGGTGCTTCAAACCAGCCTGAGTCCTGAGTTACCTCCCGTTAAGGGCGAAACACGAGTTCTTGGAATCCGCTCTACCACAGCTCAATTAGCCGACTTAAAACCAGGCGATGTGTTGCAAAAAGTTTGGGGTGGCTAAAGCATTAGGTATACTCAAAAACGTTTAATAAAACACTGGTTCTTCAGGAACTAGCTACTCGTCGCGAGAAAAAGCTTAAAACTATCCACACTGTCTCCCGACAGGTCAGTCATCCTTAGCTAGGATGGCCATGCGATAGCGACAGCAATAGTTTCATCAAGTTTTTTTATTAATTATTGGATGAGGTAAAACCATGGATCGCGTTAAGTCTCAAGCTGCTGTGGTGTCTCAGTTACTTTTTGACCCCAAAACGGCAGGTGCTTATAAAGATGCCCTTACCTTGACGGGAAAAATTATTAAGGAAGTAGCACTTTTAGTGTGGTTGGTTATTTGTTCTGTACTGGTGTTTGCAGCCTGGTTTAGCGATACTGCGATTGGTGCTGGACGCAGCACTCGGGAATGGTGGCAGGCTCAGCAGCAGGGAGAAGCCGTTGATGGCAACCAGGCTGCAGCAGCTACTGGCCAGGCACTGCTAGATGTCAGTCAAAACGGCGCTAATTTTCTATTGGACAAGGCTCGTGAACAGTTGGGTTTAGACAAAATTGAACGGCCTGCTAAGACAGCGCCTGCTGCTGCCTCTTCAGCCAAAGCAGCTACTCCAAAAGCGGCAGCTAGCACTGCCACAGATAAGGTTGCCGCTGTCACCAAAGAGACTAAGAAAACTGTTGCCAAGGAGACCTCTATAACCAAGGATGCCCCTGAAACACCTGTGACTGAAAAGCATTAACCAGCAACGTAATACTGATTACCCCACTTATTCGTAACCACAGCTGACAGCTCCAATTGCCGTTTTGTCAGATAATGCGGTCCGCTCAATGGGTGGACCTTTTTATTGGGCTGCTGATCTCTGGCAAAGGACGAAAGCTTAAGGACAGAGGCATAAATGAAGATGCCTTAGGGAGTAACGTTTCCAGACACTAAGTTGTCTTAAGTAAGCCGACCCTAGCTCTATCTATGGCGTGAAGCTTTCCTCTGAAAGTGCTTCTGGTTTGAGAGGCGCGACATCTAGGGTCCTAATATCGCTAGGCAAATAACTTAAGGACTCAGCAATGGTGATAGCTTCTGGGACTGTAATATTGCTACAGTCACCCTGGCCATAGTCTTGGGAGTTGACCAAACCAGCTCCTATCAAGCGATAGAAGCCATCTTCTCCTGGCAACCAATCGGTAAATAAATCGCTTTCTGGTAAGGCACCTTCGTCGCCATTGGGAAACCTGCCATGGTAGAGACCATAGCCCTCACCAAATAAGGCAATATTCAAGGGCTCTCGATTTTCTAGTGAGATATCGCCAATACCACCGCTAGTGTACTCAATTGCAAAGCAGCGATTTTGGGTATCTCGATATACCAGCCAGTAGTAAGGATTACTTGCTTCTGTGCCCACCCCATAGTTAGCCAGGGTCATATTTGGGGTGAGGTAGGTGGGAATAACAATGTCAATGCTTAGACTGGCGAGTTGGTTGGCCGCGTCAGGGGATAGATGGGCTAAGTAGGAGTTAGGTGGGGGTGGCGGCGGTACCACAGTGTTCGTAGGAGCTGTGGCGGTTGGTTCAGGGGTGACTGGAATATCCTCAGCCGGAGGGGGAGCAGGGCGGCAACCGCTAATGATCAAAGCGCACAGTAGGCCTTTGATGAGCTGACTAAGATATGGTTTAGGAGTAAGTTTCCTCAAATTAATGGGAGCCAATCCCTGGGTCAATTTCATGCGGTATTGCTGATCTGAATAAAGGCACTAACCAGTTCTAGATCATTGAGGACCTTACCATAGCCTATGTTTAAGCTTTAGTAGGGTTGGCCATTACGATGGGCGAAATAATACCCACCTTCGGGCTTGGGCAAGGCTAGTAGATCATCGTCGGGATACTCGGCTTGATCTGCGGGGGTCCGATCGCCAATTTCAAGATACGTTGCGATCGCATCAGACCGATTAATCAAATGGTGACCATCGGCAATGCCAGCGGGGAAACCCGCCATCATTCCAGAGGTAAGCACTGTTTCTCCAGCATCAGTGACCAACGAGAGTTCTCCTGACACCACATAGATAAACTCATCTTGGCGACTATGCCAATGGCGTAGAGCCGACTGAGCACCCGGAGCTAACGTCGTTAAATTCACACCAAAATTAGTTAATCCAGCCGCATTACCCACACGTTGCCGAGCCCGACCAGCAACAGCCGCCTTAAACGGCTGCGGATAACTGGTTCCTTGGCTGGTAGGTACCTGAGTAAGATCAATAATCATCAGGCCGACACATCCAACTATTTTCTTTAGGATGACTTACCTTAACTGACTGAAGCAGGTGCATCAACACGTTATCTCACACCATCTCTGCTTACCCTAATCAGCGACCTCAGCCATCTCAATCACTGCGCCATCATAATCCTTGACCAAAAAATTGAGTGGCCGCTCGCGACGAATCTTATGACGCAACCCGTTTGTCTGCACCTGCATCAGTAACAACTCCAGGCAGTCACGGTCAAAACAAACATGACGCTGACGGTCTTTGTAGCCTCGACTCGCCCCTGAAATCACATGCAGCTGGGTATTCTTTTTTAGCTGATACCACAAACCATCAGGGGTACCATAATTGGGCTCTGTTGGACGAGAAGCCATACTCCCCATCCCCATCATCGGGTCCATACTGGCCCCCATGGTCTGCTCATAGTTGTAGTAATAATGCAGCGGTACATCAGCAGCAGACAACCCTAAAAGCCCTTCATAGAACTGCTGGGCAATGTTCAAATCTGACACCATCACCGTATGTACCTTGGGGGCGCTAGTCAAAAACATCCACATAGCACCGGCATAGGCCACCAGCAGCATCACCATGATGCCTTGGGTAGAAACCAGGCTATCCAACGGTAGGCCTTGCCATACAGCCAGTGGTGATGAAAAAACGATGGGATACAAATCCATGGAGACTCCAGGAAAGAAGGTGTTTCTGACTATAGAGCCGTCAGAACATAGTCGCCCCTATAGTGTATCAAGGCTAAAACTGACTAGCTGCCGGGGACGTACCGGGTTAACCGATCCTTTACCGTATGGCAAATGCAGCTAACCGACATCAGTAATTACTTACTTTCCCATGGAGATCGGCCAGCAAATCTTTAAGATTCGCCAGATCATAGGTATAGTAATGGCTATTTATACGGTAGTCTCAGTCTGATTAAGCCGGTCTGTCCATGGTGCCGGTAATTGACAGGAGTTTCGTTTACAGTACTGTGGATATTCCTAATTTTCCTGAATGTGATCATGCCATTGTCAAGTCGCTTTTTGAATACAGCGACTATGACTTAGTGCAGCAACTCAAGCTGCATCCTGAAGAAGGTAAATACTTTACGGCTGTGTTCTGCCGATACAGTCCAGTCGTGTATACGCTGATTCGCCATTCGGCCAAGTCTACGGTGCAATCCGAGTATTTATTTGCCCTAACTTGGCGACATATTTTGTATGAGCTCAGCGGTCTTGAGCTACCTTCTGAGCCTCCAGAAAACTTTTCCTTGCAGGCATGGTTAGTCAATTTGACA
Organism: Leptolyngbya sp. Heron Island J; assembly: GCF_000482245.1. Lineage (GTDB taxonomy): Bacteria > Cyanobacteriota > Cyanobacteriia > Phormidesmidales > Phormidesmidaceae > Leptothoe. Next base: position 204,134 of record NZ_AWNH01000106.1, on the reverse strand, counting down.
GCCGCCTGTATTAACCAGGCAGCCCTCCCTGATGTTGAAGAAATTCACTACAACCTTCAGGAAGCTTCTCCACCGCTCTGGTGCTATGTCACCCAGGCCCTGGAGCAGTTACAACCACTGCATCGTCTGGTCATTGTTATGGCCCAGACTTTTCGTTGGAGTAATACCCGCATAGCAGCTTATCTACAGGCAGAGGGGCAGCGGATTTCACCAAAATCGGTAGAAACGTTGTTGGCAAATGCGCAGCAAGCCCTAGACAAGGCTTTGCCCCATGATATTCAAGCTATTTATTTTGGGGATACTGAAACTGTAGCTGAGGAAAACTTGGCAGGGGATCTGGCAGATTTATTAGATGTGTCAGATCTGGATTTAGAAGAATCAAACTTGGCTCCAGAGACTTAGGGTTTTGTTTTTGAGTTCTGGTGTTTGGGCTTCAGTTGTTAGGGAGAGATGTGATTGTGCATCGTACAGTTCGGTTCGGTTATGGGTTAGCACTAATGGCATTGCTAGGTATGCCTGCAGCCTTAGCCCAGGAGTCACTTGATGAGCAGCTGCGCCAGCCAGTCAACCGTGAAGCGTTTAATCAGCAGCGGGATGTTGCCGATCAGCTACTGCGTTTGGGGGAACGTCAGGCAAACCAGGAAGACTACCAGTCAGCTCTACGAGCTTGGAACCGAGCGGTAGAGCTTTACTACGAGATTGGTGATGCAGCTGCCATGGCACAGGTCTATGGCCACCTTGGTAATGTCTATGCGACCCTGGGTGACTATACCAACGCAGAAACGGCAGTACGTCGTCAGCTTGCGATCGCTCGGGATAACCAAAACTTCAGCACCCAAATCTTTGCCTGGAACACATTGGGAACGCTCCGGCTACAGCGAGGCGCAACCGAATTCGCTAACCAGGCCTACGAGGAAGCTCTCAAAATTGCCTACAGTATCCAAAACTTTGAAGGCATCGGTTTATCCCTAAGCAATCTGGGGCTATTAGCCGCAGGCCAGGGAGACTACGACACTGCCATCGAGTATTACGAAGCAGCTGGAAACTATCGCGTTCGGGCAGGTAACTTACCCGGTCGTGCCAACACTAATAATAATCTGGGTAATGCCTATCTAGCTCAAGGTCAACTCTTAAAAGCGATCGCAGCTTATCGGGTCGCCCTCAGCTATGGTCAAGAAAGCAACGATGTCACAACGCAACTAAACGCGATCGATGGTCTCATTGATGTATATAGCAAACGGGGTGACTGGCCCCTAGTCCGGAATTATCTCGATGAACGGATTGCCCTGACCCTAAATACAGACAACGATTTAGGTCGGCTGCTGACCTTTAAGCGATTAGGTGAATTTTATGAAGCTACCGGGGATCTCCCCTTAGCTCAAGCAGAATACCAACGAGCCTACGAGTTAGCCCGACTGCTAGACCACACCACTCTTGAAGTAGAACTGTTTAATCGATTGTTGAGTTTTCAAAGCCGTCAGAGCAACAATAATTAATGCGGTTTGACCTAATTAGCTTATTTCCTGACTTTTTTACATCACCGCTCCAGTCAGGCCTGATTGGCAAAGCCTTACAGCGGCATATCGCTGAGGTCCACGTTACCAATCCCCGAGATTTCACCACCGATAAACATCACAAGGTAGACGATGAGCCCTACGGTGGCGGCGTCGGTATGGTGATGAAAATTGCACCCATTGTGGCCGCCCTTGAAAGTCTGCCCCACAAACCCCAGCGGGAAGTTATCCTCATGACCCCCCAGGGAGAGCCGATGACACAATCCTTGTTCTGGCAGTGGTCAACTGATGTAGACCAGCTAGTCATTATTTGTGGCCATTACGAAGGTGTCGATGAACGAATTCTCAATGTGGTTGATCGAGAAGTGTCCCTGGGAGATTTTGTCCTGACCTGTGGCGAAATTCCAGCCCTTGCCTTGCTCAATGGGGTGATCCGATTATTGCCAGGCACAGTCGCGAAACGGGATTCTTTACACTACGACAGCTTTGAATCCGGCCTATTAGACTACCCTCATTACACTAGACCGGCTGAATTTCGAGGTTGGACAGTCCCAGAAGTACTACGCTCAGGCAACCACGCTGCTATTGCCAAATGGCGACGACAGCAACAGATCGACCGCACCCGTGAGCGGCGACGCGATCTTTATGAACGCTGGCAGCAGCAAGAATGGGAAAATAAGGACGAATAAGGGGTTGTCCCCTGTTTATCTATTGACCAACCCTTGAGGAGCTGCGATGAATATTCGCATTGGTAACGGTTACGATATTCACCGGTTAGGTCCAGAGCGACCATTAATTTTGGGAGGAGTTACTATTCCCCACTCCCTAGGGCTGTTAGGTCATAGCGATGCTGATGTACTGACCCACGCAATTATGGATGCGATGTTGGGGGCATTGAGCTTGGGAGATATTGGGCGCTACTTCCCTCCCACCGATCCTCAATGGAAAGGAGCCGATAGCTTAGAGCTGTTAGACCAAATCTATCAGATGGTGCAAGCCAAAGGATGGACCATCGGTAACCTGGATACAGTGATAGTCGCGGAAAAACCTAAGCTAAAACCTCACATTGTCACAATGCAGACATGTTTGGCTAAAAGGCTCAGCATTGCTACTGATCAAGTTGGCATTAAGGCAACTACCAATGAAAAGCTAGGACCAACGGGGCGCGAAGAAGGCATCGCCGCCTATGCAGTGGTGTTATTGATTCAGGAATAAAGGGGTAGTTGTGTTAAAAAGTTTCTAGCAACACATAATTCAACCTAAATATTTTTTAGAATTTATAAAGTACTATCCGGATTCAACAAAACTGTTGCGTGTTGATGTACTCTATATCGCCTTTTTAAGCCACACCTTGTCTGTTTTAGGTGGATATGGGAACCATGGGCAACGTACCTGGTGGTAATACATAGGTGTCGAGGTAACTTATGAATGGCTTAGCTGTTGCAACTGCTCTAGATGGAGTATCTGGAACTTGTCAGATACCTGATGACAGTGGGTCTGATCAGTGTCATTGGTTTGTTTCTATTCCTCCGGAGCGTATTGGTTTACACGGAGAATTTGATTATCATGGCCTGTCTAAGCGAGTATCCCACTGTTTAAACGCCCAGGCTGATGATGCGTTGGGGCGCTTAAAGGTTCGCCAGCGTGGTCGTGTCGTGGTCTTAAGTGGTCAACTGGGGTGTGCCCACCAGCTAAGTAAGGTTGTGAATTTGGCCCTGTCTATTGATGGGGTGGATGAGGTAGAAACACGTGGGATTGCTTTAATTGAAGCGTGATGCGGAGCTATCACGCTTCAAAATAGCGTGTTTGTTTCTTGCGCAGGGGCAACGCTGAGTCTGATCAGGGATAACGTCAGGATCAAGATAAAAAGAACTAACCCAATCGTGCAGGCGTAGCTCATCTCTAGATTTACAAATGCTTGTTCGTAAACGTAATAAACGACGGTTTTTGAACTGCTGCGGGGTCCTCCCTGGGTCATGATGTAAACTTCTTCAAATACCTTGGTGGCTGAAATGGCTGAAATTACGGCCACAAGGAAGATATAGGGTCGCATTAACGGTAGGGTAATATCCCAATGTTTACGCCAGTGGTCGGAACCATCAATGGCGGCAGCTTCGTAGAGATCTGCGGGAATTCCCTGCAATCCAGCCAGGTAAATCACCATGTAATAGCCCAGACCTTTCCAAATAGTGACGGCCATGACGCTAAATAGCGCCAGATTAGGGCTGGTGAGCCATGGAATGCGAATAGTGTGTCCGGTCAAACTGGAAAGCAGCTGGTTAAACAGGCCAGTTTCGGCATACAGCCAGCGCCAGGCAATCCCTGCAACCACCATGGAGATAACCACTGGGGTGTAATAGGCTACACGAAACCAGGTCATCCCTTTGAGTTTTTGGTTGACCAGGATAGCCAGGAACAGGGGTGCGATCGCAAGAATAGGCACAACCCCTACCAAGTACACCAACGTATTCCTCAGCGTCTGCCAGAAGGTCTCATCCTGCCACAGACGCACAAAATTCGCCCACCCTACCCACAGGGGCGGCTGAGTAATATCGTAGCCATATTCAGTAAAACTCAAATAAAACGCCTGCAGTGCTGGCCAAAAGACTGTTAACCCCAACACTAATAATGCTGGAGCCAGAAATGCATAGGGAATTAACCAGCGGGGAAACGGACGATTCACCTAAACTCTCTAGGGGCGGTAAGATTTGCCCACCCTACAGAAAACGTCGATAGTCCTGCCCTAAAAATAGAGCTCTCTCAGCATTACGCCGACGAGTTAAACCAGCCAATACTCTACCACCCGCACGGTTCCAACGTGGGAATTCATTAGCAGCCCCATAGATATCACGACGATTTAGCTTCTTAATGAGCGTGGAGCTACGCAGAGCCCCAGAGCCAACGTTATAAGCAAATGACACCAGGGCGGCAAACTGATTGTCATTGATAGACACTCGCACAGTCTGATTGACAGCCTTCTCAAATCTATTGAGATCCGCTTTTAGCAATGCCTCCGCTTGAGCTTCACTGATAGCTTGACCCGGTTTCACACCACGGGTCGTGCCATAACCAATGGTCCAAACACCGACAGCATCCTGATAAGCCTTGAGGCGTAACCCTTCAAATGTCTTAATCAAATGCACACCACTGGCATTAGTTTGGCGCGCCCCTGTAGTCGGGGGTGAGGCCGTGGGTGGCGTAGATTGTCTTGGAAATGGTTTAGGTTCAGGTCCGGTTTGGGAAACAGTCATACCGCGCGGAGAGTCAGCCCGTGTAAACCACGATTTCATGCCACTAATATTGAGCACTTTTTCGTTGGGATTTGACTTAGAGGGATACTTAGAGATTTTGGAGATATAGTATCCCCCTTGCATCAGGTAGATGGCCTTATCCGTTTCCTTGATCCAAGTGCCCATAGAAGTTTCTCTTGGTTATTTTTACCCAGACTTTACTGTATCTAGATGACTAGAATACTAAGTAGAATAATTACGAAATTTTAGTTTGCCCATGGTTGCTACACCAGCATCCGCTGAAATTACTAACCAACCCGTGGTTAAAAGGCTAGCTAATGGTCTAACGATCATTGCCGAGCATATGCCAACGGCTGCCGTTAATCTTAATATCTGGTTACGAGTCGGCTCTCGGGTTGAATCTGATGCCATTAACGGCATGGCTCACTTTTTAGAGCACATGATTTTTAAGGGTACTCCTCAACTCCAGTGCGGAGAATTTGAACGATTAATTGAGGAGCGCGGCGCGATCACCAATGCCGCCACCAGCCAAGACTACACACACTACTACATCACGACAGCGCCTAAGGATTTTGCTCAGCTCGCACCACTGCAAGTAGAACTCTTACTCAATGCCAATCTTAGTGAGAGCGACTTTGAACGTGAACGTCCGGTGATTCTAGAAGAAATTCGACGTTCAGAGGATAATCCACGTCGCCGGATTTTTCAGCACTCCATGGCGTTAAATTTTGAGCAGCTGCCTTATCGGAGAACAGTGCTTGGCCCTGCATCTGTGATTGAACGATTATCTGCAGAGCAGATGCGAGCTTTTCACTGGCGTTGGTATCAGCCCCAGAATATGACGGCTGTTGTTGTAGGCGACTTGCCCGTTGATCAGCTGGTTGCGATCGTAGAAGACAGCTTTGATCAAGCCCTGACCCATCGTCAGCAAAAAAGTGTTGCAGGGTCTCTAGAAGGTTTGCCAGTCAGTACACCTGAAGATCCCTTTGAGTCCATTGCCCGAGTTGACTACACTGATCCCACGTTGCAACAGGCTCGCTTAGTCATCAGCTGGCGCGTGCCAGGGCTACGGCAGCTATCTGAGACCTATGCATTGGATGTGGTGGCTTCGATCTTAGGCCAAGGACGGACAGCACGCCTGGTACAAGACATACGAGAAACCCGAGCCCTGGTAAATAGCATTTCTGCTAGCAATATTACCTATGGTGAGCAAGGTGTCTTTTATATTTCAGCTAATTTGGCAGTTGAACAGCTAGAGGCTGTTGAAGCGGCTGTTCTAGAACATATCCAGTGTCTGCATGAGCAGCCTGTTAGCGAGGCGGAACTAAATCGAGTGCAAACTCAGGTTGCTAATCGCCATGTCTTTGGGAATGAAACTTCTAGCGATCGCGCCAGCATATATGGCTACTATCACGCCATGACCGGCGATATCAAGAACGCTCTGAATTATCCCATCGCCATTAAAGACATTGATGCAGAGGCTATTCAATCAGCGGTGAGGTGCTACCTACCAGTCACAGCCTATGGGGTTCTGAGGCTAAGTCCTGAGAGGAATTAGGCATCATTCTAATTCTGCCGTCCTTCACTATATTTGGGAGTAAACCTATGGCTGACATTTGGGCTGATATCGGTGCTCAGATCAGTCGAGCAATTAGTCAACCGTTCCAGGTAGTGCAGACACGCTCAGTAGGCGGTGGCTGCATCAATCAGGCCTATGGGGTGAGTGACGGCCAAACAACCTTTTTTGTAAAGCTCAATCAGGCTAGTAAGCTGGCCATGTTTGAGGCCGAATTGGCTGGTCTCAAGGAAATGTACAACAGCCAAACGATTCGGATACCCCAGCCAGTGTGCTGTGGTTTGGCTGGGACAAATGCTTACATAGGCATGGAATGGCTAGATTTGGGGAGTGATCCTTCGGCCTGGGCAACCATGGGACAAAACCTGGCAGCTATGCATCGCACCTCTAGCGATTTAGGCTTCGGCTGGCACCGTACCAATACTATTGGTGAAACCCATCAGCCCAATGACTGGCAGGAAAGCTGGTTAAGGTTCTGGCAGAATCAGCGCCTGGGATATCAGTTCCGTTTAGCTAAACGACGCGGTGGTTCGTTTCCACAGCAGGCCCAATTACTAGCAGCTGTGCCAGAATTATTAGTCGGCCATGATCCCATGCCTTCGTTAGTTCATGGTGACTTGTGGTCCGGGAATGCAGCGATTACAACCGCAGGTGAACCCGTCATTTTTGATCCGGCAACCTACTATGGCGATCGCGAAGTCGATTTAGCCATGACTGAACTTTTCGGGAGGTTTCCAAGCGCTTTCTACGATGCCTATGAGTCGGCGTATCCGCTTGCAGCTGGCTATCCGACACGTAAAATTCTTTACAACCTCTATCACATCCTCAATCACTTCAATCTATTCGGTGGCGGTTATGCAGCCCAAGCCAATCGCATGATTCAACAGCTACTAGCCAAAGTTAACTAGCGTTCCCCCCATACTTTTCTGGTCATTGAGGAGAAAATGCATTTAGCCAGGAATCTGGGTTAGAACGCGACGAGAATTTGATATATTAAAGTTCGGCAATTCGGCGGCATGGCCAAGTGGTAAGGCAGAGGATTGCAAATCCTTTATCCCCAGTTCGAATCTGGGTGCCGCCTTAAATTGATTTTCGTTGCTGATCCTCGGTACAATTGTGCCTTAAAATTATCGCCATACGGCGTCTCTCATCGCTCGGTTCATACTCTAAATCAGCAAAGGCAATTAATTAGTCCACATCGTAATATGTGGCATTAGCTCGTTTATGCCTGGTGGGTGGCGGCGGCAAAAACTCCTGCTCGTAATAGCGATAGCCAGCCGGTGGTACAGGCATCTGGAACGGATAAACAACGGGCATCGAACGCTCTTCACGCCGACGACCAGATACCAGAAACATACAGATAATGATCACTCCACCACCCAAGACCATCACTAGCAGCAAGCCACCGCCAATCCATAGCAGCGTGGTTTGAATTGTTTGCACACTTGATGAATTTTCTCGTTCGACCTGGGCTTCAACCAGCTGACCATTTTGCAGCGAAAGGGTATCAACCGAGCGCTGGTATTCTCTCAGCTGAGAAAGAACAGCACGGGTTTCTTCCTGTTGCTGTTTGATCTGATTTTCCAAATTGCGAGCCAACATTTCTTGCTGGACTAACTGATTTTCCAGCTTAGCGGTTAGATCTCGCTGCCGCTCTAGTTCGTCCCTAATATCTTCATTGAGGCCCTCATTGATCGTCTGTACCGGCGATTGAGGGACAGGCACAACGGCTTCCAAACTAGTGGAGTTTGTCTCTGCCTCGGGGGTTGATGTCTGAAATCCAACTCGTGCTAGCAGCAACACTAAAACAGCTACCCCAGTCGTTGCACACCCAGCAACGAATGCGGTGGTATCAGTCATAGACGATTTGGGTGACATTAACTAATTACTGCCCCCGACAGTGCATTACTACTATAGATATAGATGTCTGTCACAACCTGTAGCACCAATTGAGAATACCTAACCTGGGTTGTCTGACTCTAATTCTCAAACGCTTTTCTAAATGAACCTACACCCATGACGGTTATCCAGGCTGCTTAGTGCCAAGCTTACTTATACTACCGTACACACCCCATTAGAACCTGCCATTAAAGAAGGGCCAAATTCAATTTGTTTGGTAGCTTAACACCCTCTATGGCTCAAACCAGTTTACGTACGTTTTGATGTACGTGACGGCACTGAGAAGTATACCCTATGTCTCTAATGAAAATGTGCTCAAAATCTAAAAATTAGCGACTAATGAGCGCCTAATTAGGCTTCAGTTGACGCCAACCTTAACATTCGGCACAGAATCACATCAGAAAGTGTAGTTCCGCTACAGTATGTCACGGTTTATTAGAATTCCCCTATGTCTGTGGGAATAAGCTGACATTGTAAGAAGATGATAAACAACAATAGATTAAACTCAACTATTTTTATTTCATCTATTTATGGTTTCATTCTTGACAACAAAAGGTTAAATCAATAAGTAATAAGGCCTCTGCATCGGTTAGGCGTTCTTAGGATGAAGAGGTTATTTGAGGATTTGCTAGCCCATGGATATTGGTCCAGAAAAAGTAACGCACCTATCAAACCGGGTCGATAACCTACAGCAACTGTTGGAGCAGATTGATTGTAAGGTTTCCGATCTGCTAGTGCGTCAGGATACGAATGGTGATGCCGGTCAGCCTAAGTTTGGGGTCAGTCCCCCTGAAAGGATGGTTGCTAACGGCTTAGAAGAGGCCTTTGACCACAAGGATATTTTGAATGATGAGCCCCACTTTGGGCTTGATCAGTTAACCGGTAATCAGTCGCTGTCACCAGAAATTCAGGTTCAGCGTTTGACTGCTCAGTTGACAGCTGCCTATAACCGCATTGCTGCCTTAGAAGAGCAGCTACTGACCTATCGAGCTCACTAGACTCTTAAGTGCATGCTTACAGGTTAAGGTTGGATGTGGCTAGCTCAAGTATGGTGCGTCACTGGGGTTTATATGGAGCGGGCATTTCGAGGCAGCTTTCTAGCAATGCTTCCATCGCACTGAGTGTCTGCCTTTGATGCCATGACTGATATAGATGGCCTGAAATCAAGCAGCCTCCTGCTCCTACCCCTTCTTTGACATATCCTTCTTCAAACAAGGTGAACTGTGGGTAGCGTGATTGTTTGAATGAGAATTGGCTACTGATTATCGGAGGTGTTGGAACAGTGTGGGCTAGTGTCAGAAACTGACTAGTCGCATCGTTTATGATCCATCGGGTTGTGCCAATAACGATATTGTTTAAATTCCATGGGTATTGGTGGCTTAACTGGTGCAGCATCGTATAAATAGCGATCATTTGGCTACCGCCTGCCAGCAATACACCGCTGTGGTGACTGGCAGCTATGGCCATACCTAAAACAAAGGGTTGCATAGGGTCGCCGACGGCTGCGATCGCATCCCACACAGTCCATTGATGGCTCTCTCTAGGCTGAGACAGCAAACCCGTTTGGATAAGCGCAGTTTTTTGCGCATGATTACAAGTCAGGTGGCTGCTGCCCATCAAGCCTGCAACGTCAAAACCTAAGGCAGTTAGCACTGCCTGGGCCGTTGTCGTGCCAGCAACGACACACTCACCAATCACTAAATAACTATGGGCAAACCGACGCCCTAGAGTAGCTCCCCATTGCAAACCTGCATTAAATAATTGGCTAACTTTTTCAGAAGATAGCGCAGAGCCAGAGCTGACACAGTGAGCCACAGTGCCATCTAAGTGTATACAGGGCACGCTCGGTCTGTAGGGTAAGCCTGCATCAAATAGATAAACAGGCAGGTTTTGCCCTGATATCACAGCCCGCGTCAGCAAGGCGGGAGACACACCGGCTGTGAGTGGAGGCAATGGATATTGAGGATTCGGGCTAGGCCCTTCATAAATAAATTCAGCATCAGCGACAGCCGTTACCATACGGGCCTTAGGGCTATTGCCCGCTGCGGAAATTTTCGGAACTAACGCTGTTTCAGTAGCCCCTAAAACACAGCAATAGCATGGTCTTTTGCCCTGATATTGCTGTTGCCACCGTTGAGTAATCGGTGTGTTGGCATGGTGGGCAATCAAGGGGTAGGACTCAGAACGCTTAAGTACCATGATGGGAGTAGCTACTCCTCAAGAATCTGCTGCACCCATTGCGGTGGAGATGGCACAGCGATACCCATGCGTTCTAGCAAGATCCAGGCAGTCAGATGGACAGTAAACAAATAAACCAAGCTACTAAAAAAAACCATTGAAACTGCAGCAACCTGGATAATACCGGGACTCAACTGTCCCATAACGCCTACTCCAAGTAGTCCAAAATCTAACAATCGATTGGTAATCCAATCCGTCAGCTGTATCACCTGAGCAATTAGATACCCCCAAAGATCTTCTCCCGCCATCCATGACAATAGCCAGATGCGAAAAAACATTCCCAGAGTCACAATGAATGCTCCGATGGGTAGTGAAATCAACCAGGAGGTCTGCTGTCGCCAATGATAACCAAGCTGCACTCCCAGCACACCATAAGGAATGACATACAACAGACTACGAGGCGGCCCAATCAAAATTGCCAGAAGTAGACCAGAGACAAGGGTAGTCATCCAGGCAGAGCGGGAATTCCAACGTAGATAGACCAACGCTACAGGTACCGGGAATAAAATACGTAGTAGCGGACCGGGGGGAAAATAAAGATTGATCAGCCACATCAAACTAGCAGCACTGGCTAGAAAAGCGGTTTCAACCATAGCGACTGGCCCCTTATCACTGGGAGCAGTTATGGGATTGCTCGCGGGTGTTCTGAGCGGTAGATCATCCTCTATCCAAGGACTGTCTAAATCAATATTGTCAAAGTCGGTGGAGTTGCTGCTATCAGCCAAATCCGGCGCTTGTGACTCTGCCTGATAATCGTCTGGCTGACCCATGGTGCTGAGAACAAATCCTAACCAAAATTGTAACCGTGAAAAACCAGCAATGCTTTAAACCAGAAGTCGGTCCAGGGCATCAATAGACGGGATGCGAATAACATCACGTTCACGATTAATCAAGCCTTTCTTTTCAAGCTTGCTTAAAACGCGCGTTACCGTTTCTCGAGCAAGTCCACTGAGACTACTGAGTTCACGGTGGGGTAAGTTTGGGATTTCTACACCTTGGCTGCCCAGGGTACCTTGTCCATCTGCCAAAAAAAGCAGCACATCCGCTACGCGCGATTGGCTATCTGATTCCCTCAGCCTTAACCTTCGATTGACTTGGCGTAGTCGTCGCGCCATCAGTTTAGCCAGCCGAATTCCAGCCTGGGGTTCACTGTTCAGTAGATTGACAAAGTCTTGGGCTGGCATGCTGCCGATCATCGTGGTGGCCAGCGTAATCACATCGGTAGAACGGGGAACTTCCTCTAAGGGAGCCATTTCGCCAAATAACTCACCTTTGCCCAGAATGTTGAGGGTGACTTCCTTGCCATCAAGGTTGTAAGTGCGAATTTTCACCCATCCATCCAAAATGAAATAGACCGAGTTACCCCAGTCATTTTCTAAAAGCAAAACCTGCCCAGCAGGATGACGACGCGTGACGATCTGGGCGGTCGCCTGTTGAACCGTAGCTTCAGGTAATTCCTTAAAAAATGGGGCGGCTGCGATTAGGTTTTCACCCGCTGAATTATCTCGGGTACCGTATTTGCTGTCCATAGGGGGGGAAGCCACGGTTGGGTGGACTCGGATATAAGAATAGACTTGAACAATAAAGGCGATGCTGCGAACGATGCAATCATCTCAGCTCAGACCCTAAAAGACTGGTGGATAGTTGGCAAAAAATTTTAGAAACCTAAAGAATGCCAGAACCCTGCAAACGTTCAATAGTATCTAAGGGCATTCAGTATATGCTAAGCCCTACAGGGCCAGACAATGAATTTGCTTGAAGTCATCATGAACTCATAGCTTAATTGTTAAAACAGTCGTTTATTGGAACATCAAGGATTTAGTTTAGTTTTGATCAGTTTTTGCTTTGCCTAGAACAGGTTACAGCACGACTGCATCATCCCCCTAACTCAAAATTGCGTTAATTTAACTTCACATCTCAGGTATTAGGATTGGGGGCATCGATTAGGATGACATCCAGCTATCCACAATGATGCATCTTGATCGATCTACATAAGCCCTGATGGCTTCGTCAGGATTTTTTTGTGGATGCCTGTAGATAGGAGGAAATTGTGATTTTTTAGCCAGCCTGCTTTACACTTTGGGCATTCCATTGGTAAGGGCTGCTCTGCCCACATGCGGGTAAAGTATCCTCCACTTTGCAGAGTTTGTTGTTCAAAGGCCGCACTGTGACTTCTCAAAAGGATCAAATCCAACGCCTTATCGCTGAAATTGAAGCTACCCTAGCTAAACCAGCTTCCCGTTTACCGTTGGGTTTGTCGGGGGAAACTGAGCGGCAACGGCAGCTTTTAGGTAAATTATTTAGCTACTTACAGTCCCTTGAGGAGCTGTTTGACTCTCCAGGGGGATGGGGGCCAATCAACCCAGAAACAGGCGAGTTTGCGTCTTCTCAGCCTGTGGGCTCCGATATGGAGGCATCGGCCTCTCAGGTATTACAGGGGTTGCTCTCGGAGATGAAATATCTCAGGGAAAACTCTCTGAGGCCAATGCGTCAGGAGTTAGAGACGCTGCAGCAGAAACGGGATAGTTTGCAGGCTGAGATTAATGTTCTAGAAGCACAACACGGTTTTGAGCCACTACAGTCTGAGCAGCAAATCAATGCCTTTTTAGAAACCTTGATGCAGCGCCTGCAGGAGCAGCTATCGGCGCAAATGGTGCAAAATTTTGCGGCAATGGAGACCGCTACGATAGAGCAGTTGTCAGCAGCTGACAATCCAGCACCGCTTTTGTCAGGACAGCGGTTGGAGCAAGTTCGATTACTGCAGGCACAGTCAGATCAACTGCTGTTGAAATTAGATAGCACCCTGACAGCGGTATTTGATTCGTTACAGAGGAGTGTTGATAGCTACCGTGAATCCCTGGAAGAGGGATTAGATCAAATGCATGGCTTAGGCCGTCAAGGCGAAGTAATTTTTCATGCATTTATCAATCATCTTGCTCAACAGCTGGGGCAGGATGCTTCGCTATATCTCACAGGGGAGTTAGGAGAGGCTGTTCAACAGGCAGCATTACAAGGGCCGAACTCCGTAACTACAGATGTTGACTTGAATGCGACTCAGCTGGATGAGTTAGATCAGGCATTGGAAGATTTAGCCTTAGAAGAAGCAACCGGCATTGAGGCACCGGATGCCGATCTACAAATTGATCCTGATCTGGCACTGTTGGAGGATGCGATCGCACCTGATGAAGACATCACAGCGATTCAAAGTAACGATTTCCCTGAGCTGGAGCTCCTAGAAAATAGCTTCTTATCTAACGAAGCGGTCAGTGGTGAGGATGCAGACATTGATGAGAATGAAGACATCACTGTCATCCAAACCGATCAAAATTTCAATCCAGATATTGAGATTGATCTAGATGAAGATATCACCCTGATTCAAACCGATACGGCCTTCGATTTAGACCTGATAGAAGCCGCCACCTCATCATCATCGGAAGTTACGCTTGATGACGTCATCACCGACAGCGATATAGAATCCCCTGATCTGCCCCTATTTGAAACAGAGGCAACAGTTGAAACAGAAACACAAACACAAACAGCAACCACCGAACCCGAGGAAACACCCACATCATTAACCCCAGAAGCGCCTGAATTAACCCCAGAAGCGTCTGAACCTTTAAACCTAGATTTAGCCTTAGAGGACATTGACGAAAGTCTTGGATTACTGGCCACAGGTATGGACAGCGACCCAACATTGAGCGCTAATAAGCCACAAGAGACCCTAGATCAAGACGAATTACCCTCAATAGATTCTGAGAACGAGCTATTTAAATTTGATGCAGATTTTGACCTGGGATTAGAGTTAGAGGCAGAGGAAGAACCGGATGAGCTACTGGCAGCCGAGCTATTTCCAGAAGAGCCAATAGATTCCGAAGAGCGGTCAATTGACTTATCTAACTTGAACTGGACAGAAATTTCTGAGACTGAGAATATTGAACAGCCAACTGAGACAGACTTGCATAATGCTAATCAGGTGGCCGATGACTGGCTATTTGAGCGATTAGAGGCTGATGACACAACCGCAGAAGACTCGACATCTGCACAAGCACCGGTCATCATTGACCCGATCGCAGAAGCTGAGGAAGTTCTGTCTGAGACAAAAGTCACAGTTGAGACACTTTTTGGCGATAGTATCGAGACCCAGGATGACTCGAATAATGAGCCACCGAACGGAGATACCATAACGTCCTTATCAGATTTACTCCCCGACGAGTCTACGTTAGAGGCAGTTGAAGATTTTCCAGAGAATGTCCCAGACGATGTTTACATTGCAGCATCAGCTGATGAGGATTTAATTAATCTGGTAGATTCCGGCGCTGAGCAACGTCTACTGATTGACTTTGATGATGAACAGCTGGTGGAGCAACTAGATGAGGATTTGCAAAAGCTGGCAGGGGACACATTCTCGGCTGACTACGGAGTCGAAGAAGATGAGGCCCTCGATCCTTTAGACCAAGCCACGCTGGAAACAATTGTGAGGGATCTCAACCTAGAAGATTTGGATCTTGATAATGAATCAGCCGTCGAGGCTATTGGCCCTGAAGCAACGGGGGAAAGTGGACTTGCAACAGCGACATCTACTGAATCGTTAGAAAGTGACGACGATAGTGAGACCGTTGCATTATCCCAACCGCCAGTGGAGGAAGATGCGGATCGCGATCTGTTTGAAGGCTTTGCTGGTGATGTCGTTGATATTGATGATCCATCAGAAGACGAAATCGATTTAACGACAATCACGTCATCCCCAGACGAGAGCGATCAAGGGCCTCAAGATATAGATCTTTTGGGTCTAGTTACTGACCCGTTGATTAACGAATACGAGGATTTTGACGATGGGTTAACGGATTCCTTGGCAGATGAGCTAGGGGATCTGAGTGAACGCTCTAACACCTTATCCCAGGAATCGACCGAAGACTTTGTTGGTCAACTGCTATCCGATTTGGAAGAGCCTGTAATTGAGGCAGATGAGGATATTGTCATTCCTGCTGTAGAAGAGACAGACCCACAACTAGACTCAGCATCATTACCGGATGTGCCGCTAGATTCTGCAACTGATGACCTGGACACAGCCGCACCGCCAGAGCCAGATGACTTCTTACAAGCAGAGCAGGAAGCCTTCTGGCAAACGATGACTACAGATGATACCCCGGAAGGCTTGGTTTCTGAGACTACCGATAGTTCAGATGACTCAGATCTGGCTGAGGTCATGTTTGATATCGATATCGATTTTGAGTCATCGTCCACATCTGTGCCATCAGATGAACTGGAAGACCTGCTGGTTTTAGACGATTTATCTCAGCCCAGCGATGATCAAGCATCAGCGGTAGTTGATCAAGCATCAGCGGTAGTTGATGTTGAGGAAAGTGACGTTGATGTTGATTTAGGGGATCTTAACGAACTGTTTGAGCAATCGGTTACCCCAGATCTAGAAGGTATTAATCATACAGAGGCTAACGATGATGTGGAGCAGGCATCTAATCCTCTAGCAGAGCTAGGCTTGGATGAGGCGACAGATCTTGAGAACCTGCTCCTTGATCCTGAGGATTTAGTGCCTGAGGTAGATACGTTATCAGTGCTGACAGAGGATGTACTGCCCACCGTGGATTCCTCTATAACAGCTGACAGTGTTGAGCAGGATGTAGCTGCTGCATCGGAACTTACGGCTATAGATCCCCCTGTGAGCCCCCCGCCTTTACCTGAACCTTCAGTAGATATCGAAGGGGATTGGTTTCTTGGACTGGATGTGGGTTCAACGGGTCTATCTGCCGTCCTGATGAATCGTCGTACAGGCCAAGTGTATCCCCTGTATTGGCAAACAGAGGCCGATGATACTAAGCATTTTCGGTTGCCTGCACTAGCAGTCGTTACAGCAGCCCAAGATACTGTGGCAGTAGGCTATGACGCTTTAGGTGATCTTTCAGAATTATTGGGTACAGCCGGTGCGAAGATGCCTGACCTGGTGGGGGTTAATCGTCTGAAGCCATTGTTAAAGGTAGCAGTGGGTCATGGGCAAACCTTGGCTGATTCTGAACCATGGCTACGTTGGTCAGACACAGTGGAGCTGCCCATGCTTCAAGTTTTGCAGGCCATGGTATCACTCTTGAAATACATGGTGGATCGCGGGCAGGCAGTTGGTCTCGAAGGCGATGCGCTGGCGCAGATTTGGCAGCAACTACAAGGGGTGATTGTGGGTTATCCCACTAACTGGCCAGATACCTACAGCTTTAATCTACGGGAGGCAGTCCTGGCAGCTGGTTTAAGTGACCAGCCAGAGCAAATTTTATTTGTGGAAGACGCGATCGCAACTATCCTGTCAGGTTTACCTGATCCTAACAATGCCTCACTTGCAGAGACAGTTTCCCTATCACGTCAGCCGAGTCTATATAACTGTCAGTGGCAGGAAGATACCGTCATTATTAGCGGTGGAGCAGTAATGACTGAGTTGGGCCTGGTGCACTTACCCAAGGATCTTAGCAAGCTCAACTATGCTGATTTTGCCCTACGAGGCTTTGCCTATGGGGGTGATGCCCTTGACCAAGATATTGTTTGCCAGCTCTTACTCCCAACAGAACGGCGTCAACCCCTATCTGAAGCAGACGCAGGGATTGATTGGGACTGGCAGGGACACATTGAACCAGAAACGGCTGACTGGTCACAACTGCAGCTAGACGGTCTCACTCTGCCTGCAGTTGGTCATGTTGATTGGGCCCAGCGCTACCAGCTACAGCAGCGATTGTTGTCATCGAGCTTAGGCCAAAGTTTGCTAGCTGCAGCTCGCCACCTTAAGTTAACCCTGCAGCAGCAAAATCAGATGCAGCTTACCTTAGCAGGGCAGCGCTGGCTGATTAAACGCCGTCACCTCGAAAATCTGATCTTTTTGCCTTACATTCAACGGATTAATCGCTATCTGAATGTGTTACTCAGTCATCACTCCGTTGATACCCAGGCAATTAAGCAGGTAATTTGTACCGGTGGCTCAGCCTCGCTGCCCGCCATTGCTCGTTGGCTACGTCAGAAGTTCCCCAACGCCACTATCATTCAAGATACCTATGCCAGTGAGCTACCCCATAGCTGTAGCCGTGTGGCCTATGGTTTGGTCAATTTGGCTCGCTACCCCCAGGTCTTAAATGTCACTCGGCAGCAATACAGCGACTATTTCTTATTGGTTGAGCTGCTACGGGTATTCCCTCAACAGCCGTTGCCCGTGGGCGCAATTATGCATCTGTTAGAACAGCGGGGTATCAATACCCAGGCCTGTCATTTGCATATTTTGGCGCTCTTGGAAGGTCACCTCCCTCCTGGGTTAGTACCAACAGCCGCCGATCGGGGATTGATTTGCGATCGCACAACCGACTTACCCACCTATCGAGCATTACTACAAACACCATTGTTTAGTAAAACAGTCACTGAGTCAGGTGGACAGATCTACATTCCTAACGAGGCCCAGGCCAAGAAGCTGCTGGCCTATGTGAACCAACTGCTGACTGGCAAGGTGCAAACCTTGGAAGAACCTTTGATTGCACAGCTGGAAGTATTTGCTCAATAACAGGTAAACGGTTGGTAAGGGCACTTTAGAGGCCTAAAACTTTGCTTTTGCTTAGACATCTGCTTTATTCCTCCGTCCTCATTCCTCTGTCCTTCATACACAGCAGATAGACGGGGCGTAGATGCTGCTGCCAATCGTCTGCTTATCTGATAATTGTGGGGTGATAAATTCAGCCAATATTCTGAGGATTAACCCTGATATTTCAGATTGAATAACGATGTTGTGATCGCAATTAAGGTTAATCAAAAAGAGCAGAACCAATCCAGCCTCTTGACAACACCTACCAAATACTTAAAAAGGGGTTAAGCAATGCTTAACCCCTTTGGTTACTACAGCCATGTCAACCTATTACCGACCACTCAGCTGCGTTTAAATACACATATGGATGTCATAGTAAATCCACAGGTAGAAAACTAATCTTCATCCTCTGAATCTTTATTTTCACCTAGCTGAATCAAGTGAATATGCTTATAACCCAGCTTAATTTCAAATTCATCCCCCGGCTTCAGACCCATTTCTTGAGTATAGGTAGAACCAATAACAATTTGGCCGTTTTTATGCACACTAACTCGATAGGTTGGCTCGCGTCCACGCCCATCCTTAGTGCTTTCTGGACCTAAGGGAATACCCCTAGCGGCCAGCAAAGCATCATAAAAATCGGTTAGATTAACCCTGACTTGCTTGTCCTTAGTAATCGTGTAATATCCACACTCCTTAGCTTTCTCCCGCTTTGGTAGATGGGTGATTTCCTTCATTTTCTGAAGCAAAGCTTTCCCAGTCAGTGGCGTGGTTTTGGTATCAGCCATCGGATTTAAAGATTTAATGGTTAGGTCTAGAAAGAGGCAATGAAATTAAATTTCTGGCACATAAGACTAGATAGATCTCGATACGTGACCTGTGTTAAAACACGTTGTTTACGAGAGGCCCTGATTATAACAGACGAAAAACCTGTTTATCTAGGAGTATCTAAAGTTCAAATACCAATCAGATTGAACATCTTAAGTTTTTCCTGCAAATCAATCCAGATTTAGAGTTTGGATATATCTAATATACAAACTTTAGCGACGGTAACAAATTCTTGTTGTCACAGATGATTTTTCGATTTTAAGCCTGATATGTCATAGGAATTTACTCTTAAACCATCTAGTTTCAAAAGATGATTATTCCGTACAGAAAAAATACAATTCAAACAGTAATCAATTTTCTCTAATTGCAATTTTGATAGAGAATTGATTGGGTCTCGTTAAAGATACAAACAAAACCTATCCACTTTAATAGCGTGTTGCTCCAGTCATAGTCTAAGGAGTATTTTTACTCATTAGTAGATAGGATTTGAGCAAAATCATGCCAAGAATGTGAGGTCGATAAGTTAGAATTAGCGACAGTTTCGGTATATTAAGGAACTATTGCCAAGCATTGCAATGGGTTAGTCTGTCTAATCAATCTGTTAAATATTGATAGATGGTCAACCTGTTAAGTAGATTGATTCTCCCAAATCAACAACGGCTACCATGGGAGAGTGCGTTAAACATTAACCTTCTGGTCGTTTTTTATCTTTATGATGGTGATATGTCTAAGTCTGATTCATTAGAGCCCAATACATCACAATCGCCATCCGCGACACCGGACGACCAAGCTAGCTTTGGTTGGAATATTTATGCAGAACGTATCAATGGTCGGTTTGCCATGGTAGGGTTTTTGGCCTTATTACTGCTTGAATTTTTTACCCGCCAGGATTTTTTCACATGGTTAGGGCTACCCTAACTGTGTAGGCTTACTGAACACGCATTTGATATTGGCCTTGCCCTCTTTGGTCATAGGCATTGACGATAATTCGGTATTCCCCTGTATAAGGTAAATCTATGCGAATAGTCGAATCGGTATTGTTTTGAGACTGATCGTCATTTTCAGCAATTTTATTACCCTGGTTATCGATTAACAGCAGGTAGGTATCAAAATCCTGACTGGTCAGGGTAATGGTGACATTTTGACCCTGCTGACCGTTAAAGAAATATTCGTCGTAAAGGCTGTTGTCTCTGAGGCGATTATCTTGAGCGCTCAGAATACCGCTTTCACTCAACAAGTAGTTATTGTCGTTAGCTATGCTGCTAATGCTTAGTTCATATTGCCCTTGTTCGCTGGCACCATAGGAATTGGCAAACACAAAGTAGGTGCCAGCGGTCGGTAAAGTTATTTCTAAACGGGCATTGCGGCTGTCACCAATGTCGTCGTTCTCGCCCAAATATTCTTGATTGGGTCCGTAAAGTAACAGATAGGCGTCAACCTGGTTACTGTTCATGGCAATGCTAATCCGCTGGCCAGCTTGGCCTTCAAAGGTATAGACATTGAAGTAGCTGTTGTCAGGTAATAGGTTGCTATTGCTATCAAGACGGTCACGCACAGCAGTACCGTCGATGGTGATGGGGGACGGAGCACGAGATATTTGGTTTTGTCGAGAAGCAGTTGTACTGGCCGTACCATTTTGTACGGCAGTAATAAAGGGTTGGATTTGAGGGGTTGCGATCGCGAAACCAATGCCGATGCTACCTGCGTTTTCCCCCGTTGTAAAAATAGACGTATTAACCCCAATCAGCTCACCATTTCGATTTAGCAATGGCCCACCTGAATTACCCGGATTAATAGCAGCGTCCGTCTGGATTAATCCCCGTTCTGAATCAATGCGGCTAACAATACCCACCGTAAATGTGCCTTGCAGACCAAATGGACTACCAATAGCAAATGCTTGCTGACCTACCTGTGCCGTAGTGTTAGCTAAAGAAATTACCGGAAAAACAGTATCCCCTCCATCAATTTGCACAGCAGCCAGATCTAAATTTTCGTCAGCATACCCAACAACCTGACCTGAAAACTGACGACCATCCGCTAACCGCACGGTCACCTCGCTGGCCCCACCAATCACATGGGCATTGGTCAGCACCAGACCTTCTGGGGTGATAATACTGCCGCTACCTGTGTTATTGCCCGCATCAATGGCCACAACCGCAGGGCTCGCCTGCTGATATACACGCACATTGATATCTTCATCAAACCCTTGGGCTTGGGCTGCAGTCGGCAAAAATCTCTGACTCGGACTAAATGCCCCAATCAAATTGAGGCCCAGAGTGCAAGCCAGCAAGCCTGTGAAAGATTTCAGAAGAATAGATGTCATTGCTTTTTCAGCACAGTGAACTTTTCTATAAGATACTCCTAGCCATCAAGCTATTCCGGTATCCAAACAAGATTTTCATAGTGCCGATATAACGCTGGCACAGAAGATGCCACCAATCAAAAGTTTGTATCATAGATAAAGGAACATTTTTGGCACTAAGTATGACCTAAAAATGCGCATAACTACGAGAAAGGGCTGCAACGACGTTGCAGCCCTTTCTCGTAACAACCCATTGACCGCTTTAGGCCAAACCAGTATTGGCTCCGGGCTTACCAGTTGCTAATTCTACTTTGACAATCTTGCCACCCATCTTCTGAATTCGTTGCTGCTCGCGAAACCAGCTATCGTAGGGAACGAGCTTGGTAAAAAAGGTATTTTGTAGCTCACGCTGGGTGCGAATGCGAGATTGACTCGGCACACAGGCAGTAATCCGAAACATGCGCATAGCAGAGATGTCTCCTAATCTTAAACAAAAACTATTTTGCAAATCGATTGCGAAAAGCCTGTTAACTGAAGCGGTGAATATTTGGGCTTTAGTTTAATAGGGCTAGCTATTTAGCTGAATTGAGATCAGACTAGCATTCTCTAATGTACTGTCAGTTATCCAACCTCAAACTGCCTATATATAAATCTGACTATGCCTTAGATTTTAGAATGTTTACCACACTATCCGCGCACTAAGCATAGATTCAAAAATTCGGAAGTCCGATAACCAATGATTAGCTGTCATAATCCCTCGTTATAGACAGATTGTGATTAGCTAACACTCGATCCAGACTTCCGAAATAACGCTAGATTAGCTTGGCCAATCTAGACTACATAAACTTGACCTAGCTGAGACCAGAGCAAATGTAGTCGAAGTAAACGCCCATTTCCTTGCCAGCATCAGCGCCAACAAGACCAGCAGTTACTTCTTTCATAGCCTGAATGGCTTGAACAGTAGCACCTACAGGTACACCTAGAGAGTTGTAGGTTTCCTTTAGACCGTTGAGAACACGCTCATCCAGAATGGAAGGATCGCCAGCTAACATAGCGTAGGTGGAATAGCGTAGGTAGTAGTCTAGGTCGCGGATGCAAGCAGCATAGCGACGAGTGGTGTACATGTTGCCACCAGGACGAGTGATATCAGAGTAAAGCAGCGCTTTGGCTACAGCATCACGAACGATTTCGGAAGCGTTAGCACCGATGGCAGTAGCAGCGCGAACACGCAGCTCGCCAGTCTGGAAGTAAGCAGCTAGCTTATCCATGGAGGACTGATCAAGGTACTTACCCTGAACGTCCGAAGAATTAATTACAGAGGTAATTGCGTCTTGCATAATCTGTATTCCTTGATGAAATTTGACGATGTGGCTTAAGGGCGTAGTGGGAAAATTGAGTCAATTTAACCCAACATTGCACCAACAACGTAATCGAAGTAAGAAGCGGCCTCAGCGGCATCGTCGCCAGACAATAGAGAAGATGCAACACTCTTCATAAAGCGAACTGAATCAGCTACGGCAGGGATGGATGTGCCCAGGGAGTTGTACATCTCTTTAGCACCAACCAAACCAATCTCCTCGATGGGAGTGACGTCACCAGCAACAATACCGTAGGTGACAAGACGTAGGTAGTAGTCCATGTCACGCAAGCAAGTTGCAGTCATCTCTTCACCGTAGGCGTTACCACCGGGAGAAACAACGTCAGGACGCTTTTGGAAAAGCTGGTCACCAGCCTGCTTGATGATGCGCTCACGGGACTCAGTTAGAACCTGAGCAATGCGTAGACGACGCTCACCAGAAGTAACGAATCCCTTGATTCGATCCAATTCACCAGGGCTAAGGTAACGGGCCTCAGCATCGGCATTCACGATTGATTTCGTGACAATACTCATCTATGGATTCCTCCGAAAGAATATATTCAGGTGAAACTATCAATGTTCACCTTGAAAAAACTGATATCACCTTTAAAAAGGTAAGGTAACAGCAGTCTCATTTCCACTCTAAATCAAATCAAGCAGGCAACCTATGCGCCGATTCAATGCCTAATTCGACTTTTGAAGCATGCCAAATATCAGCTCAGATTTCGAGAAATCTTGTATCAGCTTAGCTACCTTCCGAAAGTATTTTCCGGTATTCAGCTGACCTTCTTAGAGAGTGCGTAATATTTTGTAATGGTATTCCTCAGAATTACTCTATGCTGCCTGACATCAAGTTATTCAGCACCAACTAGACCCAGTGATAGCTAAGCGTTAATTGGCTTAGCTATCACTGGGTTGATCTTAGAATCCGCTAACGGAGCCCATACAACCAACTAGGTGTCAATGGATGCTGTCGGTGAGACTGAAGGCGCAAAGCTGGGAACTACAACATCATCATTTTGCCGAGTGAGCTGCTGATATAGGCGCTCGGTGTTGGGGAAATTAGCTGCTGGCAAGGTGGGGAAGCGACGATAGGGGACCGTATCTTCGCCAAAGAATTCAGCATATTCAGGAGTTTCAACCATGGTTTGAATGAATCCCCGGATACCCTGGGTCGCTAAAATCTGGTTGTATTTCCGAATCTCCAGCTGATTTAGAGGAGCACGACCTAGGAAGTGCTTGGTACCTAGTTCAATCACCTTAGTATTGGGATAGGGGGCATAGAACTCTTTCTGATAGAGATCAGAGCAACCTAGGCCTTCAATAAACTCCTTCATATTGATCTCGCCATTACTCAGCTGACTCTCAAGGGAGGTGAACTCGGCCTTGATGACATAAGGAGCAATGTCGCGCTCAAAGACCTGACGATAGGCAGCCTGGGTGACCAGCTTGATATTAGCTTTGTCATACAGGTTAGTGAGCTTGAAGACTTTGAACTGAACACGACGTAAATTAACGCCTTGGCCAATACGCTTGTTAACTTCAATATCGCCTCGAGACGAGCTAACGGTACCCAATTCAACGAAACGGGGCACCTGAGGCTTGGGTACAGGCTTAACGCCAGTGGCACCCACGGTACCGGCACGGAAGGAACGTAGGGACTGACCCGCTGGAGTCACGTAGCGCTCATAGGGGATAGTGTCATCTCCAAAGGCTTCAGTATACTCAGGGCTATCAATCAGCGTATCCACCAGGGCATAGAATCCCTTCTTGGCACAAATATCGAAGTATTTGTTGGTTTCCTGACGACCGTAGGTGGGTCGCCCCAACAACCGGCGATGAATGTACTCAACAGCCTTCATCACATAGAGAGAAGACCAGTAAGTCTTGCGAAAGGCTTCCGATTTTGCGATCGCACGCACGAAATCGCGCATACAGATGTCACCGTTTTCCAGGCGATTCTCAGCGGACTTAAGTGCTTGACCTGCGTAAACATCACGACCAAATACCTGACGGTAAGCAGCTCGAATAATAGTCTGTGTGGAGCTTTCAGCGAACTTGACGCTGTCCCCATTACCAGTCGGAACTTGATCCAACTTGAAAACCTTAGGTCCTAGGGTACCTGGAGCTTTGGGGCGAGCACCAGGATTGCTTACCTGGCTTTCAATGCCAGCACCCCGACGAATCAGGATGCGACGAGTGTCCTTATTAAAGGGCGCAGGGCTACTACTAGGATTGCGGGTCTCCTTGGGAAAGATTGCTCCAAACTGAATTTCCAGCGGATCGTTACCAGAACCGTAGGGATGCTGGTCGGGCAGTGGCTGGTCGTAGGAAGCAAACGTAGTCAAAAACTCAGGATTCTTGCGGAAAGGCGCGCTGTAGTTCAGCAAGTTTTGCTGAGGCCCCCAGTTGCGGCATTCCTGCGCTTCCTGGCCCAAACCCCGTAGATAGGGGACAGTCTCTTCCCCAAAGTAGTCGCCATATTCGTTGGAGTCGATCAGAGCATCCACTAGCTTAGGCAAGCCACCTTCAGAAACGATGGAGAAGTATTTTTGAACTTCCTCACGAGAGCTGGGGCCACGGCCTAAAATGTGACGAAACGCTAACTCCAGAGCCCGACTATTGATATAAGGCTCAAAGAAGTTCTTACGGTATAGAGGTGACTTAGCCAGGCGACGAATAAACTCCTTCATCGCGATTTCGCCATTTTTAACCTGGGATTCCAGATTAGAAATATCTAGCGAGTAGGCACGCTTAATATCACGCTCAAATACTTGACGATAGGCGGCCTTCACCACTGCATTTTTCTCAGCGACTGAGAGACCAGGCTTCATGACAAACTTAGGCCGACGCTCAGCAGCATTGAAATAGATCTGAGGTAGCTGCAGCCCCTGAAGATCCTTAGATGGCCGCTGACGCAGCTTGTTGGAAGGGGCAGGAGCCTTAAATTCATCAATCAAGAGATTGAAGTAAGAGCGAATCAACTCCTGAGCTTCAGTATCCCCTCTGAAGTAGCCGATGCTAGCAGCACGCATGGTTTGAAGAGCAACCAGGGTAGCCGCTGAAGAGCAGGCATCTTCAATAATTTCTCGCAGACCGCGAACGTTAACGGCAATGATGTTAGGGTCGCCAGCAACGATAGCATAGGTCAGATAGCGCAGAAACCAGCTCATGTCTCGCAGAGACTTTTGCATGTTGCTAGGGCCATAGCGACCTACGTTGATCGGGCGAAATCCGGGAGGCACAGAGCCAAGATCGCCGGAACTACTGACCAAGCCCCTGAGGCCAGAAAACAGACCGCCGCCATCGCTTCGTTCAATGTAAGTTTCTGCGCCGTCTGTATCGCCCTGAGCTGCCATGGCTAACTCTGCAGGGTCGGGTTCAACTCTCTCTAAATAAGACAGAGGGGAGCCCCCAGTAAAAATACGGTTGGCGGCTTGAGAAACGATTAACTCAGAGTACTGGGTAATGATCTGTGCGATCGCAATACGCTTCCGACCTGATTTAAAAAAGTCAGATAGTTCAGATAGCTCACCCCGCTCCATGTAGCGGTCCTGCTGCTCGGCCTGAATAATCGTAGTAACCGGCAAGGTTTGATAAAGTTGTGGCCGAACTAAAGAGCTTCCACCACTAGCAGTTACAGTCATTCCTTTTCAAAGGCTCCCTTCTAATAGTTGATTGCAATGGTTGATTGCATCAGACCCCTACCTCAGCGCCAAGCAGCTCAGAATATGCACGTCTGCACATAAGTCCAGAGCAGTGGTTAACACCAGCAGGCAGCGCCATGGGCCTATCGGCTCTCGTGACAGTTCCAGATTAAAACGATTACGGAACACCAGGATGTTTGTCTAACGACTGTGTAACATCTTGTTATTAGCCCACTGGGTCATCATAAAAGACGGTGGGTCAGTGAATGAGAGAAAAGATAAGTTTTGTTACCTGAGTTTACGAAGCATTTTCCGAAAGGTGGCACTCTTAGAGGGTTGGAGTTTTGAGTTTTGAGTGTTCAGTTTGGAATTCTGAACTTTTGAAGTTAGGGAACATAGCTTCGGTAGAGCTGTGAGATTTGACACACTTGAAACTCAAAACGGAGAACTCAAAACTACGTTTCCCATGACTTCCGAAAACGAAGCGGCTGTTAGTGCAGCAGTTGCCAAGCTTTACGATACCTATCCCTTTCCCCCTGAGCCTCTAATTGATGAACCTCCTCCCGGCTATAACTGGCGCTGGCATTGGCCCTCTGCTTACAACTTTTGTACCGGTCGTGCCCCCAGTAGCAACGCCGTTAGCATCTTAGATGCAGGCTGTGGCTCGGGTGTGGGCACTGAGTATCTGGTGCATCTAAATCCTGAAGCCCAGGTCACCGGGATTGACCTCAGTGCAGGCACGTTAGACGTAGCGCGAGAACGCTGTCAGCGCTCAGGTGCGGACCGAGCTACCTTTCACCAACTCAGCATCTATGACGTTGAGCAGCTAGAGGGTCAGTTTGATTTGATCAACTGTGTGGGCGTACTGCACCACATGCCCGATCCGATCAAGGGAATTCAAGCACTGGCAACTAAGTTAGCGCCTGGAGGTTTACTGCATATATTTGTATATGCAGCCTTGGGACGCTGGGAAATATCGTTGATGCAGCAGGCTATTGCTATGCTCCAGGGTGAGCGTCAAGGCGACTATCGTGATGGCGTGCACATTGGGCGACAGCTATTTAATGCTTTACCTGAAACCAACCGCATTGTGAAACGCGACAAAGAACGCTGGGCGCTTGAGAACCATCAGGATGAATGTTTTGCAGATATGTATGTCCACCCTCAGGAAGTGGACTACACCATTGACACCCTATTTGAGCTAATTGATGCCTCTGGGTTAGATTTTGTCGGGTTTTCTAATCCCCGTTACTGGGACCTGAACCGCCTGGTTGGTGAATCAGATGATGTGATGGAGCGGGCTCAGAATTTGAGTGATCGCCAACGATACCGTCTGATAGAACTCCTCGATCCAGAACTAACCCATTATGAGTTTTTCCTCAGCCGACCGCCGTTACCCCAATTTGACTGGTCTAATGACGAAAGCGTCTTGACCGCTGTACCCAGCCGACATGCTTGTATGTCAGGGTGGCCTGCCAAAAGTTTTTTTGACTATGATTATCAGTTAGCAACTGTTACGGAGGCTGAATACGATTTCTTGAGCCGCTGTGCAGAACCGGGTGAAACAGAGGCCCAGACTGTCGCTGCGCTGATTGCAGACACAGAATTTACCCTGGATCAGGTGCGATCGCTGCAGCGACGACAGCTGACCGTTCTGTCGCCTATGCTACCTAGCCATTCGTAAGCTCCTAAAGAGCTGACTAAATCCCATCAATAGGTATTAATGCCGTGATATGATCAGCCATGGCTTTAGCACTGGTGTAAGCAATTGCTGCCAGCGTCTTTAGCCATGGCTTCTACGTATTTAGATCACCTGTGACTTCTCCTGAAGAAGCCGTCGAGGCCCAAACAAATGAAGAATCGGCAAACGTTGACACAGAGCTACCTCCCGCTTCTGAACAAGCCATGGGAGAGTATTTTCGTCTGCAGCAAAACTTGTTGTTGGTGACTCTGGGGTTTACAGCTTTAATTTTCGTCTCTGTTTGGCTTGCTTACTCCCGCCACATCGCCCTGAATTATTTGCTAGGGGCGTGCGTCGGTGTGGTTTACTTAAGAATGCTGGCGAAGAGTGTTGCCGAACTAGGTCGCAAGCGTGGAAAGTTGGGCAGTGGTCGTCTGGCGATTTTTATTGGGCTGATTGTTTTTGCAACTCAGTACCAGCAGCTAGAGATAATGCCTGTTTTTCTAGGCTTCCTTACCTATAAAGCAGCATTAATTGCCTACACATTATGGACATCGGTTTTGCCTGATTCCATGGCTCAAGGATAAGGGCATTTTCGTGTTTCCGTGAGCATCTGCGAAAAAAATTAAGATTCCGGACGGAGATGTTAAGCACATTTAATTTCCCATTTTCTCTATTGGCTGAGCTGGAAGTCGGCCAGCATTGGTACTGGCACGTTGGTGGCCTTAAGGTTCACGGCCAGGTATTTCTAACTACCTGGTTTGTTGCGGCTGTACTTGTTCTGGTTTCAGTTTTAGCCTCTAGCAAGGTTGAGCGCGTCCCTTCTGGTTTGCAGAACCTGATGGAGTTTGCTCTCGAATTTATTCGAGACCTCGCCAAGGATCAAATCGGAGAGAAGGAGTATCGGCCTTGGGTTCCTTTTGTGGGAACGCTGTTCTTGTTCATCTTCGTTTCCAATTGGTCAGGTGCTCTCGTGCCCTGGAAGCTAATTCACATTCCGGCAAGTGAGTTAGCGGCACCGACAAACGACATTAATACGACTGTTGCATTGGCACTGTTAACCTCTTTGGCCTACTTCTATGCAGGCTTTAAAGAGCGAGGGTTGGGCTATTTCGCTAAGTATATTGAGCCCACTCCAATTCTGCTGCCGATCAACATTCTTGAAGATTTCACTAAACCTCTCTCGCTGAGTTTCCGTTTGTTTGGAAATATTCTTGCAGACGAGTTAGTGGTAGCGGTGCTTGTTCTACTTGTACCTCTGTTTGTCCCCCTACCTGTAATGCTGTTGGGACTGTTTACAAGTGCAATTCAAGCACTGATTTTTGCTACCCTGGCTGCTGCCTACATCGGTGAAGCGATTGAAGGTCATGGTGGAGAAGAGCATGGATAACCTCTTCGGAGGTATCCAGTTGGGATTTGACGTTGGGTCATCTCCTGCTTGGTTAGAGCTAGCTGCTTGAACTAGCTTCTGACGGTTTCGAGAGGAGTTAATCCTCAATTTTGGGCGACTTGCTTAGTTTGTTGATATCTATCTAAGGATAAGGAAGAACATCATGGATCCAATTATTGCTGCTGCTTCTGTACTAGCTGCTGCGTTTGCTGTTGGTTTGGCAGCTATTGGCCCTGGTATTGGTCAAGGTAATGCCGCTGGCCAGGCCGTTGAAGGTATCGCTCGTCAGCCCGAAGCAGAAGGTAAGATCCGCGGCACACTGCTGCTGAGCTTGGCATTTATGGAAGCATTGACCATCTATGGTCTTGTAGTTGCACTTGTGCTTCTGTTTGCTAACCCCTTCGCTTAAGCGACTTTGGTGCGGGGAGATAATTTAGTCTTTTAATTGTCTCCCTTCTGTCTGTTTGGCATTACTGACTTCAGGCTAATTGGCGTCAGTTCTGTTCTGATATTTTGAGATTCAGAAAGGGCTGTCTTTGATTGGTTTTGTTTTGGGTGATGGCCTATTTTCTGTTATGGCAGCCCCAGAATAGTTGGGCATAGAACGTGATGATAACCGGTGTAATGCTATTTGCGGTCGAAGCTGCAGCTGAAGAGGCTGGTGGCTTATTTGACCTGGATGCAACGTTGCCCCTGATGGCTGTGCAGTTTGCTTTGCTAGCCATCATATTGAACGCAGTTTTCTACAAGCCTCTAGGCAATGCTATTGACGAGCGTGATGGCTACGTGCGCTCGACTACGGCAGATGCTGAAGAGCGTCTTGCTAAGGCTGAAAAGCTGGCTCAGGAATACGAGCAGGCTCTTGCTGCTGCACGGCGGGAAGCTAAGCAAATCGTTGAAGATGCTCAAGCCGAGGCCCAAGCAATCGGCGATCAAACAATGGCATCTGCTCAGCAAGAGGCTCAGGTCCAGCGTGAAGCAACTCAAAAAGATCTGGATGCTCAGAAGCAGTCAGCTATGGCTGCCTTAGAGCAGCAGGTTGATGCCTTGAGCCAGCAGATATTGAGCAAGCTGCTGGGGGCCGCTGCATAAGTTTTTTTAATCGGGCGTGCTACCGAGCACGCTCTTGTGCGGGAGTTATACCGCCACTGGTAATTAGCTAGTTGGTGGGCGCAGTTTGGGATGGAACATATGGAGACAGTCTGGTTGCTTGCTTCGGAAGAAGGTGGCTTTGGTCTCAACTTCGATATTCTGGAGACAAATTTAATTAACCTCGTCATAATTATTGGCGTACTCATTTACTTTGGCAGTGGCTTTCTCGGCAACATTTTGTCGGAGCGCCGTAGCACCATTGAAGCGGCCATTAAGGGTGCCGAAGATCGCCAGAAAAAGGCGGCAGCAGCTCTAATTGAGCAGCAAAAGAATTTGAAAGAGGCCCAAGCGCGGGCGGAGCAGATCAAATCTGAAGCTCAAGGAAATGCACAGAAGGCCCGCGCAGCTGTATTGGCTCAGGCAGAGAAAGATGTCGAACGGATGAAAGCATCTGCTCAGCAGGATCTGACTAGCCAGCAGGAGAGAGTGCTGCGGGAACTAAGACAGCGGGTAGCAACGTTAGCTTTGACCAAAGTTGAGGCCGATCTACCCAATGTTTTGACTGATGAGGTGCAGACTAAGTTGGTCGACCAAAGTATTGCTTTGCTTGGAGGTGAGTCATGAAGACTAGCGTTGTTACTGGTGAAGTGGCCGAGCCTTATGCTCGTGCGCTGCTGTCTCTAACTCAAGACAGTGGTACAACCAGTGAGGTAAACGCCTCGGCAGCTAGTGTTCTAGAACTCTTGGAACAGTCTCAAGAGCTGACTGATTTCTTTGCAAATCCGCTGACATCTGCCGATGCTAAGAAGGGTGTGATCAAGAAGGTTTTAGGAGATTCTGCCAACGGGAATTTCTTAAACTTTCTGCAGCTGCTGGTTGATCGGGGCCGGGCGGCTTTGATGGTGCCAATTTTGAGTCAGTACCAGGCTCTCGTTAGGGAAGTGAACCAGACAGTGCTGGCCGAAGTCTCTTCTGCCGTCGAGCTTTCTGATGCCCAGAAGGAATCGATTCGTCAGAAGGTGATGACAATGACCAAAGCACAAGCAGTTGAGTTGAGCACCAGTTTAGATGCCAGCTTACTGGGTGGTGTCATCATCAAGGTTGGCTCTCAAGTGGTAGATGCCAGCCTACGTGGACAGTTACGGCGGATTGGTATTCAGCTGGGCACTGCTTAGCAGGGTGCTGTTTGACGCATGTCGTCAGCGGACACAATGTCAAGTTGAGGATAGGTTTTAGAGCTGAGATTCTCAAGTTGACGTGGTTAGTTTAATTGATTTTTTGTTGATATCTGAGTTAGTAGAGCAACTCCAATGGTAAGCATCAGACCTGACGAAATCAGTAGCATTATTAAGCAGCAGATTGAGCAGTATGACCAGGATGTCAAGGTATCCAACATGGGTACTGTGCTGCAGGTAGGTGACGGGATTGCCCGCATTTACGGCCTAGAGCAGGCCATGGCCAGTGAGCTGCTTGAGTTTGAAGATGGCACCGTCGGTATCGCCCTGAATCTGGAAGAGGACAATGTGGGTGCGGTATTGATGGGTGATGGCCGTAAGTTGAAGGAAGGTAGCTCGGTTAAGTCAACTGGCAAAATTGCTGAGGTCCCTGTGGGCGAAGCGATGCTAGGCCGTGTGGTAGATGCGCTGGCTCGTCCTATCGACGGTAAGGGTGATGTTGCTACCACTGACAGTCGTTTGTTGGAGGCTCCTGCACCTGGCATTATTGCGCGGAAGTCGGTTTATGAGCCGATGCAGACCGGTATTACTGCTATTGACGCGATGATTCCAGTTGGTCGTGGTCAGCGTGAGCTGATTATTGGTGACCGTCAGACTGGTAAAACTGCGATCGCAATCGACACCATCCTCAACCAAGCCGACCAGGACGTTATCTGCGTTTATGTAGCCGTTGGTCAGAAAGCAGCATCCGTAGCCCAGGTAGTTGGCGTTCTAGAAGAGCGCGGTGCTATGGACTACACCATCGTTGTAGCCGCTAACGCTAACGAACCTGCGCCTTTACAGTTTTTAGCTCCCTATACTGGTGCTGCTCTAGCTGAGTACTTCATGTACCAGGGCAAAGCAACTTTGGTGATCTACGATGACCTCTCCAAGCAAGCCCAGGCATACCGTCAAATGTCCTTGTTGCTACGTCGTCCGCCCGGTCGTGAAGCTTATCCCGGAGACGTATTCTTTATCCACTCTCGTCTGCTAGAGCGGGCTGCTAAGCTCAGTCCTGAGCTAGGCGAAGGTAGCATGACCGCACTGCCCATTATCGAAACCCAGGCAGGTGACGTTTCCGCTTACATTCCCACCAACGTAATTTCCATTACTGACGGTCAGATCTTCTTGTCTTCTGACCTGTTCAACTCTGGTCTACGCCCAGCAATCAACGCCGGTATCTCCGTATCCCGTGTGGGGGGAGCAGCCCAGACTAAAGTAATGAA
The DNA here is from genome assembly GCF_000482245.1 of Leptolyngbya sp. Heron Island J. Taxonomy (GTDB): domain Bacteria; phylum Cyanobacteriota; class Cyanobacteriia; order Phormidesmidales; family Phormidesmidaceae; genus Leptothoe. The sequence continues at coordinate 171,355 of NZ_AWNH01000106.1, read as the reverse complement.
GAAGGTAGCCGGTAAGCTGAAGCTGGAACTGGCTCAGTTTGACGAGCTGCAAGCGTTTGCCCAGTTCGCCTCTGACTTGGATGCTGCGACTCAGGCTCAGCTCGCTCGCGGTGTTCGTCTGCGTGAGCTTCTCAAGCAGGCTCAATACTCTCCCCGGGCTCTGCACGAGCAGGTAACCATCGTTTATGGTGGTATTAACGGTCTGTTTGACGATGTACCTGTTGATAAGGTCGCACCTCTAGTAGTAGAGCTTTGCAACTACATCAACACCAGCAAGCCTGAGTTGGTCAAGGAAATCAACGAAGGCAAGAAATTGACTGACAAAGTTCAGGAATTAGCAAAAGAAGCGATTGCTGAGTGTAAGCAGTCCTTCATGGCAGCATAGGAGGAGGTTGGTCCTGTCCCTAATCAGACCGTGTCTAGTTAGGGACAATCGGACTAAAAACAACGCGTATGCCTAATCTCAAATTGATTCGTGACCGCATTAAGTCGGTTAAAAACACCCGTAAAATCACCGAGGCCATGCGCCTAGTGGCAGCCGCTAAGGTGCGCCGTGCCCAGGAGCAAGTTGAGGCCACTCGTCCTTTTGCCGACCGTTTAGCCCAAGTGTTTTATGGTCTGCAAACCCGTCTGAAGTTTGAAGATGCAAACTTGCCATTGTTACAGAACCGGGACGTTAAGAATGTCGGGCTGATTGTGATCTCAGCTGACCGTGGTTTGTGCGGTGGTTACAACAGCAACATCATTCGTCGTGCGGAAATTCGGGCTAAGGAACTCAAAGCATCTGGCATTGGCTATCAAATGATTTTGATTGGCCGTAAAGCGATTCAGTACTTTCAGAATCGTGATTATCCTATTGATGCCACATTCAACAATTTGGAACAAATTCCAACAGCGGAAGAAGCCTCCCAAATTGCAGACCAGGCATTGTCTTTATTCTTGTCAGAAGAGGTTGACCGTGTTGAGCTGATCTATACCAAGTTTGTGTCTTTGGTCAGTTCTCGACCTGTGACTCAGACCCTTCTGCCTTTAGATCCTGAAGGTCTAGATAAAGAAGACGAGGTATTTCGTCTAACAACCCGTGGTGGTCGGTTTCAGGTGGAACGTGAGCCTGTTGAAACCCAGCAAGTACAGCTGCCTCAGGATATGATTTTTGAGCAAGATCCGGTGCAGATCTTAGATGCCTTGCTGCCTCTGTATCTGAATAACCAGGTACTACGGGCGCTCCAGGAGTCAGCAGCTAGTGAATTGGCGGCTCGAATGACCGCCATGAATAATGCTAGTGACAACGCTAGCGAGCTAGTTAAAACATTGACCCTTGACTATAACAAGGCTCGTCAGGCAGCTATTACTCAAGAGATTCTTGAGGTGGTCGGTGGTGCAGCCGCTCTAGGATAAGCTACCAGTCGAGTTGCTCTAAGTTTTAACCCCATGTGTGTTGGCAGTGCTAGGCACTGCCTTTTTTTTGCTCAGTAGGAGCGTTCCATAGAACGTTCCTACTACGTTTATGTTCATGGAACGCCTGTACATTTTTTGGGGAAAGGCTATATCCTTGTACCTTAATCGACCGTCATGGACAATGCCCATGGTTAATGAAGTATCCCAGTGGCTAGCGGAGATTCAAGCGTTACAGCAACAGCTCAAGGTTTTAGGTCAGGAGCGCGATCAGGCCTATGCCAGTGCGGCTAATTGGCGCAGGCTGTATGAGTCGGAATCTGAACAGCGTCGCCATGATTCGGAAAGAAGCCAAACACGGATTCGGGCATTGGCCAATGAATTAGAAGTTTTTAAGCAGACACCCGCTGCAGGCGAAGTATCTCGTGATTTGGAGCAGGTGTTAGATCAGGTTAATCAGGTGGAATCCATTGATGAGTTGCGATCGCAACTCATCAACGCCTTAACTCTGTGCGAGCAGATCTCCAACGCACTTAAAGCTGAACAAACCGCTCACCAAGAAACCCGCCAAAGCTTGACCACAGCTCTGGGAGACACTATCGACCTATTAGCCAAAGACGCTAGTCCCTCATCCAATGCACCCGAGGAATAAAGACGTTTTCTGAGATTCATTAACCCCGCGTTAATATCCTCACAACTAAATATTTACTCTGTTTCTCTAAGTTGCACACAGACACCGAATATACATGCTGATGTCAACCTCAAAGACATCTCAGCCGCTGCTGAAGATGCCTGGCATGAGTTAAAAGACTTCGATCGACAACCTGATGAAAAATATCGCCGACAGGCTCAAGCAGTCACTTGGTGAAGCTAACGATTCATCAGATTAATAAAACTACTCTGTTAGTCAGCGCTCAAGGGCTCTGGGTCAGCCAAACACAACATTGGCCTCATCCCAAAGCTTCACCACAAAAACCTACATAGAGCTGCTGTTGTCTCAATCTTAAATTTTTTGGATGAGTCTTTTCCAGACCACCCAACGATTATTGGGGAACAAGCTTACACTCATTGATATAACTTATGGGACATAGCGAATCTTTTATATATGGAAAATGCCAAGGGACAGATTAAATATCGGTATCTTTTGATTAAGTTATGATGGGAACTTTTGCGTTAGAATTCGCATGCTACTTCGCTGAGTAGTTATTACTAGCGACATGATTATGAAAACTATTTCTAAGACCGGGGCGATTTCTGAGTCTGTACAAAGTGTGAGCGATTCTAGCTGCCAGACTCAGCCAGCACCAGAGGATAAGAAGATTTTTTGGGCTGAGTTAAAGTCCTATCCATATCAGCCTGATATCCAGGTTGAGATTTTGCACTTACAGGCTGAAGCTGATGCTTTGCTGCTGCAGTTGCAAGCAATGGGCTGCAAGTAGGGTTCTTTAACAGTTAGTGTCAGTAAGAAATAGTGTTCGTTTTAGGGTGCCATGTTAAGCGATATTGCGTAGGCACTCAGTGCTGTGTTAAGAAAAGCAGCGCATTCGATTCGTATTGGTATGAAAACGCATACGTTAGGGAAAGTTAACCCACCCCGTGTACGTTTCATGAGTTACCAGTGCCACTCTTTGTCGACTTCTACATTGTCGTCTGACAGTTCACTGCGGACCCTAAATTACCATGACATTTACAGATGTCCGGTGTGTGGTCATGGTGAATTATCAGTATTAACTTTGACAGAGGCATTTGCTTGCAACTTCTGCCGACATATTTTTGATGCCAACTTGGAAGCTCAATCAATCCAGATGGTAGATGGTGTGCAACCCATGACTTGGTTTTGGACGGGCAGCAGGTGGCGATACAACCGTCGCGCCGATGGCCAGGTGACCGCCGTAGTTTGGAGTTTTGCGCTAGCAATTGCTTGTCTGCCAGCTTTGCTGATTATAGTTTCTAACTATATGTTTCCTCCCATTGATAGTAATGGGTTGAATCAGTTTTCAATTGTTTGGACGCTGATTACGCTATTGGCCCATGCCAGCATTGTGATGTGGCTAATTGCTGAGCATTACCAGTGGCCCTGGTATGTGACAGCAAAAATTAAGTTGAGTCGCTAATTAAACAGTTTGCTAGAGATCAAACATTCTTTTTATGCGTTTTCGTGCCCAGATTACAGGATTTGCATCATCCTCACTGGAATCCACCAAATTCAGGGCACGCATTTCTCGCTGACGCTGGGCTAGTTCTTCACGATGTTGGGCCATAGTTTGTACAACATGGTTGGACAGTTCGGGATAGCGGCGTAATAGATCTGAAAAACTAGGCTGATTAATCACAAATAGCAGCGCGTCTTCTGCGACACGGGCCATGGCAGTACGTGGCACTCCTAGTAGTAGGGCAACCTCACCAAAAAATTGACCAGGTTCAATGGTAGCCAGATGGCGATTTAGTTTTTCAGCAAGAATTTCGATTTTGCCCTCTAGCAAAATGTAAAACGAGTTACCCGCATCGCCTTCATGGAAAAGGGTCGTTCCAGCGTGGCTGCGTTGACGATAGCCAATTTCGATGAGCTGGCGCAGTTCCAAATCGCTAAAGTTGGCAAAATAGCTGACCTGGCGCAGCATATCCCTAAGAGTGGTCTGACTTGGAGCTTGGGGACGATGCTGCAGGGCGATTTGGCGGTTAAAGAAGGGGGGCTTACTGTCTCCATTACTCTGGGATGGTAAGTTTCGAATCCATACATCCCGTTGAGGAAAGGCTATTTCGATATTGTGCTGTCGCAGGTTGTACTCAATGGTGAAATGCAGTGAACTTTGGATATGAAAGCGCTTATTGACATCTACCCAAACCCAGAGTTCAAACTGAAGGGCGTCTTCACCAAAGGCAAGAAACATAGCTTTAGGCATAGGTTTGCTGCATACGGCTGGTTCCATATAAGCCGATTTGAGCAGCAGCTCGGTGACCAGAATTGGATCGCTATCGTAGGAAACTCCCACGGGAATTTTGAGGCGGGCAATGGAAGTGTTGTGGCTCCAGTTTAGTACCCGATTTTTAACTAGCTGATTGTTAGGAATAACTACATCACCATCATCCAGGGTGCGAATAATGGTGGATCTGAGGTTGACCTCGATAATACGTCCCACCAGCCCTTCAAATCTGTAGTCGTCCAGTTCGATTAAATCGTTTACCTTGAGCGTGCGCTCAAACAGCATGATCAAACCGCTGATAAAGTCATCGGCAATGTGCTGTAAACCAAAGCCGATGCCGACCCCCAATCCTCCCAAGATAATCCCCAGGGAGCGCAGGTTAATGCCGGAATTTTGAACAACTACCAAAATGGCGATCGCACCCAGCACATAGCTCACCAATGCCGCGATCGCCTCCCGATTATTGGCATCAATGCCAGCCAGTAGCTGCCGCTTGAGAAACTTTTTCACCAAACCAATGGCGAACAGGATCAGCGTTAGCCAGATCGACAGGCTTAAAAGTAGTTTCAGGGTGATTTCAGTATTACCCAGCTCCACGAGCTTAGTGGTAAACAGTCGGCTCAGCTGCTGAAATATGGATAAAAACAAATCCGGCATGGAGGAGACGTGGGTTACAGGTAGTCATGGGTGAGTGGTCTATGAATTACACAGGCTGACCGTAAAAATCCTCACACGTTTCCCTGACTTATAGGGACTGGTTGATAGGGGCTAACATGGCTGCAGCTTAGGTCAGTCATTGGCATCAGCCTGAAAACCCAGGGCAGTTGCGATCGCATCCACCACTCTGCCCACTTCAGTAATCTCCATGGGCAATCCTGACATTTTCTGACCATTTGGCACCAAGGCCCTCTTAAAGCCGAGCTTAGCGGCTTCCTTAAGTCGCAATTCTATCTGGGATACAGGTCGGACCTGCCCTCCTAGCCCCACCTCTCCAATCAGCACTAGCTCCGGATCGACAATGCGATCTCGAAAGCTAGCCGCCACAGCAATAGCAATGCCCAAATCCGCCGCTGGTTCAGCCACACTCAATCCACCAGACGAAGCCACATAGGCATCCAACTTAGATAGAGGAATACCCACCCGTTTTTCCAACACAGCCAAAATCTGCAGCAAACGGTTGTATTCAATCCCGGTGGCTGAGCGGCGAGGTGAACTATAGCTGGTGGGGCTGACTAAGGACTGCAATTCAACCACTAACGGACGAGAGCCCTCACAGGCCACAATCGTAGAGATTCCCGGCACCTGTTCATCTCGATTCCCCATAAATAGAGCCGATGGATTAGGCACTTCTGCCAATCCCTGGGAGACCATTTCAAATACTCCCAGTTCATGGGTGGCTCCAAATCGATTTTTGACCGACCGCAGTAGCCGGTGGCTGGCAAACCGATCTCCTTCAAAATACAGAACCGTATCAACAAGATGCTCCAGGACCTTGGGGCCAGCGATCGCACCTTCTTTGGTGACATGCCCCACAATAAACAGCGTGATATTCTCCCGCTTGGCCAGCTGCATCAGAGCTGACGTACATTCTCGGACCTGGGACACCGAGCCCGGTGCAGACGTCAGTTGATTGTAGAAAAGAGCCTGAATACTATCGATCACGGCCACCCGAGGTCGTAAGGCTTCTAGCTCCGAGAGAATTGTTTCCAAATCAGTTTCAGGCAGTAGATATAAAGACTCAGAGGAGCTGAAAGCGGTAAGTTTGGTCGACGCCGTATCGGCTGCTTGCAGAGAGTTTTGAACCGATGATTTCCCTTTTTTTCCCTGGCCTATATCAATTCCGAGGCGTTGCGATCTCAACTTAACCTGCTGCCCCGATTCCTCCGCACACACATAGAGCACCGCTGCCCGAGCTGCCAACTGACTCGCCGTTTGCAACAGCAGTGTCGATTTACCAATCCCCGGATCTCCCCCGACCAGCACTAGCGACCCAGGTACAATCCCACCCCCCAAAACCCGATCCAGCTCGCCATAGCCAGAACCAATGCGAGCTTGGGGATGATCGGCAATCTGGCTAAAGGTTTTTGCCAGCCGAGGTTTATTATCTGTTGGCTTACGGGAGGTACTCCGACGCCCCGGACGAGAATTGTTGGCAGTAGTGGGCTCCACTACCTGCTCGACCAGCGAATTCCAACTACCGCACACCGCGCATTTACCAAAATACTGCCGCGATTCTGCTCCGCATTCATTGCACACATAAATCGAGCGAGCCTTAGCCATGCCTAGGAATAAAACATATGAACTATCTATCCATATTAAAGAGTGGTCAGCACTCAAACCTCAAATTGGGTAATTGCTGTACGGCCTACCCAGGCAATTTTGCTGTCGCAGCCCCCTATTTCTTAGGGATAGCAACGCCTGCAGCACCTGACAAACAGCAAACAACTTTAAGTAAATCTGTGCAAAACCTGCTGATCTCCAAAAAGCAGATAACATACCCTACAAATTTTACTTATATAGAGAACAACCTTAAGAAACGTTGAAAACCTTGGCAATCAAAGGTGATGAGCTGCAAAACGCAATACAATGTTAGCTATCTTAAAACAAGCTCTAACAAAGCTTTGCGTGGGATTCTTCCCTAGATTCCTTAATCACTGAGTTTCGACCTGTGTTTGAGACACCTGATAAGTGGTAAAGTTGCCGGTTTTTGAGGGATAAAAGCACCAGCCATTCCCTCCAGCGGTCGAAGTCTTCTGCCGTCGCCATTATGTAGGAGTTCAAGAAACTTTGGAAAGCGTAAAAGAGAAAATATTGGTCGTCGATGACGAAGCAAGTATTCGTCGTATTTTAGAAACCCGTCTTTCGATGATCGGTTATGACGTCGTAACTGCGGCGGATGGCGAAGAAGCGTTGGACACCTTCCGGCACGAAATCCCCGACCTGGTCGTACTTGATGTCATGATGCCCAAGCTGGATGGCTATGGTGTTTGTCAAGAGCTACGTAAAGAGTCAGATATTCCCATCATCATGCTGACAGCACTTGGAGATGTAGCCGACCGCATTACCGGTTTAGAGCTAGGCGCTGATGACTATGTGGTTAAGCCTTTTTCTCCTAAGGAATTAGAAGCCAGAATTCGCTCAGTCCTACGTCGCGTTGAAAAGACCGGCACCTCTGGTATTCCCAGTTCCGGTGTCATTACGATCAACAATATCCGAATTGACACAAACAAGCGTCAGGTTTATAAGGGCGATGAGCGCATTCGTCTGACAGGGATGGAGTTTAGTCTGCTAGAGCTTCTAGTCAGCCGCTCTGGTGAACCATTTTCACGTTCTGAGATTTTGCAGGAAGTTTGGGGATATACCCCCGAACGCCATGTGGATACGCGGGTGGTAGACGTCCATATCTCTAGACTGCGAGCCAAGCTAGAGGATGATCCCAGTAACCCTGAACTAATTTTGACAGCACGGGGAACAGGCTATCTTTTCCAGCGAATTGTTGAGCCTGGCGAAGAATAAGCTAGATCAGAGCAGCTCAGATACTCAAATTATTTGTATCTGAGCATACATCTGAACCTGCCACCAATGCTGGAATATTTGGAAGCTTTGGAACAGGCTTTTGTCAGAAAACCGCAGTTGTCAATTTTCACTCGGTTTCAGTCTGATAGAATTTCTTAAAGTTTCTACAGATTCAATTCGATGGGCTTAACTCAAGCGCGGATCGCAGTTGATGCAATGGGGGGCGATTATGCACCTGCCGAAATCGTTGCTGGGGCTATTAGGGCAAGAGAGGAGTTAGATGTTGAAATCTTGCTCGTTGGCGATCCTGACAAAATTAGGGCTTCTGTTGCCGATTCTGACAGTTTGAGTCGGATCGAAATTGTGCCCGCTGAAGGCACCATTGAAATGCATGAAGAGCCGCTGAGTGCTCTGCGTAAAAAGCGTAATGCATCCATCAATGTTGCCATGGACATGGTGAGAAAAGGTCGTGCTGATGCTGTAGTATCAGCCGGACATTCAGGGGCGGCTATGGCAGCAGCCCTTTTGCGTCTAGGGAGAATCAAAGGGATTGATCGACCTGCTATTGGAGCCGTGTTTCCAACACAGGTAGCCGGTAAACCGGTTTTGATTTTAGACGTAGGGGCTAATGTTGACTGTCGGCCCAAGTTTTTAGAGCAATTTGCCCTCATGGGTAGTGTCTACTCTGAATATGCCTTTGGTGCAAAAAATCCTCGAGTAGGGTTGCTAAACATTGGTGAGGAACCGAGTAAGGGTAATGATGTTGCTGTTCAGGTACATCAGACACTGAGTGAATCAACGCTGATCAATTTTGTTGGCAATGCTGAGGGACGGGATGTCCTCTCAGGTGATTTTGACGTGGTTGTCTGCGATGGGTTTGTCGGCAATGTACTGCTGAAGTTTGCTGAGGCCGTGGGTGAAGTGGCCATGAATATTCTCCGAGAGGAACTGCCACGCGGTATTTTAGGAAAGCTGGGTGTGCTGATTCTCAAGGGTAATCTTAGGCGCATCAAACAACGTCTTGATCATGCTGAGCACGGAGGTGCTTTGTTGTTGGGGGTGAATGGTGTGGCTGTTATTAGCCACGGTAGCTCCAACGCACCGTCCATCTTTAATGCCATTCGCCTATCTAAAGAGGCCGTTGACAATGGTGTGATTGGGCATATCCAGGGGCAGTACCAAAAGGTTGCTGCATCAGTGGCCAATGGAGACTAGAAAATAATGATAAATGGTGGGGCCGGTGTGGCCTTTGTTGGCAGCGGTAGTGCCCGGGTAGAGACAGAGCTGAGTAATGAAATGCTCAGCCGTGTTGTCGACACCTCCGATGAGTGGATTTCTACACGCACAGGCATTTGCCACCGTCATGTGGCAAATGCAGATGAATCTCTCACGGTGCTGGCGGCCCAGGCCGCCAATAATGCGATCGCAGCTGCAAAACTAACTCCTGAGGACATTGATTTAATCATCCTGGCCACCTCCACACCCGATGATTTGTTTGGCACTGCCTGCCAGGTGCAGGCAACCATTGGTGCGACCCGAGCCGTTGCCTTTGACCTGACCGCCGCTTGCTCTGGCTTTGTCTTTGGTGTAGTCACAGCAGCCCAGTTTATTCGCACAGGCACTTATCAGAATGTTGTAGTGATCGGGGCTGATTTGCTCAGCCGCTGGGTAGATTGGCAGGACCGCACCACCTGTGTGCTGTTTGGTGATGGGGCCGGTGCTGTCGTCATGCAGGCGTGCGATCGCGACCGCTTACTGGGCTTTGAGATGCACAGCGACGGAACCATGAACGGCTGCTTAAATTTGGCCTACACCGCTGACTCAGCTCCCCTCACTGACGGTGTCAGCACCCAAAAAGGTACCTTTACTGCCATCACCATGAACGGACGTGAAGTCTACCGCTTTGCCGTCAGTCGGGTGCCAGAAGTCCTAGAAAAGACTCTCTTCCATGCCGGATTAGCCGCCGATGACATCGACTGGCTGATTTTACACCAGGCCAATCAGCGGATTTTAGACGCCGTAGCCAAGCGCCTCAAGCTTCCGAAGGAGCGTGTAGTCAGCAATATGGCCCAACACGGTAATACTTCTGCAGCCTCGATTCCCATCGCCCTAGACGAATGGGTCCGCAGCGATAAAATTCAACCCGGTGACAAAATCGCTATGTCTGGTTTTGGCGCGGGGCTAACCTGGGGTGCAGCCCTGCTGGAATGGGGTTTATGAGCTTGGTCTTGAACTAATAAGCACGGCTCATCCTACAGTGTCTGTCATCTATCTCACCCTTTTCTAATTGGTCATTTGCTGAGACAGTGAGAAACGGACCAATTACGCTAGTAACGATGACAAAGACCGTATGGGTATTTCCTGGGCAAGGGTCCCAGGTTGTAGGGATGGGCAGTGATTTAGCAGACGTGGCTAAGGACAAGTTTGCTGAAGCAGACGATATTTTAGGTTGGTCAGTATTGAGTCGCTCTCAAAGTGACGAATTCAGCCTTGCCAATACCCTCTATACCCAGCCTTGTCTTTACGTCATCGAATGCATCTTGGTCGATTTGCTCAAGACCAAAGGCTATCAGCCAGATATGGTAGCTGGCCATAGCTTGGGCGAATACTCTGCTCTTTATGCTGCAGGTGTGTTTGATTTTGTAACTGGCTTATGTTTGGTCAAGCGTCGCTCTGAGTTGATGGCTCAAGCCGATGATGGTGCTATGGCAGCACTGATGGGCTTTCAGCGAGATGAGTTAGACGAGAAAATTGCAACAACGGAAGGAGTGGTCCTAGCCAACGATAATAACCCTGGTCAGGTGGTGATTTCAGGCACTCCAGAAGCAGTCGAGACCGTCATGAATGGCATTAAGGTAAAGCGAGCCATGAAGCTCAACGTCGGAGGGGCTTTTCATTCTCCCCTGATGGCCCCAGCTGCCCACGAATTTGATCAGATTTTAGCCGATGTCCCCTTTAAGGCAGCTACTGTACCGGTCCTCTCCAATATAGACCCAACACCAAGCACCGATGCAGATGTGCTTAAACAGCGGCTGATGAAACAGATGACCGGCTCCGTACGTTGGCGTGAAATGTCCTTAAGCCTACCGGAACATAGCGTAGATACGGTGGTTGAAGTAGGCCCTGGCAAGGTTTTAGCCGGATTGATCAAACGTACCTGCCGTGAGCTGACGCTCAAAAATGTCGGTACCTTAGACCAGGTAGAAGCATTTTAAGACCATGGCCAAACAGTCTCCAGATACCCTCGTGGGTTGGGTTTCGGGGCTCAACCCAACCCACTCCGAGAGCCAAAATCATATTGCTCGACAGGTAATCGGCCATAGGGAATTGAACAGTGAACCATAATCAACGGCAGCGCGAGCCCAAGATTAGCCTGGTCCTCTACCACCTATTTAAGTGGTCAGTAGTCAATCCAATGCTGCGGGGATATTTTCAAGGACACATATACGGCGCAGAAAATATGCCCAAATCCGGTCCTGTGCTAGTTGTTGCTAACCACGCCAGCGATTTTGATCCACCCATTGTGTCCTCCTGTGTGCGTCGTCCTGTGTCCTACATGGCCAAACAGGAGCTATTTAAAGTACCGATTTTAGCCCCCGCAATTCGAGCCTACGGAGCTTATCCAGTCAAGCGTGGTGGTTCTGCCCGAGGGGCAATTCAAGCTGCATTAGAGCAGTTAGAACAGGGCTGGGCGGTCGGTGTATTTCTTCAGGGCACCCGCACCGGCGACGGTCGGATACCAGACCCAAAATTGGGCGCAGCTCTGATTGCTGCTAAGGCACAGGTGCCGCTGGTGCCAGTCAGTCTTTGGGGCACTCATCGAATTTTGCCCCGTGGGACTAAGTTTCCCAAACCACTGCCAGTGACTGTACGCATTGGGCAGCCAATCGCGCCGCCAGAGTCTAGTAAAGACAAGGTGGCATTACAGGCTGTGACAGAATATTGTTGCGATCGCATCCATACCATGCACGATCTTGGCCGGTGATGTCTCCGGTGATGACGCAACGGTTACAATAATTCTCCAAGCAGAGTGATAGTTTTTGGACCACCCCCTGTCCAGCGGAGCATTAAGATGACCCAAGAATTAAGACAAGATCTAGCAAACATGGTGGGGCCTACCCAGTGGGATTGGCTCAAACCCCACATTGCCCGGGATGCAGTCGTCTTTGTAGATCCTCAGCTGGACCTTGTGGAAGTCGGCATGGCCCTGACCAACGATAATGTCCAATCTGTACAACGCTGGATTGGTGAGCAGTTGATCACCAAACCCACCCGCGAACAGCTAGAGGCCTGGGGAGTCACCGGACCTACAAATCAGCTACAGTCCCTGATTGTGCAACCTTATGTACTGGTTCAAGAGATTTTAGCAGCGGCGGACACCAACAGTGGCTCCTCGACTTAACCCAAAGGCTTCACTGGAAAAAGTTCAGACCGTTTTAGCCCAGCTAGACAACTCGGTACTTGTACGCTTTCTCTTATTACTAGCAAGTGGTTGGGGGGTACTACAGCTGCTCTCGTATTTTGAAATCGTGGTGGTCATTTTTGTGATCTCCACGATTTTGGCATTTTTGCTCAGTTATCCCGTGCGCTGGTGTCGGCGAGTTTTACCCCATGGCATAGCCGTCTTTGTAGTCTTTATGGTGGCCCTGGTACTCGTCGGAGGGATAACCACCACCCTGGCACTAGCGGTCATTGCCCAAGGCCAAAGCCTGTTAGAAAACAGCACAGATTTTGTCAATTCGCTACTGCCGCTCATAGAACAGATTGAAACCACATTACAACAGTGGAATGTACAAGTAGATTTACAAACCTTAGGAGAACAGCTACAGCAGGAGGCGACGACCTTACTAGGCTCTGGATTAGGGCTAATACAAACGCTGTTGGAAAATTTTATTACCAGCATTTTGATTGCCGTTGTTACCTTTTTTATGATGCTAGATGGCCCAAGGCTCTGGCGATGGAGTCTCAATGCTGTCCCTGAGCATCAGCGCCAGCACTTGACGCTGATCATTCAGCAGAATCTTCTCGGTTTCTTTTGGGGTCGGTTACTGTTATCTATTTTTTTTGCTATTTCCACATTTATTGTCTTTTTGCTATTAAAAATTCCCTATGCACTCGTTCTCGCCGTCATCGCCGGACTATTTGATTTGATTCCTGGCATTGGGGCTACTCTTGGCGTTGGTCTCATTGGGCTGTTGTTACTGTCCCAGGGGCTGGGTGTGGCAATCCAATCGGTAGTGACGTGTATTTTGCTACAGCAGGTCGAAGAGAATGTGCTGTTACCCCACATCATGCGAGATTCTCTCAATATCAACCCTATCGTGATGTTTTTGGCCCTGCTTATTGGTGTACGAGTTGCTGGGCTCTTGGGAGTATTTCTTGCAATTCCGATTGCTGGAGCAGTCGTAAGCTGGTTGGATGTAGACGAGTTAAAAGGGCGGTCGGTGTGATGATTTTGGGTAGGGGCGTCCCATGGGACGCCCCTACCCAAAATCATTATGAGAACTGCCATCGGTGAAGATACAAATGTTTAGCAGATCTATTAAGCATTTCAACAATGCTCGGAATCTGTTGACGGCCTCGGGAAAACTCGGCATGGTGATTTTAGAGGTCCCACTCACTGCCGATGACAAAGTCTGCACTTAGTCCCCCCTCTCTAAATCTATTGCAAAGCCCGATCCCCTGGTTGCGGGCGTTCTGGAAGTTTTCTCGGCCCCACACCATTGTGGGTACTAGCCTGAGCATATTGGGCTTATTTGGCATTGCCTGGGCAGCGCGGCACCCGTCGTCGGGGCTGTCACCAGGCACATTTCATATTTGGCAAGGAGTCAGCGCCCTCTGGCTGACATGGTTGGCCTGTGTGTGTACCAATATCTACATTGTGGGTCTCAACCAGATTGAAGATGTGGTGGTTGACCGCATTGATAAACCCTATTTACCTATTGCTTCAGGAGAGTTTTCGTCTGCCCAAGCCAAAATGCTGGTGGGTATTGCCTGTAGTGGAGCAATTTTACTGGCGGTGGTGTCCCACAGCCTTTATTTGGTAGTCACTGTTGGTCTGAGTTTAGCCATCGGCACGGCCTATTCACTGCCGCCCTTACAGCTAAAGCGATTTCCACTGCTGGGTTCATTGTGTGCGTTGCTGGTGCGTGGAGCTTTGGTCAATTTGGGCCTATTTCTTCATGCCTGCAGTCAGTTGGACCTATTCCCTCAGGTACCGGGACGCATGTGGGTGTTAACGCTGGTGGTATTGGTATTTGGCGTTGCGATCGCACTCCTCAAACACCTACGCGATGGCAACTACAAGCATCAGACAAACAACGGTTTCACACCGGCAAACATCTTGCAACTTGTGTGGTGGCTGCTCACTATTTGTTACGCAGGTCTCATAGTAGCAGCGCTGTATATCCCTGCCATCAATACCCAATTTTTCATCATGACCCACGGCTTAGCCCTGGGTTATTTTTGGCATTTAAGTCGCCAGGTACAGCCTCCTGATGCAGCTGACAGTCTATGTTTGACCTACCAGGAGTATTATCAGTTCATCTGGAAACTCTTATTCATCGAATACCTGATTTTCCCAACAGCCTGTTTGCTTTAGAAGGTATCGCTACACCAGATTAAGCAGCATCAACCCTAGAAATCGTGAGGAAAGGCATTCTATAGTTATGTACTCCTAGGCAGAAGCGTATTGGAGTCCCAATGTGCTGGTGAATTCACGGTTCTGGCAAAATTCTTGGCATGGACAACAGTGGGGACGATGGTTGAGCATCGTTCTGATTATCGTATTGGGCGTCACCAGCTGTGGGACATCTGAGACAGTTCGAGTATCCAACTATGAGCGGCTCAACAGCAGTGCTACCGTCACCCATATTATTGCTCAACCGCCGGATCAGTACCAGCCAGTTGCCGCCTGGACAGGGCGATTGATCTTACCTCGGACCAAGGAAGTATCAACCCGAGCAGGAGACTGGGTATGGCTAGAAGTACTCCACACACCATCATTTGCTCAAGAACTGATAGGCCAAACTGTCGTCTTGACCTGGCAATCCGACCCAGAGCTGGATGCCTACGTCGAATTGGTCAGCCGAGACGTGAGCTTTAGCGCCGATGCTTACGCCAGTCAACAACAAGGCAATGTACATCCAGACCGGTTTGATGGCTGGTCACAGGTTGGCCCCCTCCAGTCATTAGCCGGAGCACGCCCCCATGATGATGTGCTAGTGTCTCTGGCTGGTGTTACGCGCCAGGGCAATACCCTGACCATTAATCAAGAGCCCATACAAATCCCTGAACGGTTCTACGGCTTGGTCAACATAGAGTCCCCGGCAGCAACGAACAATACATGTGACTGTCAGGCCTTTAACGTCCATCACTACAATCCAGATTCACAGCAGTTTGATGGGGTTGCAGATGTAGTTTACTTACCGAAGATGCCTGCCATTAATGGCATTCGGCAATTTAGCCTCGACCAGTTAGAGCAATCACCAGCGGGTGAGCATGGCTGGTATGTCTATGGCAGTCCCAATCACCAGGAGCAGTTTATTGTCCGGGCTGTGGCCCCGCGATCACTATTCGAGTTGCAGGCCGATACCACCATCACAGATTCAGACGATGAGCTGAACTATATCAATTTTGGCAATTGGCGACGAACTCGCGATCGCAAAGGCACCATCAAAACCATTCAGCTCGGACAAACTACCTGGAACGAAG
Organism: Leptolyngbya sp. Heron Island J; assembly: GCF_000482245.1. Lineage (GTDB taxonomy): Bacteria > Cyanobacteriota > Cyanobacteriia > Phormidesmidales > Phormidesmidaceae > Leptothoe. The sequence continues at coordinate 155,807 of NZ_AWNH01000106.1, read as the reverse complement.
GTGATCAGGGCTTAGTGCTGCACATTTTTGGTGGCATTGGTGGCGAACAAGCCGAACAGGCTGGGGTAGTGGGCACAGTCACCGGCCATTTCTCCTATGGCATTGCCACTGTGATCCGCGATGCCATCAGTCAGGAACTGCAGTTTGATATCAACTACCATCAGGTCTACGCCCATAATCCCAATGGGATTGTGTCTGGGAAATTGAGCTGGGCTGAGTATATGGGCAATCTGCAGCGGGGCTGGCTCGGCACCCGCCCGGTTTCCGATGCCATCATCAAGCTAGATGCCTTAACACAGGATTATGACCAGGTCGGCATTAAGCCACTGGCCATGCTGGAAGAGCAGCTACAGATTATGACGGCCCGCTACCGGGTCGGTGACGGCACTGGCGCAGCCGTGGTGACACCAGCCCAATCCTGTATTCAAGATTCTAGTCAGGCCCTCTATAAAACCATCAAGCGGATTGAAGCCCAGGTGCGTAAGCAGCCCCCCATTGATCCGCAACAGCTACAGCCCCTAGCTACATTAGGCGAACACTTGGAAAATGCCCTAGTTCCAGTCGGAATTGTACGACCAGATTGGCAACAGAACTCTGAAGTCTTGGCCGGTATTCACGAGCAGTCCCTCGATAATGAAACCAATCTGACCACCCAGCTACTGAGCTGGCGCACAATTATTCCTCGCGTGGCCTACGATCAGCTGGCTACCATCTTTTGGGAACAAGGGGCAACACTGCGATTTCTCAGAACTAATCAAGTGGGAGGCAGCGACTCAACGATTTTGCCCCTAGCGCCGACCGAATTATTTGGCCAATACTTTTTTATTCCCACCGCATTTTCTCGTCTGATTGAAGCGGGGCGGATACCCAGTATGGACGATTGGTTGATGACTTTAGGTGTGGCTGTGGCCTATGGTGCGATCGCTATTCCCCTAGGCCTGTGGGGCAAACTCCTGTCGCTGCACAGCATTTTAGGTAGCGTCCGCCCTGGTCAGCTGCTCATTCGAGTGCTGCAGGCTTTGCTCGTTCCCGCCATGCTAGAGGAACTCATTTTTCGCGTCCTGCTTTTACCCCATCCCACAGAAGGCGTCTTAACCACCACATTTATGCTGTGGACAACATTAAGTTTGGCACTGTTTGTCATCAGCCACCCGCTCCAGGCGATGATTTTTAGGCCACACCTAATGTCATTATTTAGTCGGCCTCTCTTTATTGGACTGACAGCATTATTAGGACTCGGCTGCATAATCATTTATACCAACACGGGCTCCCTCTTGACCCTGGTTGGGTTTCACTGGCTTGTCGTAGTTAGCTGGCTTGTCTTTTTAGGGGGCTGGCAGCGTCTGCGCTTTCGTCCGTAGCTGTACGAGAACACAATCACTTCAATGGCCTTCAGTCTAATTTGTCCAACCAAAGACCCCACACCTTGGGTAACCGCTATCAAAGCGACAAATCCAGACATAGACCTGCGGGTCTGGCCGGAAGATGGCGACAAAACCGACATTACGTTTGCGCTTGTTTGGGCACAACCCCAAGGAATTTTTGCCCAGTATCCTAACCTGCAGGTGATTGCTTCCATGGGAGCGGGTGTCGATAATCTACTCCAGGATGCATCTATCCCAACGCAGGCAACCCTCGTAAGGATGGTAGATCCACGGTTGGTCAGCCAGATGGGAGATTACGTGTTAGCAGCCACCCTCAACCATATGCGCCAGTTCCCAACCTATGCCCAACAGCAACAACAGCACCAGTGGCAACCTCTACAACCGCGCAATATCGACGAAGTCACTGTTGGGGTGATGGGGCTGGGTCAAATAGGTAGTGCTGTCGCTGCTCGTCTGGTTCAAACAGGGTTTCAGGTCGTCGGTTGGTCTCGCCGCGCTAAATCCACCACCAATGTGCAAGTGTTTTCTGGCCAGCAGTTAACAGACTTTTTAGCCGCTAGTGAAATTCTCATCTGTTTATTACCGCTGACCTCCGAGACCCAAAATATTCTCAATAGCGATACACTGGGCCAGCTACCTCCAGGAGCCTACCTAATCAATGTGGCCCGAGGCAATCATCTAGTCGAAGAAGATTTGCTCTCGCTGCTGAATAACAATCATTTATCTGGGGCCTGCTTAGATGTATTTCGCCAAGAGCCACTACCCCAGGAACATCCCTTTTGGGCCCATCCTAAAGTCACGATCACCCCACACATTGCCAGTCTGACTGATCCGGTTTCAGTAGCCCCACAAATTGTCGAAAACTATCGACGGATGCAAGCTGGCCAGCCGCTGCTGAACCAGGTCAATAGACAGCGAGGATATTGAAAAGCAACCAAAGAAAAAAGCTCAACCACAGGGCTGGGCTTTTGTTGAAACGCTTCGAGAAATGCCTGATTAGGCACATGAGTATGTGAACGATAATTAAATCGAAATGCAGCTCTAACCTACACAGTCGGCTGAACCTGATTACATCATTCTCAATTAACATATCAAGCTAATTCACCCAACGTTTGTAGCGAAACCTACGGCTTCAGAAATTGTTGAACATTTTGCCAATCATGACTCAACCGCTCCAGATTGTGATGTCGTTTATGAGCTATGGATGGCTGCTTAATGACGGTAAAATCAAGCCTGAAGATTTCAGTTAACAGGAGAGGTCTGTGGCAGAGCTAAAGGCGTTGATTTTTGATGTGGATGGCACCCTAGCAGAAACAGAGCGGGATGGCCATCGGCCTGCCTTTAATCAAGCATTTGTGGATACAGGTCTCGATTGGCATTGGACTCCAGAACTCTATGGTCAGCTGCTGGAAGTATCGGGCGGCAAAGAGCGAATCCGGGCCTATGTGCAGGACTATCTGACTGATTTTCAATTGCCTGCAGGTTTTGCTGATCTAGATGCGCTGATCAAGCATCTCCATGCCAATAAGACTCAGTATTATAAGCAATATGCGGCGGCAGGCAAAATCCCTTTGCGACCGGGTGTAGAGCGGTTACTCAACGAGGCTCGGAGTAAGGGGGTAAGACTTGCGATCGCAACCACTACTACCCCCGCCAATGTTCAAGCCCTGTTAGAAAACACCCTCGGGGCTGACAGTCTTAACTGGTTTGACGTCATCGCTGCAGGCGACATGGTACCCAAGAAAAAGCCAGCTCCCGATATTTACGAATATGCCCTGGAGCACATGGACTTACTTGCAGATAATTGTCTAGCGTTTGAAGACACTAACAATGGGTTGCTTTCAGCAACCCCAACGGGTCTAAAGACAGTAGTAACTGTAAATGAATACACCAAAGCCCAAAACTTCACTGGAGCCAAACTGGTGCTAAGCGACCTCGGCACTCCAGAGACACCGTTTAACGTTTTGGCTGGTGACGCCAGTGATGCAACTCACTTTACGGTAGACCTGGCCCGGCAGCTCTGTGCTTAACTGCCTGTGACATCGGTCCTCAGCCTGGAACAGTTTTGGCAAAGCCCGTCGCGACAGCTTTTAGCCTATCCCAACGGTGATGAAAACACCTTGACTCGCCGCTGGGCTGAACTACAAGCTTTAGATCTTGAATTCATTGAGTCCTATGGCCCAAAAATATTGGCAGGACTGAATATTCTAGGGCTAGGCTATTGCGGCGTGGTACTGCGAGTGCGCTATCAGGGTATAGATCGGGTTCTCAAAATTCGTCGAGAACCTTCCCCTCAGGTAAGTTTAAGTGTGGAAGCGAAGATGCTACAACGGGCTAACGCGGTGAGTGTTGGGCCTGGTTATGTTGTCCACAGCGATAACTTTTTGTTGATGGACTATATCGATGGCCCCATGCTGGTGGACCGGCTGCAAGAATTGCAGTCTTTGGAGACAATCAATCGCATATTGGCGCAGCTTATCCATCAGGCATACCGGTTAGACCAAATTGGGCTAGACCATGGCGATTTGCGTTGTATTACGGCCCATGCTCTGGTGCATTCCCAAGAGCCAGTACTCATAGACTTTAGTAAGGCTAGTTTGGACCGGCGACCAGCCAATGTAACGACATTAGTACAAGGATTATTTATTAGTACATATGTAACAAACTTGCTGCGGCCTTGGTTTCCACATGTGAATAAACTAGACGTAATCGAACACCTCAGACGCTATAAATTACAACCTTCTTCGAATCATGTAAGCCGTCTTCTCGAATATTTAGGCTTGAATGGGGTTAGCTATACTTAAAGCAAAGCAGGTCAATAACTTAATCACCATGGCAAATCCTTTGACCAATGTATCGCTTCAGACTTCTTTGGTGAATGAGGGCCAAGCTCTTGCCCAAGAACTAAATCTATCTTGGGGACAACTAGTTTCTATGGCTCTTCAAGAATTTATTCGTCGCCATCGTCGACCTGCAAACTTGGTAGAACAGCTCAACGCTTTTTATGGTGACACTTTGGAAGAAGATGCCAGATTGCTAACTCAGATGCGATCTACCCATCGTAGATTAGTCGATGGCGAATGGTAATTCAGCAAGGTGATATTTACTGGGTGGATTGAGGTGAGCCCGTAGGCTCGGCTCCTGGTTATCGTCATCCCCATGTGGTGATTCAGAATGACGCTTTTAATCAAAGTAAGACTAGTACTGTAGATGTTTGTGCCCTCACCTCAAATCTGAAGCGGGCTAATGCACCTGGCAATGTTCTGCTAGAACAAGGTGAAGCTAATTTGCCAAAAGCGAGTGTTGTCAATATTTCTCAGGTGTTTACGGTTGATCGCGGCCAGTTAGTTGAGAAAATCGGCAGTCTTTCAGCAGATAGAATACGCCAGACTTTAGATGGCCTTTACTTATTGTTAGAACCATATGATTTGAATACACTCTAAGCCACTTTCTAATATACGAAGAGTTCACAAAAAACATTGCTCCACTGGACATTCTTCGCATCAACTTTTGGCATATTTTCTATTGTCCATGCTATGAATTCTTCCTCACTAACCTCAGAAGGACTGTAATACCAAGAGCAGACACCTGACATTGCCTCATCGTATTTGTCTGGATTTTTGCAGCGCCGTTGCCTCTCCCTCTAAGGACCAGCCCCGTTTGTTGGCCAATGCTTCTAGATATTCAATACGAGACTCAGTCAGAGGATGGGTTGACTGCCATTCCAATAACTGATCAGCTGCCCCCAGATCTAATTCTTGTTCATTTAATCGTTTAAAGAAGTCGAGGGTATGGTCCACATGGCCATAGCGCTCGTACATCATCTCAAAGGCATAAACATCTGCCTTTTGCTCTTGGTCGCGACTGTAGTGCAAATCGGCGAGGCTCATGGAACCGGTCAAGAGGGGCGGCAGTTGCACACCGGTAGTCGCCAATGCACTGTTCAAGCTCAAAAATACGAGTGAGCGGCCCAGACTGCGAAGATTATCCCGGTTTTCATAATGGCCAAGTTCATGGGCCAGTACAAACGCTAGCTCATTTTCGGACTCAACCTCGTCTAGCAGCCCCTGGGTAATAAATACATATCCCCCTGCTGCCACCATGGCATTGGGTAGGGGTTCCTCCAGAATATGTAGCTTGAGGTCAGGACGCTGCTTTAACGCATCACTCCGTAACGACTCGGCGAGAGTTTGCACATACTTCAACTCCGGCCCATCCTGTACCAGAGGCATCCCAGCAAATACATTCTCAAAAATCACCTCGCCGATCCTATTCTCTGCATTGGGTCCTAGCCGGGCTGCAATCTGCGCACCGGCTACTCCCAACCCGACATAGACCGTTACAGCTGCAGCCACAACGGTGCCGATTAAATAGCCAAAATTAACCAGTGGATGCACTGGGGTGACATTGACTTCATCGACAATTTCACGCGGGACGTATTTCATGCAGCACTGCGGGTTAAATTACTCTGGTCTTAGCGAATACCAGTGCCATAGACCATCACTTCGACAGCCCCCATGCCGCCCTTAGTTTGACCAGCAATGTTAGAGGTTTCAAAACGGATGTTTAATATCTGAGAAGCGCCCCATTCAATGGCAGATTCTTTCATCCGCAGCATCGCTTCTCGTCGCCCTCGATCAATCAGGGTTTCATAAACGGTAACTCGACCACCCACCAGATTACGTAAACTAGCGGCAATGGTTTTGAAATAGTCGTTGGCGACGACAACGCTCCCGACAAACATCTGGGCTTCATGGGCATAGGGTAGATCCTGCTTGGCTCCCCAACTCATGATGGGCACGTGGAGGGTGCCTTTTTCGCGGCGTTTAATATCTTCGTAGTGCTTGCGTTCTCGGTGATTACCGATAAAGTATCCCACTCCAAGCAAAGTGAGAAAAACAAGAATATCCATGGTATTTTCTGTGGGTTAACCTATAAAACTGACTGCAAAAGTGTTATCGCACTTTGACAGCCGTACCATAGGCAAATAGCTCGGCAGCGCCTGGAGCAACCGATGAGGTGGCAAAACGGACATTGATAACGGCATTGGCTCCTAGTTGTTCAGCCTGCATTACCATGCGATTGACGGCTTCTTGACGGGATTCTTGGAGCAGCTCAGTATAGGCTTTTAGCTCACCACCAACGATATTTTTGAACCCAGCAAGGATATCTTTACCTACGTGCTTAGCGCGAATAGTACTGCCTTGTACTAGGCCGTAGTGCTCGACAATTTCTTTACCCGGTACACCTTCTAAATTAGTTAGTGTGACGCTAGTAGCACGGGCGATTGAGCGAGTCATTGCAAAGCTCCCAATAGTGGTTAGTAGAGTAGTGTGTCTATGAGTAGAGGATAACTTCCGCCATCAGTTTTGAACGCTGATGTTGCGATACTTGATACTTACAGGGTGTAAATATCTAATTCCGCGATCGCAACGTATGGATTGCTAAACCATACGTTGTTTTACGTTGACAGACTGGCTATTTTGCCATGATATGCCTGAGATAACGGCTTGATTTTATCGTCTGCTCTATAATTCCCCTACTTTTATAAAAGTTGCTTTATGCAAAATTTGTGCAGCAACGGGTTGATGCCGCCTCATTTGTAGAGCAAGGCGGATATGTTTACGGCCCATAGAGGTCGCTAGCATAATCTTACCTGTACCTACTCAGCAGGTACCCGGCTGTTATCAAAACTCTGACAAAAGCTATCTACGCCTATTTTGCTGATATACAACGCCACAGGCACTACCAATAGGTTAGGACACTGACTATTTTGAGTCAGGTGCTGAACCAAAGCAATTACCTGCTGAGCTTTCAGGTCTGCTCGAAACTCTGGTAGGCAGGCAATGTGTCGATAGCGCTTGGCAAATCCTTCTAGCCAACCCTCATTCTCGGTGGGTTCTAAACCGGCTCTGAGGGCTAAGGATAAAGCGGCATCGTTCAGTTCGCCATCGCAGTCTTCAATTTCTTGGAGCGATCGCAATGCTTCAGGGTAATCGACCAGGCGTTCAACTAATTGAGTGATTTCGATGAGGGGAATAGAGAGCATGGAGAGATAGAAGGAAAAAAGGAAAGAGGAAGAAGGAGGCAAGAAAAAGCATAGTGGTCCAGAGGGAAAACCGTATCCAAATAGACACGAGTGCCCTAGTTCGCCTTAATGATGGCTTCAAACCATTGTTCAAAACGCTCACCCAGGGCAGGCAAAGAATACTTGAGTTCCGCCTGCTGACGACAGTGAGCACGGTCAATGCGATCTAGTTTTCGAATGCTGTCGACTAAACCCGCAACATAATCTGGTTCCACCAGCCATCCCGTTTTGCCATGGTCGATGATTTCAGTGGGACCACCCCGACGATAGGCCACCACGGGTACGCCACAGGCTAAAGCTTCAATGGCAACATTGCCAAAAGCTTCTACCCAACGAGGAGTCATCAGTAATCCCTGACAGCACCGCACGATTGTCTGAAGCTGCTGAGTATTGACAAAGCCCAGATAGTCAATTGGGGCATTTGGATAGGTGCGTTGAATGGCATCCCAGTACTCTTGATTTTCCAGTTTACCTAGGATTTTTAAGGGGGTTTGGGTTTGCTGAGCAGCAGCAACGGCGTCTTCTAGACCTTTTTCTGGTGAAATGCGTCCTAACCATGCCAACCGGGGTTCAGGAGTATCGCAATAATCATACTGACTGAGGTCGACAGCACTGCTAAGCAGTTGCCAGGTGAGACCGGGAGGAAAGGTATCAACCTGGGTTTGGGTATAAGCCCCCAGGGTACCTGGAAACTTCGCATCGATTTGGACAACGGCATGGTCCATGATCCGACTGAGAGACCCCATACTGACAAAGTGGGCAATGGGCGTATCAAAAAATTGAGTGAGGTAAAAGGGTAGCCAGTCGTAGGCAAAGTTAACAATTAGATCGTAATCGTGCTGGACCTGACGGGCATAGGCCCATTGATTTGATAAAACGGCATTTTCTAATACGGTCGCGGGGGTGTCACGTCCCTGGGTATGGGCCGTAGGTTGGTGTATTCCGGGAATCTGAATGAGTTGGATACCCTCTAGCTGAGAATTTTCGGGAGCTGCGATCGTAATCTGATGCCCCCGCTGGGTTAAAGCCGCCACCAGATTGACCACGGTGAGCTCCACACCACCCCCAAGTCCTGAGCCTAAAGGGCCAACAGGAGTAGAAACAAAGAGTAATCGTAAGCACCGCGCCATGGCTACTGTATCAACTCAGCCTTATGACCCTACTATGAGTGCGGCCCAATCAGTCAATCCCGTAAAGACAATATGGGGGATGAAGCATTACCCTAGTTTTTCAAATTTTCCACTTCATCAGGTAGCAGCTCCGGCGTTGAGCGAGCAGCTTCCAGAGTATTCAGAGATGACTTCAACTTAGGCGCTTCGCGAATGCGGTTCAGTTGCTCTAAAGCCCATTCCGCCGTCCGACGCACTTCTGGATCGGTATCCTCAGTGGCGTGCCCTAACATTTGGCTAATTTGAGTAACCAGGTCGTAAACACGAGTTAAATCTCGAATCGCATTCTTACGCACATCAGGATTATCATCCTGCAAGGCAATAGCAAGGGCTCGATTCATCGGTTTTAATGAGCGAATTCCAATTTCTGAAAGCGCCGCCAAGATTAGGCTTTTTTCCTTAGAGTCCGCATCTACCATGCTGTTAACTAGAGGCTGCACAGCCGATGAATTCCCTCGCTGACCCAGCTCCCAAATGGCTTTACGACGTTTACTCGGGTCAGCAACCTGTAAATTAGAAACCAACTCATCAATGACATCAACCTTGGCTAATCGAGTCGTAGGGCTGACCGTATCAGCAGCGGCAGCCACCAACGGCAAACCCTCGCTGACTGCCCCAGACTGATGTGTCATAGACTCAGTTCTAGGCACAGAGCCAGTGCCGTTGCTAGTCACCGTGTGACCATTGAGAGATGACGACGACTGCAGCTGTCGCGGTAATGGATCGGGCACGGTTCCCCAGGGTGATTCGGCCTCACCCCCTTCAGATTTCACACGATTAGCTAAAAGAAACCCAATACCAAAGCTACCAAAAGCTACGATTAGCGCCAGACCCGGCCATAGCAATCGACCCAATCCTGGTGACGCAGGTTGAGCTTGAGTAGCCGCTTCAGCTTCCAACGCTTCAGATGGCACTTCAGGTGCAGCTTCATCGATCCCTGTTTCCGGCGAAACAGCATCGCCAATATTAATTTCTTCCTCAGCACCCTCAGCCACATTCTCTGCATTGATGCGCACAGAGCTATCGTCGGCCTCAGATTCATTGGCCACCTGCGCCTCATTTTCTGGTGGCACAGACTCAGCTGATGTATCTACAGTCGCTGTACTAACGGGAAACAGGGTTGAAGGTAATTCGTCAGTCTGCCCGGCTTCTTGCCCCCGCAAATCACGGATCGCAGCCTCGGTTTTGGGGCCATAGATACCATCAATAGGCCCATCATAATACCCACGATTTTTCAGCTCTTGCTGCAAGGTTTTAACTTCTTGGATTTGCTCCTCAGAAGTGGCACCATCAAGGGGCGTACTGGAGGTAGTACTGCTAAAGTCTGGTGTTGATTGACCTGTGTCAATAGCAGCATCTGGATCGACTGCCGAGGACTGCGCCAACAGCAGAGGCATGCTTTGGGCTTGCAGATTTACCACAGATAGAGTGGCAGCTGTGAGACTCGCTAGAAATACTGTAGTAGAGCGCCAAATCATATCAATTTATTATCCAGTACCTGCATTGCCTGTTCACCGCACAGACCGATTTAATTCAATGCTTCGAAGGCAGATTTCTACTAAATCAATAGAACAGTCAGATTACTTTTTCGACGTCTAAGTGGCCTCCTATTTCATGGGAGCAAACAGCCCAGCACTGTATGGAAGCCTAATCATCAACTTGCCGCTCTTGCCAACGGACAATAGCACTACGCTTTTCCATAACTTTACCCAAATTTAGAGCTGCCATGTTCAAGCTGACTGTTTAATTTTACCCGTCGCCTTAGAGTGGCTTACTTAGGTTTGCAGTGGTAAGCGCACTAGTAATACCGTTCAAAGCCATAAGGCCTTACGGAATCGGGTGATCAGCCACACAAATTTTGTCAGCCATTAAAGCGTTTGCTGCCGTGAGGGGTCTCACCATCTTGCAGCCAATACTAACTTAAATAGAAAGATAATCTGAGAAATGCTTTATCAAGAGTTCTTAGTATATCGGCGGCCTATATAAAGACTAGGTATGGATTGTGCCCATAGGAGGCAAGATAGTAACAAAGGTTACGGCAAGTACTAATCTGATGATGAATCCAAGGGAGTATGGGAGCGCAACCATTCCGTTAATGCTTTTGATACATTCGGATTAATTGCTGCAATCAATCCCATTATCGGTGGACCTGCTAGTACCCCCATCAAGGTCTCGGTAATGACATCACGCTGATTAACTAGATAAATACTGATTAGGGTAAAACCAACCCCCGTCCACTGCACTATTGTCAGGTTCTCGGACAGCAGGGACGTGCTGAAGGTAAGAGCAAATACTGGGGTTAGGAACGTCAGGGCGCTTAAGCTCGTGAGATTGCCCTTAGAGGCCAGATAGAAAAATATGCCGTAAGCGATCGCACTGCCAAAGATTGTGGAATAGAGAATCGCTAACCAACCTGTCACAGTGATCCCTTGCCACTGATGCACCTCAGTGTAGGCGGATAGACCCAGCAGAGGCATGCCTCCAAAAATCATATGCCATCCGGTGGCAACGACCGGGTCTACGTGACGGGCGACATAGGCAATCATGATGGTCCCAACTGCCATCGATAAAGCCGCCAGCAACATTAACCACTCTCCGTGCCCTAGCAGGATAACCAGAAGCTCTTCAACTGTGGGCCATGGGCTGACGACTGCATTTTGGGCTGGCCACTGCCCTGTTGACAGAGCAGTCGTGATATTTGAGCCGGTTTGAATAATCCACTCATCAGGGAGCCCTAACAAGCTAATACCAACTATCCCGAGGATCAGCCCCAGCCATCCCAGGGGACCAACAATTTCTTTGAATAAAAACCGCGCCATTAACGCCACGGCGATCGGTTGAGAGTCAATCATGACTGAGCCTAGCCCTGCGCCCGTGCGCTGCAATCCCTCAGCCAAAAAGCCTTGAAAAAGGGTGCCATCAACCAGAGCAAAACCAGCTATCCAGGCCCATGCTTGCCAGGTTTGGGGGTGTTTACGCCCTAAAATTGCGGCGGCTATCAGCACCAAAACTCCAGCTGGCATTAAACGTAGGGTAGCCAGAAATAGAGGAGTGGTGGTGTCTATCACTCCCTTCATGGCCACCATAGCTGTCCCCCATAAAAAGAAAGGGGCAATTAAAAGCAGCGCTGGAGTCTTTGATTGATTGAAAGGGGATGCCATGCAGCGGGGATCGGATAAACCTGACAGGCTGTGTGCCTTACTATAAAGTTATGTTAAGTTCTGATGGCTATCTCTGCAAAGCCTCTGCTCTATTCTGATTGATGATGTCATCGAGCCGCAATAGATAACAGTGGACGTTTATAGTATTCATCTGGACGTTTAGTCGTTTATCAAGTCTCTATCTATGATTTGGCCATTCAAGCCACGTTTCCGTAAACAGATCGCCCGTATCGAAATTTCTGGTGCGATCGCAGGTGGAACTCGGAAGCGAGTGCTAGAGGCCCTCGAAGAGGTCAAAGAAAAAAAGTTTCCAGCGCTCCTCCTAAGAATTGATAGTCCTGGCGGTACAGTTGGCGACTCCCAGGAGATTTATAGTGCATTGAAGAAGCTCCAGGAAACAGTCAAAATTGTCGCTAGCTTTGGCAATATTTCCGCCTCAGGGGGGGTATATATTGGCATGGGTGCTCAGTATGTTGTGACAAATCCGGGCACCATCACCGGCAGTATTGGGGTGATTTTACGGGGCAATAACCTTGAACGACTGCTGGATAAGGTTGGGGTGTCATTCAAGGTGATTAAGTCTGGCCCCTACAAAGATATTTTGTCCTTTGACCGAGAGCTGACCCAACCAGAGCAGACGATTCTGCAAGAGCTCATCGATGTTAGCTATGGGCAGTTTGTGTCCACGGTTGCGACTGCCCGAAATTTACCAGAAGAGACCGTACGCGGGTTTGCGGATGGGCGAATTTTTACCGGTGCCCAGGCCCTTGAGTTGGGAGTCGTGGATCGCCTAGGTACTGAAGAAGATGCTAAACATTGGGCCGCAGAACTGGTCGGGCTAGACCCTGACAAGACAGAGATTTACACCATTGAAGAGCGTAAACCGTTTTGGAATAAGCTGCTGCCGGGTAATAGTCAGGTGGCTAATCCTTGGGTAAGTCCTCGGATGCAGGGGTGGTTGGAGTTTGAGCTAGCTTACCAGGGCGTCCCGCTGTGGCTCTATCAGTCTCCTGGTACAACGTTGCCGGGTCCGTTTGTTGGATAGATAATCTGAGGATGGGGCTCGGATAGACCTAGAAAAAGCTACTCTATCTAAGGAGTTGGTTGGTACCATCCAGGAATGAATGAGGGATAGATAACATGCAGCAAGGGGAGATAGGTAACTGGCGAGTGCGTGCAATTCGAGGCGCAACGACCGTACCTGAAAATTCAGTAGCTGCTATGACGGATGCGGTGACGGAGCTGCTTGATGCTTTAGAAACCAATAATCCGATTACACCCGATGCCATGATTAGTGTCACATTTTCGGTGACATCTGATCTGGATGCTATCTTTCCAGCTGCGATCGCACGACAGCGTCCAAATTGGGACACAGTTCCTCTATTAGACGTTCAGCACATGCAGGTAGTCGGCAGCTTACCCATGTGCATTCGCTTTTTAATCCATACTTACATGACCATTCCCCAGGCTGATATCTACCACCCCTACCTCCGCGGGGCAAGTGGGTTAAGGCCTGATTGGTCTAGTGTCGACACGTCTGCCCACGCCCCATAGAGTTTATTAACAAATTGCGATATCTCACTCTGGTTTCAGGGGGCGGTCTCAGGAACCAGATATAAAGCAAAACAGGGAAGCTTCTACGGCAGCCTCCCTGTTTTGCTTTATATTCAGATACCAAATCCGAATTCATCAAACCCGATTAAAAATGGATGGCTCTGTAGGGGGCACCCCTTTGTGGGTGCCCTTCGATATCGGACGCTATCAGTCAGGATTGCGTGTGAGTAAGCAGCGTACTCAATCCTTCGTTTTATGGTGAAAGCGGATACCTAGAAAAATGTCATAGACAAATCCCCAGAAATCTTTGCGACGGTGCAAGCCAAGGGACTGTGGAGAGCCCTTTTCATCTAGCAAAGGCTTCATCACCTCATAGGCAGGCTTGTACTTGTACCAGGGGATTGATGGCCACAAATGATGCACCAGATGGTAGTTCTGCCCCATGATCAACAGATTTAAAAGACCACTGGGGTAAACACGGGCATTTTTCCAGCGATTTTTTTCCTCAAAGGGACGATGGGGTAAATAATCGAAAAATAGACCCAGAGCAACTCCCACCACTAACGCGGGGGCAAACCAATAGTTGGCAAAATAGGTTAGGAAGTCAAAGCGACAGGCTGAGTAGATCAAGGCTGCTACCGTTAATCGGCTTAAAAACCATTCCAACAGCTCATATTTTTTCCACAGCCGCCGCTGAAAAAAGTAAATCTCATGATAGAAAAACCGCGGTGCAATCAACCACAAGGGACCACAGGTAGACACAAAGTGATCCGGATCGTTTTCTGGATCATTGACATTCGCATGGTGCTGCAAATGTACACGAGTAAACACTGGAAAAGTAAATCCCAGCATCAGCGCACTGCCATGTCCCAAAAATGCATTAACAATTCGGTTGCTGTGGGCCGAATTGTGTGAGGCATCATGGATAACCGTACCCACTAGGTGTAAAGCCACCGTGTTTAAAACAAAACAAACCCAGTGAGGAAAGCCCCATGAAAAATACCCAAACGTGGCCACAGTCACCAACACAACTGCCGCTACGAATATAAGTAAATCTGGGCTGACACCACCGTCTGCGTCTAAAAGATCCTTGGGTACTCGTCTAAGTACCGCTGAAGGACGTGTTGCCACCGAAACCACAGTAATACTCCTTCACACCTATGTTTCGAAGTATACGCTACCTAGAGGGGTTAATAAAGTTTTGTGACGTTATCTCATCTGTGGCTTAACAATTGTTTGATGCGTCACAAAAGTATCACTGCGCACTTTTCCTCAAGACAGGTTTCACGTCGTTGCCCATACTATCGACACAAAGCAGATCCAGGGATGGTTTATTTTCCAAGCGTTGAGGTACGCTTTTGATTACTCAAATCTATGGTGTTAAAGCGTAAGCGAGCCCCGGCATGATAGTATCCGGTGGTTTGTTTAACACATGTTCACATCCAAAACTATCGGGTTCTATTAAGGGAAACCATAGCTTTTAAGTTTGGATGTGTTTTAACCCACTGACGGCTCTTCCACGGACAAAGCATTATGCCACTGCGCCACGCCCTGCGTCGGACCAAAATCGTATCTACTATTGGTCCGGCTACTCAGGACCCTGCAACGTTGCGATCGCTCATCGAGGCCGGTGCCACCACCCTGCGTCTCAACTTTTCCCATGGCACCCATGACGATCACCAACGCAGCATTCGGTTGATTCGCCAGATCTCATTTGAACTCAATCAGCCCGTCGGCATCCTACAAGACCTGCAGGGCCCGAAAATTCGCCTAGGTAAATTTGAGGACGGTTCGATCCAGCTAAAGACAGGCGACAGCTTTATTCTGACCAGTCGTCAGCTACCAGGGACCCAAACCATTAGCTCGGTCACCTACGAACCGTTAGTAGAGGAAGTTCCCACCGGAGCCACCATTTTGCTCGACGACGGCAAGGTGGAAATGCAGGTAGTTAGTAAAGACATGGTTAACCGAGAACTCCACTGCGAAGTGGTAGTCGGCGGCAAACTGTCTAACAGCAAGGGCGTTAACTTTCCTGGAGTTTATTTGTCCATTAAGGCCCTCACTGAAAAAGATAAAGTAGACCTCGCCTTCGGGCTGGATCAGGGCGTGGATTGGGTGGCTCTAAGTTTTGTACGAAACCCTCAGGACGTTCTAGAAATTAAAGAGATCATTACCAACGCAGGTAAGCGGGTTCCCGTTATTGTCAAAATTGAAAAACACGAAGCCATCGAACAAATGGAGGCAATTTTGTCCCTGTCCGATGGTGTGATGGTAGCTCGGGGCGATCTAGGCGTGGAGCTACCAGCAGAGGATGTACCAATCCTCCAAAAGCGTCTCATCGCGACGGCTAATCGTCTGGGAATTCCAGTCATTACTGCAACTCAGATGCTCGATAGTATGGTCAGCAATCCTCGTCCTACACGGGCAGAGGTATCCGACGTTGCCAATGCCATCCTTGATGGCACTGATGCAGTCATGCTGTCAAACGAGACAGCCGTGGGTGAATATCCAGTAGAAGCCGTAGCAACTATGGCCAAAATTGCTCTACGGACTGAAAAAGAGCAAATTGCTAGCAACTCTGATGCGGCCACCAGTCGTACCATTCCCAATGCCATTAGCCGGGCAGTTGGACAAATTGCTTCCCAATTAGATGCGGCTGCGATTATGTCCTTAACTAAAACAGGAGCGACTGCTCGCAACGTTTCTAAATTTCGACCACCAACGCCCATTTTGGCCGTCACTCCCCATATCGAAGTGGCTCGGCGATTACAGGTAGTCTGGGGTGTTAAACCCTTGCTGGTGGTTGATTTACCCTCCAGTAATCAAACCTTCCAGTCAGCTGTTAATGTCGCCCAAGAGAAGCAACTGCTCCATGACGGTGACTTAGTCGTGATGACCGCAGGGACTCTACAGGGCGTCTCTGGTTCTACAGACTTGATTAAAGTCGAACTCGTGACAGCCGTCTTGGGGCACGGCAAAGGTATTGGAGAAGGCGTGGTGAGTGGCCGTGCTCGGGTAGTAAACAAAGCCCTAGCAATCAGCAACTTTAATCCTGGTGAAATTTTGGTAGTACCCAGCACCAGTGCAGATTATGTCGATATCATCCGTCACGCTGGCGGTATTGTTACTGAGGACCCGAGCCATACAGGTCATGCCGCTGTACTGGGTTTGCGTCTTGGCATTCCGGTCTTAGTTGGAGTCACAAACGCCACCAGCACCATTCGCGACGGCACCATCATTACGGTAGATGCCAAGCGCGGTGTGGTTAACTCAGGAGCCATCAGCATTTCCCGAGAAATGACCATGGCTTACTAGCAGCAGTTTCTATCCGAGTATTTCAGTAGACATAATAAGTAGGCAAAATCCACAGCCCGGCTTTAGGCAGCATACATTGCCCTAAAATCTGGCTGCGTCCGTCTAGCTAGAGAATCCGTCCATAATAGATGAAGGATTGACTAGGACAGATAAGAGTTCTGGAGCTTTCCTACTTCAAGCATTTCCCTCATTTCTCCGTCCTCATTTTTCCGTCTTTCACCATCCAACTACTGTCTAAGCTTTACCCCAACTAACGTAGGGAAGATTAGCTGCTGTCGCTTTGATTTGGTCTGCTTGATTGAGGAGCTGACCACACGCATCCCAGGTACCGTTGATAAACATTTGGCGATTACCCTCCTTGATAGTGACCAATTCGCTCAGGGTGCCACCAGTAATGCTCTGACTGGCCAAGTCTAAGGTCAGTTCAGTGTTGGGAGAAGCTGAAATCAGTGCCTGCAACCGAGCGACCACATTGGGCTCAGCTGTGGCACAGGGCATACCAATGGCAACACAGTTCCCTAGAAAAATCTCAGCAAAACTTTCGCCAATAATGGCTCTAATCCCCCAGCGCATAATGGATTGAGGAGCATGCTCACGGGATGAACCACAACCAAAGTTACTATTGACGACTAAGATTTTGGCGTTTTGATATTGGGTTTGATCAAACGCATGAGTGCCATTGCTTTGAGCTCGATCATCTGCAAAAACGTTTTCTCCAAGGCCATCGAATGTAACACAGCGCAGAAATCGAGCCGGAATAATGCGGTCGGTATCAATGTCATTGCCAAGTAGAGGAATACCACGACCGGTGATCGACACGATTTGAGACATTGTCTGAACCATAGAGAAAGTATCCTGGGGTGCTGAGCGGTCAAATCCACATCAAGCATCGCCGGGTAATTTCCCAGACTCTAAACTTGGATGTGGTTAGACACTTCTGTGTAAAACGTTACCAGTTCATTATGGTAACGTGATGCCACCCTTTATCATCACTACATCTTCTATGGCCAAAGTGTTTACTGAACTAATGTCAGCACACCAGGAGTTTATTCAAAAACAACAGCTGTTTTTTGTAGCCACAGCTCCCCTGATGACCAATGGCCATGTCAATGTTTCGCCAAAAGGGTTAGATGCATTTCGCATCCTATCTCCTAGTCGGGTGGCATATCTAGATCTCACAGGTAGCGGCAATGAAACCTCTGCCCATGTAGTTGAAAATGGGCGAATTACGGTGATGTTTTGTAGTTTTGACCACCAGCCGTTGATTTTACGGCTCTATGGTCAAGGGACGGTAATATTGCCCACTGACGAGCAATGGGCGGACCTAGAGACCCATTTCCCCAAGATGCTAGGCACCCGACAAATCATCGTAATCGATATCTACCGGGTGCAAACATCCTGCGGCTACGGTGTTCCCATGTATGACTATCAAGGCCAGCGTCCTACCCTGGCCGCTTGGGCTTACAACAAAGGGCCAACAGAGCTGACAAAGACAAAATATCAGCTAGAAAAAGGGAGTGTCAGCATTGATGGCTTAATCACTCCCATTGGTCAGCTAGATACTTGAGCTTTGCAGAACAGCGCTAACAAACGTGTTTGCCTGAACCTAATAGAATTTTCTTTAAGCCTGATATAGAAACTCTAGATCTACGCGCTCAGGAATATTGGACGAGTCATAATAGGGACGATTTGTCAGCCAGACTGACTGATACGGCTTGAGTTCGTAGACTGCATGCAGATTATCAAAACTTTCACCACTGATCAGATCCATCCAGCTATCAGTATTCACTAAGTTCAGTTCGCTTAGACGAAGAGTGTGGCACTGGTCGCTAAGATTATGAATTGAAAATATGCTCTGATCCCGAGCAATACTCTGCCGCCAGAAGGCAAAAATAGCTGGGTTCTCTGGATGCAGCGTGTATTGAGTTGCATTGGGATGAAATGCTTTCTGCTGACGCCGAATCTTAATCAGACGTGAAAGTTCTGCCAACACAATTGATTGGGAAGACTCAGGATCTTCAAGCAGCGCATCTAATCGCTGCTTATCCCAGGCATGACGGTTAATCGAGCGATTATGGCCAGTAGCCTTCATACCCTCAACATCATTCGGCGTAGCTAATAGGCTATGAATATAGAATGCAGGAATTCCCTCCAAGGACATCATCACCGTTTGTGAACAGATAAAACGCTCAATCTGCCACTGATCTGGCCCCTGAGCCGTACCCTGAAGTGCATCAAATAGAGAGATATTGATCTCATAGGGTGACTCACTACCATCAGCTTTGCTGCGCATGCTGATCTGGGCACCAAAGCTACGCATGGTGTCTATCAATGTTTTAAATTCATGGTCTCCCAACAGTCCTTCCGTAGGTCGTAGCCCGATACCATCATGGGATGCTGTGAAATTGAAGTAAGCACAGCCAATGGGAGCTGGTGGCATGCTCATCATCCAGGTTTTGAGATGATCTGCCCGCCCTTGCATCAAAGCATTCAGCAACAGCGGTGGCAAGCTGAAGTTATAGATCATGTGAGCTTCGTTACGGTCCCCAAAGTAACTGAGATTCTCACGATTGGGCACGTTAGTTTCGGTGATCAAGGCAATGCCTGGATCAACCATTTGTAGAATCTCCCGGAAGGTTTGAATCAGCTTGTGGGTTTCAGGCAGATGGATACAGGAGGTATTAAGGGATTTCCAGAGAAAGCCTACAGCATCCAAACGGATATAGCGGGCTCCATGGCGGACATAAGCCAGAATAATTTTGACAAATTCCAAGAATACGTCTGGATTGCTGTAATCTACATCAACCTGATCGGCGCTGAATGTAGTCCACACATGCTTAAGCCCTTTAGCCGTATCTACAGGGGTTAGCAAAGAGCTACTACGGGGACGAACAACGTCAGCAGTTGGCGTATCTTCGGGCAGCGTAATAAAGTAATCACGGCCCGGCAGCTGATTTTGTCTGAACTCCTCAAACCAAGCACTTTGGCTAGATACATGGTTGGCAACCAAATCAAACATGAGATTAAAGTTGCGGCCAATGGCCTCTACATCAGCCCAATTACCCAGTTTGGGATTGACCTTTAAGAAGTCGATAACAGCAAACCCATCATCAGAGCTATACGGGAAAAAGGGCAGGATATGGACGCCTGTGACAACGTCCGCCAAACGAGTATTGAGAAACTGGTGCAGTGTTTGCAGCGGCGAGGCATCATCACTACAAATGCTGTCGCCGTAGGTAATAAGTAGAATTTTGTCTTGATCCCACTTACCCAAATCTTCTTGAGAGTGCGGCTTTAGATGTTCTTTGGTCAGGTCGTACAGCTGAGGTAGCAGGTTATCAAGTTGCTCTTCAGAATAAACACTTTTGAGCAAAGGATAAACTTTAGCTGTGAAGCGTTCGAAGGATATGGTGGCTTTAGACGTTGTCAACATGAAAGATAAATCTGATGTGATATTCCATTGAGCAGCACCCCTAGAGGTGCAGTAGAGCAAATGCAGGCAAATAAACATAAGGTCCAAGGCTCATGCCTTGATCCCCACTTTTCCAAATATTCCTGATGGTTTAAATGTCTAGCGAGTTTTTGAATAACTGGCTCAATTAATGTCTATTTGGGACAGCTTAACTCAGGTAGTTAGATAATTCACTCCCTGATAAAGATGTCTAATTTGAATACCAGTAAGACGCGTAACTGAACAGAGTAATTTGCTGTTATGGGTAACTAGATTATCACTGGTTTTTTCAAAAAGTCTGGATATCAGGACGAATATCGGGGATGCTTCACATCTCTCAATAAACTCTAAAGCCTATATAAACTCCAGAGTTTTTTAGATACTAGACGAAATTATAAAAAAAGATACCTGACAATTTGTCAGATACCTATACATGCTTTAAGTAGCAACGATATACGAGCTTAGTTCACAGCTAAAGCCCAGAGACGTCGTCTCCGAAAAACTACCTTTATCAATGTGGTCAAAGTTAAATTTCCCTGACAGAAAAGTTTGACTTTAATAATGCTTATGAAAGCATGCTCAAGGGCAAAATCAAATGGCGCTGGTGGATAGTGAGCCATCCTTCTTTGCGAAAGTCTCGGAGCAGCCGTGTGACAGTCACGCGTGTAGTGCCAATGGTAGTTGCCAGCTGATGATGGGTTAATCGAATTGTTAGTTTTACCCCTTGGGGTTCCACTTGTCCAAATTCTTGAGCCAGCATAATTAGGAGTTGACGGAGCCGATCGGCAACCAGACGTTTACCGGACAATGCCAGCCATGCTTCTGATTGTTGTAGCCGTCTAGATAGGTGAGTAAATAAGCCCGCCATTAGAGTAGGCGAATTTTCCAACTCTGCCATGGATAAAGGCAAAACATCTACTGGTGTTAGGGCCGTTGCCCAGTAGGGACTGACCCCAGTTAGACTGAGGCCAAAGGGCATAGAAGGTCCAGCTAAACCAAGCAGAGTTTCACTACCATCGGGGTGAATCGTGTGCAGTTGTACAATGCCTCGACAGATGACATAGATCTCGCCGCGTCTGAGAGGAATACTCTGACCAGCTGTAAATTGCGTTAGATTGCGTTCGTGATAGAGCTGCTCAAGCAGAGCAATGTAGTGATCCGATGTACGGGTTCTTGGGGTGAGCTGTGATACTGACATAGAGAAGACTTAGGCCTCTGTGAATGCTATTTGAGCAATCGACAGCAGAGATGTATCTTAGCCAACGGCAATGCTTGAATAACTCTGCTAAATATAAAACTAGTGCTACTGCTCTCTGAGATGGCCCGTGATTGAGGCATAGAGAACGTTAAGCTAATGGACCGTTCAGGGCAGCCCTTAACGCAGCAGCTTGGGTAAGCTCGTTTAGTCGATAATACCGACATGATTAAAGCAAATACTTAACAGTAGGTAATCAGAAGGTTAAGAAAAGCCAAACCTTTTAATTTCCAACGTTTATGCTTCAGCAGAGAAAATTTATTCGAGTAAAGTCTGGACCAGAGTAGCACCTGCAGCAAGAGGTCTTGGTCTCGCTACAGCAGGCTACGTACATCACTTACATGGCCATTGATAGCTGCCAGGGCAACCATAGCTGGGCTCATCAGCAGAGTTCGACCTGATGCAGACCCCTGGCGTCCTTTGAAATTTCTATTTGAAGAGGATGCACTAACTTGACGCCCTTGCAGCTTATCAGGGTTCATCGCTAAACACATGGAACAGCCGGGCTCTCGCCACTCAAATCCAGCTGCGACAAACACTTCATCGAGTCCTTCAGCTTCGGCTTGCCGCTTAACTTGCTCCGAGCCTGACACAACAAAGGCTTTGATACCGGTGGCAACATGCCGACCTTGGGCTACCTTGGCAGCTTCACGCAGATCGCTGAGACGACCGTTGGTACAGCTACCGATAAAGCAAACATCAACAGGGGTTCCCAGCATGGGCTGACCAGGGGCCAGATCCATGTAGTTGTAGGCTTCTTGGATTAGAGGTTGTTCGTCTGTCTTGAAGGAGTCTAGACCAGGGACAGCTTCATCAACGCCAATCGCCTGGTCGGGGCTAATCCCCCAAGTCACAGTGGGAGGAATATCCTGCGCTGCAAAAACAACAACGTCATCGTAAACAGCATCGGCATCACTGCGTAGGCTTTCCCACCAGGTGATAGCTTGCTCGAATTCATCTCCTTGCGGTGCACATTCTCGACCCTTGAGATAGTCGTAGGTGATTTGATCGGGATTGACATAACCACAACGAGCCCCACCCTCAATGGACATATTGCAAAGAGTCATGCGCTCTTCCATGGACATAGCCTCGATAGTGCTGCCAGCATATTCATAGGCATAACCAGCTCCACCCTTGGCTCCCAGAGTGCGAATGATGTGCAAAATCACGTCTTTGGCATAAACACCGGGGGCGAGGGCACCATTGACTTCGATCCGTCGGACTTTGAGCTTGTCGAGGGAGAGGGTTTGGGAGGCGAGGACATCTCGCACCTGGCTGGTGCCAATACCAAAGGCAATTGCGCCAAAAGCACCGTGGGTGGAGGTATGGCTATCGCCACAGGCAATGGTCATACCGGGTTGGGTTAACCCTTGCTCTGGGGCGATCACATGGACAATGCCCTGGCGACCAGAACCAACATTGAAAAAACGAATACTGTTAGTTTGAGTGTTGCTTTCTAAGGCGGTGATCATATCTTCAGCCAGGGTGTCAGCAAAGGGACGGGCCTGGTTGTCGGTAGGCACAATGTGATCAACTGTGGCGACGGTGCGTTCTGGAAACATCACCGTGAGGTTGCGATCGCGCAGCATAGCAAAAGCCTGAGGACTGGTCACTTCATGGATCAGATGTAGACCAATAAAAAGCTGGGTTTGGCCAGAAGGCAGTGTCGTTACCGTATGCAAGTCCCAAACTTTATCGAATAATGTGCCCTTACTCATGCGCCGCCTCTCTCTAACAAAAAATCGCTAGGCTTTCCATTCTAGCTTTAGAGGCCCACATTGGATGTCGTATTGACCAGGTATGAACGCCTATTGCTAACGACAAACGGTCAGTGAACATGTTTCAATAAAAACATATCGGGCTTTTTGTTTTTGTAGAAAGGAGTTTGGTGATGGCCGCAGCACTGGTTTATTTAGTAATTTTGCTTGGCGCAGCAGGCGCTGGCATTGGTATGTACTACGGTCTCAAAGCTGTAAAGCTGATCTAAGACAGACTCTTGGCATTCAAACTTGAGGGGCAGGGAAGCATGTAGTTTTCCTGCCCCTCAAGTTTATTGAGGATCTGTTATTACGCCCTATCTGACCGCGTGCGTCGGCTTGCTATGGGCTAAAACCCCAATACCGGCCAGTAAAAACCAGCTGAGTACATTAATCCGTGCATCAAAAAGGGTGACATCAAACAAGCTAAAAAGAATACAACCGGTAAATCCTAAGCTATAGGCCAGCAGTGGAGTATTGCAACAATCCGCCATCAGTCGACGGATACCAGCCACATAGGTCCGACCAATAACCCAACAGAAGAGCAACATTGTGGGGATGCCAGTATCACAGGCTAAGTAGAGCCAGAGATTATGGGGGTGAAACAAACGCTCATGATTCGTGACACTAAATGGCACATATTGATGGCTAAAGCCACCTAGCCCCCAACCCACCAAAGGCCTCTGTTGGATTAGATCCAAGGCAATTTGCCAGGCCGCCACACGAGGATCTTGCGTAAACAAGGCCAAGCTCAGGGAACGCCCCCCAAAGCCTAAGAATAAAAGCCCCGTCACCATGGCGCTAACAATGACTAGCCCTAATATCCACACCCAGCGACGACGTCTCGCTAAATAGCCAGCGATCAAAAGCAAAATAACTGCCGATATCAACCCATTACGAGAACTAGAGCAAAAGATACCGATACCAGCTAGACCCGTGGCAGCAGCTATAATAGCGCTCAGTTTTAGCGATGAGTCTTGCTCTCTAGTACGTAGCTCCCCCACCAACAGCCCCAGCCCTATGCCCAACACTACAATCAAGTAGTTACTCAAAATATTCGGGTGACTCAGACCACCATGGGCACGATGCCCCACAAAACTGACATCAAATACCCATTGAAAGATTCGCCAATCGCTAACTTGAGCCGCGATGCCAGGGAATCTGACAATGTATTCAATTAGGGCAGCGGTGCTAAAGGGTAACGACCCGAGGACTATTGCCTGACTAATAGTGGTTAAAGTGGTGCTAGGCGGCCGAAACTGAGCTGCCGTAGACAGAACACCAACCAGCAAAAAGTAAGGCAGAAAATTAGCCAACTGTAGCCAGGCATCACCAGGATTGGCCGCAAAACAGGCACTGATCAACAGCCCCAGAGTTAAAAGACCATATCCCTGCTGCCACAGCACCTGGCGAATAGGATGAAAACGCCGACCAAGGGCCGTGAGCATCAGGACAACGAGGATAGCTAAACCCAAGTAACTGGCAAAGGGTAAGACGACTAATGCAGCCAACCACAGCCAGTCGTAGCTCAAGCCTGCTCCGAACAAACTCATTTTTGTAGATTTGGCTGAATTAATACGCACCATCCCCCATTAAGACCACCCAGACTGTACGAATGAGGATATAGAGATCAAGCCACACTGACCAGTTACGAACGTAATATGCGTCGAGATTAACCCGTTCTTCGTAGGTAATATTGTTACGGCCCGAAACTTGCCACAACCCAGTTAGGCCAGGCAATACCTGGGTGTAAAGCTCAAACTTATCAGCATAGCGATACACCTCATCGTGAACGATAGGGCGCGGCCCCACTAAGCTCATTTCTCCCCGTAGAACATTCCAAAGCTGGGGAAGTTCATCTAGGCTTGTGCGTCGCAACCAGCGCCCTAATCGGGTAATGCGGGGGTCATATTTGAGCTTGCGGTCTTGATTCCAGCGGCTGCGAAGTTCTGGCTGGCGGTGCAGATACTCCTGGAGTACTTTGTCGGCGTTGGGTACCATGGTGCGAAACTTCCAGGCCTTGAACGGACGACCTTTGCGGCCTATACGCACCTGTGAATAAAAAATTGGTCCCGATGAGTCGAGGCGAATGGCAAGGGCAATCAGAGCGATCAGGGGTAGACAAATTAGGCCGACTAGTATGGTTAAACCTTGATCTAGCATGCTTTTTGTCAGTTTAGGCCCTGGCAGTAAGAGCTGTTGTCGAGATTCAAGCCCTAGAACGCCGCCTAGATCGCGGGCAGCTACCCAAAGACTAGCCATACCAAATAGATCAGGAATGATCAACAGATGGGGAAAGGCACTGCCATAGCGCTGTGCTACGTACAGCAGCCGATCGCGATGGACTCCTGGCATGGCCACAATGGCATAGGGGATTTGGTCACGGTTAGCAAGCACCGGAGCTTGGGCCAAATTGCCAATCACCGGGACTCCTTCGAGCATGCCGTGCTTATTCACATCATCATCAAGTACAGCAACGGGTTTTAAGCCTAAGGATGGCTGACGATGTAACGTACGAATGACAAGGGCTCCCGTTTCACCCGCCCCTAGCACAAGTACCGGATAACCCCACCAGGAACGTTTTGCAACCAGGGCTCTCAGCGCATAGCGTCCCAGCAGCACCAAGATAATTGATAGGCCCCAGGCCATGAGAAATGCGGCTCGGGAATAGAGCTGTAAATCTCGAAATAAAAAGACAGCTGAGCCTAGGGTGAGGTAGATCAAGGTGGTCGTTAGCGCCAGACGACGTAACTCTTCAACCGGACCGATACCATGGCCTGGGTAGAGCCCGGCCAAGCCGTAACCTAGTAGAAATAGCCCGAGCAACGGCCAAAGCTCCCAGTACAGGGAGGGATGATATTGACCGTTGAACCACAGGCGGATGTAGACACTAGCAATAGCAGCCAAACTCAGACCAAGGGCATCACAGGTGACCAATGCGGTCACCATGTAGCTAGGGTGAGCGTTTACCCTGAGGGATGCGATCGCAGGTTTACTCGGCTGAGAAAGAGTCATGAGCACCAGATGCCGATGGCGATAACCTAACTACTCTAAGGGATCACCTTGCAAGAAAGCTGTATGAGTCTGCTCAACACAGTCACGAAATCGAGTTTGAAAACACTCAATCGAGAATCGCTCCGCCTGTTGACGCAGATTTTCCCCGTTTAATTGATACATACCCATTTCAAAGGATTTTACGGCCTGTACCAGACTGTCAACTGTCTGCTCTAGAAACAGAACACCTGTTTTACCATGAATCACCGTTTCAGTGACTCCCCCACGACCAAAAGCAATTACTGGAGCACCAGCTGCTTGAGCTTCGACAGGGGTAATCCCAAAGTCTTCCTCTGCAGGAAAAATAAAGCCCTTACATCGTTGCATATAATCCGTAACTACAGGGTCAGGTTGTTTTCCCAATAAGCGAATAGTCGAACCGGCCAGGGCAGAAATGCGCTCCCAGTCAGGCCCATCGCCAATGACCACTAGTGGCAGCCCCAGTTGATTAAACGCCTCAACTGTTAGATCCACCCGCTTGTACGGCACAAACCGAGACACTGTTAGATAGAACTCTTCGCGCGGGTGCTGCCAGACAAAGCGAGACACATCAACCGGCGGATAAATAACCGTCGCCGGTCGCCGATAGGCCCGCCAAATTCGCCTGGCAATAAATTCAGAATTAGCCACAAACCGATCCACCCGATTGGCACTGGTGGTATCCCAAAGTCGTAGATAGTGCAAAATCAGCCGGGTCAAGGCTCCTTTAGCCCCCCGGTCTAACCCTGACTGCTGTAAGTATTGATGCTGCAAATCCCAGGCATAGCGAATGGGAGTATGTACGTAGCTGATATGCAACTGGTGGGGCGCTGTGAGTACCCCTTTAGCAACGGCATGATTACTGGAAATGACGACATCATAGACCGACAAATCAAACTGTTCCACGGCTAGGGGCATCAAGGGCAAATACTGCCGAAATGCCCGTTTTGCCAGGGGCAGCTGTTGAATAAACGATGTTTTTACCGAACGCTGGCCAATAAAGTGGCGTTGTTCAGGTAATAAAAAATCCACCAGACTAAACAAGTCTGCGCTTGGATAAAGCTGTAGCATTTGCTCCACAACTTTCTCAGACCCTGCATGGCTGGTTAGCCACTCATGGACAATGGCAACACGCATAGCAAAATTGACGACACAAATCGTCCTAAGATTCTAGAGCAGAGCCTTTTGACATCAGCCCCTTAGACATACCTACCGTGAGTCAAATCAAAATCCCCATCCTTGACTTAAAACCTCAGTACTTGGCAATTAAGGATGAAATCCAGCTGGCTATCAATCAGGTCTTGGAATCTGGCCAGTTTATTCTGGGGCCAACGGTGCAGGCGTTTGAGACAAGTGCTGCAGCCTACCTAGGGGTTAAGCATGCCATTGGTGTGAATTCGGGAACGGATGCATTGCTAATCGGCTTACGAGCCTTGGGAGTAGGCCCAGGGGACGAAGTGATCACCACCCCTTTTAGTTTTTTTGCTACGGCAGAATCTATCAGTATGGTGGGGGCTAAGCCCGTATTCGTGGATATTCGACCCGATACGTTTAATATTGACCCTGATTTAATTGAAGCGGCGATTACATCAAAGACGCGGGCCATCATGCCTGTGCATTTATATGGCAATCCAGCCGCCATGGCCCAGATTATGCAGATTGCTGCTAAGCATGATCTTAAGGTAATTGAAGACTGTGCTCAGGCATTTGGGGGTATTTATAAAGGCGACTGTAGTGGCTGCGAGCAGTCATGTGATGATGGTATTCGCGATCGCATCCTGGGGAAATACACTGGCACCATCGGCGATATTGGCGCATTTTCCTTTTTCCCCACCAAAAATCTAGGGGCCTATGGCGATGGTGGATTAATCACCACCAATGACGACCACATAGCCGAAACAGCCCGTATGCTCAGGGTGCACGGAGCCAAGGAACGCTATAAAAATCTGATGCTAGGGTACAATTCCCGGCTCGATGCCATGCAGGCCGCCATTTTGCAGGTCAAGCTCCGTCATATTGACACCTGGAATAGTAAGCGTCGCTGGGTAGCCCAAACCTACAGCCAGCTGTTAGCAGCCGTAGACGGGCTCATCACGCCGACTCTTTCCGAAGGGCACGTTTTCCACCAATACACAGTGCGCATTCTCGGCGGCAAGCGCGATCTAACCAAGCAAACATTAGCAGACGCAGGGATTGGGGCAATGATTTACTATCCCATTCCTCAAGATAAGCTTCCTGTTTATCTTGGCCAGTATCCAGACCTCTCTGTCAACAATCAGCTATCCCAAGAAGTTCTCAGTCTACCCATGTGGCCAGAACTCAGCTTAGAGCAACTGAAATATGTCACGACACATTTGAAACAGGCACTGCCCCAATAGAATCCAAACAACATAGGGGGTAACTTTTTGATAGATTAATGCGGTAATCGGCTAGGAGAGGAGGGTCTGCGACCATAGTTCTGTGACCATACTATTAAGGCCCATCAAGACATCTCTGAAAGTGTTAAAGCGTCTGTTGTGGCGACTGGCAGTACAGTGGAAATCATTAATACCACTGACTCCGGCCCAGTGGACTAAGCTAGATTTGCTCAAAACTCTAGTCCAACGTGACCTCGATAATCGATATAAGGGTTCGATTTTAGGCAACCTGTGGGCTTTAGTCAGACAAATATCGCAGCTGCTGATCTACACCTATGTATTCTCCGTGGTTCTGAACGTTAGGCTGAGCGCTCAGGGTTTACCCGGTGGCAATGCTAATTTCACCTTTGGGCTATGGCTATTTGCCGGTCTAATTCCCTGGGTTACCTTTACAACCGGCTTAACCCAGGCGATGACCACCGTGTTGCGGCAAAAAAATCTGGTAACTAAGGTTATTTTCCCATTGGAGCTATTGCCGTTAGTACCTGTACTGACAGCTTTTGTAGAAAGTATGTTTGGACTAATGGCATTGATTACATTTGTAGCCATTACCAGCCAAACTATCCATGGCACCCTGTTGCTGCTACCCATTGTTTGGCTGCCTCAGCTATTGATAACGGTAGGGCTAGCCTATTTGACATCAGCTCTTACCGTATTTTTGCGAGACATACCTCAGCTTTTAGGCATTGTGCTCAATCTGTGGTTCTATGCAACGCCAGTTCTATATCCGGCAAATTTAATTCCCAATCCGATTCGCACACTGATATTTTGGTTCAATCCTCTAGCTGCGATCGCTGAAATGCACCGTGACATCGTGTTGGTTGGTGAGATTAGTCATTGGCAAGTATGGTCAGTAGCAACGGTTCTTTCTGGATGCCTGTGTTTATTGGGCTATGTAACTTACCAAAAACTCAGACCATCATTTGCTGATGTGCTATGAAGCATGTTTTTTCACTTTTATGGCTGACAATATCGCAATTTCTCTAGAAAATGTTTCGAAGGTATTTAAGCGCTACCAACGACCAGCCGACCGCTTGAAAGAAATTTTCTTGCCAGGGAAAACCTACGCAAAAGAGTTTTGGGCATTGCGAGATATTTCCCTAGAAATTCCACGGGGAGAAACTTGGGGAATCATAGGACGCAATGGTGCAGGTAAAAGTACGCTGCTAAAAATCATTACCGGAACGTTGCAGCCAACCTCCGGAAAAGTTCAAGTGAATGGTCGAGTATCAGCCCTGTTAGAACTTGGCAGTGGATTCAATCCAGAATTTACAGGGCGACAGAACGTTTTTTTCAATGGGCGCTTGCTAGGTCTAAATCAGCAGGAAATCGAGAAACGGTTTGAAGAGATTGTTGCCTTTGCAGACATTGGTGACTTTTTAGAGCAGCCAGTCAAGACCTATTCCAGCGGAATGCGGGCAAGGTTAGCATTCTCGGTAGCCAGTAGCGTTAACCCAGATGTCCTGATTGTTGATGAAGTCCTCGGTGTTGGAGATGCTGCTTTTCAACATAAGTGCGCCAAACGTATGCGTAATCTGATGGAGACGGGGGTGACAACACTTTTTGTTTCTCATAATGCAGGAAGTGTGAAAACCTTGTGTAACTGGTCAATCATGATGGAAAAAGGAACCCTTAAGACCTGTGGTGTTCCAGAGGCCGTATTGTCCGATTACATGAAGCGCATTACGGATAAAGAAATAGAATCGGCTCAAGTCTCTGCACTTGCTTCTGGCGAAACTAACAGCGTTCCTACTGCTGAAAATGGCATTTCTTCTACCAACGGACAAGAAAAAGTAAAAGTCTTGAGTTCTCTTCCAAAATCTTTTAGGAGAGGCAGCAAAAAGGCAACTATTGAAGAGGTCCGCATATTAGATATAGATGGCAAAGAGATAGGTGAAAGCCCTTCAATTGGGTTTAATGAAAAGGTTAAAATATCAGTGAAAATCAGAGCCAATGAAGCATTTAAAAGCTACATTGTTGGTTTTCATATATGTGACAGAAATGGCAACGAGTTAATTGCAACGAATACCAAACAGGAAGAAATCGAATTAGGTGGGCTAAATCCCTTAGATGAAACAATTGTAGATTTTGAGATCAACTTGCCTCTGAAACCAACCTCCTATAGCTTAAGCGTGGCAATAACTGCAGACTATGAAGAGATAACTTCAGATTGGATTGACAATGCAATTGTGTTCCAAGTCTCACCTCCAAACAATGGAAAAAAGATACATGGAATGGTTCATCTTCCAGTCACAATCTCATCTAAAAAAATGAACTCACTTCCTTCGTAAATATCCCATTGGATTCCAAGTAATACCAAAAGATTCCTTTTCTCGATCTACTTCAAAATCTGTGTTTTCTTCAAGAAATTTTTGTACAGCTTCATATGGACCAGGCTTAGGTCCAAGTTCTAATCCATGGTGGCAAATGCCATCCTCAATTATGAAATATCCACCAGACCTTATAAGTGATGAATAGGCCCTCAAAATGGCCAAAGTATTTTTATAAGTATGCAGGCTATCTTCTATAATCAGAACCTCGCTATTCAGAGGAATCTGAGTTTTAACCTGTTCAAACAAAGCACAAGCATCTCCTTCAAAAAGTGATACTTTTGGGTGTTTCCTAACAATATCCGGAATTTTTTCCTGAGAAATATCAATACCGATAACTCTGCTATTTACCATCCCCATCAAATCCAAGAGATGCGCAAGGAATAAAGTACTACCGCCACTGAAATTCCCAATTTCGATAATAAAATCGGGTTGCTTTTTAAAAATGATTTCTTGATAAACCCATGCATCTAGGGGATTCTTCCAGGTTTGAATACCAAAGTAGGTTGTAGTATTCATTATTCTATTTTGAATAATTGGCAAAATTTCCTTAATTGGAATTTCTAAATTATCTTCCATATATTTTTCCATGTATATTCCTCGGTAACAGGCTAAGTTCTTCTTCCTTACATGCATCACTGATTTTATACTAAACTCTGTCTTAATTAGACCTAGTCCTTAAGGAGAAACTCCCGATGCATCTTAGCTCTCTGCATAAAATGAAAGCCTTTAAGGAGAAGTACCTTAATGACTTAATAGGTAAAGAAATAAAAGTCTTGGATTTAGGTAGTCAAGATGTTAACGGTAGCTATAAGCCTATATTTGACATTCCCGGTTGGCAATATATAGGTGTGGATGCCTCTCCAGGTAAAAATGTTGACGTTATTTTGACCAGCCCTTATCACTGGAGCCAGTTTGCTAGGAGTTCTATAGACGTTATTATTTCAGGCCAAGCTTTTGAGCATATTGACTTTTTTTGGTTAACGGCCCTTGAGATGCGCCGCGTCCTAAAAGATGACGGTATCTGCTGTATCATTGCTCCTTCTTCTGGCCCTGAGCATAGGTATCCTGTTGACTGTTGGCGTTTTTATCCTGATGGATTAAAAGCATTAGCCAACTTCGCTGGATTAAACCCGCTTGAAGTTTACACACAGTGGGATGACGTAGAAGACTATACTGATGGAAGTAACGCCTGGCATGATTCAGTCTTAATTGCGAAAAAGAGTCAGTTAAGTTTCCGACGTGAGTTAAAGCTTCATTTAACAAGTTTACTTTTTAATCGTTGAAAACCGACCTTATTTTTTCCCTACCTACTTAAGACGTCTTAAGGATAAATGAAACAATCGATAAATCGCTTTAAAGGATAGAACCTTTACCCTATTTCCAATAGATTCTATTTTCAAAATCTTGTATGGTTAAGCCTCAATCCAAAGATTATTCTCGAGCCAGAAGTGATATGGCAGAGAAACCCTATCTTAACCCAGCAGGGAGCCTTGCCAAAATCATAAACTTGGCTAAACACAAGAAGAGAATTCTGGACATTGGTTGTGCAGATGGGTCATTAGGGCAGTACTTAAAAGATTTTGATTGTCATATTACTGGCGTCGATATCAGTATTGATATGCTGAGCATTGCTAAAAACTATTGTGACGAGTCACACGTTATCGACTTGGACAATGAGGATATCAGCAATACGTTAGAAGACAAAGTATTTGATGTTATCGTCTGTGCAGATGTATTAGAACACTTAAAGAATCCAAGTAAAATCCTATTACAGATAAAAAAGCTTTTAAAGAGTGATGGTTTTATCATTGCTTCAATTCCCAATATTGCCCATGGGGCTATTCGATTGTCCTTATTACAAGGGAAGTTTGAATATCAAGACCTCGGTATATTAGACAATACACATCTACGTTTTTTCACACGTAGCAGTGTTATTCCTTTGTTTGAAAGTGCTGGGTACACAGCCCAAATAGTAGATGTCACAAAATATCCTATTTTTGGAGGCAACCTAGTTCCTCTGGTCAAAAGCCAACACTTTTCAAATCAATTAATAGAACAGATTAAGGCATCCAGCGATTCTGAGGTTCTTCAATTTATCGTCAAAGCTATACCAGGTAATACGGTTTTGCCCACTCTCAATGAAGACCGTGAAGAGAGCAAGCCGCAAGAAGAATATGCAGCAGCTTATCCAAGCTCTTCAATACTGGAACCTCAAATAGGAAAATCAGGAGGAACCCTAGAAAGTCAATTGCAGGAAGCAAAGGCACGGCTGCAGGATCTAAAACTCCAACTACACGAGTTGAAGATTAAACATGATGCAACACAGACTGATCTAGAAAAAACCATAGAGCAGCTCCAAGAAACGCAAAATAAGCTAAGTCAGATAGAAAATAAGCTAAGTCAGGCAGAAACTAAGCTAAGTCAGACAGAAACTAAGCTAAGTCAGACAGAAACTAAGCTAAGTCAGACAGAAACTAAGCTTGAGAACACAGAGGTCAAGGCTCAGAAAATCAGCAAAGACCTAAGTTCCGCAAGGCTTACGATTAACAATATGAAAGCAACGGTTGCTTGGAAGGTTCATATTAAAATTGCTCGGTTGAAAACCTGGGTGTATGGTATCGTCAGGCGTTGACTATGGTTTAATAAGGTTGATCGATCAAGCCTATAAATTAAGTTGGACACTAAGTGATAGAAAACTACTGATAATTCAGTTTTTTCAGAACCCTAACAGATTTTGTGCTCTGTACTTTGCGCAATGCAAGCAGTATTTACGGTGAGAATATTCTCGAAAGAATAGTAAGAATTGGGAAACCATGAAAAACATTAAACAGTTCCTAATATTTACGGCTAAACATCCTCAAATGACAAGGCAGATACTTGCCCTCAAACGATGTGGTCTATTCTCTAACGAGTATTATTTAATCAACTACCCAGATGTTGCAGAGTCTGGATATGATCCATTGATTCATTATATAGAACGTGGATATTTAGAGGGGCGAAATCCTAACCTTCTTTTTGATAGTGAATATTATTTAACTGAGAATCCCGATGTCCGAAAAGCAGGCATTAATCCACTCTTACACTATGCTAAATACGGATTTAAGGAAGGTCGAGATCCATCCTGGAAGTTTAACACTAAATATTATTTAGAGACATATCCTGATGTTTTTATATCAGGTTTAAATCCTCTCTATCATTATTTACATTATGGTATTTCTGAGGGAAGAAGAACAGCACCCAGCTCTCAAAGCAATAATCACTTAACTCGTTCCAAGCAGGTTAACCGCTTCACATTTCAAGCTCCTCAGGTGGATAATCCGAGTAAAGCTTTTGAGAAATTAGATTTAGAGTCAGCTAAAGCTTTTGCTGCATCTAGCAGCAAGTCATTTTCAATTATTATTCCAACTTGGAATAGAAAAGCTACTATAGGCAAATCAATTGATTCAGTTCTAGCCCAATCATTTCAGAACTTTCAAGTTATTGTTATTGATGATGGTAGTACTGACAACACCAAGGAATATCTTCAAGAGCATTATTCCAAATACCTCAGCGATAAGAAAATAATTTATTTTTGGCAAGATCATTCAGGAGTTAGCGCCGCTAGAAATTTAGGGTTGTCTGTAGCTTCAGGCGATTGGATTGCTTATCTTGATAGTGATAACACTTGGCACAAAGATTATCTACTAGTTACAGCTGCTACGTTCATTCAAAATTCTGACTGTTATACTCACTACACTTCACTTAATGTCACCGATGACATTTCTAAACGCACCTTCGTTCGGAATCGATCGTTTACGTGGTCTGAACTAGTTAAGAGTAATTTTATTGATTTAAATGTTTTTTCTCATCATCGTCGCCTTTACCTGGAGTTAGGTGGTTTTGATAAATCGCTCACTCGCCTCGTAGACTGGGACATAATTCTTCGCTACACCAAGTTATATCCACCGAGATTTACA
The DNA here is from genome assembly GCF_000482245.1 of Leptolyngbya sp. Heron Island J. Classification (GTDB taxonomy): domain Bacteria; phylum Cyanobacteriota; class Cyanobacteriia; order Phormidesmidales; family Phormidesmidaceae; genus Leptothoe. The sequence goes on along the minus strand of NZ_AWNH01000106.1, from coordinate 120,933 downwards.
AATTCAGTCCTAGCAGATTATCAGATCAGCAAGAAACTAAACAACATAACTATAACTGAAGCTTTAGAGACAAACCGACAAGCAGTTTGGACTAAGAACCAGTGGGATATTATCCGCTCAGATGGCAAAAACAATCTTCGTTTGGCATACGTCTTAAACGATTTTCCTGCACTCTCACAAACGTTTGTGAATGACGAAATCGCTTATCTCATTGATATGGGGTATGACGTCAATGTTTATTACACCATTCAGCCTGATAGAGTAGCTAACCTGCTATTTAATGTCGAGGCCTATTTTGTGAGTAGCAGCGAAGAATTGGAAGTTCTGCTGATCGAGCATGGTAGGAATTGGTGCCATAGCCACTTCATTTATCCAGTTGTTACCAATCTCGTCTGGCCAATCGCTGAGAGGTTAAAAATTCCTTTCTCCTTCATGCCACATGCTGTTGATCTATTTCATGTGCTGAATAAACAACGAAATAAGTTGGCGGAAGTTGCTAATAGTCAGTTTTGCAAACGTGTCTTTGTTTACGGTTTTTATCATCGGCAATATCTGATTAATAATGGCGTGTCCGAAAACAAGATTGTTATGATGCCACAGGCAGTCGATTGTAATCTTGATGAATTTAGGCAATCTCCATTGTCTCTGCCAGCTCCTAATAATCATAAAAAGCAAACTTACAAGATAGTTAGTATTGCTCGTTTTATTGAAAAGAAGGGCATTAAGTATCTCTTGGAAGCAGCTCATAAACTCAAGTCAGAGGATATAGAGGTTCATGTACATGGGTATGGTCCTCTTGAGAGAGAATTTAAGGAGTATATCGTAGACAACAATCTAAGTAATGTTTTTATTCACGGTTCTATTGAAGGTAAACAAGCAATCGCTTCAATTCTGCTAGAAGCAGATTTATTTGTATTGCCTTGTGTAGAAGCTAGTGATGGCAATGTAGATGGTATGCCAACAGTATTTTTCCAGGCGATGAGTCTTGGTATACCTGTTCTCGGTACAACAGTATCTGCTATCCCTGATTTTATTGAACATGAAATATCAGGTTTTTTGGTTCCACCAGAAAATTCTGAGGCATTAGCACACGAACTTTCAAAAATCATGAAGACGTCTCAAGGGCAGCTTCAGAGGATAACGGATAATGCAAAGAGAGTGATTGATTCTCGGGTAGGGCTGTCCATTACTGCCAATACTCTGCTAGACATCATTGCACGTTCTCCAATTGATATATTTATGGTGACCTATTGTCGTAATGGCATAGGTAGCCTAAAAGCCACTCAACGAGTTGTTAAAAGTCTTTTTGAGCACACAACAACTCCCTTTACCCTCACAATTCTAGACAATGCCAGCGAACCAAAGTTTATAGCTGGCTTACGTTCAATGTCAGCCCAACATAAGAACATTAGGCTGCTTGAATTAGACAAGAACCACTATTGTGGGCCCGCTTCTAACATAGCTTGTAAATTAGCTGAAAGCGAGTATGTCATCTATGTCTGTAGTAATGAAGGATTGGTTATTAAGTCAGGTTGGGAAAGAACCTTCATTAATTTCATGAGAAATCATGAACGCGTAGCAATGGCAGGACATTTAATTTCGTCTCCAAAGTGGCTATCTGCATCCCAATATATGGAACAGCCATGGTTCCAGCATTTTCGTAATCCAGAATTTGCCACTCAAAATTTGACCAAGCAATTGCAGCATGTACAAGGCGGAATGTGGGTTTTGAGGCGCTCTGTTTTTGAGGAATTGGGAGGGTTTAATCCCAAATTGCCCCAAGGCCATATGGATGTTGAATATAGCTACTATCTAGAAAGTGAAGGATGGAAACTCGGTAATATTCCTGAACTCGTTGCAGTTTCTAATAAAACTAGACCGGGGATAGAGGCATTTGTAGATGAATCTACGGTCGCAGCTCATCCAGTTTTTGATCAAGATCTACCACTTTTAGAGTGGTGTGCAAAACGCAAAGGTCAACGCTGTAATATCAGCGGTTGGATGGGGCAAGTTCAACCAAAATCTCGGCGTGATAGTTTTATCTGTCCAGTTTCCGGCTCAACAGCTTTCACTCGCTCAATTTATCGATATCTTGCTGAAAGTTCTTACATCTATAGGAGATTGGCTCTTGTTGCTTTGGCGCCGGATAGCTCACTCAAAGCTGCACTTGCCCCTATGTTTGATGTCAAACAATATACGCTGCGTCAAGAATGTTCTGTTGATGCACTATTGCAGTCTATACAAGCACCAGTTGATGTGTTGATTTTGTCTGATGTGCCATCTAATCTAATCTCGGAAAATTACGTTGATGAGCGCATTAGAAAGAGTGTCAAACCTCAGGGATGCGTCATCTTCTCACTAGAACCAAGTGTTGAGTTTGATGTTTTACCCCAAGCATTAGAAACAACAGCTATGTCTGTTGGCTTTAGCCATACATGCTTGACTTACAGCAGTAATGTTTTAGGCCATGGTCTACTTCCGATATACGTCTGGCAAAAGGCAGTTGACTCACCTAATGCATTCACACCTGTTGATGAACCAACATGCAACATCTGCGGTTCTCATAAATTCGGTTTAGGGCCAGGTGGGAGAAAGAGTGGAACTGGTTTTCCACCTCGTTGTGAGAGTTGCCAGTCACTGGAGCGTCATCGTGTCTTTCGCTCGCTCCTAGAACAGTTAAACGATTCAGGTATCTTAGATGCGCGGAAAACGCTTCAATTTAGTAGTGACAAATCTGCAAAGGCTGAATGGTTTGGGAGTTATGAGGTATCGATCTACGGTGGAGATAACTCTTTAGACCTTACTCAGATTGCTCGAAAGGATCACATGTACGATCTGGTTATTTGCAATCATGTACTTGAGCATGTCAGCGATGATATAGCAGCTCTTAGGGAACTGGCTAGGATTATCAACGAAGATGGATTTATCTTTTTGTCCTTTCCTGATCCGTTGAATTTAGAGGAAACGAGAGATTGGGGATATCCAGATTATTCTCAACACGGTCATTATCGAATCTACGGGAAGGATGTGCTCCAAAAGTTTAAGAGTGCAATTCCATCTCTCCATGTCCTTGCGTGTATAGAACCGGATCCCGTTACTGGAGTTAAAGATATGGCATTCTTTATCTACAAAGAAGCCCATATTGGAAAGAAACTTTCCCAAGCGGTATCTTCTTGTCGAAAATTCATGTAGCGTTTAATTGTTGAAAGCAAAAGTTGGACTTTGGCGACAGTTCCGGTCCCATAACGCTTATACTGTAGAGCTTATGCCTTCCTCCTCTATTGATGTTCATGCTATCCAGAATGTTAGATGCTTGGTAGTTGGGGCTGGGGGGTTTATTGGAACAGCACTGTGTGAAACACTTCAGACTTATGGTGCGCAAGTATACGGATTTGGCAGAGAGCCACGGTTTCCATCTGTCTTTGAAGATATTAATTTCATCAAAGGTGATTTCTTAGCGCCTTCTTGCTTGAAAGAAGCGACGAAAAATATAGATGTTGTATTTCACTTGATCAGCACTACATTACCTGCTTCTTCTAATAAGCGGAAATTGTTCGATGTGGAAAGCAACCTATTAGGCACAATTAAGTTGCTTGAATGTTGTCTAGATAATGATGTAAAGAAAGTAGTATTTATATCCTCTGGTGGCACTGTTTATGGTTCTTGTAATGCATCATCTATTGATGAAAGCCAGCCAACTAATCCAATCTGTAGTTATGGAATTGTAAAGCTTGCCATTGAAAAATATTTGTCACTATTCCATCACTTACATGGTTTAGATTACGCAGTCTTGAGAGTCAGTAATCCGTTTGGTCCTTTTCAAATAGCTCAGAATAATCAAGGCATTATCGCCACTATTTTTTCTCGAGCTATAACCAATCAACCATTTACTGTTTGGGGGGATGGCACTATTATTCGAGATTATATTTATATCTATGATGTTGTTGATGCCATGGTCCGAGCGGCTTTATACTCAGGCTCTTATCAGTTATTTAATGTAGGTAGTAATTTAGGGCGCTCGATCTTAAACCTTATTCAAGAAATTCAACTAATTACAGATAAAAACATAGATATACATTTTGAGGCAGGGCGATCGGTCGATATTCCTAGAAATGTTTTGGCTAACGACCTAATTTGTCAAGAACTTGGTTGGTTGCCGGCAGTTGACTTTAGTGATGGTTTGCAAAAAACCTATGATTGGTTAACTCAAAGGATATAAGAAAAAGAACTCCTTGGAAAATTCCACTATCAGAAAGCTTGTGGTAACTTGAGTGTGGATTTTATTAAGTACTCATAAGTGCTCATATCTAATATGAAAAAATACTCTTTCGCTGAAATTATAGAGAATCCCTTTATCTTAGATGAAATAGTTAGTCAGGATATTCATACATCTGACAATATGAATATGAGTACCAGAGAACGATACTTCGAGGTCGGTCGCTCTGGCATTTCAGTGATCTCTAAGGCCTTACTTTGTAGCGAAGTCCAATACATAGATAATGTATTGGACTTCGCCTGCGGTTTTGGTCGAGTATGTCGATACTTAAGAGCGGCATTTCCGGATGCAGATTTCACAGTATCTGATATTTGGAAAGAGGCTGTGGACTATACGTCAAAAAGTTTTAAGGCTAATCATCATCATGCGACCAGCAGCTTTGCCAATACAAAGTTTGAGCATAAATTTGACTTAATTTGGTGTGGGTCTTTAGTAACCCATATTCCTGAAAAATCAGCTATTGAGTTACTAGATACTTTTGCTAACCATCTGGAAAAGGATGGGTTAATGGTGTTTACGACCCATGGTAGAAATATGTACCAACGACGAAAATCTAAGTCAATGACCTATAACATTAGTGATGATGATTTTAGTCAAATGGAAAACGCTTATACAGATGGCAAGTATGCTTTTGCTACCTATGAAATGAAAACGGTATATGGTGATGACTATGGTATTTCAATGACTCCCTTGGGCTGGATTCATAATTACTTACTAGACAGAGATCAACTGTCGTTAAAGGCATATATTGAGAAAGGATGGGACAACCATCAAGATGTAGTAGCTATTGCCTATTCTCAGATTTAGGTAATTGTACCTAAATCTGAGAATAAATCTGAGAATAGGCATACTTTAAAGCTGCTGTTGATTATTGACGAGCTATGTACGATGCTAGGTGAGACTCACTATGGGGTTGCGATCGCAACCAAGTAAACCAAGTAAACTGACAATCAGTAGGGCCTTGAAGTCCGCTGGTGAAAACGAGTCTCCAAGTAAAGCATGCTAACCAAGCTCAAACGACTGCTGAACATTCTCAAAACAGAAGGTTTTTTAAGTGCTGTTCGACAGATCTGGATAAAAGTTAGCTCTCCTCGATATCATCAGTGGTTAAAGCAAGTGGAGCGGCACACGGCTGAGGTGGTTATCGATTCAGCCCCAATGAGCACGCCTCTGATTTCCATTCTGCTACCTGTCTATAATGTTGAGTCCATTTGGCTAACCAAAGCAATTGAGTCGGTTCTAGCCCAGCAGTATCCCCACTGGCAGCTCTGTATTGCTGATGATGCCTCGACAGCGCAAGCGATTCGACCACTCCTAGAACACTACTCCCAGATCGACACTCGCATAGAGGTCATCTTTTGCCCACAAAATCGAGGCATTTCGGCGGCCACCAATGCCGCACTCAATATCGCTAACGGTGAGTTTATTGCACTGCTCGATCATGATGATGAACTTGCGAGCAACGCCCTTTATGAAGTTTCTCAGCATCTGAAAAGCCACCCAGATGCCGATTTTATCTATACAGACGAAGACCAGATAACTCAAAAAGGCACGCGTAAAAATCCATTTTTCAAACCAGATTGGTCCTTAGACTACCTCCATGCCTGTATGTACACCTGCCATCTGGGTGTTTACCGGACCAGCCTTATCAGAGAAATAGGTGGCTTTCGCAGTCAGTACGATGGAGCTCAAGATTGGGATTTAGTGCTACGTCTAAGCGAAAAAACCCAACAGATTCACCATATTCCCAAAGTTCTATATCACTGGCGCACTTTACCCACTTCAGCCGCATCTGGTGCCCAGGCCAAACCCTGGGCCTACAAAGCAGCCCAAAGCGCTCTACAAGACTCCATTGACCGCAGTCCCTATCCTGGCACTGTCGAGTCCCTGCCAAACAAACCGGGTTTTTTCAGAGTCCGTCGCCATATTCAGCATAGCCCGCTGGTGAGCATTATCATCCCCAGCGCAGGCACCTGTATGCCCCTTAAAAATAGACAGGTTTGCTTGTTAGAACAATGTCTCACGAGTATTCGTAAACTCAGCACCTACCAAAATTTAGAAATCATTCTGGTAGATGGCTACGATATCCCAAATCAGTACCTCCAGGCAGTACAAGGGCCTGATTTGAAACTGATCCGCTGTGATCAGCCCTTTAATTTTGCCCAGCGGATGAACCTTGGTGCAGAGGCTGCCAGTGGTGAAGTTTTGCTGATGCTCAATGATGATACAGAAGTCATTACGCCTGACTGGATTGAGGCGATGTTGGAGTTAGCTCAGCAAACAGAGATCGCAACTGTAGGAGCAAAACTGCTTTATCCCAATGGCCGTCTGCAACATGCTGGTGTTGTAATTTTAGCCGGTAATCCAAGCCACGCATTTCACAATGCCTCAGGCCAATACGACGGCTACTACTGCTCTAACATCGTCAATCGCAATTATCTTGGAGTAACCGGAGCCTGCATGATGATCCGTCGGAGTGTCTTTGATGAGCTCCAAGGGTTTGACGAAAGCTTTCCACTCAACTACAACGATGTCGATCTGTGTCTGCGAGCCCATCAAGCCGGTTATCGTAATGTATTCACCCCCTATGCAGAACTTATTCATTACGAATCCATCAGTAGGGGCAGTGGACTCAAACCAGGAGAGTTGGAACGTCTCCATACAAAATTTGCAGATAGCGGGTACATGGTGGACGATCCCTACTACAACCCCAACCTATCCGTCAGGAAACCATTCTTTCAACTAGCATGGCCTAGCGAACGACGGAGACGGCACAAAACATTAGCCAGCAACCATGAGTAGAAACCGTCTTTCTTGGCCATGAAAACCAACGCTGGTGCCAATGTTCGCGTCGCTGCCGTCATTCCCACCTATAACCGCTGGCCTAAAACTCAGCGCTTTTTAGCACAGTTTAGCCACCAAACCTACGCCCACCTCACCATTGTCTTGGTGGATGCCAATTCTCCAGACGACACCGCCACTAAGGTACAGAAATCTTATCCCGATGTTGTGTTGTTGCGAGTTGATGAGCATCAGTATTGGGCAGGGGCAACCAACACAGGTGTTCACTATGCTCTAGACCACGATTATGACTATATTTTGACCATCAACGATGACGCCGTTGTCCCTTCTGAACATGTCCACAGACTGGTTGTATTCGCTCAACGCTACGACATCAAGATCTTAGGCAATCGCATTGATTATCTAGACTCACCGGGTAAAGTTTGGGCATTGGGGACTCAGCTCACCTGGGGAACACCCAACTTTTTGCATCTGCAGTATCACGCTACAGCTGTTGAGCATCTGCCCGCCAACATTATGACCCAGGACATTCTGCCAGTAGACACGCTACCAGGAGATGGCGTCCTCATTCACCGCAGCGTGTTTGAACAAGTTGGCCTATACCAGGCTAAATTTTTACCCCATTACCATGCCGACTCAGAACTTGTTCTCAGAGCTCAACATCACGGTTTCCAAGCCTACGTTGCGCCTCAAATTGTTTTACAGGACGATTTTTCTGCAGACCAAAAGAAACAAAATTTCAAGAGTTTGGCGGGGTTAAAATACGCCTTCTTTCATCCCAAGTCTCATCTATTTGCACCAGCCATTATCTATATCTTTTTGTGCTATTGCCCCTGGTACGCTTATCCACAAACAATGTTTTACTTAACTATGCGTCTGTTGAGATTGGGTAAACGCCGTTCGGGGGCGAAAAGGCTCTGAAGATAGCTGTTTAGTCAAACGTTTAGCCCGCCACCTCAGAAAATCAGTCCACCCTAGAAAACGACCAATCCCCACTTCGATGTCGCTCAGCAGCAGCTTAATGCTCCACACAAGCATATAAACCAGGTTTAATATCAGAGCCAGCAGAGAACCATGTTTGTGCAAAAAATACAGTTTACTAAAGGTGGCATGGCGAAATTTTGCTCGGCGATTACGATGCGTAATCGCTGACACCGCATGGTTGACAAGCACTGCCTGAGTTACACCGATGGTGTGGCCTTGCCGATAATATCGCTCGCAGATTTCAATATCTTCGTAATCTAAGAAAAAATTGAGATCAAACAGAGGACAGCTATCAAATCGTTGCAAATTAAAAATCATGCTGCACCCCGACACCCAACGACTAGGTAATATTTTGACCGGTTGTTCTGCGGTGTCAGCATCTGGTAAACGATGCTTGAGAGAGCCTGTCCACCAATTAAAGCGACCTTGGGCAAACCATAAATCGTCTTTGCTCGCTCGAATACGGGTGCCGAGAATACTTAAACTGGGGCACAATCTAAAGCAGTCTTGGATGTAGTTCAGTGCCTGGGGCATCAACAAAGCATCTGGATTAATTAGCCACACCCAAGCATCTGGATTGTGGTTGTAAATATGCTCCAAGCCTAAATTGCAGCCACCGCCAAATCCTAAGTTATCAGTTGCTTTGAGGATAGTTATATTTTCAAATTCTTGCTGTAAGTCATAAACAGAATCGTCATCGGGAGAGTTATTGACAATGATGACTTGATAAGGAATCGAACAAAACGATAGCTCTGTTATAGACTGCAACAGATGCCGTAACAGGGCAGTGGAATAGTAATTGATGGATAAAAAATAAACCATAGTTATCTGCCTTGTAATTACCCATCCAAATTAGTCTTACCCAAGTCAGTAGGGTGCAAGTAGTGGCTCAAGTATTTGCGGTTTGTCATCTCAGTCTATTAGAGTACGACCTGCCAGGTTTGCGATCGCACATATCCGCTTTACCACCAGCATTATCTTTAACCCTAGTGGATGATACAGTGCTTCAAGAGATAGGTTATTTTTAAGCGGTTTACTGTGAACGTTATTCCCACTGATATCCCAGACGTTCTCATAATTGAGCCTCAGGTGTTTGGCGATGAGCGCGGTTTTTTTCTGGAAAGCTTTAACCAAAAAAAATTTTCTGATGAAACCGGTTTGAATCATCAATTTGTCCAAGACAACCACTCTCGCTCTAGGCAAAACATATTACGGGGCCTGCACTACCAGATGCAGCAAGTGCAGGGCAAGTTAGTCCGTGTGGTGCTGGGTGAAATTTATGACGTGGTAGTCGATATCCGGCGCAGTTCAGATACCTTTGGACAGTGGGTGGGAGTGACTCTTAGTGCTGAGAATAAACGGCAGCTATGGGTACCTCCTGGGTTTGCCCATGGGTTCTATGTACTCTCAGATTCAGCCGATGTGCTTTACAAAACCACCGACTACTATGCGCCACAGCATGAACGCAGCATTCTATGGAACGATGCCGATTTAGCCATTAAGTGGCCATTAGTCAGCCAGACTCCGGTGCTATCAGATAAAGATCAGCAAGCCGTGCAATTTGCGATCGCCGAGGTATTTGACTGATGAAAATTTTACTGTTGGGCTGCCAGGGACAAGTAGGACAGGAACTACAGCTAACACTCCCTAGCTTAGGGGCAGTCGTAGCCTGGGACAGAACTCATCTTGACCTAACTAACTTAGAAAGCATTGTCCCCGCCGTCGTTAACCAACAGCCTGACGTCATCGTTAACGCCGCCGCCTATACAGCAGTCGATAAAGCCGAAAGTGAACCCGACTTAGCCCATCAAATCAATACAGCCGCTCCAGAAAAGTTAGCTCAAGCAGCAACAGTCTGTGGAGCAAGCCTGGTTCATATATCCACAGACTACGTATTTGATGGTCAGCAGAATCGTCCCTATCAGCCGGAAGCAGAAACTAACCCTCTAGGGGTGTACGGCCACTCCAAGCGGGATGGAGAACTAGCTATTCAAGCCAATACAGAACAAGCCGTAATCTTTCGTACAGCCTGGGTTTACGGAGCAAAGGGCAAAAGTAACTTTGTCAAGACCATGCTGCGCTTGGGAGCAGAACGAGACGAACTGGGTGTTGTTTATGATCAAGTTGGCACCCCGACTTGGGCCTATGATATTGCCCAGGCAATCACAATGCTGATACCGCATCTTCAAAATAACTTTGGTGTTTATCACTACACCAATAACGGTGCTGCCAGCTGGTATGATTTCGCCGTTGCTATCTTTGAAGAAGCCAGAAAATTAGGCCATCCTTTACAACTGAGCCATGTGCAACCAATTCCGAGCGAGCAGTATCCAACCCCTACACCAAGACCTGCCTATTCAGTGTTAGCAGGTGACAAAATAGCCAAGGTCATTAATCAAACTGCTCCCCATTGGCGTGCAAGTTTACGAAAAATGCTCAAAGAATATCTCTAATAGGTTTGGGTTATGAAGGCACTTATTCTATCGGGCGGTAAAGGAACCCGCCTACGTCCATTGACCCACACCGGGGCTAAACAGCTAGTGCCCGTGGTGAATAAACCTATCCTCTGGTACGGTATTGAGCAAATTGTTGCAGCGGGCATTACCGATATTGGTATTGTTATTAGCCCAGAGACTGGGGATGAAATTCGCGCTGTAACCGGTACTGGTGAGCGATTTAATTGCAAGATAACCTACATTCCACAGAACAGCCCAGATGGACTTGCCCACGCTGTCAAAATTGCTCATCCGTTTCTTGGCAACTCACCCTTCTTAATGTACCTGGGTGATAATTTGATTCAAGACAGTCTCACTCAGTTTGTTAAAGATTTCCATCAACAACAGCTTGCTGCCATGATTTTGCTCAAGCAAGTTCCTAATCCAACAGCTTTTGGGGTTGCAGAATTAGATGAACAGGGAGGTGTGATCAGGCTGGTAGAGAAACCCAAAAATCCACCATCAAATTTTGCTCTCGTAGGGGTATATTTATTTTCACCAATCGTACACCAGATTATCGCCACGCTACAGCCCTCTGCCCGAGGTGAATTGGAGATTACTGATGCTATTCAAGCCCTGGCAGATAACGGTAAAACTGTAACCGCTCAACAATTGCAAGGGTGGTGGTTAGACACAGGGAAAAAAGATGACTTGTTGGAAGCTAACCAAATGATTTTGGATGCCACTCTGTCGAGTGAGGTTTTAGGTGATGTTGACGACACGACTAAAATCAGCGGACGAGTTCGCATCGGTCAAGGTACCAAAATCATCAACTGCACTATTCGTGGCCCTGTTGTTATCGGAGAGAATTGCCATCTTGAGAACTGTTTTATTGGCTCCTATAGCAGTATTGCTAATGGCGTCAAGCTGATTGATGTAGAAATGGACCATAGTGTAGTGCTAGAAGATGCTGTTATTCAACAGTTACAACAACGAATTGTTGATAGCTTAATTGGGCGAAGAGCTAAGTTAATTCATAGCCCTAAACGTCCCAAAGCTTCTCGCTTTATGATTGGGGACGATTGCCAGATTGAGCTAGTGTAAGGAGAAAGAATTGAACAACAAAATTATACTCATCACAGGCGGAGCTGGGTTTATCGGTTCCAACTTTGTTCACCAATGGTCTAAACACTCAGCCAAAACCATTGTTCTCGATGCTCTCACCTATGCTGGCAACCGTGCCACTCTGGCTGACCTGGAATCTCAAGCTAATTTTTCTCTGATTGAAGGTGATATTTGTGATGCCCAGTTGGTTTCACAGATTCTAGCTGAGCACCATGTCGATACGCTCATTCATTTTGCAGCGGAATCCCACGTTGATCGATCTATTGCTGGCCCAGCTGCATTCGTGCAAACCAATGTGGTTGGCACCTTCACCTTACTAGAAGCGTTCCGCCACCATTGGGAAGCGCAAGGTAAACCTGACCACTATCGCTTTCTCCATGTTTCCACCGACGAAGTGTTTGGCAGTCTCGGCCCGAATGATCCTGCATTTAGCGAAGTTACCTCCTATGCGCCCAACAGTCCCTACTCTGCATCAAAAGCAGGCAGTGACCATTTAGTGAGGGCTTACTTCCACACCTATGGATTACCCACACTGATTACTAATTGCTCCAATAACTACGGCCCGTATCAGTTTCCAGAAAAGCTGATTCCACTGATGTGTCTGAATATTTTGCTCGGGAAATCTCTACCTGTGTATGGCGATGGTCAAAATATTCGTGACTGGCTGCATGTTGAAGATCACTGCAGCGCCATAGCCACTGTCCTAGGGCAAGCTCAACCAGGAGAAACTTACAACATCGGCGGCAACAATCAGGTCAAAAATATTGATATCGTCGAGCAGCTTTGTGATCTGATGGATGAGTTAGCCGAAAATCTGCCCGTATCACCGGCTAGAAAACTGATTACTTTTGTACCCGATCGCCCTGGCCATGATCGTCGCTATGCGATGGATATTACTAAGATTCGGAACGATTTAGGCTGGCAGCCGAGCTACGATTTTGCGACTGGCTTAAGGCAAACGGTAGGCTGGTACTTGGATAATCGTGATTGGTGGCAACCTCTATTGTCAGAGGACTACCAGCGATATTATTCAGAGTTATACGCTGAACGTATGGCTCTGGACTAGTAGAGCAGCCTAACCGCTTGATTAAAACTTCAAGGTAACTCCCTGTCAGGGTTGTGGTAGTTTCGGGAAATCTTGATATGGTTAGGATTGCAATCGTTGTGATCTAGAAATGTAGTGACTAAAAAAGCGCTAATTACGGGGCTGACTGGGCAAGATGGGTCTTACTTAGCTGAGCTTTTGCTCAGCAAGGGCTATGAAGTCTATGGTCTAGTGCGTCGTTCTAGTTCTAGTAGCTTTGGGCGTATAAGTCACTTTGCTGATAAGGTGCGGATTATCTCTGGCGATCTGCTAGATCAGTTTTCGTTGATGGATGCCATTGATGAAGCTCAGCCTGATGAGATTTACAACCTTGCCTCTCAAAGTTATGTGCCGTTGTCTTGGACACAGCCTGCGCTGACGGCGGAGTATACAGCGATTGGGGTTTCTCGGCTGTTAGAGGCAATTCGTCGATGTAAACCGGATGCTAGATTTTATCAGGCATCTAGCAGTGAGGTGTTTGGTCAACCGGATGAGTCTCCCCAGACAGAGCGAACGGCGTTTCGCCCCCGGAATCCCTATGGTGTAGCCAAAGCTTATGCCCATTGGATGACGATTAACTATCGGCAGAAGTACGATCTGTATGCGTGCTGTGGCATTACGTATACCCATGAGTCACCCCGTCGTGGTGCAGAATTTGTGTTCCGCAAAATTACGCGGGGTGCCGTCAAAATTAAATTGGGCCTAGCCCATGAGTTAAAGCTAGGTAATTTGGATGCTCGTCGTGATTGGTGCCACGCAGAAGATGTGGTTAATGCTATGTGGATGATGCTACAGCAAGAGCAGCCAGACGATTTTATTATTGCCAGTGGCGAAACTCACTCAGTTAAGGAGCTGGTGGACTGTGCATTTTCCTATGTTGGTTTGAATTGGCAAGATTATGTTTCAGTTGATCCAGCCTTTTATCGACCGGATGAGCCAGTAATATTGGCGGGGTCCATTGATAAGATCAAACGTGAAATTCAATGGCAGCCACATTATTCCTTTTCTAAGTTAGTGGCAGCAATGGTTGAAAACGAGCTTAAAGAGCTAACAGAACACGGCGAGTAGGCATGGCCAGGTTAGAAAATTCTGGTCGAACTTGGGATGGCTACCCTTTGGGTGTGGGTATTGTGCGACTTCTGAGAATAATTTCTTGATGACGGATAGCCGTATTGGCAACTTCCCAAGGAAAGGTGAATGATTGGAATGATTCGGGGGAGATTCGATCGATATCGAGGTCAACAACAACCTTTCTGAGAATTTCGAGGAGCTGCTGTCGTAGGTTTTGCAGTTCCTCAAAATCTTTGGCTTGTTCGATTTTTTCAATCAGGTTCAGGATTTCTAGGTTGTAGCGATCGGCGCGATCTTTTTGGTTACTGATCAGCCATTGACGACCTTGCCAAAGGCTAGAACAAAGCAGAATACTAATAGATAGTAGTAGACCAATGGACTCAGCATAGGTCACCAAAAAGCCAGGATTGTCTTGGGTATAGTAAGCGCGGGCTCCCTCATGGAGGGGAAAGCCTAGATTCTGACTGATGTCTGGTGATGGAATATTGGCCGTGCGAGGATTAAGGCGGATTAGCTCACTGCGACGCTCATAGAGAATACGGGTAATAGCTTTAACCACATCGGGATGAACATCGGTATTGGCGATGAGCAGTGCGCTGACGGAAACAACGGGTAAATCTTCTGGAGGGATGGGTGAGCCGCCATCGTAGCTCCCCTTGGGGATGATGGTGGGTGCGAGGTAGGGCTGGGTCAGCTGTAGGGCACCGATTTGGTCGATAGGCACAAGCTGAAATTGTTCGTTGGCGAGTAATTCGGCCACACTGTTGTTACCCAGACCAATAATGCGAAATAAGGCATCGACGTTACTGTTTTTCAGGGCTATATGAGCCTCATCCACGTCCATGGGCCGCGCTTGAAAATCAGTCTGCGTCAGACCGTAATGCTGGCTCAGAGGCCAAAAAAGATTATAGGAACCACTACCTTTGGGCATCAGGGCAATGCGTTTGCCTTTTAGATCGCTCAGAGTAGTGATGTTGGCATCTTTATTGGCAATCAGATGAAACATTTCGGGATAGAGCTGCGCCACGGCGCGTACATTGGGCTGAACGGGGGTATCGTTTTGGACTAAGGCGAGATCGACAGCATGGGCATGGACATCCTCCATGTTTTTAGTTGATCCTGGTGATTCGACAACCTCAACACGGATTTTGGGTTCGTTGGTCTGGGTGACTTGGGCAATGGCTTGCCCAAAGGCGTAGTATTCTCCAGTCGGGCTTCCGGTTGCTAGACGTACGGTATAGGTGCGGTTTTGGTCGTGGATAAGTTTGGTGATAGATGAGATCGCACCCCCCACACTCACCACTACAATCAGACCCAGTATCCAGCGTCCCCACTTGCCCACCATGCCACTATCTCCTGCCATCCAAGGCCAATTCCGCCGATAGAAAGTCTATAAACTGTCGCGCACTGCGTCCTGAACGTCCATTGTGTCGGGTTGCCCACTGCCTGGCCCGATAGTCTAAATCCTCAGTTGGTAGATCCAACCCAGCCTGATTTGCCAGATGATGCACAATCTCTAGATACATCGGTTGATCAGCCGCTTCAAAAGTGAGGGTAAGACCAAAGCGATCGCTAAAGGAAAGCTTTTCTTGGACCGTATCCCAGGACTTAAGTTCATCCGCATCACTGGGGCGAGGCCGGTCAGCAAAGAATTCCCGCACTAAATGACGACGATTTGACGTCGCATAAACCACCACATTTTGAGGACGCCGAGTTAGCCCACCTTCCAATACAACTTTGAGGGCTTTGAAGGCATCATCATCTTCCTCAAAAGACAGATCATCGACAAAAATAATAAACTTTTGCGGCTGGGACCGCAGACACTCCACAATCGCTGGCAGATCATACAAGTCGGCCTTAGCTACCTCAATCAGACGCAAACCACGGTCAGCATATTCATTGAGCAATGCTTTAACCAGCGAAGACTTACCCGCCCCCCGACTGCCATACAGCAGCACATTAAGTGCATTAAACCCAGCTAGCAAAAACTCAGTATTTTTTACCAAAGTGTCTTTAGGTCCGTCATAGGCAGCTAAATCAGCCAGACGAATTGGATCGGGCTCAGCAATACCTATTAGTTGCCCTTGCTGCCAGCGGAATCCACGGAACTGACCAAACTGACCAGTGCCCTGACTTTGATAGTAGGTCACCAAATTATCAAGACCCGCTGACCAATCTTCTGACAGGTCCACTGGCATAGGGTCTGGCATTAAAGACCAAACAACGGGTGCTTGGGGCAGCTGACAGGCCGTTTGCACACACTGGCTAATGTAGCTGGGAGACAGATTGTATAAAGTTTGAAGAATTTTCAGGTCGTGACGGGCTGCAGACAGCAAAGGAACAGACAACTCGGCCATCGATAAACGCTGGGCCGCTTGAGTAAACGCATTATCAGCAATGAATATCCGCTGCAGCAGATGGTCACCCCAACCGTTGCCCGTGTTGGCCAATGCCTGAAACCACTCACCGTAAGCCGTGAGGCACTGAGCACGCTCATTAGTGAGGCCTTTACTAGCACTGAGGGCTTCTAACAACGATAAGAATGTTTGACCTACAGCATCGTTGAGAACAGCCTGATACAGTAAGAGCGAGGCTGCCTGTTGTCGGTACTGAGCGATAGTAGCCGATGCTGCCCCAAATTCTTTCATCCCCAATCCCTTTGCGCTATGTCATTAGGACTTATCATCGCATTGATTTATGGCATCCTGGCTGTGGCTGGCGGTCTTGTTGGCTACCTCAAAGCTCGCAGTAAACCGTCGCTGATTTCTGGCCTTATCAGTGGGTTGCTGTTGATTATTGGTGCATTGCGAGCAGCTCAAAATATCGCAAGCGGTCTGTGGCTAGTGAAAATTGTGACACTGGTGCTGATACTTGTATTTATCATCCGGCTAGTGAAAACGAAAAAGTTCATGCCCGCTGGATTGATGGTAATTGGTGGGGTTGCTACGCTAATTGGCGTATTTGCGCCGGGATGAACCGAACCATAGTCTAAGGACTCAGATATTCCACCCCTAAACCTATTTTTTCACTAGGTATCAGGCGACCCAGTTCTAATTGCGCCCCGATAAAGGGATCGTCTTTGAGATTGAGATGACTGTCGAGATCGAGATGATTGGCTAGGGGAGATAGCTGGGCCAGGGCTGTATTGGAGAGCGCGCTATCAGAATAGCAACCAAACATAACGCCCAGCCCGCAGGCGCGAGCAGTGTGGATCATGCGGCGGGCTTCAGTAAGGCCGCCGGATTTCATGAGTTTGATGTTGATGCCGTCGATGTGCTGGGCTAAGGGCATGATGTCGCGGCTGGTGAAGCAGCTTTCGTCGATAAAAATCGGTAATGGCGAGTGGTGTTTTAGTGCGGCCAGATGGTGGTTGGCGCTAACGGGGAGGGGTTGCTCTAGGTAGGTGACGTTGCGGTCAGCGAGCCAGGTGGCCATGGTTTTGGCATCGTCGAGGGTCCAGCCGCCGTTGGCGTCGATGCTGATTTTGTCGTGGGGGCGAAATTCGGTTTCTAGGGCGCTGAACATGGCCTGGTCGGCATCAATGCCAGCCGGGCTGCCCAGCTTGATTTTGATGGAGCGGAGATCGGGATAGTCTGTGTGCCAGCGACGAATGCGATCGCACGCCCCGTCAGGCGAATTAATCCCTATAGTTACAGCTGTCGGTCCAATTCTTTGGCAGTCTAACCCCCACAGCTGCCACAGAGGCAAACCAACCTTTTTACCAAGCCAGTCCCAGAGAGCAACATCAATGGCAGCACGGGCAGCAGAGCAAGGAGCAATTTGGTCGAGACTTTCTTCGATGATTTGGCGGTCGAGGGGATGGTAAAAGGAGATACCTTCGATGATTTGGTCGAGGGAGTGAGTGATGGTTTCGGTGGTTTGAGTTTGGTCGCCGATGGAGAAGGGAGTGGCTTCGCCGTAGCCAGTAATATTGTCGGCGGTGATTTGGATGAAGAGATTGGTGGATTGGGTGTTAGTGCCGCGACTAATGGTGAGGGGGACTTTTTTGTGGACGGTAATAGGGTGATAGGTGATTTCCATCGAGTAAGGCGTAGGGGTTGGGATTTAGGGTATCGCTAATAGTGTAGGTGCTGCTTGGGGTCCCTCCGAGGTCCCCAAACCTCCTGGCTAGGGCGGCGTCCCGCCCTAGAACCCTGCGTAAAAACAATTCAGTTTTCCCAGTGTGCATGGAAGGGGGACGTCGAGTTCCCCAGAACGGGGGTTTCAGGAGGGAAAGCCCTGAGCAGCCCACTTCGCCATTAGCCAGCAGCTAGAAACTTACAACCACACCTCACCTAACGGCATTGTTCAAAAATCCATCAAAGGTTGCCCAATCACACCAAAAGCTCAGTTGCCCAGCCAGCAAAATCACAGTTCCAACTATTGCAAAATCGTTTTCGAAGCAATGCGTGTTTTCTTTTTAGCCTGTTCTGACAAGTCTTGCCCCGTCTGCAACTGAGTCACATTTTCTTGTAAAACCGTAGCCGCCGTTTGATCCCCCATCTGTAGGGCCGTTTGAGTAGCCGACTGCAGCATCGTAATCGCTCCAGTACGATCACCTGCCTGTAATTTAGTTTCAGCAATCTGAGTTTGACGATACTTAGCTAGCGCCAGAATGTATTGCTGCACCTGAGGATCGCTCTGGGATTGATAAACCGTCTGGGCTGTGACATCAATGATGGCTTTATCAGTGGACAAAGAGCTACCCAGGGTCGGATCATCGTACTGAACCTCAGCATGGACAATCGGATGATTACCGGCTGGTAGCTGCGCAATATAAAGGTTAACCAAAATAACGCGGGCAGTATTATTCATCAAATCCCCTAAGCGAACAATAGCCTGCTCCCCTTCACGCCGAACGTCAAGTTCGATGGTTTCGGGTAAGACCTGGGCAATGGGTTTGAGTTCGGCCAAACGCACTTGCGGCTGCAGTGTCAGCACCAGATAAGCATTGGTAAGACTGACAGACTGCACCCGGCTAAACAAACGGCTAAATTCTTGAATGGCCGTGTCAGGGTTTTGAATGTAGGTCAGACTGCCGTTGCCAGCATCAGCCAGTTTTTCGAGCACATCCTGGTTCCAATGGTCGCCGAAGCCGAGCGTACTCACAGTAAAGCTATAGCTGACGGCAAGCTGGGCCAGCTTAAGACAGCGGTCGTTGTCACCGTGCTCATTTTCACCATCGGTGAGCAGAAAGATCTGGGAGACAGTCCCTGTTTTACCCTTGGCCACTTCTTCGATGCCACGCTTCAGTCCTTCATCAATAGCTGTGCCGCCACCAGCTCGGATGCCTTCGATGGCCTGTTTAATGGCATCAGGGTAAGCAGCTAGCTGATTGGGGACAACCACTTGAGCCTTGTGGTCAAACGAAACGATGGAGATCCGGTCTTGCGGAGATAGATTATCAATAATTTTTTGAGCAGCAGCACGAACGTTTTTGATGGGAGCACCGCCCATGGAGCCGCTTTGATCCAAGATAAGACAGAGGTTTAGAGGCGGACGTTTACTGCTGGCAGCCTGGACGGCAATGGCTAAGTGACGCTGAGTGTTGGTTTGAGCGGTGTCTAGGTTGCGATCGCTAATGGACCACTGCACGTTAGCTTTCATACGTTCGTTTGCCTACCAATGATGCTATCGATATAGTTCTAAAAATCAGCCCCAAAGGCACACCCTAATTTGCGTAAAAACATTGCCGTAATTTGCCTAAAGTAGCCATCTAGGGCAATGCTCTCCTTTAGTTCATATCCTAATATTCCCGTAGGAATACCCATATTTGAAAGCAAGATGCTGGCAATGTGCAGATAAGAGCTACATCACTTGACGCAAAATTCCTTAAAAAGACCCAGGTCATGGGCGGATATCCCCCAAACTCCTAGCCTGCGAGCTTGTTCAGAGCGAGTTACACTATGTAGACGTTAATAGGTCGTGACATCACCGACTTATTGACACCAAACGTTGAACGGTGAACAGCTGACACCGCAGAGGGCTAACTGGGTCTATGAGTTCTAATATCAAAGCCGTACAGGCTCCTTACTATGGCGGGGATGCCGCGTTTCGTACTCCCCCTCCCGATTTACAATCATTGCTGCTAAAAGAGCGGATTGTCTATTTGGGGACGCCTCTAGTGTCGTCAGACGATTACAAGCGTCAGATGGGAATGGATGTCACTCGACTGATTATCGCCCAGCTGCTCTATTTAGAATTTGACGATCCCGACAAGCCAATCTATTTTTACATCAACTCAACTGGAACATCCTGGTATACCGGCGATGCCCTAGGCTTTGAAACAGAAGCCTTTGCCATTTGCGACACCATGCGCTACATCCGTCCACCTGTGCATACAATCTGCATTGGTCAAGCCATGGGAACAGCATCCATGATTTTGGCAGCAGGCACAAAAGGATTCCGAGCCAGTCTGCCCCATGCCACCATCGTGCTCAACCAACCCCGTACAGGTGCACGAGGTCAGGCAACCGATATTCAGATTCGCGCCAAGGAGGTACTGGCCAATCGCGAAGCTACCCTGGACATTCTGTCGCGCTGTACCGGGCAACCCCCCGAAAAACTACAGAAAGACACCGACCGCATGTTCTATCTGACTCCCGAGGAAGCTAAGGAGTACGGATTAATTGATCGGGTACTAGAAAGCACCAAAGATTTGCCTGCACAAATTCCAGCGGGTATTGGTTAGCCATGTCTGTAGAACGTCCTATTCGAGTGCCCTATAACTTGCCTGGTAGCCGTCGATGGGCCTGGGTCAATATCTACACTCGTATGAGTCAGGAACGTATTCTGTTCTTGAACCAGCCTTTGACCGACGGCGTAGCAAACTCGCTGATTTCTGCTTTTCTCTATTTAGATTCTGAAGAGCCAGGTAAGCCGATCTATCTTTATATCAATTCCCTGGGCGATCCTGTAATGGCAGGGATGGCAGATGGTTCGGCAGGCATGATGTCCATAACAGCCGGTCTGGCTGTATATGACACGATGCGTCATATCAAGTCTGATGTGATTACCATTTGTATGGGCCAGGCCATTGGCATGTCCGCTGTTTTATTATCTTGCGGAGCCAAAGGCAAACGCTCTAGCCTCCCTAATTCCTCCATAGCGCTGGTTCATCCCTACAGCGGTACCCGTGGTCAAGCCAGTGACATTGAACTCAATGCCGATGAGGTGCTAGGTAAGACCAGTTTGATTACCAAGCTACTGAGTGAGAACACAGGCCAGTCCGAAGAAAAAATTCACAAGGATATGGAGCGGATATTCTACCTTACGCCTCAAGAAGCCATTGAGTACGGCTTAATTGATCGGGTAATCGAGAAACCATCTTAAATTTTGCGATATCCCCGTAGGTTGGGTTGAACACGTGAAACCCAACATTTCGGATTCGTTGGGTTTCGCCAGGCTCAACCAAACCTACGTTTTCACTCCTCTGCCAACCCCTTATACCCGATAAACCCATGCCTATTGGTATTCCCAGCGTTCCATATCGCCTTCCCGGTAGCACTTACGAACAATGGATCAGCATTTATGAACGGCTGTTCCGTGAGCGCATCATTTTCTTAACCGAGGAAGTCACAGACGGCATCGCCAACGCCATCGTGGCTTATATGCTGTATCTGGATTCTGATGATCCTACTAAGCCAATTTATCTGTATATCAACTCCCCAGGTGGTTCGGTAACAGCGGGTATGGCCATCTACGACACCATGCGCTACATCAAATCAGAGGTAGTCACCATCTGTGTCGGTCTAGCGGCTTCAATGGGATCATTTTTGCTCTGTGCCGGGTCCCCTGGTAAGCGTTTAGCACTGCCTCATTCTCGGATTATGATCCACCAACCTCTGGGCGGAGTTGGTCAGCGCCAGGCAACCGATATTGAAATTGAGGCCAATCATATTGTTCAGATTAAGCACCGACTGAATGGCTTGATGGCTGAACATACTGGCCAGACAATCGAGCAGATTGAGAAAGACACAGACCGAGATAACTTTATGTCAGCGGCAGAAGCCAAAACCTATGGTCTAATCGATCGGGTGATTGAAGAACGGATCTAGGCGTTACTTCATTTACGTTTTGCACACTGCACCTCATCGGTCTCGCCTAAATTTTTAGGCATGACGCAATATTAGGCGTATTCTGCGTTTTAATGACAGAATCTGGAGCAGTTCGTCGGGTGCAATGGGGTTAGCTGATCATTATCGGACATTGGGATTACGAACGGGGGCGTCTTTTGATGATGTCAAAGCCGCCTATCGGAAGCTGGCGCGTAAGTATCACCCAGATGTTAATCCTGATGATCAGCGATCGCAAGATCGGTTTATCAAGGTAACTAAAGCTTACGAAGCTCTGCTGGAGGTATTTCAGCCTGAAGAGGAGGCTGAGAATAGCGCTTCTGCAGCAGAGAAATCGGCTGCAGAACCACCCAGTCCGGTACAGAAGAATCCGGGTCTATCGGACCATGAGCAAAAGCTCAAGCAGGATTCCTACCGACAATTGGAGCTGTTGCTTAAACAGCAAAAATATCCACGTGCGATCGCCCTGGTCGAAGGCCTGGCCCAGCGGATTACCCAAGACCTAGAAGTGCGTCAGTGGCAGGCCATTACCTACCAGCGCTGGGGCCGTCAGCTAATTAATCAGGGCCAGCTAAGCAAAGCTCGCATTTATCTGGACAAAGCTCTCAAAACTGACCCCTTAAACAAATCTCTGTGGGTCGAAATCAACCGCGACTTTCAAGCCATTGAGGAGCGCTTGAAATAATACCATCGCTAGAACCAGAAACCTGACATAGCCGACCGTGCCATAACACCCACACCAACCTACGCCTTATCTGATGACTTTTCTTTATTTCGTCAGTCCCAAAATCAGCTCTACGCCGTGCTACAAATTCTAAAAGTACTAAAGCAGCAGTTTTAACGTGGGTACGACGACTTCTTCCTTTGTTTCATCAAATTTTGATGCCCCAGCGGTGTTTGAAACCGATGAGTATCGTCTGCGGATGTTGACGGTTAATGATGTGGTCAAAGACTTTGACGCAGTAATGACCAGCGCAGACCATCTGAAGGGAATTTTTCCACCACCGAGCAGCTGGCCTGAGGGACTGACGCTGGAACAAGACTTAATTGATCTGGGCTGGCACCAAAAAGAATTTCAGCGACGCACATCATTTGCTTACACCATGGTGAGTCTAGATGAAAGTCGCTGTCTGGGCTGTGTGTATTTTTATCCGTCCGATCGCCAGGGGTATGATGCCTACGCGTTGCTGTGGGCGCGACAAAGTGAGCTAGCCAGTGGCCTAGAAGAACGATTGTTGGCGGATGTCAGACAATGGCTAACCGATGCTTGGCCGTTTAAATCAGTTGGCTTTCCAGGTCGGGATATAAGCTGGTCTGAGTGGTTTGCCTTACCTGATATCGCTGACAGCTCAAACTAATTGTGAATGCTGAACTTAACGATAACAATCCCGATGTGTCATCAACCTCATTTCAAACATCAGGGGTAATTAATAGACGTATCTTGTTACGGTACTCACTGCTAGGTATTGCTGCTGGTTCGTTAGGAATTGGTCGTTTAGACGCTATTGTCAGGTCAGCTGGGGACTCTGGTGATAAGCCCTATTGGGGCTATACCGGTGATGCAGGCCCTGATCGCTGGGGAGAGCTATCGGATGCCTACGCTACGTGTACTACTGGCTCTGAGCAGTCACCAATAGATTTAACCAAGGCCATCCACGGGGAGCAACCATCCCTTAGCTTGGATTATCAGCCCACACCCCTCAAGATTAAAAATAATGGCCGCACTATCCAGATAGATTATGCCCCTGGCAGCACCATCCGGCTGGATGGAGAACGCTTTGAATTAAAGCAATTTCACTTCCACGCGCCGAGTGAGCATCTAGAAAACGGCATCCCGGCTGCAATGGAGGTGCATTTTGTTCACCAAAATGCAGAGACACAGGCATTCGTTGTGATTGGGGTTTTACTTAGGGAAGGCACAATGAATACAGCCTTGCAACAGATCTGGAACTATATGCCTGATTCAGCGGGCGTCCAAACAACAGTACAGAATTGTTCATTTAATGCGATGTCGTTGTTTCCTACTAATACAGAGCAGTTTTATCGCTACCACGGGTCTTTAACCACGCCCCCCTGTTCAGAAACGGTGAACTGGATTGTGATGAAAGAAACTATTACTGTTTCTCTACTTCAAGTTGATCGCTTTATTCAAGCGATTGGTAAACGCAACGCTCGTCCGGTACAACCCCTGAATCGACGGTTTTTACTGGATTAGATAACAAGTGTGTTAGTTTTCTGTAGGTGGTTTCAGACTCAGACTCAGTTGATAAATCTCTCGTTTTGGAACTCCTGTTTGATCAGCTAGCTGTCGACTGGCTTGGGAAGGGGATAATCCTTGAGCAATTAAGCCCTTGAGTTGAGCTAATAGCTCATCATTGGACAGGGTTTTGGGGCTAGGGGTGTGGCCTGCGATCGCAACCGTAAATTCTCCCCTCGGCTCAGTGGTCGTAAAATGCTCAATCGCCTCATCCACCGTGCCACGCCAAAATTCCTCGTAGCGTTTGGTCAATTCCCGCGCTACGGTTACTCTCCGGTCACCCCCCAGATGAGCTTGCAAATCAGCCAGGGTTTTGAGCAACCGATGGGGACTTTCGTAAAGCACCATGGTGCGGGATTCAGCGGCCAGCTGGGTCAATCGTTCAGTGCGAGCTTTACCCTTAACTGGCAAAAACCCTTCAAAGGTGAAGCGATCGGATGGTAGAGCTGAGGCTGAGATCGCACTAACTACCGCTGCCGGACCTGGAATTGGACTGACAATAATCCCTGCTTCAGCACAAGCACACACTAGTTCATAGCCCGGATCAGAAATTCCTGGCATCCCCGCATCGCTAACCAGGGCAATGATTTGCCCCATCTGGAGTTTTTCAATTAACTGCGGAATCCGGGATTGAGCATTATGCTCGTGGTAGCTAATCTGTGGCGTCTCAATTTGAAAGTGGTGTAGTAATTTCCCCGTATGACGCGTATCTTCGGCTGCAATCAGGTCCGCCTCTTTTAGGATACGGATAGCCCGAAAAGTAATGTCTTCAAGGTTACCGATGGGGGTGGCAACCAGGTAAAGCGTGCCAGCAGTAGACAAAGTAAGTATTGGTTACAATCCTGCACTAACCATACAATTGAAGTACACGCTCAACCTATTTGCGTTCAAATGCACATCGCTACTACAAGTCCCTCGCATTTGCTATGGAAACTGCCGGTTCCGCAAAATCAACCCTAGACAGCTTAGCCTTAGATATTTTGGAAAAACGCCTGCAGGTAAACTATGACCAATTGGCTGAGTTTTGCGAGCAGTTTAGTATCGTCAAACTAGGAGTATTTGGCTCAGTTTTACGAGATGATTTTCGGTCAGACGGTGAAAATCCAAGCGATATCGATCTTCTGATAGAATTTTCCCCAGATCAAAAGCTATCATGGCCAATGTGGCTAGATTTACAAGAAACATCCGAAAAGCTTTTTAAGCGAAAAGTTGATCTAGTCCGAAAACACCTGCTCAAAAATCCCTATCGTCGTGCAGAAATCTTAAAAACGAACCGCGTCATATATGAACGAAAGTAGTCGAGATTATGCTGCTATTTGGGATATGACTCAAGCGATTCGGGAAATACGGCAATTTACAGCCGATTTTTCTGAGAAAAGTTACCTCGAAACGCTTTGGATACAAAGAGTAGTAGAGCGAAACTTTGAAATTTTGGGAGAAGCTTGCCGAAGAATATCAAGAGAGTTTCAGCAGGAACATCCTGCAATAGACTGGCGTAATACGGTTGCTCTTAGGAATATCATTGCCCATCGATATGAATATGTTGACCATGAAATTCTTTGGAGCATAGTGCAGAATACGTTACCTGCACTTTTAGAAAGTTTGGATAGATTCTTGCAGGAAAAGTCTGAAAACACCTAAAAGTTAGTCACTAGATTCAATAGAGTTAAGAATCTATGGTGAATCAGAGCTAGTTCCCATGAATACGGGACAAGCTAAAGCTCTGATTCGATCTTGGGATGTAAATCCCATTTTTTCGTTCAGAAGTCTCAAATAAGCTCTTAACCTGTACTGACATTAGTTAGCTCTAATAATTCAGATTGAAAAAACACTAACATTTTTAATGCGTGGACTCTTTGTGGGTCTTATGACCCTTGATTGTATCTATCAAGCACAGCGACCGCCTCAGGCAAATGAAAAACTAGTAGCCGCAGCAGCCATGATGGCAGCGGGAGGGCCAGCCACTAATGCAGCCGTTGCCTTTGCAGCCCTGGGAGGCCGGGCAACAGTAACAGCAGCAGTAGGACAACATCCCATCACGACGCTGCTGCGGGAAGATATGGCCAAAGTCGGGGTGAGCATTGTCGATTTGACACCCCAGCGGCAGGAGCCACCGCCGATTTCCTCAATTGTTGTGTCTCAAGACTCGGGGGAACGTGCGGTGATATCGCTAAACGCGGTGGGACTCCAGGTAGAGCATCAGTCGGTAGATCTGACGAATGATATCCATGTGGTGCTGGTGGATGGGCATCAAATGGCTCTGGGGCAACAGATCGCGAAGGCCGCTAGTTCGTTAGGGATTCCTGTGGTTGTAGATGCGGGTAGCTGGAAGGCGGGGTTTGATCAGGTGCTGTCTCTGGCCACAGTAGTAATTGCATCGGCTAACTTTCATCCGCCGAATGGCCAGCAGGCATTGACCTACTTGCAAAGCCTGGGAATTCCTTATATTGCCATTACCCACGGTGAGCAGCCGATTGTTTTTAGTGACCGGGGGCAGCTAGGAGAACTACCAGTCCCGGCAACAACGGTTGTTGACACCCTGGGTGCCGGAGATATTTTTCATGGAGCGTTTTGCCACATCTGGGCCGGTGACTTTCCAGCGGCTTTAGCTCAAGCCAGTGCAATCGCTAGCTTTAGCTGTCAATATTTTGGCACTCGTAGCTGGATCGCTGACTATAACTAGAGCCACAGCATCCAGACAAATTTATCGATTCTCTGCTGAGGATATTGGTGCGGTTCAGTAGACTGTACAGGGAATCTTCTAAGCTTTTTGTTGAATTTTTATCGTTATTACTATGGCCTACGAAAAGGAAAAGGAAATTGCGATCGCAGCCGTACAAGCTGCCGCCATCGTATGTGAGAAAGTACGAGCTGAAATGGTCCCTGAAGCGATTGAAAAATCTGACAAGAGTCCGGTGACGGTAGCTGACTTTGGGGCCCAGGCAATTGTTTGCAAAATGCTCAAAGATGCATTTCCTAACGACCCGATCGTAGGTGAAGAAGATGCTGACGATTTAAGAACACCAGAAATGGCTCCGCGTCTGGCCCAGGTCACCAACTATGTAAAAGCGGTTATTCCTGATGCAACCAACGACCAGATTCCAGGCTGGATTGACCAGGGCAACGGCGATGTCAGCCCTCGCTATTGGACCCTGGACCCAATTGATGGCACCAAGGGATTTTTGCGCGGTGACCAGTATGCAGTTGCCCTGGCCATGGTGGAAGACGGTGATCTCAAGGTCGGTGTGTTGGGATGTCCGGCCCTGAAGTTAAATGGTCGTGCTGGCATCTTGTTTGTGGCAGTTCGGGGGGAAGGAGCCATGATGATGGACATGGATGGCAGCAATCCTGAGAAAATCTCGGTTACCTCTTCTACAGATGCTGAAAACTTCCGCTTTGTAGAAAGCGTGGCCCACAGTGATCAAGAACTCCACGCCCGCATCGCCCAGGCAGCAGGCATCACCACTGCAGCCATTCGCATGGATAGCCAGGCGAAATACGGCACAGTCGCCTCGGGTAACGCTGTTCTTTATCTGCGGCTACCCTCTCCCAAGTATCCTGGATATCGCGAAAAGATCTGGGATCATGCGGCGGGGGTATTGGTGACCGAAGAAGCTGGTGGCAAGGTTACCGATATGCACGGTAAGACTTTGGATTTTTCCAAGGAGCCTCGCTTCGTGGATACCCAGGGCGTCGTTGTCAGCAATGGCGAAATTCACGACAAGGTCTTGGCGGTCCTGGCTAGCTAATATCAAAATCAATTTGAAGCGAGACTTAAGCCTCTAAGTTGAGGGGGCTTGAGTCTTATATTTGTGAATAGGGCAATTGACGAAATCCTGGTTACCTGACCCCGATATCCCAGGGCAACCACAAGGGATTGCCCCTACAGAGTTATCCATTTTCCATCAGGGTTACTGAATTCGGATTTGGTGTTAGAAGGACTGTGCGATCGCAAGTCCTTCTAACACAGCCAAACTTACTGGTTTAACATCGGGGGTAAAGCCCAACCACTGGCTGGAGACCTGAGCAAATTGAGCCGGATCGCCGCTGACATAAAAATCAATTTGTGACTTTGATTGATTACTACGTAGCCCCAATAGATCCAACTCCTTAGTCATAGCAGTCACCAAAAAACTCGCCGGATTAATCACCGTAATTGACGACGGCAAAATCTGATTCATGAGCGGTGCCAGGTGTGGATAGTGAGTGCAGCCATAGACCAGAGTGTCAATATTGGCAGCCATCAAAGGCTTGAGGTAATCCGTTGCCACCGCTCGTGTGTAGGGATCATCAATGCGGCTTTTCTCAATCAGTGGCACAAAATCAGGACAGCCCACCTGCCAGACCTGGGAATTGGATGACGCTTCTAGAATCGCTTGCTTGTAAGCGTTGCTCTGAGCAGTCGCTACCGTCGAAATCACCCCAATCCGCCGTCCAGCTTTAGCAGCCGCTCGCGCCCCTGGCAAAATAATCCCCAAAATCGGCAAGTCAAACTCCGCCTGGACGATTTCCAACGCTAAGGCTGAACTCGTATTGCAGGCCATCACCACCATCTTGACGCCCTGGCCTTGCATCCAGGTAATAATTTCCCGCACAAACCTGAGTAACTCCGCCTGAGTGCGATCGCCATAGGGCACACGGGCAGTATCGCCAAAGTACAGCAAAGATTCAGCTGGGAGATGGGCCATAATCTCCCGTAATACCGTCAATCCCCCAACACCGCTGTCAAAAACACCAATTTTACCGGTTTGAGTGGGCATCTGAAGGATTTTTGCCATGGGGAAGACGCTTACTAAATTAGCTATTTTACGTTGCTTAGAGTTTAGTCGGATTTTTGCCAGATTTTAGTTTCACACAAAACTTTTAAGCAAGAAGACGTAACTTCGGATTTAGAATGACTTATCTAACGGGTGAAACACCTCAGGTCAAGGGCTGACCTTGGATAAATATCGACCAATATCGGGCGCTACAAACGTCGCCCCTTCCAGTTGGCTCGCATCATAGCTGAACCCAACTAATTTTTTACAGATCGCATCTATTTTTATCAGAGAAATTTAGACGGGTCTTCCGATCCGCAATCATTAGTCCAGTCAGATCGCATTAATCTTCATTCCCCACTAGCTAGCCCGCGTCAACGGTCGCCTCTCCAATCGTTTGGAGATATTAGCAGGAATAGATAAATTACCTAAAGCACCTGGGCATTGCCAAATTAGCGCCTCGCTCATAGTGAGCTGATGGCGCTATCAACTGCTATCGGGCCGATGAACTAGTCTGTTGCTGCTGCCTCAGCCATTTCCTGAGGGGCTTTTGCGTCAGTAGGACAGTTGGGATCATCATCATCATCAGTATTAAAGACAATACGCAGCAGTGGCGGCGCTACAAATGTCGTAAAAATGACCATGACAATAATGGCGGCGTCTAAGGATTCTGAAAGCACACCGCTAGCTGCACCAACCCCAGCAAATACTAGTCCCACTTCGCCCCGAGGAATCATACCAACGCCAATGGCCAGTCGATTAATACCGTCTTGGCCAAAAACCGTAAACCCGGTAATGACTTTACCAATGATGGCAACGACAACCAAAAAGGAGGCAATGATCAATCCTTCCCGGTTATCTGGGTTCAGCGGATTAAGCACGCTAATGTCTGTATGGGCACCAACAGTGACAAAAAATACGGGCACTAACATATCAGCAATCGGACTGATTTGCTCTTCTAACTCTTTGCGCTTAGTAGTTTCAGCCAAAATCAGGCCAGCGGCAAACGCACCCAGGATAGCCTCTAGCTGAATGGCAGCCGCAATGTAGGACAGCACAAATGCAAACACCAAGGAACTAATCAGTACCTGACCACGGGTTTGCATATTGTCCACAAGACTGACAAATAGCGGACTGAGCAATCGCCCGATGAGGATGGAACCGACTAAAAATACGGCTGCGCCAACAATCAGCAAAAGAACGTTGCTGATCTCGATTTCACCGGTCTTAGCAAGGCTGGCTACAACAGCCAGGACAATAATGCCTAAAACATCGTCAAGGACAGCCGCACCAATAATGATTTGCCCTTCACGAGAACTTAGGGTTTGCAGCTCGGCCAAAACCTTGGCAGTAATGCCGATACTGGTTGCAGTCAGTGCAGCACCTGCAAATACGGCTGGAATCGTAGCCACATTAAACAGGGCAATTAGCCCAACCGTACCCGCAACAAAGGGGACAACCACACCCACTACTGCCACTACTGCGGCCTGGGGGCCAACACGAATCAATTCTTTGAGGTCAGACTCTAACCCAATTTCAAATAGCAGAATAATGACACCGATTTCGGCTAACACCGAAATCACTTCACTTTCGCCGTTAAAAACGGCCAGTAACGCGTCTGCATCTAAATGGGCAGTTAGTTGGACAAAGTCCATGAGCACTGAGTGGACCGGCTCAGCCCCCTCAGGAAAAACGATCAGATTTAGGACCGAAACACCAACAATGACGCCACCTACGAGTTCACCTAAAACAGATGGCAAATTAACTCGGGCACAAAGTTCGCCACCCAGTTTGGCTGCTAAATAAATAACAATTAAACTGAGCAGCACACTGGCCAAGATCAACGGCCCTAGCTCAGCTTCGTTCACCTCAGCTAATAAAAACGTACTGCTTTCTAGGACTGACAGCACTCCGGTTATGTCGCTCATATGAACCGTAGAAATTTACTTATCCTGTTTACTCTACATGAGATAGCTCGATGCCATTAGCTCATTAAGCTCAGGTTTATCCCTTTTTTTAAGGAAAAATTCACACTTTTGGTGTTGCTTTGACCTATTCCTGCGAAGTGTCATCTGGGCTCTATGCAAATACCCGATGGTTTAAAGACGGCATCTGCTGGCGGACTTGTCCGAGCCGCGACGGGGTGATTTCAGCGATGGCCATGCCGACGTCCTGGCCAGCATCGGCCAACACAATCCCCCAGGGATCAACAATCATGGCATGGCCGTGGGATTGGCGAATATTGTTGTGGAATCCGGTTTGGGCAGGCGCAATGATATAGCAGGTATTTTCAATCGCTCTGGCCTGTAAGAGCACCTGCCAATGGTCTTTACCTGTATATGCGGTAAAAGCAGCAGGCACAGTAATCACTTCTGCCCCTAGCTGAGATAGATGCCGATACAGCTCTGGGAAACGTACGTCATAGCAAACAGAGATGCCCAGGGTGCCCAGGTTAGATGTCTGAAACACGGATGGTAGCTGGTGTCCCGAGGTTACGGTGGCGGACTCTTGATAGGTGTTGCCATCGGGGAGATTGACATCAAAGAGATGCACCTTTTCGTAGCGCAGCAATACGTTGCCATTGGGGTCAACTAATAGGGCTGTGTTGTAGACCCGATTGTCTTTTGTCGGCACAGGGTAGCCACCGCCTAAGAGGGTCACCTGATAGCGCTGGGCCATGGTCTTGAGAAATTTTTCACTGGCAGCGCAAATTTCAGCTGCTTGGGCTAACTTACCGGCTTCATCTCCCAAAAAGGAAAAGTTTTCAGGCAGAGTAATATACTCGGCTCCACGACGAACGGCGAGGTCAATCAGCTCCTCTGCCTGGGTAAGGTTTTTTCCCAGGTCAGGTACGCTGGTCATCTGCAGCGCTGCAGCCAGATAAGATTTCATGTGGGCACTACTAGTAAGTTTGACCTTGGCCCTATATTTTACGGGGCGAATTGGTCAGTTGGGAAGCGCCTTTTTAGGGTCTCGGTCTGTTTTGATACCTGGCCTACACCTCCAGCAACGCTAGCTGCCAAACTTGATAGCCCAAACGGTTGAGATGTAGACCGTCGGTGGTGAGTTCCTGGCGCAGGTTCCCGGTATCATTGCTAAAACTGGGATGTAAATCTAGATAATCGAGCTGGTGGTAGTCTGTGAGCTGTGCGATCTGGGTGTTGAGGGCACGAACGCGATCGCTAGGAATATTTTCCCAACGGGTTGGCAAAATAGAATGGACGACGACGCGGGCATAGGGATGCTGCTGTCGTAGTCGGGCCATGATCTGGTTGAGGTTAGTCAAGATTTCATGGTCGCTAGCCCCATTTTTAAGATCGTTAACACCAGCCATTAGGTGAATGGTATCGGGGTTGGTGTTGGCGAAGGCGGACAGGCGTTTGAGAATGCCGTCGGTTGTGTCGCCGGAGATCCCCTGGTTGAGCCAGAAGCGATCGCGAGGTAACAGCTCAGGAGGCAGCCACATGCTGAGGGAATCGCCAATGACAACGGTGAGGCGATTACTGCCCTGACCGGATGCGATCGCATCAGCTTCCCGTTTCAGTAAACCCTGCCATTCGTCATAAGTCGGCTGATATGTAGCTTTAGACCATTGGGTGTAAAAGCTATCGGGTGCTACCCGAGTGTAGAGCGAGCCAGATTGCAACGCGGCCCAGCGTTGTTCAAACAGCTGTGGCCCACTCACCGGCTTCGGCCCCACTGCCGCCGTCACCCGGCGACGCGCTACCTCCAGGGCCCGAGGAGTAGTCGCATAGGCCGTTGGTTCAGGGCGACGAGCAGTTTGCTGCAGGCGTAACAGTTTTTGCCGCTGTCGAGCCGCCACTTCTCTGGAAAATTCGGGTGCCAGCGCCATATCTCCTTGTACTGATGGTTGAGGCACCAACTGCTCAATCCGACTAGCCGCATCCACAGCCGCTTGAGCCATCGGCGCAATATCAGCGTCTGGGTTCGGACCGCTGAGCGGTTCTGAAGCGGTTAGCTGCGCCATCAACATCAGTAGGTCTGACATATATCTGAATTTCCTCGCCTATGGGAAACAGTATTTACCTACTTAAAACACGTGCTCCACCAGCAATCAGGACGAAACCAACGATAGGGCAGTATATCAAAAACTATATTTTTACCTTGACAGCCTCTACCCAAATTAACGATGATTAGATTCTGTGCAAAAAATCTGCTCGGACCAGGTTTGAAGCAATAACTGCTACCTGTACGGCAAAGGAGAGCAAATGGTATACGCAATTATTGAAGCGAGTGGCACTCAGCTGCGTGTGGAACCCGGTCGCTTTTACGATATTAATCGTCTGGCAGTTGAAGAAGACTCCAGCATCACTATCGATAAGGTTTTGCTGGTACAAGATGGTGACGACACTAGCATTGGCCAGCCCCTATTAGAGGGCGCTAGCGTGAGTGGGACTGTAGTGCGTCATTTACGAGGTAAAAAGGTGATCGTTTATAAAATGAAGCCTAAGAAAAAGACTCGTAAAAAGCGAGGGCATCGTCAGGAACTCACTCGTCTGATGATTGATTCCATCAACATCGGCGGTAAAACAATTACTGCAGAAGATGTCCCTGCTGCTGTCAGCGAAGAAGAATAGAGCGCTAAGGTAAGCGTCAGTGAGACAGTTTATACTTAGGTAACCATGGAGGTTTAATTAATGGCTCATAAGAAAGGTACTGGTAGTACGCGCAACGGTCGCGACTCTAATGCAAAACGCCTCGGTGTCAAAAAGTATGGTGGCCAGGCTGTAATTGCAGGCAATATTATTATTCGTCAGCGTGGAACTAAGTATCACCCTGGTGAGAATGTCGGTCGCGGTAGTGATGATACTCTGTTTGCTTTGGTGGATGGTGTAGTTACTTTTGAGCGTAAGGGTAAAAGTCGTAAGAAGGTTAGCGTCTATCCGGCAACAGCCTAACTTCAAGCTATCTATCCCCACTAATCAATAACCTATTAACGGTTGTCAAAAAGAGCCTCGGTCGAAGCCGGGGCTCTTTTTGTATAACATCACAACTTTTGCAACAGCTGCCATAGCGAAGGCCAGAAGAATGAGAACGGAGGAATGAGAAAATACCTGAAGTAGAAAACTTTCAGGGCTCTTAATTGTTTCACCCAAACTTTCATCTGCCATATCACTAATTAGAGAATTCCTACGATAATTTCAGCGACCGCAGATATGTCAAATGTGTCTTACCATCCAAACATTTCAAAGATATATAATGTGCCCCAAGATGACGAATAGTCAGCGCGCAGTGATTAAGTAAATTGATTGGATTGGAAGATTGAGAACACGTGTCAACTCCTAGGATAGTTGACTTATAAGTGGAATAACTGATCGTTTTTACAACAGTACACGACAGGGTGATGGCAATCATAAATTAATTATTCAACCCTTCAAAATCGATTGATCAGACATTATTAATCAGACATTTAAAGCTCCAGTTATTTAGTCAATTCCTAATAGTACCTGGCAGGGTGATGACATTTATAAATCAACCTTCAATGCTTAAAAACCAGAGAAGTTCGATAATTTATATTTGAATTATTTTGCCAATTTTTAACAGTACCCAGCGGGGTGATGGCATCAGAATAACAAAACTGCATGATGTGAATGTGCTGAGCAAAAAGCAATACAAACTCCAATAAAACCACGAGATTGTATTAGCAAATCAGCTCAAAAAACACATATGAGGTTACAACAATGCCTAGTCAACCATTGACTGAATATTCCGCAACCGAGACCTATTCCAAGAACATTCTGGGCCCCGCTTTTTTTGAAATGAGCGGTTTGGTCATCGCCGGTACTGCTGGTATTCCTGCACCTCCGTTCTCTGTGGCTCCTTCCCAGTCTCCTTACATTGTTGCTAACAATGAAAAGTTCGCCGTTAGCTTGACTGTCAAGTTTAACAAGAGCCCACTGACTTCTCTGCTCATGTGTTTGGGCACCGAAGTACACGTTCGTTTCGCCTTTGAAGGTATTGGTGGCAAAGCAACTGAAAAGGATGTGGAAGTCATCATCTGCACCAAGAAGGACACCTACGAGTATGAAGTGAAGTGGGAAGGAACTCCCGAAGAGGCTGAGTTAACTGCCGGTCTATACGGTGTAGCCGCGGTTGCTCAGGTTGGTCCTGTTAAGCATGAGTGCAGCCAGCCCATTATCGGCTACGGCTACCTCGCTGGTAAGCTTCTGCAGGTTTACCCTGCCTAAGCATTGATCCGCGACTGATTTAACAGTCGGACCACTCAAGCCATGGCGTTGAAGCCGGTGAATTTAAGTTCACCGGCTTTTCTTATGTTTAAGGGCAATATGGCCAAGGGCGGAGGCATGAGAACGGAGGAATCAGAAAATTGCTTAGATTGGCAAAATTCTAGGACTCGTCATTGTCCCAAATTACCCTCCTTTCACTGGCTATATTTTTGTGTCTGAAGCCCGTGTACTTACGTAGATCTCCGATGTTGTTATGTGGGCATCTTAAAAAAGAAGTTTGCAGAGGAAAAAATAGAGACGTATACTGCACAACAATTCAGCAGTGTCTTTATTGTTCCAAGGTTAGCCATGGCATCCCAGAATCTTTTCTACCCACTACGTAGTGTGATTCGTTGCGTAGCTAAAGCCCATTTAACGGTGACCCCCGAAGCCTATGAGGCGGATTTGGTTTGGGATGAAGCTCTCTTTACTGAATTGA
Source organism: Leptolyngbya sp. Heron Island J (assembly GCF_000482245.1). GTDB lineage: Bacteria > Cyanobacteriota > Cyanobacteriia > Phormidesmidales > Phormidesmidaceae > Leptothoe. Next base: position 85,380 of record NZ_AWNH01000106.1, on the reverse strand, counting down.
CTAGCACCTTTTTGCAACCCGCTGTTCAGCCCCTACTAGCCGCGCCCTGCGAGTCTCGTGACGAGGCGGCTTTGATTGAAGGACAGCTGGCACAATCCTTGGTAAATGCCTATCGGCGTATTTTACGGCAGAGACAAAATACACAAGTGCAACAACTGAATGCACTGCTGTAGATGGCAAAGCCATTCGACACAGGACTTAAGCCGTGGCTAGATGATTGCGGATGTTACCGTATTCACGACGTAGATACTTAAAGGCTTCTCGTTCAATTTGACGGGCTCGCTCACGACTGACGTTCAGTCGTTCACCAATTTGGGCAAAGGTCATTTTTTGGCCATCCTTGAGACCAAAGTGTAGGGAGATGACTTCCTGTTGCTGCGGTGTTAGTGCATTCATCATATGGGTCACGTCTGAGTGCATTAAACCTTGAGCAGCATAGTCCTCTGGGGATGGGCCATCGTCTTCTAATAGGCTACCTAGCTCCATATCCTGGTTGTCTCCCAACCGTAAATCTAGAGAAAGGGGCCTACGGATATGACTGAGACAATCGCGAACTTGCTCTGGTGTTAACTTGAGCTGACTAGCGACTTCCTGTACTGTGGCGGAACGCCCCAGCTGTTGGGCTAGTTGACGTTGGGTCTTTTTGATCTTGTTGATCTTTTCATGGATATGGATTGGCAAACGCATGGTGCGACTTTTTTCTGCGATCGCACGTGTCACCGCCTGTCGAATCCACCAGTAAGCATAGGTAGAAAACCGATATCCCTTGGATGGATCAAACTTTTCCACCCCCCGCTGGAGACCAATGGTGCCTTCTTGAATTAGGTCTAACATCTCAACATCACGTTTAAGATACTTTTTAGCAACAGAGACCACCAGTCTCAAATTAGCCTCCACCATCTGCCGTTTTGCCTGCTGACCGGCTACTACCACCGCCTGGAGGGTTTCGACCGTCATATTGGCAGCCTTGGACCACTCATCTAGAGTCAGTTCATGACCCACAGCCTCTGTCAGTTCAGCCTTCACCGACTCCAACATCATCAGAGTCTGCACAGCTTTTCCATAGGTGACCTCTTGTTCCGGTGTCAGCAGCGGCACCCGACCAATCTCTTTTAGATAGACACGAACTAAATCAGTATCGTTTTGAATAGTGCTCATCGTCTAAAAATCGTTGATAAACAAACTTCAATTGGGTGAATTAACTCGCAGGGTAATAAGGGCATCAAAACGCAGGCTCTTAAGTTTGAGTTCTAGACGCCGGGGTATGCCCCAACTCAAAGCCAGTCCGTTGACCAGAGCCGTCAAAACATCACCCCTGGGAAATGACCAGGTGCAATCTAATTAACCCTCAATATTAATGAATGTAAACAATTCTCAGAATTGACTACATGGTGGAAAGCCGTAACTCAATCAGACGGGTTGCCGAACTCCATAATTGCAAGCTAAATGAACGTTTGTACGGCTTTCCCCCCTGCCTAAGCCAGGCTCATTTAGATTAACGTTTTTAATGTAATTATTTACATAAGTTTATCGATGGAGTGCTTGCAATGGACTTAGACAGCTGAGGAAACTTTTATCGAAGCTTTTATCTACGTTGCAGCTTATTTCCGAGTCGGCTTGGCAACTTGGCACCGTAACCTGGCACCCAAGGTATCATCACACTTCAGTTTCAAATCCAGGTGATCATCCGTTACGCAGCGATCCACTCCATCTCGCCGACCACCTACCGAGTATTTCCTACGATGTTTGAGCTTTTCAATGACACGGCGGTTTCAGCCATTATGATTGCCCAGCAGCAGGCCAGCCTGTTAAGCCAATCCTACGTTGGCACTGAACTCATACTGATTGGCATCGTTGCCCAGGGTGATAGTCTAATTTCCCCACTTTTGATGGATGATGGCATCACATTACAGGCTGTTCAAAAAGCGGTTGAAACAACGCTGACCAAGGGGGACAGCCGGATATCCGGTGAAATTCCGTTCACTCCCGGTGCCAAGCAGCTTTTGCAGCAATCTACTAAGGAAGCGCAGCGGCTGGGCCAGGGATATGTAGGGCCAGAGCATCTGTTACTAGCAATCACCAGCCGTGGAACCAGCGCTGCAGCCACGCTCCTCAAAGCCTTAGGTGTCGATTTAGCCAAGCTGCGTATTGCAATTATTCGAGCAGTGGGGGAGCGCTTACCTGTGCCAACGTCCAGGGGCCAAAATGCTAGCAGCTTTGCTGGCAAAGCCCTGGAAGAGTTTGCTAGGGATCTGACACAGCTAGCGGCTGATGGTCAAATTGATCCGGTTGTTGGTCGTAAGCCGGAAATTGAGCGGGTTGTGCAGATTCTGGGTCGTCGTCGTAAAAACAATCCCGTCCTGATTGGTGAACCGGGTGTGGGTAAAACTGCGATCGCAGAAGGCTTAGCCCAACGCATTATCAACCAGGATGTCCCAGAGCTTCTAGGCAACCAACGGGTGTTGAGTTTAGACATCAATTCATTGGTAGCTGGCAGTCGCTTTCGTGGAGAATTTGAAGAACGGCTCCAGCAAATCCTGGCCGAAGTGAATCAGGCTGGCAACATCATTTTGTTCATTGATGAACTACATACCCTAGTGGGTGCAGGGGGGATGGAAGGCGGCACGGATGCCGCCAACATGCTCAAGCCTTCCCTGGCTCGTGGCGAACTACAGTGCATTGGTGCCACAACCCTTGACGAATATCGTCAGTACATCGAAAAAGATGCGGCCTTAGAGCGACGCTTTCAGCCCGTTATGGTTGACGAACCCAGTATCGAAGCAACCATTGAGATTTTGCAAGGTGTGCGAGCCAGCTATGAGCAGCATCATAATTTGACGATTGCTGACGACGCCCTGGTGGCCGCAGCCAAATTGTCAGATCGTTATATCACCGATCGATATTTGCCAGACAAGGCCATTGATTTGATTGACGAAGCGGGTTCTTGCGTCCATCTGCGCCATTCCCAAACATCACTTACCAGGGAACTCAAACAATCTCTACGTCAGATTACTTGGGATAAAGACGCAGCCGTCAAAGCCCAAGATTTTGCTCAGGCCAGCCAGCTACGCGATCAAGAACTCGCCATGACAGCTAAACTGCAAGCGTTTAACGAACAGAGAGCTACCCCCCCACGCCCCGTGGTTACCGTAGAAGACATCGCCCAGATAGTAGCATCGTGGACAGGTATCCCAGTCAATCAGATGACCCAGACTGAGTCAGCCATGCTGATGAAGTTAGAAGACACCCTCCACCAGCACATTATTGGCCAAGAAAATGCAGTTAATGCAGTCTCCAAAGCTATTCGACGGGCCAGGGCTGGCATTCGCAGTGCGCAGCGCCCCATTGCCAGCTTTATTTTCTGTGGTCCGACAGGTGTTGGCAAAACCGAGCTGACAAAAGCCCTGGCAGATACAGTATTTGGCGCTGAAGACGCCATTATTCGCCTGGATATGTCTGAATACATGGAGTCTCAATCCGTATCCAAGATGATTGGCTCCCCCCCTGGGTATGTCGGCTATGGCGATGGCGGACAACTAACGGAAGCTGTACGACGCAAGCCTTATACAGTGGTCCTATTTGACGAAATTGAAAAGGCCCATCCAGATGTATTTAATCTACTGCTGCAGCTGTTAGACGATGGTCGTCTGACTGACTCCCAGGGACGGGTGGTAGATTTCAAAAATACTCTGATCATCATGACTTCGAATATTGGCTCTCGTGTCATTGAGAAACAGGGCAGCAGCCTTGGCTTTGAAATGATTGACGAGGATGTGACTACCGCCCGATATAACCGCACCCGCGACCAGGTCAACGATGCTTTAAAGTCTCATTTTCGACCTGAGTTTCTCAACCGCCTGGATGAGATCATTGTCTTCCATCCCCTCAGCCGTACCGAGGTTAAACAGATTGCCGATATTCTGCTGCAGGATGTTGCCAAACGGCTGACTGAACAAAAGATTCAGCTTGAATTCACAGCAGCCTTTAAAGAAAAGCTGGTGATTGAAGGTCACGATCCCAGCTATGGCGCTCGTCCTTTAAGAAGGGCAATTACACGTCTGGTGGAAGATAGTCTGGCTGAAGCCCTCCTTCATGGACAAGTCCGCGCTGGAGAAACGGCTGTTTTGGATGTCGATGATGACAGCCAGGTAACGATTCAGGCAAAACGTTCGCTAGCATATGTAGGCACTAGCCCTACCTGAGCCACAGTCGTGTCATGGACTACAACTGCCCATGGGTAGAGACCCTTCATACTCCTTACCCATGGTGGCACCCTGGCTTGTAAGCGAACATAATGGCGCATATAGCTTTAAATGACCATAGGCTTTTCCTATAAGGAAAATTGTCAAGTCAATAGCAACGTTTCTTTACGTTGAGTTACAATTAGAAAAGAACGTTAAGAAACGGTTCTATGAGATCCACGGGTTACATCACAGTTTGAATGTTGTCTGAGTAGCCGTTTAATGTGGCAGCTCAACCTGAGAAAAACCTTGGAAGCGCTACTAGTTCTTGCAGTTGAACTCAACCAATAAGGAATCGTTTAATCATGACATTTACTACATCTAACATTTCACAGCAATCATTTGGCCTAGCAGGTTCTGTTCCAGCTACGCTTACTCTATTTAACCGCTTATCTACAGATGACAAGTTAGGCGTACTCTGGTTTATTTACAAAGAAATGGGGAATGGTGCAGTCACCCCTGCAGCTACGGGTGCTGCTCGTCTACAGTTTGCCACAGGGCTATTAGGGCAAGTAAAAGACTTAAGTCCCAACGAGCAGCTAGCATTTATGCGGGACTTGGTTAATCGGGCTAGAACCCCGATGACTCGGGCCTATGGGGTACTGACCAACAATACTAAGCTGGCCTTCTGGTACCAGTTAGCGGAGATGATGAAGGCGGGTGACGTGATTGGTGTACCGTCTGTCTACAAACTCTCGCCCAGGGCTAGTGAGGTGTATAGCGGTATCGTGGCACTGGAGTTTGGCCAACAAATCACTCTCTTACGTCAGTCTGTTATCAGCATGGGTTACGACCCCTTTGCTTAAGCTCGAATGACAGTATCACAAACCATCGAGCGACCGCTTGCAGCCATTGCCCAACTGGGGAAATCTGCTGAAGTTGTTCTCCGCTACTTTACTCTGTTTAACTCGGGTGAGTATCAACAAGTAGCTGATCTCTTTGCCATTGACGGGAGTCTTTATCCTCCTTTTGAGGCCCCAGTTGTCGGCAGAGACAATATTGCCGACTATCTGATTAAAGAAGCAGATGGCATGACCGTATCCCTCCTGGATGCCGAGGTGCTTTCTGGAGAATGCAATTGTTTGCAAGTCAATGTCCGGGGCAGCGTGACTGCCCTTGTCTTCAAGGTTAAGGTAGTCTGGTGCTTTGTTCTGACAGATGACAACAAAATTGAATCGGTCCGTGTCGATCTTGTTGCCACGTTAGAAGAACTGCTAAGGATACGCCCTCAATAGCCTAAGCAACCGCACTAGGCTGACCCCATGATTGGAAAATGGTATCTCGCCCCAGGGCAATATCCTGGGGCGCACATTGCCAATCAGGGTGGGCTGTGAGTAGAAATGCTTCAATTGTCTCCCGATCAAACAAATGCCAGGCTAGAGCACCGTTGATTGGGTAAGGGACAGCGTAAAGATTATTGGCCAGGCAGTGAATGGTCAGCCGTTCAGTGGTGAACGTTGGCAGTGTTAACGTTGCACCAACTGGCAACGTCCGAAAACTCTTAATCGCTTCCTTTAAGGTTTCAAAGGAAACTGTCGAAAGCCCTGGAATAGCAATTCTTATATCCTCTGCACCGTTGGCCCGGATCCAGTAGCGACGAACTGGATCGATGCCGACTAGCCAGGGAGACTCATCATCTAGTGTGTAGCGAGGAGCTAGGGGGAGTTCAGACGACATAGGGCAAGTTGACGCAGGGCAAACTGCTGACTGAAAAGTACTCTTGCCTACACCATCTCCTGACAGAACTAGATTACGCAATTTTCCGCAACAAAAGTTAAGCCTATTAGATGCATATCATTAACTTATGTAAATATGCGTATCTGCTTTTGATGGGCATTGGGGCATCTGCCTACATGGGATTGATGATTGCGATCGCGATCGCAACCGCCTGGCTACTGAGCCTCATTTTTCTTCTAGGGCATCCACCAACTGACTCTCCCATTGCCCTTGTAGCAGAAATTCTGTTGAGAACATTTTTGCATACAGGGCTCTTTGTCACCGCCCATGATGCCATCCACGGTACTATCGTCCCCAATGAGCCTGTTAAAAATCGTTGGATCGGTCAGATAGCTTTGAGTCTGTATGGTTTTTTACCCTATAAAACCTGCCATAGACTGCACTGGCAGCATCACGCCCATCCAGCTCAACCCCAGGACCCCGACTTTTACCCAAAGCCTGACGGTCATCTGATTCAGTACTTTATCCAGTGGTACTGCCACTTTATCAGTAGCTACCTGATCTGGCGTAACCTAGGCGGCATCATCACTGGCATCGGATTAACAACACTCTCCCTAATAGTTGTCGCCGATGTTCCCCTACAAAACATAGCTTTATTTTGGATTCTGCCCTGGATTCTAAGCTCATTTCAGCTATTTACCTTTGGCATCTTTTTACCGCACCACACGGATAGCTGCCGAGAACCCCTCAGAGATAGCCCCCATCAGCCCCGCAGTTACTACTATCCAATAGTGTTGTCTTTGTTGACCTGTTATCACTTTGGCTATCATCGGGAGCACCACAGCCATCCCAACATCCCCTGGTATCAGCTACCCAACCTCGCCCTTGGCGGTCAATAGACCGAACTGCTGAGCGGACGGCTATTACCACCTACAAATGATGAACACATATTTACAGTTCGTTACAATACAAATGAGCTGGACATCGCCTCAAAACGCCTTCAAACAGCACCGAAGAGCCGCATCATCCAGCTCAACTTCCATGAAAGGAGACCGATATGAACGGTAATCTTCGAATTGGGAATTTGTTTGGTATTCCCTTCTTTATCAATATTTCCTGGTTTTTCGTACTCGCCCTCACCGCCCTAAATTTTGGCGGTGGACTAGCAGCCCAGTTTCCATGGCTTGGGGGGAGTGCACTTATCCTGGGATTAGTCGCAGGTATTCTCCTATTTGTTTCTGTACTTCTCCATGAACTAGGTCATAGTTTCGCCGCTCAGCAACAGGGGATTCGGGTTAATTCAATCACGCTCTTCTTATTTGGCGGATTGGCAAGCTTAGAGGATGAAGCCAAGACTCCAGCTGGCGCTTTCTGGATTGCTGTGGCGGGTCCGCTGGTTAGTTTGGCTCTGTTTGGTCTACTGACTCTGGTAACCAGCAGTGGTTTAGTGGCAGGTCCTGTAGCAGCAATTACTGGCTTGTTGGCCTACATTAATTTGGTTCTAGCAACATTCAACATGATCCCAGGACTACCCCTAGATGGCGGTAATGTTCTGAAAGCAATTGTTTGGCAGCTATCCGGCAACCGCTATCGAGGGATTCGCTGGGCCAGTCGTTCAGGCCAGGTGATTGGTTGGTCAGCAATCATTTTAGGCGTACTTTCCGTTTTAGGCCTATCGACCGCAGGTAGCTTCTGGACTCTGATTATTGGTTGGTTTATTCTTCAGAATGCTGGCCAGTCTGCACAATCAGCCACTGTTCAAGAAGCACTCTCAGGACTCACTGCAGCCGATGTCGTCCTCGAAAACAGCCCCGTTGTTAACGTAGACGACACCTTACGTGCCTTTGCAGACACGGCCATAGTGCTCAATAACAACAGCCCTTGGCGTCGCTTTTTGGTCAAAACCAGTGACGACCAGCTAGTCGGAGCGATCGAACTAGATGCACTGAAGGCAGTGCCATCAGATCAGTGGGCGACTTATCAGGTACGTGATTTTCTAAAACCCATTGGCCAGGAAATCAGGGTTGAAGCGAGTCAGCCTTTACTAGATGTTATTCAACAACTAGAAGCCCAAAACACTCAGGCTTTAGCAGTCACTCAAGAAAATGGCACTCTGGTTGGCCTCTTAGAAAAAGCTGAGATTATCAATCTTTTACAAAAGAATGCTCAAGCCCAGCCGGGATAGAGGATAGTACTAATAGAAGGGCTCCCTTTGTACCTCTGAACAAGAGAGCCCTTCATTGAGCTATCAGTTTCCTAGATTTTTGACAGACAGCTCTTCCCAAAGCAAAACAACTATTAGCCCTGCATCATCTCAAGAATGAGAGGTCGTTTAGTTTGCAAATAGGATTTCATTGCCATCTGTTCCGCCGAGCTTAAATAGACCCGAGTCTGAATTTGTTCAAGAAAGTGCCTAACAAAAAGAGAGTCAGGGAGACTAGCGATACTCTCTGATGAATTTTCTAAGACCACAGACCAAAGTAATCGTAGCGTTGAAGCATCCATGCCTATTGCTCTGCTATTGCCAGTATATTTTCTTCTCTAACAGAATATTAAATAGGCTTTAATAATTTCTTTATTATTCATTGTACACGAATGCATCAAGTCCTATATTTACACAAGATTAATCCCTCGATCAGACACGCTGAGATCCTCTGAGGGCAAGGGCTTGAGCTTTTGTATTGTTTTATTTTCCTGTATCTGTGTGCAGCCTGTCTGTGCCTAGGTCATATCGGACAGTCCCTGGTACTCGGTGGCGTGGTTGCCCACTATCAAATGTGGATGAGTGAATGGGTGGATGGCTGAATGAAATAACGGCCAAGTTTCCTGTCAATGTTATGAAATATAAATTACTTTTTATTTAAATTTCGTTACAATTGAGAAGTCGCTCTAAACTGCAGCATTTGTAGCTGCCGCAATAAATGTCTTCTACACTTTTTCCCACTCCTCAGCCTCTTAAAGCTGTTTCGACTGTATTTGATCTCAAGGAGCGTCTAGATTGGGGCGAGCCTGCGCTAACTATTATTGACGTAAGAAATCGAGCTCTTTTTAACGCCAAACGGATTTCAGGGGCGATCTCGATGCCTGTGGATGAGTTAGTAGCTCGTGCATCTGCCAGTCTTGAGATTGAGCGTGATATCTATGTTTATGGTGGTACTGATACAGCAACCACTAATGCTGCCACCAAGCTACGTGATGCTGGCTTTGAAAATGTAGCTGAGCTGATAGGTGGTCTAGGGGCCTGGCAGGCAGCCGCTGGCGCAACTGAAGGCGTATAGCTGGCGCTAAGCGCATTTAGAGCTATTGGGATAACTCTTTATTAAGTGAATACTCGATAGTTAAGAGAGTCTCTCAGTGAGGGACTCTCTTTGCTTTATACAACAGTTTTATACAGCGGTTTCGAGCACATGAGAAGATGCATGACTTGGTATCTTTTTCCGTCTAGAACGGTAGATCAGGCTGTAAACAGCTGGGACAAAATATAGCGCCATGATTGATGAGCCGGTGATACCGCCTGCGATCGCAACCGCCAGGGGCCGCCAAAACAAGCCCCCACTGATAATCAACGGGATAAACCCAGCAATAGTCGTAATGGTTGTGGTGATTACATGACGAGTTGCTTTCAGCACCACCTCAACAATAGCCCGCCGGTCCCCCAGCTTTGACAAGCTATCTTCATTCAGAGCTGACAGCACAATCACCGTGTCATTGATAGCAATTCCCACCAGACCCATACTGCCAACAATGGCCATAAATCCCAGCACAGAGCCAAATATCTTGAGCGAAAACAACGCCATTCCCACCGAGCCCATCCCCACCACTGCGACAATACCAGCCTGACGGAATGAGCCCAGGGACAGCACTAAGGCAATCACCATCACCAACGTCAGCAGCGGCACATAGAGCAGCAAATTCCCCTGGGCCTGACTTTGTTCAGCCTGTTCTCCCCCAAACTCAAACCAGTAACCGGGAGGAACCTCAAAGTTAGCCTCAGCCAACTGTTGCTCAAAGGCATTTTGGACCACAGAGGGTAAGACGCCAGCGCTGATAAATCCCTGTACCGTGTTCACTCGCTGCTCATTACGGCGGGCAATCTTGGCCAGTTCAGGCACCAGGGTAAACTCTCCCAAGGCAGCGGTAGAGGCCCGGTTACCCGCTCCTAATAAATCCAAAGAAGCAATCTGGCTCAGATCGGCGCGATCGCTATTGGCCACCCGGACCCGCACTGGCAGATTCTCAGTTGCCTCCAGCACCGAACCACCAACACTGCCCTCCAAGTAAGCCTCAAGCTGCTGCGCAATGGCAGTATTGTTGAGCCCAGCTTGTTGAGCTTGTTCTTCATCGATGGTTAGACCCAATTTGGGTAGGGCTTCGGTTAAATCATCACGTACATACACCACATCAGGAACGCTGGTCAGAATTTGTCGGGCCTGAACTCCCAGTCGTCGTAGTTCAGCAATATTGGGACCATAAAGCCGTAGCTCAATGGGAGCATCGAAGGGTGGTCCCTGTTCCAGCTGTTTGACTAACACACGAGCAGCTGGCAGCACATTATCTAACTGTGTTTGCAAAGTCCGCACGAGCTCGGCCAGGTTTTGATTCGTGTTGAGCTGCACCATCGCCTGGGCATACTGCGTCTGATTACGACGGTTGCCGGTAAAGTTGTAGTAAAACTTAGGAGCACTTTCCCCAACAAACCAGTGCACCTCGTCAACATTAGGATTTTCTAGCACCACCTGACGGGCCTGCAGCATTTGCTCACGGGTTTGGACAATAGCAGTTTGAGGGGCAAATTCCACTTCTACCTGCAGCTGGTCGCGATCGCCTGAGGGGAAAAACTGCTGATCAAGGGTGGAGGCAGCAATAAACCCGATCATCGGGATGGTGAGGGAGAGTGCGATCGCAAATAAAGGCCACCGCATCGTCCACTGCAGTGTTTGCCGATAGGGACGCGACAGCAACGGCGAAGAAAACCCATCTGCCCACCAGCTACCAGGACGCAGCAAAAATCTCTGGAGTGATTTAATTGGCCCAGTTTGAGTAGAATCTAAGAGCTGATGAGCCTTAGTTTGGCTACGTCCCAACACTCGTCCAGCCAGCGCAGAAATTACTGTTAGCGATAGCGCCAACGACGAGATTAAGGCCACAATCACCCCTAGCGCAATCGTCCCCACAAACTCTCCTGCCGCCCCTGGCAGCAGATAGATTGGCAAAAATGTCATCACCGTCGTTACCGTAGACGCAAACAACGGCACCTTCAAGTAATCCACCGTTTTAGCCACCGCATCAACCGGTCGATGACCGTGTTGCATTTCCATCTGAATTTCATCGACGGCAATAATGGCATTGTCAATCAGCAAACCCAGGGCAATAATCAGGCCAGTGACCGACATCTGATGAATAGGCACCCCAAACACCGTCATCCAGCCAAACACCGCCATGGAGGTAATTGGCAGGGCTGTACCCACCACCAAAGCCGACCGCCACCCCATGGTGAATAGGGTGACACCCACTACCAGCAACGCCCCCAGCACCAGATTCCCCAATAGCTTACTAATTCTCTCCTCTACATAGTTGCTTTGGTCAAACACGACATCCAGGCTTACCCCCTGGGGTAGCTGAGCGGCAAAATCTGCTAAGACCTCACGCACAGTCTCAGCCCAGACATCAATACGCATACCCGAATCCATCATGATGCCAGCCACAATCGCCGGTTTACCACTCACAAGAGACAAATCCGTTAGGGGTTGCTGCACACCCCGATACACCTGAGCAATATCGCTCAAACGAGTAAACTGTCCATCGCCCGTTTGAATCGCCACTTGACGAATTTGGTCTAAGGTCTCTAATTCTCCTGCTACCTCAATGGTCAAATTCTGGTCAGCACTGCGCAGCTGACCAGCCGTCACCTTAGCATCACTGGTTTGAATCCGACTGGCTAAATCTTGGGGAGACAGCCCCACTGCCGTCAGGCTGGGCGCATCCACCTCTACCACAATCTCTTCCGCCGGGTCACCAAACAGTTCCACTTCTTCGGTGCCGCTGGTGCCTCGCAAACGCAGAGCCAGCTCCTCCCCATAGCGACGTAAAACCGCATAGTTTGGCTCTATAGGCAGCTGCCAAGTCAGCGAAGCAATCATCGTATAGGCTTTAACAAACGCCTCATCTAGCTCTGGTTCACTCGCACCAGTTGGTAAGCTGATCGCGGCATCAGCCAGCTCATCACGCACTTTAGACCAGACCGGCTGAGCATCTAAAATCGATTCACTCAGCTCAACAGTCACAGTGGAAAATCCGACCCGTGAATCAGAAGAGAGTACGGCGATCTCTTCAAGTTCTGAGAGTTCTGCTTCAATCACTTCTGTGACTAACGCCTCCACCCGTTCGGCATTGGCACCGGGGTAGGCTGTCTGGACTACGGCGATGCGAGAGACTAGCTCGGGATCTTCTTGGCGGGGCAAGGCCTGAAAGGAGACAAAGCCCCATACCATAATCATCACAATGGTGAGGATCAGCAGCCGCATGTTGCGATAAAACGGTCTAACCATGGTGGTGGATTCCTAGGGATACTTGGGGCGCACGACGGTGCGCCCTTACACTTCGGCGGTGTGCCTTTACTGAGCTGGAGTGACTAGTTGACCTGGGACGAGGCGATGGGGACCACTAGCAACAACTACATCGTTGGGTTGGAGGGTGCCGCGAACGAGAACGCGATCGCTATCCTGGTATAAAATTTCTACGGATTGGGGCTGTACTGTATAGCGTTCTCCGTCAGCGTTCTCTTCTGGCACCAGCACATAGGAAGTCCACAGGCCACGAATCCCTTGGGTTAGGGCCTCAGTGGGTAGCCACATCCCCTCTGTAGGAATCGACTCTTGCAAATTCAACCGCACGGTTTGCCCGGAATTCGCCTGGCTAGCAGCAGCAGATTCCAACGCCAGCACAACTGTTTGGGTGCGGGTTTGCGCATCAACCTCCGGCAAAATCGACGAGACTGTCGCTGAGTAGGAGCGCTCACCCAGATATACTGTTTTCTCATCACCAATATTTAGCTGATCAATAGCACTAATGGGCATGCCAACCCTGGCCTCAGGAGTGGCACTTTCTAAAAGACGGATGACCGACTGACCCGCACCGACTACGGTACCTTCATCCACTTGTTTAGTTGAAATCACACCCGTAAAGGGAGCTCGCAGGGTGCTTTTGGCAATCGTCACATCTAAATCAGCAATGGTGGCATCCAGCTGCTGCACCAGCGCCTGCTGCGCCATCACCTGCTCAGGTCGAGTACCATTTTGCAGCTCCTGCAGCTGACTGCGAGACTGATCTAGCCGGGCCTGGAGTGCCCCTTCGCCAAAAGAAAATTCATCCAGCTCTTCGCGGGAAATTGCGCCCTGAGTATAGAGAGATTCACGTCGCGATCGCTGCACCTGCTGCAATCGTAGCTGTTCTTCCAAATCTCTGACCGCCGCAGCCGCTGCAGCAATATCCTCAGACCGGGCTCCAGCCTGGAGTTCTGCCAGCTGAGCATTGGCCCGCGCCTTTTCCGCCAACAGCTGTTGCCGCTGTGTTTGCAAGTTACGAATATCTAAACGAGCCAGAGGCGCGCCCGTTTCTACCACATTTCCCTCATCCACCAACACTTCCACCAGCTGGCCACTGCGCTCGAAGCCCAGCTCGCTGGCCCGCAGCGATGCAATTTCCCCTGTGTAGGTGCGTGATACAGAGTAGCGGTTAACGGGAGTAACAGTTAGGGTCTCTACGGGCAAGATTCTATCTGTCTGGGCAATAGGTTCCTCAGCTGAGCTAGCGATGCGCTCTTTAACTCTAGGAATGCCAATCATGAACAAGCCCATGATTCCTAAACAGATTAAGGCTAAGCGTTGGCGAGAAGTGCCAAAGACTGTGGATAAGGCCGAGGTTAAGGCTGGTGATTTAAAGGTCATGGCGCTAACAGTCCATTAAAAACAAACGTATGTTTGAACAGTAATCGAAAAAGATTAGTGGCTATTGCACTGCTGGATAGATCTAAAGGCTATTTATGGGGTCGGTTTTGAGGATTCAGTCCACGCTGGGTTCGAGACCTAGCGCTAATTGGGAGCTGTCCACTGAAAAGAAAAGGCTGGCTGTAATCCTATGGATGCAAAGCTTTCATAGTTCAAGCCCCCCTGGAGGGGGTCTTGATTTAATTAGCCCTGGGTTTTGAGCCCAGGGCAGGCTATCGCATCCTAATCAAAAACACGAATGCAGATGACTGGATTTAAAGCCACAGGCTTCATTCAAACGTATGTTTGATACAATTAAAACGTACGTTTGAATAATTGGCAAATAAAAATTTGATTTTTTCAGTGTCGTTTTCTGATCAACGGGTCTAAAGCGTTATATCTTAGCGGTCGCTTATGATGGCTGAAGTGCCGATCTGATTAATCATTCATTTTTGGAGCATAGATTACTTTAATGGCGAGTGCAGCATCCGCTGATACCAAAGAACAACTCCTGAATGTCGCTGAGCAGTTAATTGCTGAGCGGGGCTATGCGGGGACTACTGTACGTGCGATCGCAAATCAAGCCAATGCAAACCTGGCGGCGGTTAACTATCATTTTGGTTCCAAGGAAGAGCTATTTCGGGCGATTTTCTCTCGGATTGCTAAACCGATTGTGGTAGAACAGTTGACTATTCTAGATAAACTGCAAAAGAGAGAGACATTGCCATCGGTTGAGGAGATCTTGACAGCGTTTATTAGGCCATGCTTTCAGAAGATTGTTCAAAATGAGTCATTTCGGACGGTGCGGGCTCAGTTTATGGGGCGCTGTTGGAGTGAGCCAGAACCACTACAGAGCATTGCTAGCGGGGAGTTTATGGACAGTCGGCTGGCATTTCTCAATATTTTGCAGCAGGTGATTCCCGACTGCTCCCGACGAGAGTTGAACTGGAAATTGGATCTTGTGATTGCCACATTGATTCGAGTGCAAAATGAAGCGGGTAAGCCAGATTCACTGCTAAAGAGTAGTCAGCCGGAGGATGTTGATTACGCAATTCAGTATTTAGTGCGGTTTTTGACTCCTGGCATGTCAACATAAGGTGAATCACGTTTCACCTGAAGGTGCGAACATTGTCTTTTGTAAATGGACTAGGGCAAACTGTCCTGATTACTTGGCAACTTCGGTTGCTTTTGGGAGGAGCAAGAGCTACCCATGATTTATGCCGGGGATGATACGCTACCCACTCTCGGCGATATCCCAAGCTTTACGGTGGCAGGAGTTATTGCTATGACTAAACAGCGTTAGAAAGGCTTGGTGCAGACGGGCTTCGACTTCGCTCAGCTCTCGGTATTTGACTTAATTAGGGGTGAACTCATGGTTGAGGTAGGTATTTAATCAGAGCCCGCATGGATTCACCGGGTTGGGGTTGGATGGGACGATCTTTGGGTAAAAACTGGGTCCATTCGAAGGGTTCGGCAAAATTGTGATAGTGGAGGCTGTGGATGATGGTGTTGACAGCAGCCTGGGAACCGATGATGAGGATTTTGACAGGTTCGCGATCAGGTTTAGAGACTGAGTAGAGCTGAAGCGAGGCTTCTGGAGCAATAGCGGACTCAGATAAAGCGACAAAGCTTTGGATTTGCATAGTCAAGATGTACACCAAATGGTTCACGCTTTAAATTTAGTTGTCCATTGGGTATACGTCAACTAGTAGGTATACTTTCATGGCGCATGATCTTCTGACAGGATGAGGGTCATGGGAAAAGCCGGACGCGTTCTAAAACAGGTTCTAGAGACCTATGCCATTAGCCAATACAGCCTCGCTGCAACATTGGGCATCGAGCGTACGAATGTGTATCGCTGGGTACATGAGATGCGCGATCCTACCTCTGAAACGTTGGTAGATATTGTTAAAGCGCTAAGAACACTAAATTCAGAAGCCGCTGAGACGTTTGTTCAGAAGTATTTGGGAGATGTGGCTCAAGGGTTGGATTAAGTTAGCGATCGCGTTTGGCTTTGATAGCTTTAATTGCTTCTTTAATAGCCGTTTCTACATTGAGCCAGGCTTCATCGCGGTTAGACCAGGAGGTAACGGGGTTTCCATTAGTAGGAAATGCTTGCAGCTCATGGAAGGGTGTGCCGCTCCAGTCAGCGGGACGCAGAATTATGGGGATGACTCGGGCTGTGCCAGCGTTGTGCTGGGCCATGGCTTGCCCAAGTTCGTTTTTATAGCAATAGTCTGAGGCAATAAAGTCAGCACTAATCAACAACAAGATAATGTCTGCACGATTCAGATTGTCATCGATTTCGTCGGCCCAGTCTTCCCCTGCAATAATGCGACGGTTGTGCCAGGGCTGGATCAGCCCCTGGCGTTGCAACAACTTGAGGTGAGTTTCTAGCTCATCGCGCAGAGTTTCATCTTTATGGGCATAGCTGTAGAACAGACATAGCGCTTGGTCTTGTCGTTTGAAATCGATCCTCTCTTTACCCTGGTCCTCCAAATCGACGCCGTTGAGTAAATCTCTAACGTTGAGCCCAAGTAAACCATCACCTATAAAAATGTCAAAGGTAGTTTGTCTAGCCTCTTCGCGGGTGAGGAGTTCTTGATAATCTACTGAAACTGATGGATGACCAGGAACAGGGACTTTTTCTTTGGGTTTGGTCTTGAAGTGACTGTGAATGCGCTCAAAGTCATAGCGAATGATCGCCAACAGACGACGACGGCTTGCCAGGGGGCCATTAACACTAATAGTGACGCAGCGATCCTGAGGATCAGCTTTGACCAGGGCACGGTTGCCTTCAAAGTTGAGAATTACGCCAGTACGCCAGCGGAGTTGATGCTTGCTGAGCACATGAGTACGCACAATGAACCGTGGTAACAGTCCTTCGGGCAGGATGGGATACTGATAGCGAAAGTTTAGACATTCAGCCAGGACAAAAGCCGATGCTTCCGAGGGTTGCTGTTTGTCCAGCAGTTCAGGAATCAGGTAGCGGTTATCATCTTCCTCAAACCGAAAACACAGCTCGAACTTACGCATCAGTTCTAACAAAAATCCATGACGTTCAGGAGGGTAGTTCTGAGAGTCAAGGTTTCTAGCCAAGCAGGCCAACTCTAGTTCACCTCGGGTATCGGCTAGTTCATGAGCATTGAGTAGTGTGTAGATACCATTAGTGACCCAATGAGGATTGAGTACGTGGGTGTCACGCAGACGGCTATCGTCTTTGTAATTCAGAGCAATACCCAGACTGTGAAGATGAACCGCTAATGAATCTTGGGCACTCTGATCTACTTCTCCGTCGCTTTGGCAAATTTCTCGATATTTCTCAAAGGAGATGTAGTTTTCAGACATATCTGCCAGTCGATTTTTAATGTCAACCCAGCTAGCTGGGAAAGGAGATCGCAGATGCTCCAGGCGATCCGTTTCTCGTTTAATTGCTCTTCTTAGATCATCAATGCCAATTTCTGTTTCACAGTCGGTTTGAATAAATTCACGAATATTAGGGAACTTTTGTTGCAGCGCACGACGGTTGACATCAAAAGGATGCTCTTTGACTTTATTGAGCACAACAATAACAGGAGAATCACCTCCAAAGCTTTGGATTAGCTCTAGCCAGTATTCTGCATCCGCATCTTCATGCCCCTGACGACCGTTGAGTACTAGCAAGTAAAGACTACGCTCAGTGAGAAAAAACTGGTGAGTAGAGTGCATAATCTCTTGACCACCAAAGTCCCATACGTGAAGTTTGATATCTTCAGTTTGGTTTAACTGAATAGACCACTGGGTGATTTGAATACCTTCTGTTTTCTTAGACTTTGAGTCAAATTCGTTATAAATAAGCCGATTGACAAGGGAGGTTTTTCCCACGGCACCAAAACCCACCAAAATTAGTTTTGCTTCGTTTAAGGGTTGACGATCAACCTGTATGCGGAAGTAGTAGTTGAGAATATCCTCGGGTTTTGCTGGCGTTGCGCCAGAGTCAACCTCCTGCCAAGTGGGACCAAGAATTTCTCTGGAAATGCCTAATTGCTCATTTTCATGGAGGTAGAGCCGAGTCAGATTCTTAAGCTGTCCTAACTCTTCTGGCACTGAGATAAGTCGATTATTGTCAAGGTCAAGTCCCATTAGGTTAGTGAGCTGTCCCAACTCTTTTGGAACTGAGGTGAGTCGATTTTGGTCAAGGTAAAGCTCCATTAGGTCATTGAGCTGTGCTAACTCCTTTGGCATTGAGTTGAGTTGGTTTTTGGCAAGGTAAAGCCCCGTCAGGTTGGTAAGTTGTCCCAGTTCTTTTGGCACTGAGGTCAGTTGATTGTTGGAGACAAACAGCTCTGCCAGATTGGTGAGCTGACCTAACTCTTTCGGCACTGAGGTCAGTTGATTGTTGGAGAGACACAGCCCCGTCAGGTTGGTAAGCTGACCTAACTCTTTTGGTATAGCAGTAAGTTGATTCTGATCAAGGAAAAGCTCTGTCAGGTTGGTGAGCTGACCCAACTCTTTCGGCACTGAGGTGAGTTGATTGTGGGATAGGTAAAGCTCTGCCAAATTGTTAAGCTGCCCTAACTCTTTTGGCACTGAAGTGAGCTGATTGTAGGAACATTCAAACCGAGTCAGATTGTTAAGCTGCCCCAACTCTTTCGGCACTGAAATGAGCTGATTACGGGAACATTCAAACCGAGTCAGATTGTTAAGCTGCCCCAACTCTTTCGGCACTGAAATGAGCTGATTGCGCGAGAGGTCCAGCCAAGCCAGGTTGGTGAGCTGCCTCAACTCTTTTGGTACTGAGGTGAGCTGATTGTGGGATAGGTCCAGCCAAGTCAGGTTGGTGAGCTGCCTCAACTCTTTCGGCACTGAGGTGAGCTGATTGTGGGATAGGTAAAGCACCATAAGGTTGTTAAGCTGCCCCAACTCTTTCGGCACTGAGGTAAGTTGATTGTGGGATAGGTAAAGCACCATAAGGTTGTTAAGCTGCCCTAACTCTTTCGGCACTGAGATAAGTTGATTTTGGGATAGGTAAAGTCGAGTCAGGTTATTGAGCTGTCCCAACTCTTTCGGCACTGAGATGAGTTCTAAACCTGATAGATCAAGTGTGGTCTCATGATTGTCGATAACTGCTTGAATGCGCCTTTGGGCTTCAGTAAGTCCATACTTGTTATTGCCAACAGCACTAAGCTCTTCAGGAGTCACTTCTAACACTTGAAGAATGGCTATTAAGCTCGCCTCACTCACTCGCCTGCCCCGCTCCGGATGAAATAATCGACTAACCGTATCCGCACTCATGCCAGCCTGCTTAGCAATCGCTGCAAAGCTCAGGTTCAATTCAGCTTTAGCAGCCTCTAGCTTTTGCAATCCTTCAGGGCTGGCCCGAAAGCTATGCGGTTTTGACGACATAGACGATTTTGCTCAGCATCGTTATCAAGATAACCGTGATATCCCTGGACCGCCATAAATCACCGAGCCTTTCAATGATGATGATTCCAAACGTTGTCAGTTTGCATGCACTATACTTGTACAACTAGCCGTACAAGTCACAATGAAAATAGTCACCTTTAGTGAAGCCCGAAACAAGTTAAAAACCATCCTGGACCAGGTCACTAATGACATGGACTACACCATCATTACCCGCCGCGATGCCGAAGATGCTGTCGTCATGTCCCTGGAATACTTCAACAGCCTGCTCGAAACCGTCCATCTGCTAAAGTCCCCAGCCAACGCAGCCCACCTGGAACGCTCTATTGCCCAATACAAACAAGGTCAGGTAACAGAGAAAGACCTCATCGATGAGTAATCGAAAATTAGCCTGGACTGATGAAGCCTGGAAAGACTACATCTACCGGCAAACTCAAGACAAAAAGACTCTGAAAAGAATCAATAAACTGATCAAAGAGCCTAAAAATCTACCCTTTGAGGGCATTGGCAAACCAGAACCCTTAAAGGAAAACCTATCCGGTTTCTGGTCACGGCGCATTGATGATACCAATCGCCTCGTCTATGCCGTGGATGATGACTACCTAACGATCATTTCTTGCCGTTACCATTATTGACTGTATTCCTAGCGTTCTGGCTCAGAACGGAGAAATTCAACAACACGACGTGGAAACTGCTCATTCGCATAAAACGCAACCATGTGTTAGCTGTCTATGTCGTCATCATCGTTTGCCTGAATAGCCGCCTCAATCTCTTCTGGATTTGCAGCTGCATAGGTCCAGGCGTTGGCTAAATCTAAAGCAGTCAGGGTTGGGTAGTTGTAAAGTTGGTCAGAATCTTTCACCCCGAGCTGACGATAGCTCACCAAAACCCAGACGGGAATACGCGTCTCTTCAATACAAGCCTCACCACCACAAACACCCGGCGTTTTGCTAATACCGCGCCAGTTGTTACTCAGACTACGAGAAAGAAGTTGAATCACCTCTAACTTGTCAATGGGCGACAGGGATAAAAGCTGAGCCTCAAGATCTCGAATGCCCATGATTTCCCGAAGATGTAGACCTCTCTATAGATCTTAACTTGGGATTAACGGGACTGGCGCAATTCGTAGGCTATGCCTTCTCGCAGAGAACGTGTGATCTACCACGTCATGTAGAGATTGAAAACTAACGGGACTGGCGCGATTCGAACGCGCGACCTACCGCTTAGGAGGCGGTTGCTCTATCCAGCTGAGCTACAGCCCCAAAGCTGGCCTTTATAAACATACACCTTCCAGTCTTGTCCGTAAGGATACCGTCGGTAAAATCCGCAACATGGCGGAACAGGTCTCAATTTTCTACCCAGCGAGGTACGTATTTCCACCCATTTTTAAGTACCTTGCGATAGGGTTCAAACCCTGGCATCTTCTCACCTACCAGTTGCCAAAACGC
Organism: Leptolyngbya sp. Heron Island J; assembly: GCF_000482245.1. Lineage (GTDB taxonomy): Bacteria > Cyanobacteriota > Cyanobacteriia > Phormidesmidales > Phormidesmidaceae > Leptothoe. Next base: position 64,626 of record NZ_AWNH01000106.1, on the reverse strand, counting down.
CTTGGAATGGTTCATATGAATTGTATGGCATAGCTCATGCACTAACACGTAGTGCACCAGCTCTTTGGGTAGAAACAGTAGCTTATAGTTAAGGCTAATGTTTTTATTACTAGAACAGCTGGCCCAGAGCGTTTTCTGGCCTCGCACCGAAGGACTCTTAAAGGGCAAATCTAAGTCAAAGCTTAGCTGCCGCAACCACGGCACCAGCTCCCGATAGGCTTTGTGACCTAACCACTCACACAGAACCTGATGACACGTCGGTACATGCTCAACATTCCCGCGCACTTTTAACCCGTGCCCCGGCAATGGAATACACAGGGTAGGGCCATGATCGACTTCATAGCTCACATGCCAGATTTCGCTGGGCTCAGCCTGCTCTAGAGGGGTTTGCCAGCGTAGCTCTACTTTCTTCGGCTGACTTGTCTGCCAGTCAGTTGCTGTATCTTGATGTTCCTGCAGCAGCCGCGCTCGATTTTTTAGAATCCAGTCGCGGCGTTTGGCAATCAGGGCAGGTAGCTTTTTGCAGTTATACCGAGGGGGCACCACCACTTCCACCCGGCCATCCACCTCTATTTTGATGGAGACATGTTTTGCCCGCTTGCTTTTACGGACAGTGTAGTCAAAGTCGGTTTTGGTTGATGACGGGGTGGAGGAGGATGGAAACAGCTCTAACTGCACCATGGCAACGGTAATCAAATCCATTTGTGCCCTATCAGTTTAACCGAAGGGTTCCGGGGAACCATAGCTTCTTTACGCTTTTCCAAGGTAAGTATTGAATAAAATCTATATAGGCTCATGGGACCAAGGGCAGCGACAAGAGGTACCTCTGCGTGCCTACTGTCTATTGCTTATCCACCTTGATACTATGTGAACAAAGAAAATTGCTGAATCGGATTCGTTAAAAATGGCCCAATTAAAAACGCGACTGGGATTATCGATAGCGGCACTATTAGCATTAAGTGCCTGCGATGGTGGCGATGGGGCATCGGACAGTGCTGAGCAAACAGTCACTGTGCTGGGGGTGATTGTTGGCGAGCAACAGGAGAAGTTTGAAGAAGCACTCAAACCCTTTGAAGAAGAAACGGGGATTGATGTCATCTATGAAGGTACGGATTCCTTTGCGACGCTGTTGCCTGTGCGGGTAGAGTCGGGGGATGCGCCGGACATTGCCATGTTTCCTCAGCCAGGGCTGATGGCCAGCTTTGCTGAGTCGGGTCAAATGGTGCCGGTGACAGAGTTTATGGATGAAGCAACCCTGGCAGAAGCTTATCCAGATACTTGGCTGTCTTTGGCTACCGTTGATGATAGTATCTACGGCATTTGGTACCGTGCTTCGGTAAAAAGCTTGGTGTGGTATAACCCTACAGCGTTTGCAGCCCAGGGCTTTGCCGTGCCGACTAGCTGGGATGAACTGTTAACCCTTAGCGATCAGATTGTTGCGGCTGGGGCTACACCCTGGTGTGTGGGTTTAGAAAGTGGTGAAGCGACTGGCTGGCCGGGGACTGACTGGGTTGAAGACATTATGCTGCGGACGGCTGGACCGGATGTATACGATCAGTGGATTAACCACGAAATCCCGTTTAATGACGGTGCGGTACAGGAAGCCTTTGAGGAGTTTGGCAACATTGTCTTGAATGAAAGCTATGTAGTCGGCGGGTCAGTAGGGGCCATTAGTACCCCGTTTGGGGATGCACCCCAGGGGTTATTTGGGGATACGCCAACCTGCTATCTACATCGTCAGGCTAACTTTATCGCTACCTTTTTTCCTGAGGATGTGAACCTGGAAGAGGATGTGGATATCTTTTTGCTGCCGGGGATTGATCCTGCCTATGGGACTCCCGTCTTAGTGGCTGGAGATGTGTTTGGCATGTTTAATAACACGCCTGAAGCCCAGGCACTGATGGAGTATTTGGCAACGCCAACTCCCCATGAGATTTGGGCCGGTCTGGGTGGCTTTTTATCCCCCCATAAACAGGTGAGTTTGGATGCCTATCCTGATGCGCTGAGTAAAAAGCAGGCTGAGTTTTTGAGCAATGCCGAGACTATTCGGTTTGATGGTTCGGATATGATGCCAGGAGCCGTGGGTACAGGAACGTTTTGGTCTGGTGTGGTGGAGTATGTGGCGGGTGAACCGGTAGAAGAAGTGCTGGATACGATTGAGGCGAGCTGGCCAGAATAATCTGTCTCTAACCGACATCACGTAGGTTGGGTTGAGGTATGAAACCCAACATTTCCTGAATGTAATACCTTAAACGATATCTTCTTGGTGTCAACAACATAAACATATGCATTATTGTGTTTTGCAAAAGGTGAGCCAATGGATTTGATGACCTTGGGAGTGTTGGGTTTCGCAGGAGCTCACTCTAATTTGGGGGAGATAACCTTGGGAGTGTTGGGGTTCGCAGGGGCTCAACCCAACCTACTTAGGGTTTTGACGGCGGTGGTGGCGATCGCACTCGGTTCCGTTGGCACCTTTGCCATTTTTTATGGTCTCAACCTGCTGGTAGAGCGATTTCCGCGACCGTGGAAAACCCGTCTGTTGCCCTGGGTTTATATGGGACCAGCGGTACTGATGCTGACGGCGTATCTGGTGTTGCCCACCCTGCGGACGTTATATATCAGCTTTTTTGACAACCGCTCGGTCAAGTTTGTGGGGCTTAAAAACTATGCCTTTGCCCTCACCAACCCAGACATGGTGATTGCCTTTCGCAACAACTTGCTATGGTTGGTGCTGGTGTCATGCATCAGCGTAGGTCTGGGTCTGATCATTGCCGTGCTAGTAGACCGGGTGAAATACGAATCGGCGGCTAAGTCGCTGATCTTCTTGCCCATGGCCATCTCTTTTGTGGGAGCTAGCGTAATTTGGCGGTTTGTTTACGCCTTTAAACCCGTCGGTACTGACCAAATTGGGTTACTGAATGCGATCCGCCAGACAGCAGGCTTAGACCCTTTAGGCTGGCTGATTGAGCGCGATGGTCTGCTCGAACCGCTTTGGTCTGGCCTGGGGATTGAGAATCTCACACCACTACCCACGTTGTTACCTCTAAATACCCTGGCGCTGATCGTCATTATGATTTGGCTGCAGACTGGGTTTTGTATGGTACTGCTGTCGGCAGCAGTTAAGGGCATCCCTAAGGATGTGATTGAAGCCGCCCGCATTGATGGGGCCAACGAGTTGCAGATTTTTCGGCGGATTATTATTCCGATGATTATGCCGACAATTACCGTGGTGACGACAACAGTAGTGGTGGCGGTGCTTAAGGTTTTTGATATTGTCTATGTGATGACCGGCGGCAATTTGGATACCGATGTGATTGCTAGCCGCATGATCAAGGAAATGTTTAACTTTAGGAATTTTGGTCGTGGTAGTGCGATCGCTACAGTGTTGCTATTGGCCGTGATTCCAGTGATGGTCACCAATATTCGTCGCTTTACGCAGCAGGAGGCCAACCGATGAAAATTGCTCGCGCTTCAGTTCCGATCTGGTTTGAACGGCTGCCGTTACATACAGCGGTGGTTGCGATCTCACTTATCTGGACCCTACCCACCGCTGGCTTACTGATCAGCTCCTTTCGTCGTCGCGATGACCTCCTCCAAAACGGCTGGTGGACTGTTTTCCAACATCCGTTTGACCTGGCCCAATTTCACATTGGTAACTACATCGACGTACTGGCCAGTCAGGGCATGGGCCAGGCATTTCTCAACAGCCTGGTAATCTCGATCCCGGCTACAGTAATTCCCATTTCCATTGCCACCTTTGCCGCCTATGCCCTGGCCTGGATGCAGTTTCCGGGACGGCAGGTGCTGTTTGTGGCCATTGTTGGGCTGCTGGTGGTGCCGCTACAGATGACGCTGATTCCAGTGCTGCGAGCCTATAACGACCTGGGGTTAGCAGGCAGTTTTCTGGCGGTGTGGTTGGCCCATACGGGCTATGGATTACCCCTGGGAATTTATCTGTTGCGCAATTATATTGGCTCACTACCACGGGACTTAATCGAGGCCGCCGCTGTGGATGGAGCGTCTCATTTGAAGATTTTTATGCGGTTGATTGTGCCGCTGTCGATGCCTGCGATCGCCTCTTTTGCCGTCTTTCAATTCCTTTGGGTTTGGAACGACCTGTTAGTAGCGCTGGTATATCTGGGCGGCAATCAAGACGTGGCTCCGGTCACCCTGGTACTACGCAATCTGGTAGGCGATCGAGGACAGGATTGGCATTTACTTACCGCTGGAGCGTTTGTTTCCATGGTCGTACCCCTAGGTGTATTTTTTGCCCTACAGCGATATTTTGTCCGTGGGCTATTGGCCGGATCGGTTAAAGGATAAGAGTAGAAGGTAACAAGTAAGCCTTCACACAAAACATCGGGAACTCATCGCGGGTAGAGACTAGCGATGATATGTTGCATTCGTGCCAAAGTTATTTGCGGAATACCGATGTCAACCCCAGAGCTAGATGGCTCGCTCCCATGAGGACTGTCTAAAATACCTGGAAAAAATCCGCTGGCAAGGAAAGCCAAAATGTCCTTATTGCAAATCGTTTCGTACTACTAAGCTAAAAAAAGAAAATAGATATCACTGTAACCATTGCTTCACGTCATACAGTGTTACAGTTGATACTCTATTTCATAATTCACGTGTAAAACTAAACAAGTGGTTTACAGCTATCTTTTTTGTTACTGACCAAAAAAATAGAGCAACCGTACGTGGTCTTGCAAAATTAATAGAAGTTAATAAAAATACGGCCGCAACCATGATATCTCGTATACGAGATGCCCAAAACGACACATCTGAGCTGCTAACGCAGATTATTAGAGATAAAAATACGTTTTGGGTAGAATCGCCAGAGGAAAGTCTCACCCCTGAAGATGATGAGAACAATCAGCCTGAAGAATAAGAAACAATATTTGTCCCCAATATTAATAGCGATACTCGGAGTTTTTTGTGTATTGATTAGCCCAGCTGCAGCGGATGATCCTCCCTCCTCCAAGCCAGACGTTAATGAAGCTAAAATAGAGACTAATTTCCGCAATATAAACGAAAACAGTGCTGCAATTAATGACATTACAACAAAAAATGACAGCCAGCTTCAACTATTTATTGGGGTGCTCTTTGGTGCAGCAATTGTTTCGAGGGTTGCGGATTATGTTGTTTCAAGATTCAGTCAAGGAGAAACACTTAACGAAATACAACAAAATGTCGAGAAACAACTGCCTGCTTTGGTTAATCAAGCTGTCAATTCCAGAATAGATGAGGCTACACAGAAAAATGAATTAATTGAACAGGAAATATTATTTATGCAGTACGAGCTAGCAGATCTATCTATCTCTCAATTCGAGTTCGAAAGGGAATTTTACTTGAGGTATTTAGGCCAGGGATATAATTCAGATGCTCTTGTCAAAAGAAGCCTTAAACAAGCTAGGTATAATGCTAGAGCCATTCAAACTTTAGAGAGGATTCAACACTACACCAAACAGATGAGGCCGCCAAATGCTGATCAAATCTGCGATACGATTGGAGAGAGAATCACCTCTAGCTTGAAGAGTACCAGAGCCCTAGTGGCAGAAATGGAACAATATAAAAATCAAGTACCATTTAAGGATTTTCATGATTTTAAGGAGTTCAAAAATGATATTGCTTCAATTAAAGGAGCTCCTGCATATAAAGAGAAATTACGAGATTTACAACAAACAATTAGAGGGATATAGAAGCATAGAGCAATTAAGACTTGATCTTCAGCTTTTCAGACAAGCTATAGCGGTTCTCTATCTGGTGAGGTACATACTTGGAGCTAAAAAGCTTTCAGTTAGTGATTTTGGTGCACCTCATTCGAGTAGGAATCGCTATATTGCATAAATCATTTAGGTCTACCTCCATCTACCAACAAGAATAAAATATGTCTTTATCCTTAGTTTTTTTACTACCATTAGTAGTAGTATCAGCATCGGTAAGCGCACTAATTACTGTATTGATTTCAAGAGGGAAATTTTCGCCGATTAATAAGACTCGTTCGGATAATTCCCTCACTGGACGAGACAATATGCAAAATATTGATGACTTAAATATAAAAATAGAAGAAGAAAAAGAAAGCTCTTTTCATAGATTTGAGATAGAGTTGAAGGCTGATATCGATAGAACGGAAATAAGATATCAGCGCTTCAAAAAAGACTTGCCAAAAGAGTTTCACAGCTATCTGGAGCCGTATGAGAAGCTGCTACGTAAGCTTCAATCAGAGCGAGAATCCTGGGCAGAGGCTCGTGAGAATTTGGATGACGATGCAAAAAATGAAATCATACGGGACTTCTTAGCGAAGAATCCTGAAATATAGAAATCATTTCAGCTGAACGCTCGTCGCAATTTTACAGGCCCTTTATAATCGATTAGGATAGTTACACAAACCCAATAATACGGCTATAAACTAGCAATATACTCCAGAGCGCTAAATAAATACTTATAATAAGGCTTGTAGAGACTTTCGCTTTTTAGCATTCTACTTTTATTATCCTGCTGCGCTCTTGCTTCCTCTGAAGAATTCTCTGGCTGGTTCTCATATTGCTCAACTTTTGCATATCGTTCTTTAAAGAACTTGATATATGTTCCAAGGCTAGGATCTGCGAGAACTTTGCTATTGGGTTTACAACCATTTTCTAATACGCCATAAATACCTAAGCTATCTATCAACGCGGTGCTATGCATAATGGCGGAGTACTCTATCAATTTCCAGTAGTCATAAATATTTTCTTGACGACGCTGATTTATATCACTTGAAGGTTTTTGATTTGAAAAAACTTTTCTATGTCTACTATCATTTCCTTTAAGAATATCTAAAATGATACTTCTAGAATTTTCTTCGCCTTCCTTAAGTTCTTTAATGCTTTTCCCTAAAAACTCGAATATATTGTCAGGAATATCCCTTTTGTCAAGCTTAGAATTCTCCTCAATAAAATCATCTAAAGGTGATTGAATATCACAGCTTTTTCTAATTTCATTCAGTTTTTCTCTCAGGGAGCAGTCCTGAACCGTAGTTGCCAAGTTATTCATAATTAGATCAATCAGCGAAGATAAAAAATTATCACCAAAGCCCATCTCTGAGCTATTCCTAGGCAAGTTTACAGACTGACCAAACATGAGAACTACCTTAAAATAGGACAAAACTTGTTGTGCAAAATCTGTGACGCGGAGCGAGTTGAGAGAGAGAATCTTTCCCTCAACCAGTATTAGTACAAACAATCCAATTAAGTTCATTTGTACTATATCAAACAGCAGTACAAATGAACCAATTAAGTTCAAGAAAAGTCTAAATTTAATTTCAGTAGGCGAGCACCCAAAGGATAGTGATCTGTATTGGGTGTTTGCCTGCAATGGTTTCTAGACTGTGAGAAAGCCATCAAGTAATTGTCTACATTTGATGACGATTTATTGAGCAGACAATATGAACGAACTATTCCATGACGGAGATACTCAAAGGCAGCTTGGTTTGCCAATGCGTGGCATAGCTACCAGCACTGCTTAATAATGAAGTGTTCAGTTCATACAAATCTGCCTTGGCAGCAATAAAAGTGAGAGCCAAGGCAGGATATATGTTCATTGTGCTGGTCGTATGCCCTACAGCCTTACTTTGTGCGTGGGCTGCTGGCGGGTTCTGTGAAGGGATAGCCGCTGAGCTGTACACCAACGTTAGCTTCTGGCATCGCCTGACGACAGCTGGGGCAATACCAGTACAGACTATTCTGCCGGATATGACGCAGCAGCGAATGATTGCAACAGAGGCAATACCTCATAGAGTGTTCTCCGATGGCGATGGGTCAGTAGGTAACTTTAGATACCTCAAGCGCTAGACTCACATTTCCGTATAAGACTGGGATTAGCTCAACCAGAAATACCGCCCAAAATTATCCTAAACACTCATAAAATCTTTAGATTCTCTCCCTATTGTTAGTCATGAAGGCATAGGAATCAGCGCTGATTAGGTTCTAGTCAAACATCATCGTGACCCATGCCAACAACTCAACCACCACGATTAGAGAGTGTACTAATTATGCAAAGCACGAACAGCTCAGTATCTCAGATTTTATCTGACAAGGTTGATATCGCTTTATCAGCTTATCCGGCCTATCCGTACCAAGCTGTTTTGGGTGATGGAGCATTAAAACAGTTACTGCTTGAGTACATTGAATGCAAGCTCAAGGAAACCATGCCTAGCCTCAATGAAGCGGCTAACTGGGCGCGTTTACCTCAGTATCTGAAGCAGCTTGTCAACTTAGAACTAAAGCTGGAAAGCTATATCTACTGGGGCATTGAGTACATTGTTCAAAATCAGCTCGACCTGTTGCTCAGTTCGGAAGACCCGAAGCAGCCATCATGGAGTGTGCAAGATATGACTCAGGCTTGTATTCCTGTTTATGGGTTTGGTTAAGCAGAGATTATTCCCCGCCACTTAAAACCTTATCTTCCTCGTCATCGGTCTCCAAAGTGGCAATCACGGGTAGCGTTAATTCAATTGCGTCGGTCTCCTCGGCATCCACCCGTTTTGAAAAGCCCCAGGTAAAGATAGCGGCAATCAGTGCCACCATCGCCCAATCGGGTGGAACCCAACTTTCATTAATCACCCGTACCAGCAACCGCAGACCGACAAAGGCAACGGTCACAAATCCTGCATCTTCTAGATAGACATACTCACTTAGCCAGCGGATAAATAACCCGGCCATAAACCGCAGGGCAATAATTCCAATGGTGCCGCCTAACAGAATAATCGCCACTTCATCGGACAGGGCAATGGCAGTGGTGACACTGTCCAGGGAAAAGGCTAGATCCGTAAAGGCAATGATGGGAATCGCCTGCCACAGGGATGCAAACCTAGGGCCGTGGTGGTGTTCCTCGTCTGTGCTGCCGCTAAAGTGCTGATAGACTAGCCATAGCAAATAGACCGCTCCGGCTACTTCAAACTGCCAGAACTTTAGTACCCAACTCGCCGTCAAAATTAGGGTCATCCTCAGCACAAAGGCAACAATCAGCCCCAGGTTTAAGGCTTTCTGTTGTTGCTCTTCTGATTCGAGGCCCTGGGCAATGGCGGCAAGTGCGATCGCATTATCCGCCGACAGCACTGCCTCCAGCGCAATCAGCACTGGCAATAAAAGCAATGTGTCGAGCCCAAGGTTAGGCGACCATTCGAGTAACTGATCTAACATTTAGCGTTCTTGCAGTTTGCGGTCATTACAATAAACATCTTGTTGGTAGTCAGGCTAAGAGACACCCTTGTTTAGAATAGATCGGATACAATCTGCCGACATCCTGCGCAAAGAAATTCCCGCCCGTGATTTCCTCACTGTTCGTCCAATTCCGTCACCAGTATACTGACGGCAGCCTCACAACTGAACTACTTACCACCCATGCCGAGCACTATCTGGTTAAAGCGACGGTCACTATTGGCGAAAAAGCGATCGCAACAGCCCTAGCTGCAGATCCCAACCTAGCCGCAGCAGATGATCAAGCAAAAGCCCGAGCCCTGGCGATGTTGGGATTTTCCCAAGAGACCGTCCAAGCAACCAAAAATGGTCTAGCCATCCCCCAGGTAACTCCTCAGACCAGTGCCCCTGTAAAGAAACCTGTAACACCGCCTGCTGCTGCCAGTCATCCTCCTGTATCTGAGGAATCAGCCCTAGACCCTGAACCGGAGGTTGCTGACTCTGAGGATATCGGTCGGCCCATTGACAGCATCACCCCTGACGAAGCACCTGCACCTGCCGAAGTGCCCGCCTCATCTCTGGCTGCCGCCGCGATCGAGAATTTCGACGATACCCACCCTGTAGACCTATCGGACATCATCGCTCAAACCGATGTCGAGATGGCCCGTCTGGGCTGGAGTAGCGTTCAAGGACGTAACTATCTAGAGCAAACCTTTAATAAGCGCTCTCGCCAGCAGCTAACAGATGAAGAACTGCTGACGTTTTTGCTTTATTTGGAATCTCAGGCAACGCCTAGTATACGGTAGTTATAAAGGGCCCTTATTCCACCACGGTTGGCCGACCACCAATGGCATGACGGTCAATCACCTGATCGATCAGGCCATACTCCACCGCTTCACTAGGGGACATAAAGAAATCCCGCTCAGTATCTTCTGAAATTCGCTCAATGGGCTGATCCGTATGCTTTGCCAGAGCGTCATTCAAAGTTTTCTTGATGTACAGGATTTCCTTGGCCTGAATTTCAATATCCGTTGCCTGACCTTGGGCACCGCCCAGAGGCTGGTGAATCATAATCCGAGAGTTGGGCAGACTCATCCGCTTACCCTTAGTGCCTGCACTTAGCAAAAAGGCACCCATACTTGCTGCCAAACCAACACAGATGGTTGAAACATCGGGCTTGATGTGGTTCATCGTGTCAAAAATGCCCAAGCCGTCATACACTGAGCCACCGGGAGAATTGATATATAGATAAATATCCCTCTCTGGATCCTCGGCCTCTAGAAATAGCATCTGCGCCACAATCAAATTGGATGACTCAGCGGTCACCTGCTGGCCCAAAAACACAATGCGTTCCCGTAAAAGGCGGGAGTAAATATCAAAGGCGCGTTCACCGCGACCCGACTGCTCAATAACGGTAGGTATCATAAGGGCCTAAGCGTATGGGTTCTTTTGCTTGCTTCTATCGATTGTACAGACTTGCTTGGGTGAATGGGGGAGTACGGATAACCCAACTGCAGGAGTTTTAAGTGCAGAAAGGACGTTTGCAGGCTCTAGCGCGAGTCTTGAGTAGGCATAGTCATAAACGGCTTCAACCATTGCTGTTTTAGGCCAAAATCCAATACTAGACGGATGGCTAAAAATAAACCAAAGCTCTCGACTAAGGGAATAGCCAGGGACACAACCCCGGATAAAACTAGTGCCGATAAATCGACATTTTCTAGCTGACTTAAGCCCCGCGTTAGCGCAAAGGCACCAACCGCACCGCTACGCAGATGAGGGTTTTGGTCTTGCCGCACAATATATCGATAGGTGACTCCAAACAAAAACCCGCATACAGCAGCCACAGCTACCCGCTGAATCGCCTCAAACATAACGCTTTGAGACAGCGGCTGAGCTAACACTGATAGACTATCGAGACCCACAAAAACAAGGCTGACAGCAATGCCTGCCACCGCAGCGATAATGCCAGCTTTGATCGATTCAATCCGTTCGGGATCTATGGCTTTAGCCAACATGAGCTGTCCTGTGTCAATTTTGCCATCGCCCAAAAATCGGGCATTGATCTACCGTATGATAGAAGCAACCGGTTAACCGGCATTTTTAATTTAGTAAACAACGCAAGTTAGGCGATATGGACATTTTGACACTCGGTTGGGTTGGATTACTCGCTTTCTTTAGCTTCTCCATCTCGATGGTAATTTGGGGTCGCAACGGTTTCTAAAGAGCTGGTGGTACATCAATGACAGGTGAACTAGAAGCCCAAGCGTATGGTGTCCTGGCCACATTAGCGGCATTGCTGTTGGTAGTGGTGACAGGTGGTGTTATTTATCTAACGGCGGTTGAGTGGCGAGATAGACGCCAACGTTCCCAGGAAAAGCTGGACAATCGCACCCCTGTACGTAAACGGAAGGGTAAGAAGTAGCTGTGACAGCGGCACGACAGCTAGCTTTCACAGTACTTAGAGAGATTGATAAAGGTGCATTTGCCGATGTTGCCCTAGAGCGTAACATCGGCAAATTTGATTTGGCTCCTGCCGATCGGCGGTTAGCAACAGAATTGATTTACGGCAGTGTGCGTCGCCAGCGCACACTGGATGCTCTAATTGACCAACTGGGTAAACGTAGGGCAGCGCAGCAACCTGCAGATCTACGGCGGGTGTTGCATCTTGGGTTCTATCAGCTGCGATACCTTGACCATGTGCCTGACCATGCTGTTGTTGATACAACGGTTACATTGGCAAAACAGCAGCGTTTGGGGAAGCTCAGTGGCGTAGTCAATGGCATGTTGCGGCAGTATATCCGGTTGCAAGCCGCAGGCGATCCACTGCAACTACCCGTGGATAGTACTCAAGCGTTGGGCGTTTTACATAGTTACCCTGATTGGATTGTGCAGATCTGGCAGCTGCTACTGCCCACTGATGAAATTGCCAGTCTCTGCGATTGGTTTAATCAAACGCCCAAAATTGATCTGCGTGTAAATCGGTTACGGGCGACGGTGGAACAGGTGAGTGCAGCCCTGACAGACCATGGGTTAACGGTGAAACCCCATGCCACCCTGCCAGATGCGATTCGGGTTGTTGGCTCGGTGGGAAATGTGCGGCAGCTGCCAGGCTATGACGAGGGCTGGTGGATAGTGCAGGATGGCAGCGCCCAGCTGGTGAGCTATTTGGTAGATCCACAGCCGGGAGAAACGATTATTGATGCCTGTGGGGCACCGGGGGGTAAAACGACACATTTGGCAGAAATGATGGGAGATGATTGTCGGGTGCTGGGTTGCGATCGCACCTCATCTCGTCTCAACAAAATCCGTCAAAACGCTAAGCGTCTGCAGCTGAACAGCATTGAAACCGTCATGGGCGACAGCCGGGAGCATCCTGAATTTAAAGGCATTGCCGACCGAGTATTGTTAGATGTGCCCTGTTCCGGCCTGGGGACTTTGCATCGCCACGCCGATGCTCGCTGGCGACAGACACCGGACTCCATTGCCGGTCTCACCACGCTACAGCGAGAGCTACTCGAAGCAGCTGTGGATTGGGTGAAGCCAGACGGTGTTTTAGTGTATTCCACCTGTACGCTCCATCCCGACGAAAATCAAAACCTGATCCAGGGGTTTCTCCACGATCATCCTGATTGGCAAATTCAGCCACCTAACAAGGAATCTCCTGTCGCCCCTTTTGTTAGCGAACAAGGCTGGGCCACTGTGTGGCCCCATAAACAAGACATGGATGGTTTTTTTATGGTGAAGTTGCAACGCTCTACTGCTCAATAGGGAAGCTAAGCTAAGCTAGGCATGGATAGGTCTTGTTTGATCACCCCCTTCTTTAACCATGCTTTTTTGAGCAAAGGCAAACCCATGACTATTTCAACCAAACAACGGATGACATTGGAGGAGTATCTCAGCTACGACGATGGCACCGATGTCCGTTATCAGCTTAGGGATGGAGTTTTAGTCGCCATGGGGGCTGAGAGTGATACTAACGTAAGTATTGCTATGTTTTTAATCTCGATATTTTTGCAAATAGTTCCTTACTCATTACTGAGACGAGGAACCGAGATTGCTGTTTCTGGCAATTACGCCGAAACCCGCTACCCCGATCTGATGGTATTGACACCCGATGCTCAAGTTGCCCTGTCAGGTCAAAAACGTTCTCTCATCACGTTTGAGATGCCTGCTCCAGCTTTGGTCATAGAAGTAGTTTCCAATAGTGAGCAGGACAAGAAATCCCGTGCACGGGATTATCAGGATAAGCGAGCAGAGTATGCAGGAAGAGAAATTCCTGAGTATTGGATTATTGATCCTACTGCTGCTGTTGTGTTAGTCCTTTCCCTAGTCGATGGACAATATCAAGAACAAGCCTTTACCGGGAATGACCTGCTATCCTCGCCTACATTTCCAACACTGACGCTAACGGCCCAAACTGTTTTTGCAGCAGGTGAATAGCTGTTCCTACTGCTTAAACGGATCGTATTCTGCCAACAATCGCTCTAATTTCGCTTCGTCAATGCGACTCAGCATCCGTTTGGCTTCTTCTTGATCGCGAACGGTTTTTGACAAACTCACTGTGGAGCCTACCGAAAAAAGCAATCCCATCCCCAGGTAGCCTTTGAGCCAAACATCAGTCGGCAAATAAACAATGCCAATGGCAGTAGCTGAAATAGCAATAATAAAGGATAACCAGGTTTGGGCAACCCAGGCAGTTGTGTGACTGGTGGGTGCATTGAACTTTTTAGTGGTCGTCATGGGATTCTCTTTGAAAAAATCTTCTGTCACATTGTTAGTTTCTCCAAAGCAACAATGAAGATGCCATGAGACATCCTCATCGCCCCTAAGAGCGGCCAATTCATACCAACGACACCGAAGTTCTCCGAAGTCAATCGTATTCCTGATGAACTGACAGGGCTGGATGTCATCCCTGGTTTGGACGACATCCAGCTAAAACTGACGGTGCAACAGCTGTTTGACTGGCTAAAAGTGCATTAATTTTTGGCGACTCCAGAATCCCGCGCAGCTTGCTTCACTGCTCCTGCCACTGCTGTGGCCACTCGCGGATCAAAGACTGAGGGGACAATGTGGTCGGGGCGTAGTTCGTTATCCGGGATGAGCGTTGCGATCGCATGAGCCGCGTGCAAAAACATGCCGGTGGTAATTGCCTCAGCGCGACAGTCGATGGCTCCTCGCAATAGACCAGGAAAGGCCAGCACATTGTTGATCTGGTTAGGGTAATCGCTGCGTCCGGTGGCCATCACTGCGACGATGCCATTTAGCAATTCTGGCTGGATTTCCGGTACCGGATTGGCCATGGCAAAAACAATCGGATCTTTGGCCATGGCCTTCACCATGTCAACGGTAACCACACCGGGGGCGCTCACCCCCATAAATACATCTGCTCCTACCATGGCATCGGCCAGGGTGCCGCTTTGGTCAACAACAAATTCTTGCTTGCGATCGTTCAGGTCGGTGCGATCGCGACTAATAATCCCCCGCGAATCACACACCATAATATTGTTGACCCCTGCTTTTTTGAACAATCGCGCCATGGCCAGTCCAGCTGCACCTGCGCCGTTAATCACCAGCTTGATCTCACCCATTTGCGGCTCCTTACCCACCACCTTGAGCGCATTCACCAGCGCCGCCAGACTGACAATGGCGGTGCCATGCTGATCGTCATGAAAAATCGGGATATCCAATTCCTTTTGCAGCCGCGCCTCAATCTCAAAACAGCGAGGAGCACTAATGTCCTCCAGATTTACCCCACCAAATACTGGCGCAATCCGTTTGACCGTTTCCACAATTTCATCGGTGTCCTGAGTATCCAGACAAATCGGGAAGCCATCTAACCCGGCAAATTCCTTAAACAGCATGGCCTTACCTTCCATCACCGGCAAAGCCCCTGCTGGCCCCAAATTGCCCAGCCCTAGGACCGCACTGCCATCGGTAATAATCGCCACCGTATTGGATTTAATCGTCAGGTCGTATACTCGCTCTGGATGCCGCGCAATTTCAGAACATACTCGGCCTACACCGGGGGTATAGGCCATCGCCAGATCTTCCTGACTGCGCACAGGGGCCTTGCATTCCATATGGATTTTGCCCCCCTCATGCAGCTTAAAGGTGCGATCGTGGACCTCGACCACCTCAATATGCTCCAGAGCATAGACCGCGTTTACAATTTCCTCAGCATGTTCAGCACTAGCGGCATCAACGCTAACATCGCGGGTCACATTTTCACGACACCGTTCCACCACATCAATATCACCCAAACTGCCGCCAGCCTCCGCAATTGCTTGAGCCACCTGAGCCAACATACCGGCCTGGTTGGGCACATGCATGCGGATGGTTAAACTATAGCTAGGGTTCGGTGTCAAACTGACCATGCTTTAAAACCTCGACTAGTGGGGAACGGGTATGTAGTAAAAAAATGTTAAGCCCTGATGGTCCCATCCTGCGACCTTTGGAACTATCGATCTAAAAACTTTTCGACGAAAAATACGTATCCGTCGGTTCCATAAAATCTGCCTACCCAGTGTCAGCTCGATTGCCCACTCCCCATTGCCCCTACCCTATGCCAAGTCTCTACGCTGAAATTGAAATCAACGCCACCGCTGCCGAGGTCTGGGATGCCTTAGTTCGCAAGGAAGACTGGCGTTATTGGAATACGTTTCTCTATGATTGCGACCCGCGCTCAAACTTTATGTTGGGTCGTGAGGTATTTCTGGCTATGCAGCGGATTGAAGGAGATGCTGATACAGAATTCCAGCCAGTCGTAACCACATTACGGCCTGGCAACTGTCTGCGCTGGGTCTCCAAAATTCCAGGGTTAAAAACCGAGCATTCGTTTGAAATGCAGGAAATTACCCCCGGTCGCACTCGCTATTTGCATCGAGATATTTTTATGGGTCCCCTGGCGAATGTATTTCTGCCATTTATTCGCGAGGATGAGCGTGATGGATTGCGGCGAATGGCATATCAACTGAAGCGCTACGTGGAAAGCGGTGGCAAACCTCAGCGCGATCCCTATGGCAATCCCTATAGCAATCCCTATGATAGAAGCTATCAAAATCCTTACGGTGGTCAGGGTTACGACAATCGGGGCTATGGTGGCCAGGGCGGTAGAGGCTATCCAGAGCGGAGCTATGATGACCGGGGCTATGGTCGCGATTATCAAGGTCAGGGCTATGAGCGCGGTTATGACGACCGAGGCTATGGTGGTCAGGGCGGTAGAGGCTATCCAGACCAGGGTCAGGGATATCCGGAACAAGGCTCGGGGCGTAATTATCCAGAACGGGGCTACGATGACAGACGATATCGCGACCAGGGCTATGATGACCGGGGCTATGATGAACGGGGACGCGATCGCAACTATCCAGAGCGTGACTATCGCGACGAGCAAGACTACCGCGACGACGGCTGGTAATAGGTTTGGTACTTTAAGGGCTTATGCAGATACCGCACCCAAAGCCTGTAGTGAATTTCGTTGGGCTACCGATAATCCGGTCGCATCGGTTAGATTTATCCCTTCATAGAGCCCAGGTAAACGTAGGGTATCAAGGCACTGCCATGATTGGGTATCCCAAAGCTTAACCATATCCCCTTCGCCACCGCTAGCCAGAATCTGACCATTGGGGCTAAAGGCCAGAGCCCACAGAACATGATTATGTGCTTGTAGTGTCAGACAACATTGACCGCTGTCAACATCCCAGATCTTGATACTGCCGTTCAACTCACTACTGGCAAATATAGAACCATCTGGCGAAAAAACGCCGATTAAAATATTGTTAGAATGCCCTGTCAAGGTTTTGAGACATTGTCCGGTTTTAACACTCCACAGCTTGACCGTAGCATCAGAACTAGTGCTGGCTAGTAAACTATTGTCGGCGCTAAAGGCAACTGCAAAAACACTGTCAGAATGGCCCTCGAATGTCCGCAGACAGTCGCCGGTTTCAACACTCCAGAGTTTGACTGAACAGTCCAAACTACCGGTTACCAAGCAGGCTGCATCATGGGAAAACACAGACGACCAAACAATACTGCTGTGTCCTGTTAACGTACGCCTACAGCTGTTACTAGCAATATCCCAAAGCTTGATCGTTTGATCAGCGCCAGCACTAGCCACCAGATGACTGTGAGGATGAAACGCTACCGAACGAACAACACTGGTGTGCCCCACAAAGTTACGATACAAAACCGTATTGTCTAATTGCCAAACTTTTACCGTAATGTCATCTCCACCGCTCACGAGATATTTTCCATCTGAGCTAAAGTCAACGTCAAAAACCGGGCTGTTGTGAGGTATTTCTGAAACACATTTGCCAGAGGTTATATTCCAAAGTCGAATGTTGCCATCATGGGTGCCACTAGCCAATGTCTGGCCATCCGGCGAGAAGGCAAGAGACCAGACCGTATTGGTATAGCCGGAAAGCGATTTTACACAGTACCCATTTTGTAGATCCCACATACGGATAGTACGATCTTGGCCACAGCTATAGAGCCTGTTACCATCTTTTGAAAATATTAGCGACCAGAGCCAGCCAGTATGACCACAAAGAGACTGTTCACACAGGTCAGATTCAAGATTCCAAAGCTGAATTAAGCCATTGTTGTCACCAGTGGCCAGCCTTTTGCCATCAGGGCTAACCGTTACAAACCAAACAGCCTGGTTGCTGGACAATGTTTTGAGACACTGACCTGTTGTTGGCTCCCACACCCGAATATTGCGATCGTCACCACCGCTCACCAAAAAACGATCGTTAGGACCAAATGCAAGACTCCAGACACCCTGGGTATGTCCTTTCAGACTGGTTATGCACTTTCCTTGCTGCCAGTCCCAAAGCTTAATGGTTTTATCAAAACTGGCACTAGCTAGAATATTTCCTGTTGTGGTAAAGGTGAGTGATCTAACTGAGCTGGTATGCCCTTTTAAGGTATGCAAACACTGATCGCTGGTTATACCCCATAGTTTAATAATGTTATCAAAGCTGGCACTAGCGATATGTTTGCCATCTGGTGAAAATGCAACAGACATCACCATTTGACTATGTCCTTGAAAGGTTTTGACACACTCATAGTCACGTACCTGCCACAGTTTAATCGTAGTATCACTACTGCCACTGACAAGATATTGACTATCAGGTGAGAACGCGATCGCAAAAATCCCATCCGCATGTCCATTGATGGTGCATATATTTTGATAGGTATCTGTTTCCCAGATATGAATATTTCCCTGGAGATCCCCTGCTGCCAGCAGTGTGTTGCCTGAATTTAATGTCAGAGCGGTAACAGCACCAAAATGATAGCTAAATTGACAATGATGGAAATTGGCACGCGTAAAGTTAACTCCCTTGAGGCTGGCTTCTAATAAATCTGCCTGCCAGATAGCAAGATCAGAAAAATCATATTCGGTTAAGTCAATTTTGAGCTGTCGACATAGATTGATAAAATTACCAGCACCGTAGCCAGCTACAACCTGTCTGAGCGATGCCAGAACTGACAACATACACTGTTTCACTATCTGTGGTTGCATTAGCGTTGTTTGTAGCCGTTGCGCCAAGGGTGAAAGCAACATCCGTCGCTGGCTGTCGCGAACATAATCTTTAGTTGTTGTTTTGAGTAAAGCGTGGGTGTGAAATAGTAAAGGTGAAGCAGAATTCAGTTGCCCTAACCTGTAAAGAGTTTCTAATTCTTCATAAACTGTCTGCACCAAACGATCAGTGACATACTCCATGATTACTGGCTGCTGAGTATATTGACCTGCCTTAGTTTCAATTAGCGATCGCCAGCTCAAGGACTCTAAGGCATCAAATACATCCGTCCGCAACACTACAGGCCAGATATCGTGGACCAACTCAGCTGCTGTCGTCCATTCCCGATTAACAGCCAGCCAATATAGAATACTTTTCTCCAGGGTAGAGAGACGTTCAAATTGTTGATCAAGCAGCCTGCGAAAATCATTAAAAATCGGCGCATTTTCCTGCAAGAAGAGACTAATATCCCCATCAAAAATTGACTGGATCGACGTGCCGACAATTTTGATAGCAAGGGGATTGTTTCCATATCGCTGACAGAACTGTTGAATAATCTCAGATGTACCCAATAATCCTTTAGTTCGGACAATGGCTTGAGCTGCTGCTGCCGATCCATCTAGCTGAAATGAGCGGGTTAATAACTGTTCGCTTTCTAAAAAACCAATTTCACTAGGCTTTTCCCGACTAGTAATGACTAAACAGCTGCAGTGAGCTGTTTCACTAAATTGACGTAATAAAGCGCCATAGTCTTCGTATCCAACACGATATTGACCCGATTGACCACTTTCTAACAATGTTTCCACATTATCTAAAATGATCAGACAGCGATGCCTACGTAGCCAGTAAAAAAGACGCTCTAAGGTAGGTTCTATATCCTGCTGCTTCGATACAAATGGCACGAGCTGTTGCAGTAGCGATTTGAGGAGTGGAGCGTTGCGCACAGAACGCCAAATAACCGCATCAAAACCAGATTGAATGGTGTGCGACAGTTTTGCCGCCAGGCTAGTTTTGCCGATACCACCAATGCCCAAGATTGCAACTAGACGACACTTGTCGGTCAGAATAGCGGTCTGCAGTCTAGCTAATTCTTCACTGCGCCCATGAAAAAAACTGGTGTCAATGGCTTCTCCCCAATCTTGCTGTCGTGCATTTGCACTACATTCAGTTTTTAGAGTCAGGGTACCATTAGCAGGAGCCTGAATAGCGAGAGACGTGAGTGGCGATGGCGGTTCTAAAACTGTTTCAGTCGCATCACCGCTAAGGGTTTGCCAGTTTAGATTTAAGCGATCGCAAATTTCCACAAACGTAGCAAAGTCCACCGGCTTACCATTGAGGAACCGACTGATGGTCGATAGCGCCATATTCAGATCTTCAGCCAGGGAGCGTTGGCTGCGGAAACCGCATCGTTTGAGAGCACCTTTAACAGTTTGAATCGCCGTATTATTTACTTTTAGAGATCGAGACATAACCAATAGAGCTCCCATGACTATGACTATATCAACCCAAAGTTTCAAGCATTTTACTGAGCGATATCTATCGATGTGTTAGATAAAGTTGATGCATATTGCCAATAACGTGGAACAGCGTTGAGTTCAGCAGTGCTGTGGTCAGGCTCAAACATTAATACAAAATAGGCTACAGGATCTTGGTTTTCCACATTCGGAAAGGCACTTTCCAAATATGGAAAAAACTCAGTCACAAGTCGTAAAAACTCAGTCATGATCTCGGTTGCCATCTTGTTTAGATAGATGCAGTAAATACACTAATCAGAGTTCATGTCATGGTATTAAGTGATCGAAAGGTTCAAAACAACATTGCCACCACACAACAAAATCAACCCAAGGCACCACTAAAAGCAACATGGGTTGTCGAGGATGATCGACTGATCTGCAAATGGCTGACAGAATAAAATCCTTGTTATATCCTCCTATCTGTTGTTTAGGTAGGGTTGATTTTCTAAGTAGAGAAAATCCTGCAAGCAGCATTTGACAACAGAAATTAAAGGCTATTCAAGCGCTCTTAGCCTCTCAACCCTGGGGAGAACAAGACTCAAAGTCACCAGGGTGAGAAGTTAGGAGACTTAAACAACTGCTAGCTGCTTCACCGATTGACTCGTTATCGAAAGATTCTTTAGCAGATAAATCAGCCTAACTGCTATTTGGGGTGCTATGACATACAGTCCGCATTGAGAATTTATTCAGAATTTTTGAGAAAGGAGAATCATGATGGCAATTCCATCTTCAGGATACGCTTGGTCCAGCCTTGAACCCAAGGTAGATGCCGTAGTAAAAGAATTGATGCAAACAGAGAACCTGCCAGGGATGACCGTGGCCGTGACCAAAAATAGGCGGCTTATTCTCACTAAAGGCTATGGCTGGGCCAATGCTCAAACCAAACAAGTCATGGAACCGTTTATGAGCAGCCGGATTGGTAGTATAACCAAAGCTGTTGTCACGGGTCCAGCTGGTTGGCAGCTGATGAGGGCAAAAGGGATCAATCCACAACAGCAAAAGCTGTATGGCCCCAATGGCCTCTTCAAAAATCGCTTTGCAGAAGATATTCAGGCTAATCCCGGACCAAACAAACACTGGTACGAACAAATTACCCTGCAACATCTTTTAGGTCATACTGCTGGCTTTAAAGGCAGTGGCGACCCGAAGGCAGCAGCAGCCATGTTCAATATTGATGAAGCCGATGTTACCTATGAGCACATCCACAAACATTTTCTCAGAACCCAAAAACTCGTCTCTCAGCCAGGAACAAAATATGAGTATTCTAACCACGGGTTCGGATTGTGGACGTTGGTGATTGAAGCGCTGTCTGGCAAGTCGTATCGCGACTATGCGGTGAACACCTATTTGCGATCGCTCGGTCTACACACCGCTGTTTTGGCCGAACGTCCTAATCCAGGCCCCCGTGAAGCCTGGAGCCATGTTTACAAGTCAGGGAAGCCAGTCCCCATTAATTTTGGCAAGTCAGGCACCGGGTTAGCAGCTGGTGGATTCCGTGCATCTGCCCAGGATCTGACCTACATCATGACTTACCTGCAAAACACTTACACCCGCTCAGAGCTGGATGAAATGGCGTGGGGAAGTAATGATGAGGGTAAACTCGCCCACAGTGGCCGCATCCCCGATAGCGGCACGGCCTATGCCGCCATGTTCCCCGAGGGGTATAAACTACCGGATGGCACGGAGGTCAGCCAAATCGATATCGCGTTAGCTACCAATATCAATATGGGTAGCAGCGGACCACTGAGAACGCTGGCCGATCAGATTGCGCGGGCAGCGACTTCGGCTCAAGTGTCGGCAAACTTCGATATTACCCAGTTCCTACGCCATGATACTGATATGGGCGGTGACTTTAAAACAGTGAGCCTGGACGGCGCAGTGGCAGCGTTGTCCAACTCGGAAGGTAATCTGCAAATTATCCCCTATCGCGCTGGTTCTAATGGCTCGCTAACGCGGGGTGAAGTTGTCACCGCTGGAGCCGCCAGTCAGGTTCATGTAGTACGACCTGACAGCAGCAGCAACGATTCGATTACAGCTTTTCGAGATGCCGATGGCAATCTTAAGCTGATTTCATGGGTGATTTCCAACAGTGGTCAGGTTACCCGTCGCGATGATGCTGTTGCTGGCCCCGTTAAGAAGATCGCTATCACGCCTTTTCCTGATAGCAATGGAGTGATTACCCTGACCCAAGGACAGCAAAATGACTTCAAACTGGTGGTCTGGGAGGTCACCCGCTCTCTGGGCATCATCCGTCGTGGTGACATTGATGCGGGCGCAGTGCAGGATATTGCCGTGGCCACCACCCATGCTGATTTTGCAGGGGTGGTGAGTGCAACCACTGACGGAGATCGCAAACTCAAGCTAATTGCCTGGGCCTTTGACCCAGCCGCCAAAAAGTTCTCTCGACGAGGCGATGTTGAGGCGGGTGTGATCAAGGGTGAGTTAAACATGGTGCGATCGCAGCTGGCTGGCAAAGACATGGTGGTGACTGCCTTTAGTAATGAAGATGCCAATCTTCAGCTAATTACCTGGCAGGTGCAGGCCAATGGCCAGATTGTGCGCAAGGATTCGATCGCGGCTGGTTTTGCCAGCATCGTAGATCTGACTGCAGCACCAGGCGGCCAGGTGATTGCCTCAGTCAAAGATGGCGAGGGCATGCTGCGCATGATCGCCTATCAAGTGCAAAACAATGGGCGAATCGAGCGTGTAGGCACCGACATTGGAGGTCAGGTCAGTCGGATTGCCTCCTCTGCTGTCCGTCGCGGCGGTAAAGAGTTCTTGCTGACAGCTGTGCGTGATTCTGAAAACAGACTGCGCACCATATCGTGGGAACTCGATTAGTAGTCTGTCAAGATTCAATTTTGGCAAGGACATGAAGGGGAAACAGAGAGACACGGAGAGTTTTACCAATCAATACTCCCCGTGTTCCTCTAAGTTTCTCCTGGTCGATTTTACCCAAATGCTCAACGTTGAAAGATTAAATAGATGGTCTCAATTAGCTATCAGATATCCAAGCCCCGTTCCGTTTTGTTACGAAAGGCAAAACTACTGGTGAATTGATAATCACCTTGTTGATACCACTAAGGTAGCCTGTACCTTCGGTGAATCACTTGAACTCAGTGACAAATACGATTCAAGATAGTCTAGAAACCCATTGCCTCTGGATTGATCAACAGACACCGACAAAGCTGGTGGTCAAACAACGGTTAAAACGATGGCCTTATGTGTTTTTAGTAATGTGGTCCATCTTATTTGCGGGGATTCCGACTGGGTTAGTGGTGCTGGTGTCCTCGCAAATTGGCATTAGTACCCTGTCTTGTCAGAGAAATGAGTCAGCCAGTTTTGATTGTGCTTGGTCCACACGCAAGTTTCTGGGATTTGGGCCTGCAGGTAAACATCAAAGTATTTCACAAGTGACTGCTGCCCAATTAGACTCGGCTCAATGGTCCAATGGTCAAGGTGGCGGCACTGAGAAAATGTGGGTAACCCTGAGCAATCAGTCTGAGCGTATTCGGCTGTTTGAAACTGCCTATGCAATTGAGTCTGGATACAGACCGACATTTCAACCAGACGCTGCTGCAGAGATGCAACGACTGTTGGCTTCAGATGTCAATAACTTCGCAATTCAAGAGGATCAACGATTCAGTGTTCAGTTTTTAGGGGTGCTATGTCTAGCCATCCCTTTTGTTTTGCTGGCAATGGCTGTGGCCTATGGTGGGTTGCGATCGCGCACCCTGATCTTAGACAAGATAACTCATCTCTATACTCACCAGGTTAATACTCTCTTGGGGCTCCAGGTTCAGCAACATCAGCTCAGTGAAATTCAGGCAATCACAACAAAAGAGTTTCGTCATCACAGAAATGGGAAACTCCGCAAGGTATATGGCTTAGAGATTTATCTAAAGTCTAACAAAAAACATCGGTTACCTACCCTACGTAGGCGAGCATCCGTAAGTAAGATTGTTGTACAGATGCAGGCATTTATTAAAGTATTGTAGTGGTTTGACATTTGCTCTATCACACACTTAAGCTCCATCACACACTTAAAAGATTGTGGTGATACCTGAACCCCATGCTGGAAAGACTATGACAGATTACTACAAGGAAGACCTTACCTATATCCACGATGTTGGCTACAGCGAGTATGCACTCAACTCAGCAGCGGGCATCCTCACCATTCTGGCCCAAAACAAGATTCACGATGGCTTTATTGTCGATTTAGGCTGTGGTACTGGCCTATCCGCTGCAGAATTTATCAGAGCAGGCTATCAAGTTCTAGGTATCGATATTTCTGAATCGATGATTACCCTGGCCAAAATCAAAGTTCCCAGTGCAGATTTTCGAGTGGCATCACTATTCAAAACTGAAATTCCACCATGTACTGTGGTGACTGCAATTGGCGAATGCTTTAACTATTTGTTTGATTCAGATAATGATGAACACCAGTTACTCCCGGTTTTTGAACAGATTTACCATGCCCTCACACCAGGCGGCATCTTAATTTTTGATATTGCAGAACCTGGCCAGGTAGACAGAAATGACAGCCAACATTTTAATGAAGGCAACGATTGGCTAATTTTAGTAGAGAAAAAAGAAAACCTAGAACAATCATTGCTAACACGGCGGATTATCACAATTCGCAAAGTGAGTGAGCACTATCGACGCGATGACGAGATCCACACTATGCGCCTATATCGCTCAACTGATATAGCTCAGAAACTACGACAGGTAGGCTTTAAGGTGCAAACTACACGTAGCTATGACCAGTTTCGTCTTCCTAAAGCTCATGCAGCTTTTATTGCGAGAAAAGTCATCAACTAACGTTCTTATCGATTTCAAAAGCCTTTAAGCAGTCTTTAAACCAAACCATCCATAAGCCTTTCAGCAATACCTGAAAACTCACGGATGGTCAACTCTTATAAAATAGGTAAATGTGGCCTAAAAGTTACCAATCAACACCACAGCCGTAAATAGACAAAACATAACAATGCCAATCGCCCAGATGATCTCATAGGGGGCATGGTTTTCAGCATCTAAATAGGCGTTTACCTGACGGTCATGCTCTTCATCAGGTTTCCAAATCATTGATTTCATCACATCCTCCTGGGCCATTTGCCCTGGCATTATCTAGGTGGACTACTTTAAAGTGTAGTTAGGCATTACTTAAACGCTGCATTGATCGGAAAAAAACTTCAACCTAATTGCCAAAAGTTGATATTTTCTGAGGCAAATTGCTTCAGAAAATATCAGCTGTTTTTCTAAAATTTATGCGATGGGTGGTAGCTGAAAACACCTCAATTACGCAACTCATTGATCGCAAATTCGTCTAGGATTACGAATACTGTGCTCTGCTGCGTCAATGGCTCTAGATTTACCCCGGTTCTATCGTGCTGCTAATCCCAGTCGGCCCTTGCGGTTGATACAACCTGACGATCGGCAATACTATATTGATTTCTCATCAGTACGGGGTGGGGATATTGTACGTGAATTAGAACGGACAATTACGTTGCTATCGCCGGATGAAGCCACGACTCAGCTATTTACAGGCAATATTGGCTGTGGTAAATCCACAGAACTGCTACGACTCAAAGCGCAGTTAGAGCAGCAAGGACTGCATGTGGTGTATTTTGAGTCGGATCGAGATTTGGAAATGGCGGATGTGGATATCAGCGATATTCTGCTGATGATTGCCCATCAGGTGGTGGAGAGTTTAGAAAATGATGGGATTAAGTTGAAGCCATCGGCACTGGTGAACCTGTTTCGGAATCTGGCGGAGACTCTGCAAACCCCAATGGAAATTGCCGATGTTAGTTTCTCGGTGGGGATTGCAGCGATTACGGCACGGGCGAAAGAGAGCCCGGAAATGCGTAGTCGCATGCGTCAATATTTGGAGCCACGGACGAAGACGATTATTGATGCCATTAATGAGGAGCTTTTGGAGGTCGCGATCGCAACCCTGCGTTCAAAAGGAAAAAAAGGACTCGTCGTCATCGTCGACAACCTCGATCGGATCGACCCTGTCGAGCGTGCCAACGGTCGTACCCAGTCAGAATATCTGTTTATTGACCGAGGTGAACAACTCAAACGCCTCAACTGTCACCTGGTTTATACCATTCCCCTGGCCCTAGTCTTTTCTGATGATTTACCACGGCTATCTAATCGGTTTGGAGTTTCTCCCAAAGTGTTGCCCATGGTACCCGTCACCCAGCGGGATGGCACCACCTCTGAATCAGGGTTAGCCCTGCTACAACAGATGGTATTAGCCCGTGCCTTTCCTAATCAAAACTACAACGAGCGTATCGATCACATTAATGACATTTTTGAAAATATCAATGTGCTTAACCGCCTTTGCCGACTCAGCGGTGGTCACATGCGCAACCTGATGCGGCTGCTCTACGGCTGTCTGCAAAAGGGAGACCCACCGATTCAATCTAGCATTCTAGAAGCCGTGATTCGAGATGAACGCGATTCTCTCATGGCGCTGATTGATGAAAATGAATGGCAGCTGATGTTTCAAGCCATCAGCACTCCCGACAACCAGGGTAATGAAGCCTATAGTCTGTTATTACGCAGCCTATTTCTCTACGAATATCGCGACCATTGCGGTCGCTGGTTTGACCTGAACCCAGTGCTTAAAGAAACAAACCGTTTTAAGAACTGGCAGGCTAATGATTAATTAGGCTATCCCTAAGAAGGCACCCGTCAGGGGATGCCCCTTACCCACTGTCCCGTGGGCTTGCCCACTTGCAACGATGTACCAGGCTGATTTACCCGAAATTGTTCTCCATAACCAAACAGCGCTAAGCAACCTGAAACGAGCGCTGACGCTGGGGCAGGGGCAATTTTCATTAATTTTAGTCCGAGCCAACTATCAGCGGCTAACGCAGTTACTGCTGAAGGATCTGGCTCAAACCCAAACTTTTCATACTGTGGAGCTATCAGCGGCTACCCGGTCTCTGCCAGAGGCCATCGTCAACAGCCAGGCGGCGCTAGAGTCCTCCCCAGCAGCGGTGATGGTGACTGGGTTTGACCAAGTGAAGGCACTGGATGTCGTGTTTAAGGCGGCCAATGTGGGGCGGAATGCGCTGCTGGCTAAGTTTCCCTATCCACTGGTACTGTGGATGACCAACCCAGTTCTGCAAAGCCTGACGCTCTATGCGGCGGATCTTAAAAGTTTTGCAGCAGTTCCGATTCAGGTGGACTATCCGATCCAGTCTTTGATTGAAGCCCTCCATCGGGCGGCTAATGAGATATTTACCTATATTCTAGATAGCCATGATGCTCACTGGCTACATGAAGCCGCTCCGCCGCTCCCCAGTCTGAGTCACCATCTAAAGATTTTGACTGAGCAGGAATTGCCGTTTGCGATCGCAGATCTCAAGCAACATAACGTCCAGCTGGATGGAGCCTTACAAGCCAGCTTAAATTTTCTGCAAGGGCGAGAAGCCCATACCCCTGAGCGCTTGAAAGTAGCCAGAGAGTATTACGAACAAAGCTTAGACTATTGGATACAAACCGATAAAACCGTTGAAGACACCAGCGATCAGCAGGCCGTTTTACTCTTGCATCTGGGTCTTTGGTGGCAGACCCACGGCAAACTCCAACCCTCCACTCAACTTGGATCTTATCGACAGGCCCGGCGCTTTTATGAGCGATTTATCAATACTCTACGACAACAAGAACAATGCGATCGCACAGCCAACTTTATCCACATTCTAGCTGAAATTCTACAAAAATTAGAAGACTGGGATGCCCTCACAGCCGTAGCCAACGAAGGACTGGACCTACATCAAAATGACCCAGTGCGATTAGCCCGTGACTACGGCTATTTAGCAGAAGCAGACCTAGCCAGGGAAAACTGGGTAAATGCCCAGCAATTGGCAACAACGGCCCTCACCCTATTAGCTCAAGCCGTTAAAAGTACTCACCCCTTAGAAACAACCGCTAACGATAGGAGTGCAGGCACAACTCCCGCTGCTCAAATCTCTCCTCAGGCCCTTGTATTCGCCCTCCGATATCGCCAAGGCCGCTATTACTTTCTGCGGGGGCAAGCCAAACTACGCCAGGGCGATGAGACTCTTTTTGACGAGGCTCTTCACGACTTAGAAAACGCCCGTCAAAGAACCGATCCTCGCCACGACTTTCCGTTATATCGCCATATTCTGCAAAACCTGCAGGACCTATATTTTGCCAAAAAACGATATCTAGATGCGTTTGCCACTAAGCAAGAACAACGGCAGGTAGAAAATCTCATGGGACTACGAGCCTTTATTGGCGCTAGTCCCATTCAACCCTATCGAGCTCCATCTGCTAGAGCCGTCAATGAAATTTCAACCGTTGAAATGCGGGCATCAGGTCGACAGCAGGAGATCGAGCATCTGGTCGGTCGCTTAATGCAGCCCCAACACACCCTGGTGATTCTCCATGGTCAATCGGGTGTGGGCAAAAGTTCTCTACTCAGCAGTGGTCTGGTGCCAGCACTCAAGCAAGCTACCTCTGAAGGCCGCACCACCTTACCCCTGCTTGTCCGCACCTACACTAGCTGGGAAATCTCAATTCTCCAAGCACTGCAGCGGGTAACCTCGTCTTTGCCCTCAGCTCCGCCTAACTTCCAAGTCTCTTTTCCCATTACTGGTGAGAGTTTACTTAACCATCTCCGTCAACATGCTCAAAATAACTATCAACAGATTATTATTATCTTTGATCAGTTTGAAGAGTTTTTCTTTGAACAACCTGGTGTAGAACAGCGTCGCTCGCTTTATGCTTTTTTACGAGACTGTCTCAATAGTCCTTATCTCAAAGTCGTGCTGGCCCTCCGTAATGACTACCTGCACTATCTGCTGGAATGGGAACGTCTAGCCAATCTGGATCTGGATATCCTTAGTCGCGATGTGCGCTACTATCTGAGCAATTTCACTCCTAAGGAATGTGAGGCGGTAATTCGACAGCTGACAGATAACGCCCAGTTTTATCTAGAAGAGTCTTTGATTACTGCCCTGGTGAATGATCTCACCGCCGATAATGGAGAAGTGCGCCCAATTGAACTGCAGTTGGTAGGGGCAGAACTACAGCGAGAGAACATTACTACCCTGCGACGCTATGAACAACTGGGGGATGGCCCAATTCGCGCATTGGTACTCAATTTCTTAAACCGGGTAGTTCGGGACTGTGGACCTGAAAACAGTATTCTAGCTCGCACCATTCTTTACTTATTGAGCGATGAAAGCACAATCCGTCCGCTTAAAACCCGTGCCGAATTAGAAGAATCCTTAGAATCCCTGGGTGTGCTGGTGGATCCAGCTCAACTCAGCCTGGTTTTAGAAATCTTGGCCGAATCAGGATTACTGTTTGAGAGTCCAGAGGTGGGTGGGAGAATGCGCTATCAGCTTGCCCATGATTATCTAGCAGATCTGGTAAAACAGCAGGATATGCCAGGATTGATGGCGATGTTACAGGCAGAGCGACGCCGCCGCAAACAAACCGAAACCCAGCTGCGGACAGCCCTACAAGAACAGGCATTGGCCTTAGCCCAAGCAACCGAAGAACGCTATCGGGCTGAAACAGCAGAGATGCAGGCCCTGGCCTCCGTTTCCCAGGCGTTGTTACTCTCCCATGATGGCTTAGGAGCCCTGCTAGAGTCCCTTAAGGGGGCGCAGCAAAGCCAGCTAACACCAGTCTCAGGTTATTTACACAATCAGATTTTATTTCGTCTGTGGCAGGCTCTCCACACTGTGCGTGAGAAGAATCGTATTCACGCCCATCAAGATTGGGTGCTATCGGCCTGCTTTAGTCCCGATGGCCAATATTTAGCGTCCAGCAGCGATGATGGTACCGTGCGGCTCTGGAACTCTCGCGGTAAGTTGTTGCAGGTCTTGACCGGACACCAGGGCAGTGTGCTAGAGGTCGCCTTTAATCAGGATAGTACGCTCATTGGTTCGGCTGGTGATGATTTTAGCGTACGCATCTGGGACATGTCTGGCCAGTGTTTGCAGATTCTCACTGGGCATACGGGGGCCGTCAACAGTGTGGCGTTTAGCCCGACCCAAAAGCTGATTGCATCGGCTAGCAATGACCATACGGTCAAACTATGGAGCCAGGATGGTCAGTGGCTAAAAACCCTCGAAGGTCACCTTGACTGGGTTCGATCGGTGACTTTTAGTAGCGATGGTCAGCACCTGGTTTCTGCTGCAGAAGACGGTACGCTTTGTCTTTGGAATTCTGAAGGCGAGCTGCTAAGAGCAATTAGCAGCCATGCGGGCTGGGTACTTAAAGCTGTGTTTAGCCCCGATGGTCAGCATATTGTTTCGGGGGGAGATGACCATTTGATTAAACTTTGGAGCTTAAATGGTGAACTGCTGCAGTATTTTGAAGGGCATCAAAACTGGATACGAGACCTGTGTTTTAGCCCGGATGGTGCGCGCTTGATATCTGCCAGTGACGACCAGAACATTCATGTGTGGGATTTGGATGGCCAGCTTTTGGATACCCTTAAGGGCCATCGCAGCAGCGTTCTCAGTCTGGGAATTAATCCTCAGGGGACTCAGCTGATCTCCGCCAGTGATGACAACACGATTCGGATCTGGCAATTACAGTCTCGTGATATTCCCAGTCTTTGGGGACACCATGGCATTATTTGGGATTTGTGCTGGCAACCCAACGGGTCTCAACTAGTTTCTGCCGGAGCAGACCAAACCCTCAAAGTTTGGCAGTCTAGTGATGGGCAAAATCATTTGCTCCATAGCATTCACGGTCACGATAGCAGCATTTATAGCGTTGACTGGAGCCCCGACGGGAAGCTGATCGCCTCAGCCAGTGCTGATCACACCGTCAAGCTGTGGACAGCAACCGGTCAGCCTGTGCATACATTTGAGGGACATCACAATGCGGTCTGGGCAGTGAAGTTTAGTCCAGATGGGACTTATCTGGCTTCGGCGGGGAGCGATCGCAACATTCGCCTGTGGTATGCCAACGGTACGCCCATTGGCCAGCTCAGCGGCCATGGCGGCACCGTTTGGACTGTCACCTTTAGCCCCGACGGTCGCTATCTAATCTCAGGTAGCGAAGACGGCACCCTACGACGGTGGGACTTAACCGATCTAGCAGCCAGCGGCATCCCCATCACCAGTACCGTACTGTCAGGCCATACCGGCAGTGTTTGGGCCGTAGCCGTGTCCCCTGACGGTGAGACCATTGCGTCTGCAGGCAGCGATAACACCGTTCGACTGTGGCAAAACGGCGAACTCCTGGATATTCTGCGGGGACACCACGACTGGGTGCGCAGCGTCTCCTTTGGCCTCGGTGGCGATGTGATTGCCTCCGCCAGCGATGATGGCACCATCCGCTTTTGGCAACTGCCAGACGGTCAACTGCTACACACCTTGACCGGGCATCGCGGCATCATCTGGCAGGGAGCTTTCAACAGCTCAGGGGATCACTTGGCCTCAGCCGGAGCCGACGGCCAAATACGCCTCTGGAATCTACAGATGCAGAACCTGATGCGCCAGGGCTGTCGGTGGATCGAGGATTATTTAGCCTACGGGGATCTAAGCGATGGGGAACGGTGGATTTGTGAGGATATTTGGGAATGACGGAGACGATCGCTTTGAATATTGATTTTAGTCAATAACCAATTGCTGACAATGAGATTAAGGATCTGACACAGTTTTGCCGAGGAGTGGTCAGATAGAAGTGATCTTTGACTTCAGCAACCGATGGCACAGGTGTGGGGCGCACTCTTGATTTTTCTGGTTTGCCCGCTGTTGGGGGGCCTACCCTTGACCGGCTGGTGGGTGCAGCTAACCACGGGCAAGCGACTCGCGCAGCTCGGCACGGGCAATATCGGCGTGTCGGCAGCATTTTACCACGGTGGTACGGTGGCTGGAGTGGGAGCCGTTGCCCTCGAAGCATTTAAGGGTATTGGTGCAGTCCTTTTAGCCGACTATTTTTTCCCAGCAGATCCAATTTGGCCAGTGGTAGCGCTGATGGCGTTGGTGATGGGGCGTTACTGGCTGAGCCAAGGGGCAGGGGTAACCAATGTCAGCTGGGGCTTTTTGGCCTATGACCCGGTGGTGGCAATTTTGGGCTGGCTGCTGAGTTTGATTGCCTTTACGGTGCTGCGCGAACGCAAACAAGGGCGTATGTTTGCATTGGTGTTATTGCCCATCCTCACGGGACTCGTCCATAACAATGGTATGCGCGTGGTAGCGGTGGCCTGTTTGATGGGGTTGATTGGCTGGATTTATCAGAAACTGCCAGATGATTTGGAGCTGCCTAGCCAAGGAACACGTATGGAATCACGACGATTATTTCGCTTTTTTCGGGGAGAGTCAGCCCTACAGGCCTTAGATCAGGTGTTAGATGCTGCTGTGGTCGGCAACAAGGCGGCCACCCTGTCTCAGCTCAAGACCTGGGGCTATCCGGTGCCCATGGGCTATGTTCTGCAGGCTGGCGATGATCCCTCAGCATTGTTTACGGTGTGTCAGCCGTCATCTCAGCAGCCAGTGGTGGCACGCTCCTCCGCCGTGGGAGAAGACGGGCTGGGGGCCTCGGCAGCCGGGCAATATGTGTCGGTGACGGATGTGGTTAGTCGAACAGGGTTGGAAAGTGCGATCGCAACCTGCTTCCAAGCCTACAATCACCCCAGCGCCGTACGCTACCGCCAGGACCGGCAACTCCCCGAAGCCGCCATGAATGTGCTGGTACAGCAGCAGGTGAATGGCCTCATCTCTGGCGTTGCCTTTAGCCGCGACCCCATCGCCCGCTGTGGCAATGAGGTGGTAATTGAAGCCCTACCAGGACCAGCCAGCCAGGTAGTTTCCGGGCAAATTACCCCCCGACGCTACCATGTCACCATTACCCCCGAGGATATGCAATCGGGAGAAGATTGGCAGCTATCCGACGCGGTTGAATTACCGATGGAACCTGCGGCAACGGACGTAGAGACATTCCATGGAACGCCCCTACAAATTCGCCACCCCATTCCCGATCGTCTAATTCAACAAATCGCCTACCTCACCCGTCACCTCGAACAACGGTTTGGCGACATTCCCCAAGATGTAGAATGGAGCTATGACGGCCAACAAATATGGGTCTTACAAAGCCGTCCCATCACAACATTAATACCGCTCTGGACCCGAAAAATTGCTGCCGAGGTGATTCCTGGGGTGATTCATCCCCTCACCTGGTCTATTAACCAGCCGCTCACCTGCGGTGTCTGGGGCGATCTATTCACCCTGGTTCTGGGTAAACGGGCCGCCGGTCTGGACTTCTCCCAAACAGCGATGCTGCATCGATCCCATGCCTATTTCAACGCCACCCTGCTGGGGGAGATTTTTATCCGCATGGGGCTGCCCGCTGAAAGTTTAGAGTTTCTGACCCGTGGAGCTAAGTTTAGTCGTCCTCCCCTGGTCTCAACCCTGCGGAATATTCCCGGACTAATTAAACTGGCCACACGGGAATGGAATCTAGCTAAAGACTTTCAGCAAGATTACCAACGATATTTTCAGCCTGGCTTAGATGCCCTCCAATCCCCCTATGACCTGCCGACCGAAGCCATCCAGCAACAGGTAGAAACGATTTTCTCACTGCTCAAGCGGGCGACCTTTTATAACATTCTGGGTCCCCTGGGGTTTGCCCTGTGTCAAGCCATTTTCAAGGTGGATAGCACCCAGCTCAACTATCGCTCTAATCCTGAGATTGCTGCTATTGAGGCCCTCAAAACATTGGCACAACAACAGGCGGATTTACTTGAACAGCTAGAGACTGTTCCTGACGATAGCGAAGCCCTGTTCCAAGCATTGGCACAGCTGCCTCAGAGCAACCAACTGTTTGCACAGTTCGATGAGTTTCTCTCCACCTATGGCCATTTGAGTGAAGTGGCCACCGATATTTCGGTCCCCACCTGGCAGGAACAACCGGCTCCCGTCAAAGCCCTGCTGGCCACCTTCTTAAAACAGCCACCTGCCTCTACCGCGAAGACAAGTGCTACCCAGAACAATTGGAAACAGCGCCAGGTACAAGCGCGACTAGACCTGAAAGGCAAGATTGCAGAAGTGTATAACCGACTGTTAGCCGAGCTGAGAACCTGTTTTCTCGCCTTAGAACGCCATTATCTTGACAATCAAGTGCTGCAACAACCAGGGGATATCTTTTTTCTTACCTGGCCTACAATTAAGACATGGGGTACCTCTTCGGCCCTCACCCTAAATGACACAGGTGATAGCACCATGGAGCAGATTGCCAAACGTCGTCAACAGCGTCAGGCCGATCACCTATGGAAGCCCCCCTATTTGGTCTACGGCAAAGACCCGATTACTTTGTCTACCGCCCCTAGGACACCTCAACAAACTGGACGATTGCTAACAGGTATTGGCGCAAGTCCGGGCACCCTAGAGGGCGAGGTCCAAGTGCTTACCACCCTGGACACCACAGTGCCCATCAACCAAAACACTATTTTGGTGGTGCCATACACCGATGCGGGCTGGGCTCCACTGCTGGCAAACTTAGGGGGTCTGATCGCTGAAGTCGGGGGACAGCTTTCCCACGGTGCCATTGTGGCCAGGGAGTATGGAATTCCAGCGGTGATGGACGTGGCCGATGTCACTCAGCGGTTACACACAGGTCAGCGCGTACGCATTGATGGCCAACAGGGCACGGTTGAAATCTTGTAAAGTGAAAGTCTGTAATATTTCGCAATATTGCAGTTGAGTAGAAAACTGTCGCCAACGTTCCCAGGATGACTATAACTCAAGTGTCTCAGCTAAAGAATAGATTTTGCGGTGCCAATGGGCTATCGCTGTTTTATCAGGCATGGTACCCGGCAGGGACCGCTAAAGCAGTGTTGGCATTGGTACATGGGTTTGGGGAACATTGCGATCGCTACGCCACCGTTACCAACGCCCTGACCGAGGCCGGCTATATCATCTTTGGATTTGACAATCAGGGACACGGGCGCTCTGAAGGCCAGCGAGGCCACATCAACCACTGGCAAGAGTACCGTGATAATGTCAGTGCATTTCTAACCCAGGTGCGACAGCATGAGCCCGATCTTCCCCTATTTGTATTAGGACATAGTTTAGGGGGTCTGATTGTGCTGGATTTCGCCTTAAACGCTCCCCAAGGACTCTCAGGCATTATTATCAGCGGCCCGCCCATCCGACCTGTAGGCATCGCCAAGCCTTACTTAGTGGCTATTGCCCGTGTGTTGTCTGGCATCTGGCCCCGGTTTTCCATGGATGTGGGCGCGGGCGCAGAAACTCTATCCCGCGACCCGGCCATTGTCAATCAGACTGAGGATGATCCCCTCACCCATTCCGTGGCAACCGTACGATGGGGAACAGAGTGTTTGGTTGCGATCGCAGCTGTCCGCCGCAATATTGCTCAGCTGCAGGTGCCCATTTTGCTAGTCCACGGCAGTGCCGACAAAGTCAATGACGTTAAAGGCAGCAAGGAAATTTTTGAGCGCATTCCCGCAGATAAGACCTTAAAAATCTATCCTGGCAGCTACCATGAACCCCACAATGATTTAGACCGCAACCAGGTGATGAACGATATTGTTGAGTGGTTAGACAATCACCTTAGTCACTAACAGCAGTTGTAAACATCCGTTCTCTCTCGATTCACATCTCTGCAATAACGTCCAGCCCATGCCCCTTACCTGCCAAAAACTTCTCTCCAAACACCCCAGCCAGTGGCAAGCCGCTACAGTCCATCCCTTTCTCGCCCAGTGCCAGCAGGGCACCATCCAGCCGGTTCAGTTCAATACCTGGCTAGTACAGGACTATCATTTTGTCATCGAATTTACTCGATTAGCCGCTAGCCTGATCCAAACGGCTCCCGCTTCCCACCTGGATACGTTATTAAGCGGCATCATTGCCCTCAAAGACGAACTCAACTGGTTTCAAGCGAAGGTCACTGAACGTCAGCTCGATCTAAACCAGCCGCTGCAGGCCACCTGTATCACCTACCGTCAGTTTATGCAGAACCTGGCTCAGCAGCCCTATCCCGTTAAAGCTGTTGGTTTTTGGGCGATTGAGCTTGCCTACAACCAGGGTTGGCAGAGCCATAGCCCGATGCCTGAACCCTACACCGAATTTGCTGACCGCTGGGGCAATGCGGCCTTTACCACGTATGTAGAACTGCTGGCTGGTCAAGCAGACAGTGCCCTGCAAGACACAGACGACCCCCTAAAAGCCGAAGCCGAAGCCGTCTTTTTAAGGATTGCCAGCCTGGAAAAAGACTTCTGGCAAATGGCCTATGCCGGGGGAGCATCAGATTCAATGTGACCGTAGTCAAGCTTAATGATGCGGTCGGCCAGGTGGAAATAACGATCATCATGGCTGATCACTAACAAGGTTTTGCCTCGCTGTTTTAGCTCAGCCAATAGTTGAGTATAAAAAATCTCGCGGAAGACAGGATCTTGGTCTGCGGCCCATTCATCAAATAAATAAATGGGCCGGTCTTCTAGATAGGCGCTGAGCAGTGCCAGCCGTTTACGCTGCCCTTGGGAAAGGGCAGTGGTGGAAAGCTGACCATCTTTGACGGCCACTTTTTTGTCCAGTTCTAGGGTTTTTAGATATGTCTGAGTTTGTTGCTCAAAAGCACCATCCATCGGCCTCACCAGCCGCTCAAATAGATAAAAATCTGAAAAGATGGTGGAAAAGTGTTGTCGATACCACTCGCGGTTGGTATCGGTAATTGGGGTACCATCCAGGCATAGTTCACCAGACTCAGGCATATAAAGCCCGGTAATCAGCTTAGCCAGGGTAGATTTACCACTGCCGTTGCCGCCAACAATAAATACCAATTCTCCAGCCTGGAGGGTCAGGTTGATGGGGCCAACAGTAAATCGGTGTGCGGCATCTTCGCTTTGATATGTGTGAACAACTTGTTGCAGTTGTAGGGTTTGCCAGGTTGCGATCGCATTTTGCCGCGTCACTGTTTCCAGTTCAGCATCTCTAGATAATGTTAGCCCCATCTCATCGACTTTTTTAATCGAAACATCCGCATTCGCTAAATTAGGCAGTTGTTCCACCAGGCTTTGAATAGGACCCAGCAAATAAGTCAGAGTCAAAATATAGGCAGGTAAAATTGCCCAAGCCTCAGTAACAACTCGAGGTACAACAAAAATCAATAGTCCTACTAAAACAAAAAACAACAGTTGACCACCACCGCTAGCAACCGCCGCAATTTTTAAAGCTGTCTTTTGATAATGACAAGCAGTTGCCGCACTAGTGGTCAGATCATTTTCCAAGAAGTGATGACGACGACTAGAATGCAGCTTTAACTCTTTGATGCCATCGGTAATCGCGCGAAAGTGTTTTAATAGAAGATCCATTTCCTGACGCACCCGCTTTAAATAGCGATGGGCATAGGATATTAGAGTTTGCACTAAAACAATCGCCATCACCAGAAAAGTAACTACGGCCAGAAATACCCAACCCGACAACCAGCCAAGATAGATTAAGCAGCCGCCAATAATAGCAATGTCAATACAAAGGAATGGAAGAATGAAAACAGTATTCGAAATAGCTTGCACATCTTCCGTCAAAACAGCTAAAAGCTGATTCGGCCCCAGCCGTTCTAGCTGACGTAAAGGTGCCGCCAGAATACGCCGACTCAGACTCAAACGTAGCTGATAAACAGAGTCCTGCGCTAGATCAATTAGCAAGAACTGAGAAAAGCTACTGGAAATGAGAACGAGAATGGTCAACCCAGCAAACGGAGCAATCAATGACTGAGGCGCATTTTGCTGGATAGCCGCATTGATCAAAGCGATCAGTTTTGCACTGCAGCCGCCGCTGATAATACCTGCCAGAATAGCCATGGCAACGCTGACCCAGGAGGCTTTAATCAAAAGCCAGATGATACCCATATGGTTTGGTATAAAACAGTACTCATAGCCATTTTTAGAGGCGATCAGAGTATTGTGGAAATGGCTGTGACAGTTGTGCTTCAAGTTTTTTAAATCATTTCTATGGAATCCAGCTTTGATGTCCTTTGGGTAATCCTCTGTGCCATTCTTGTTAGCACAATGCAGGCTGGATTTTGCTGTTTAGAAAGCGGTTTAGTCCGAGCTAAAAACAGCATCAATGTAGCCATCAAGAACCTGGTTGATTTTTGTATCGCCTCGTTAATTTTCTCATTGATTGCCTTCCGGCTGATGTTTGGGGAAACAGCCTGGGGACTGATAGGCACCCAACTACCGACACCTAATAGTTGGTCTGCAGAAGACTATACATTCTTTTTATTTGAACTGGCCTTTTGCGGCACTGCCACCACGATTGTCTCTGGGGCTGTCGCGGAACGCATGCGCTTTTCAGGCTATTTTTTCACTTCTGTCATTGTGTCTGCTTTGATCTATCCAGTGGTCGGCCACTGGGTATGGGGTGGACTTTGGTTTGAGACAGGCTCCGGCTGGCTAAGAGAGCTACAATTTCATGATTTTGCCGGAGCCACAGTGGTTCATTCTGTTGGCGGTTGGATGGCCTTCTCGTCAATTTTAATCCTGGGTCCCCGTTTGGGACGATTTAACCCAAACCCTCGACCAATCAATGGCCATAACCTCCCCACCGCAGTGCTTGGGGTTTTTCTACTCTGGTTTGGCTGGTTTGGATTTAATGGCGGCAGCGGTCTGGCCTTTGATGATCAGGTACCCAGAATTTTAGTAAATACAGCCGAGGGAGGTGCAGCAGGGGGGTTCACGGCTCTAGTCACAACCTGGATATTGCATAAGCGCCCCAAGGTTCCTGTCATTATGAATGGCGTAATCGGTGGCCTGGTATCCGTTACAGCTGGATGCGATGTCCTATGGTCCTTCGGGGCAATTTCTGCGGGCAGCATCGGCGGCTTGTTGTGTACCTTCTCCACACAGTGGCTAAATCATTTTCAAATCGATGATGCTGTTGGCGTTGTGCCAGCCCATTTAGTCTGCGGTATTTGGGGCACGTTGACAGTAGCTTTATTTGGTGATCCCCAGCTGTGGGCAGCTAACTATACTTTTTTAGAAAAGCTTGGCATCCAAGCTCTAGGCATCAGTGTTACTGGACTCTATGCATTTGTCAGCAGCTACGCATTACTCAAGTTAATAGACTACTTTTATCCACTACGAGTCACCCCCGAACAAGAATATGTCGGTCTCAATATTTCCGAACATAATGCCAGCACGGCTACTCAAGCATTAATTACTAGCATGAATAACCATTCGCTGCGGGGTGACTTTACGCAGCTAGTGGTGATAGAACCTGGCACTGATGTCGCGCCAATTGCCAATCACTACAATCAGGTGTTGACCAAAATGAATCAGATTCAGGCAGATCTAAATGCTAGTCAGGACCGTCTGTTGACCATTATTAATTCACCAGCCTTTCCTGTGGTGATCAGCACCCCTCACTCTGGGATTATTCAATTTATCAACCAACGTGCTGCAGAACTATTTGGATTTACCCTACAGGAAACTGGACGCTATCGAGAAACCGATTTTTGGCATGACTTAACTGAGAGAGATGCTTTCTTGATAGAAGTCAATACGCGCAAGCGTGTGCATAGCTTTGAAACTTGTCTGCGCAATATCAATGGCACCAGCTTTTGGTCTCTCATTTCTGGCTTAGAAATGCACTATGACAATCAAGCCTGTGTATTGTTTTCATTTAGCGATATTTCTACCCAAATTGAACGAGAAACAACCCTACGCAAACTAGCGAGCATTGATCCGCTCACTGGGATCTACAATCGACGGGCGTTTTTAGAACAGGCGAACAAATCACTCTCTCTTGCTAAACGACAAAACTGGCCAGTGGTCATTTTGATGATCGACATCGACCATTTTAAGAGTATTAACGATCAATTTGGTCATGCCAAAGGTGACCTGGTGATTCGGTCAGTTGCCAAAACATGTTCGTCTCTATTGCGGGAACATGATGTTGTCGGTCGTTTTGGAGGAGAAGAGTTTGTAGTTCTTTTAAGTAACACCTCTCTCCACAAAACTAAAACCATTGCTGAAAGGCTCAGACAACAGGTAGAGCAGTTGTGGATTGTGAATGAACCTAGTCAGATGCAGGTAACGGTCAGCATTGGCATTGCTGACATGCAGCCAGATGAGAGTTTAGAGGCGACATTAAAACGGTCAGATCGGGCCCTGTATCAGGCAAAGGCACAGGGCCGCAATCGTGTGGAATACTGGCATCAAACCACTCAGGATTAAATAAGTGGTTTGATTGTTAACTATCGACTACCACCACCCGGAGTTCTAATTACCGCTGTACCCAAGGGCACTTCAGCACCTAGATTAGGATAGGTACCGTAGACTCGATAGGGCACATCAATGCCGGCATTAATGGTGCCGCGTACTCGAGAGTTTTTCATAACGATACGAATGGTCTCGTCAGCGGGTATTGGCTCTGCAAAGGTCAATGTAAACTCCTCGAAACCATAGTTGATAGCAGGTTCAACAGCTTTACCCCCTACAAAAATTTCTAGGCCATCTAGCTCATGAAAGGTAATGCATTGGACACGTACACGCTGTAAGGGATCGCCTTCGACCGACACTTCAAAGTAGTGATCTTGACCACTTCTGAGTACTCCAGCATTGGATACACTAGCAGCAGTAAATATGGCATTGGCGGCAGGAGCCATCACCATCACTGCAGTAGATGTCATCGCCAGGGCTACTAATCCATTCAGTAGTAATTTTTTCACGGGTTACTCCTTTCGGATTGATGTTAGGAACAGCACGTTTGTGCCTTAGGCAGAACAATAGCGGGCTCGTCCAGCGGAAGTTTGAGGAGGCGCTGAGAAGTCGGTGAGTGAGCTACAAGAATTGGCTGATAGAGTCTCCGGAGCTTTTGAGAGATGTATTATGCAGAATTAAAGCTAATTTCAGAGAATTTAATCAGCGGTTCTGCAAGGTGTAGCTCATACAAATCTCTCCTCTGCTAGAAATATGGGTAACCAATCATGCAATAAAAATTTTCGCAAATGTGATGCACAACAAATGGCGCAACGACTATCGCCTCTATGGCTGTATAGCCCTCCAGGCATTGCTACGCTTTAGCGTGTAATGCACCAGCTCCTGATTCTAGACCCAGGCTCTGACTGAGCACCACCACCGAGCCTCTGGCTCATTTCTACAACCGCCACACCAACATGCTGATGACGTCGTCCGGCTCTGGTCCCAGGATCAGCCGATTGTCAGGTACTTCAATCAGGGGACTCCACTGGCTGGTTTCTACGTACCGGAGATTGTGCAGCAGATGGATAGTTTGGCGGATGTGGCTGGGGTGACCGAGCAGGATATGGCGAATGGAGCTGCCTGGGGGCAGACTGCTGGAAAAGTCGGCAGGTAGACTGAGCGGCATACCCGTTGGGGGTGCCTGGTTTGAGAAGGTCATAGGGGCGTTTTCCTTTGTGGGTGTTTCACCACGAGACGACAGGGAGGAAAGCCCCCAAAAAGTTAGCCACTGTATACATGCCAGAATCTGTAGGTTGGCGTTGAGCTTGCGAAACCCAACACCCCCGCCAATTGATATCGCGATCGCAATTTCTGAACGGTAAATGTAGGAATGCACACCATGCATTTTCATTAATTTTCATTGGGAGATTTTGGCAAGTCGGGTTTCATAAATTCAACTCGACCTACATCACTCCGTCCCCTGAGCGGAGCCGAAGGGGACGTTTGACTCACTGCTTAAACTGCTGCGCATAAAACTGTTCGTATCGTCCACGTTTTTCTAACAGCTCAAAATGGGTGCCAGCTTCAGCAATTTGACCATTCTCAATAAACAAAATTCGATCTGCTTTACGCACAGTGCTAAGACGATGGGCAATCACAAACACGGTACGATTCTCCATGGCTCGCTCTAGCGCTTCTTGCACCAGGGCTTCTGACTCAGAATCAAGGGCGGAGGTGGCTTCATCTAAAATCAAAATGCGGGGATTTAGTAAGATGGCGCGTGCGATCGCAATTCGTTGACGCTGCCCTCCCGATAGATTCACACCCCGCTCTCCCACCCAAGTATGGTAACCCTGGGCAAACTGCAGAATGAAATCATGGGCATTGGCAATCCGGGCAGCGGATTGAATCGCATCATAATCTAAGTCAGTTTGCCCATAAGCAATATTCTGAGCAATCGTACCCGAAAACAACGTTGTCTCCTGGGGAACAACACCAATTTGACGCCGTAAGCTCCGCAACGTCACATTTCGCACATCTATACCATCGACTAAGATCTCTCCTGCTTGCGGATCATAAAATCTTGCCAACAGGTTAACCAACGTTGTTTTACCAGCTCCCGATGGCCCCACTAAAGCCACCACATCTCCAGGATGAACAAAGAGCGAAAGATGCTGAAATACCGGCTTCCCTAAAGCATAGGCAAAATCAATATCGCGATATTCAACCTTGCCGGTAATCGGTGGCAACACTTGGGCATCTGGCCGCTCGCCCAAACTGGGCTCTTCCGCAAACAGCTCAAATACGCGCTCGGCAGAAGCTTCGGTTTGCTTAAAAGCATTGTAATGTTGAGTCACCAGATTAATCGGGTCAATCAATAGCGCCACAGCAACTAAAAAGCTGACAAACTCTCGTGGTTGTAAGTTACCTAGGGCAATTTGCCAACCGCCCAGCAAAAATAAAAACATAATGCTGACTGCTTCCAAAAAGCCCACTACGGGATATTGAATCGCCGTCAGATGCTCAGTACGATACTTGGCAGTGCGGTTTTCATCAGCCACTTTGCTAAAGCGACCCACTTCATACTCATCAGCAGCAAATGCCTTAACCACACGAATGTTGCCCAATACCTCTGTTAACAAAGAAGAGAGATTAGAGATTTCATTTTGGCTGCGACGAGAGAGGGCCAACATACGATTACCAAAACTACCAATCAACCAGGCCATCAGTGGCGCAATCAAAAAGCCTGCCAGGGTCAGAGGCCAGTTCAGGTAAAACATATAGATCGGAATCGCAATTAGCTGAAAGACGCAGGAGATAAATTGCTGCGACATTTTGTAGATCACTTCGCCAATGCGATCAATATCTTCTGTAAGACGATAGGAGAGATCGCCCGTCTTCGCTGAGGCAAAATAATCAATGCTCAACCTGTGCAAGTGGGCATAGACTTTTTTCCTGAGTTCTAGCACCGCTGCCAAAGAGGCCCGAATTGAAAAAACTTTTTCAGCATATTGGAATAGGTTTTGCACCAGAAATGTCAGGGTGGTTAGCCCTAACCATCTGGCAATGTTCGGGACGTTACCCTGGCTAATATAAAAAGTCACCTGACCTGCCAAATAGGGCAGCATCACAGTCGTCAAGACATAGCCAACAATAAATACAAACGACCAGCCAAATAGAGGCCACTGGGGCTTGAGAAAAGGCAACAGTTGCCAATAAACTGAGCGTTGTTGTTGGGCCATAATATGGTTCA
This sequence comes from Leptolyngbya sp. Heron Island J, assembly GCF_000482245.1. Taxonomy (GTDB): domain Bacteria; phylum Cyanobacteriota; class Cyanobacteriia; order Phormidesmidales; family Phormidesmidaceae; genus Leptothoe. The sequence goes on along the minus strand of NZ_AWNH01000106.1, from coordinate 20,995 downwards.
CTCAAAAATCAAAATACTACAGTACGAAGCTGTTTTACGCGTTCTAAACTGGGTGGCTGAGAACAGCTTCGGTGTCAAGTTTTTCCAGGGCACTGAGGACAACCTTGGCAATACGATAGGATGCACCAAAGGGGCCAAATCGCTGTTGTCCATTAGCAACACAAGCTTGCAAATAGGCTTTATCCTGGATTGTTTTTACAGCACACTGGGCGGCTTCTTTAAGAATGGCGGGGGTGGCTGGCTCAGTTCCAATTGTTTTGACGGAGAGACCCAGCAGTCGCTCTTGGGCTTCAGCAAATGCATAGGTAAACTGAGGGCCTTCACCAGGAATTTGCAGGATCGGTTTACCAATAGCCATGGCCTGGTCAACAGCTAAACCGGCCATACCTAAAACAAGATCTGTTTGGCAAACAATATCGCTAAAGGCGTCGCTATAGCATAGGACTTTGGCGATGGCTTCACCCTGGGCTGGATAGGTGAGCCCCCCTTGGTCATAATGCCAGCCCAGCTCAGTTGCAACTGTTTCAAGAGCGGCCATCACATCGGGGACCAGGGCGGCTCGAAACTGAACTTGAGCATTCAGACGGGCAATTTCTACTGCCAAACCCAACAGTAGTTTGAGATTACGCATGGCTTCGGGCACACGGGAACCGGGCAAAAGTGCCATCATCGGTCGATCTGGATCTAGCTGCAGGTCTTTACCTTTTGGTTTGAGCCGATCTAGAGAGGGAATACCACCAAACTGGGCTTTGGCAAATCCTTGTTTTTGATAGTCCTGGGCTGTGTAGGCATCCCGAGAGAACAGCACTAAACAACGGGGAGACTTGAGCACGGCTTTAAGGATCATGTCAAGTTTAAGCGTGCCCTCATACATAGCCGAGAGCGATGAGGTGAATGAGATAAAGGGTTTACCGCTGATATAAGCAAAACACTGCCCCACGACATCACCTGTGGCAAACACTAAATCACAGCTGGGGGCATAGTGCCGTACTGCTTGAATTTGACGCCATGTGGAGGTGAGTAAGCCTGCCCGAATATCACTGAGCAGTCGCAGACGATTGGTATAGGTGAACCCTCCCGACGGCAGGGTTAATGTCGGTGAGACAATGGGGACATTGATATTGCGATAGGCGTGGCCCTGCCCGACGATAGGAATAGCGGCAATATCTAACTCTGGTGCTAACTCCCACAGGCTGCGAATTATGTGGGAAGAGTGGTTATCTTCTCCGTGACCGTTACTAATAAATAGGAGTTTATGCGGCATGGGTAGACGGCTGTTTACCAGAGCTGAAGGACAGTGAGTAGTGAGTGGTGCGCAGCGTACTGACTACTCACAGCCCTAACCTTATTTTTTGGCTTTGACGCTGCACCAGATAAAGATTTAGCTGAGTCCATAGTACAGCCTGGAGACCATTTGGCAGTCTGTTGAGGCCGATCAAGAGATTGTCAAACATCACTGCTGCTAGACGGTCGGAATTAGAAAAGCTGCTTGATGACATCATCAAGCAGCTCAGGTTGTAGTCGTTATAGTCAGGGTCTATGGCAGCTTAGACAGCTCGCTTGCGCTTCATGCCGAACAAAGCAGCGGCTCCACCCAACAAACCGAGAATTGCGCTGGGCTCGGGGACGGGCTGATACACCGAGAAGGTATTGCTTTCTTCGTTAGTGAGCACTAGCAAAGGTGCATCAATTGGGCTATCTTCGGCACTAATGTACAGCAAACCTTCAGGGCTAATGTCACCGCTAAAGCTGGGTTCATAGGTGACAAAGGTAGGAGCATTTGGATCGGTCACGTCGTACACCATGACACCACCGGAACGCTCTAGACCAATAAAGGCAATGGTCCGCCCGTCAACAACGCCGATGGTGACGCCTTCAGGTTCGGGGCCTTTGTCGTCACTGCGGTCGTCAAACTCGTCGGGATCGCCATCGTTGATGTTAAACACTTCGGCAAAATCAGCGGCAATGATTTGCTCAAAGTCATCACCGCTATCAAACACCAGGTTACCTTCAGCATCCCAGATGGAGAAGGAGCGGGCACCATAGCTGTAGATTTGGTCGGTGTCGCCATCGCCATCAGTATCACCCAGGGTTGTGGTGGTTTTGAGACGGCCTAGGTTTTCAGCGGCCTGTAGCTCAGCTGCATTGGGATAGGCGGTTGGGTCCAGGGTCAGGTCCTCGACGCGAACTTCTTCTGAAAAACCGTCGTAGTCGCGGGCGTCCCCTTCGTTAGCGGTGACGACATAGGTTTCGCCATCGACGGTGTAGGTTGCGATCGCATCCGGCTGATACATCCCCAAAACCGGATGGGTCTGAATATTGATACCACCGTCCTCGTTGCTAGCATCAAAGCCATTGCCGTCAAGGCTATGGTCCTTAAAGCCCAGACTCTTTACCCCAGTGAACAACTCCGTTTCCAGATCTAAAATACCCAGGGCATTATTCTCCTGAATCGCCACATAGGCCGTAGAACCATCAGCAGAAACAGCAATATATTCAGGCTCAAGATCCTGCTCAGGGGTAGCGCCAGGGCCAAAGACACGCACGTCAGGATCGATCGGCACACCAGCAAATCCAACGGTATTCACCGTGCCATCGGCCACATCTATAATGCTGACCGACCCCTCAGGGTCTACGGTGTAGTCATCGCTGGGTTCCCCCTCATTGGCCACTAAGACCTTGCTGCCATCCGGGGTGAACGTGAGCATGTCAGGCAGAGCACCTACCTCAAAACTAATCTGGAAGTCACCCTGGGCATCAAAGAAGGCAACAATGCCATTATCCTGAGCCGTCTCAGCTTCGATAGCTGCTGCCAAAATACCGTTACTAAACGCCACACTATTGACGCCACCCCCCATAAACCCGCCAATATTCGACGGATTGGTTAGATCAATAGAACTAACAAAGCTAGGTGAGATCGGATCAACTAGATTAAAAATCTCAATCGTGTCACCCGTGGTGATGAACAAGTTATCGCTATCAGGATCAAATGCCGAGATTTCCGCTCCACCTTCTACCTCAGCCCCCCCTAACCGACTGAGGGTAAACGCAGATGCAGGTGTCGTCAGCGCACCAGTCAAAACAATCGCTGGAACCATAGCTCCCAGCGTGTATCTAAGTGTCATAGTGTCGTTTTCTAAGTGAACTGCACAACCGAATACAAGCCGTAGCACCCTGGCAGAGACGCCTCGGGACAGCCAGGGCACGGATCGATTTCCGACAGTGATTTAGCCTGACGGTAAAATAATTCATGAAATCAGAGATTAAGGGATGGTAAAGCCTCCGAAGCCGTTTAAGGAGTCTTTACACAGCCTTATCAAGGCTTCATCTTCCATCTCATCGCCGCTCCTTTGCAGGGTTAATTCCCCAACAGCCTCACTCCTCTGGCACAATGAGGTGGTCAAACCCCTAAGTTCACGAAAGGTCCCTCCAGGTTTTGGTTTTAACGCCTGAAAAATTATTTCCGTTTCAGCTCGATCCATTTCAAATCGAGGCCATTAATGCGCTCAACCAAGGAAACTCCGTAGTTGTCTGCGCTCCCACCGGGTCCGGTAAGACCTTAGTGGGCGAATATGCTATCTATCGGGCACTCCACACCCACAGCCGCGTGTTTTATACGACGCCGCTCAAAGCCCTTTCCAATCAAAAGCTGCGGGACTTTCGTAATTTGTTTGGCCAGGATCAAGTCGGCCTCCTCACCGGTGATATCTCCATCAACCGCGATGCTCCCATCCTGGTGATGACCACTGAGATTTTTCGAAATATGCTCTACGGCACCACCATGGGAGAAGTGGGAGATGCTGTGCAGGACGTGCAAACGGTGGTTTTAGACGAATGCCACTATATGAATGATCGCCAGCGCGGCACCGTCTGGGAGGAATCTATTATTTACTGTCCCCCAGAGATTCAACTGGTGGGACTCTCAGCGACGGTGGCGAATGGGGACCAGCTTAACGACTGGATTACTAAAATCCATGGCCCCAGCCAGCTGATTTATTCGGACTTTCGGCCTGTCCCCCTGAACATCCACTTTGCAACGGGTAAGGGCATTTTTCCACTACTGAATAGGAAAAAGACAGCGCTCCACGACCGGCTCAAAAAGCAACGGAAACCCCCACGCCAACAAAAAGGGCAAAAGAAAAAAGGTCTTGCCGCCACCAATGCATTTGTTGTCACGCAGCTGCAGCAGAAGGATATGCTGCCAGCTATTTTCTTTATTTTTAGCCGCAAGGGATGTGACAAGGCCGTACAGAGCATTAGTAATCTGTCCCTGGTCAATCCGGCCGAGGCACTGGAACTTAAATACCGCATTGATGGATTTTTGAGGGTTAATCCTGAAGCGGCCCGAGCTGGCCAGGTTGATCCTCTGTACCATGGGATTGCCGCTCACCATGCTGGTTTATTACCTGCTTGGAAAGGGCTGGTGGAAGAATTATTCCAGGCCGGGTTAATCAAAGTTGTTTTTGCCACGGAAACCCTGGCAGCAGGCATCAACATGCCTGCCCGCACCACGGTCATTTCCAGTTTGTCAAAGCGCACCGACAGTGGTCATCGGTTGCTCCATGCCTCAGAGTTTTTGCAGATGGCCGGGCGAGCCGGGCGACGCGGTATGGATGTGGAAGGGCACGTTGTAACTGTAGAAACTCCGTTTGAGGGGGCTAAGGAAGCTGGCTATTTGGCCCTGGCTAAACCCGATCCGCTGGTCAGTCAGTTCACGCCGAGCTATGGCATGGTGCTTAATCTGCTCCAGACCCATACCCTTGAGGAAACTCGCGATCTGGTTGAGCGCAGTTTTGGTCAATATTTGTCCACGCTACATCTCACCCCCCAACAGCAGGCCATCAACGATGTAGAGCACACGATTACGCTAATCCGTGAACAGCTATCGGCGGCTGGAGAGCATCACGTTGCAGAATATGCCAAACTGCGAGAACGCCTGCGGGAAGAACGGCGTTTGCTGAAAATTTTGGACAAGCAAGCTACGGAAACGTTGACCGGCGATTTGCAAACAGTGGTCAACTTTGCCGTTGCGGGTACAGTGCTATCGCTCAAAGGCAAACATATTCCTGTCGCCAACCCCATACCCGCTGTGCTGGTTAGTAAACGACAAGGTCCAGGAAAAGTGACCTACCTGGTATGCCTAACCCATGACAATCAATGGATCATGGCAGCGCCCCGCGACGTCTTTGCTCTTTATGAAAAGTACGATCGCATCGCCGCTGTAGATCCTCTGGTGCCGCCGGAGACTCTGACCATGAAAGCGGGCAACAAATGTGCGGGCGATGAAACCAGCACCGCAATTGCTGAGAGCATCCCCACAGAACTGCCCACCCTAGATGAGCTGGCCCCCGAGGTTAAAGAACAGCGCGATCGCATGCTCTCGGTGGAAACCAAGTTAGACAATCATCCGCTCAATCAATTTGGTAAACCCAAGTCTTTTCTAAAAAAGCAACAGCGGCTTAAAACCCTAGAAACTGAGCTCAGCGATCGCCAAACAAAGTACAACCAATACGCTAGCCGCTATTGGCAAGAGTTTCTCAATTTGATGGCCATTCTGGAAAGCTTTGGTGGCCTCGAAAATGATCAGCCAACCAACTTTGGCAAAATGGCCGCAGCTATTCGCGGTGAGAATGAACTATGGCTGGCATTAGCCCTGGGCTCCGGTGAGTTTGACCATCTGCCGCCGCACCAGTTTGCTGCCGCCTGTGCCGCCATCGTCACCGAAATCACTCGCCCCGACACTTGGACCCACTATCGCACCTCTAACCCGGTCATAGAAGCACTTGAGAGTCTGCGGTCTACGCGGCGTCAGCTATTTCAACAGCAGCGACGGTATCAGGTCACCCTGCCAGTGTCATTAGAATGGAACTTAGTCGCCCTGGTAGAAGCCTGGGCCTTAGAAACTGACTGGCATGAACTTTGCCAAAATACCAGCCTGGATGAAGGGGATGTAGTGCGTATTCTGCGGCGCACCCTGGATATCTTGTCTCAAATCCCTCACACTCCGTTCTTGTCCAATACCATCAAGTCCACTGCTCGTCAGGCCGCTCACCTGATTAATCGCTTCCCGGTTAATGAAGCAGGTGATATCTCAACTGCTGCCAACGAAGACGCTACAGACAATATTGATATTGAACAAATTGATGCTGAAGCAGAATAGCTAACCACCAGGGTAGGCACACCCTACCCGTCAGCCTTGCCCATTGCCCACCACCCATGACCTCGTCTTCTTTACCTACTCAATCCAAAACCTTAGCCCGAGCAAAACGGGCAGTACGCTGCGCACCGTTTTATATGAAACTGCTGGCAGCGATGCGATCGCAAAGTGTGCCGCTACGGGCCATCAGTGACGATCGTGGCATGCTCAGCGGTTACACCCGCCAACCCTTATCCGATGTCGCCGCCGATGACCATCTCAGCTGGCTGATGTCCGTCGGCATCCTTCGCCGTGAAGTGGATGGACAAGGTTTGACTGATAGCTTTCGCCTCACCCCCATTGGTCGAGAGCTGGTTGAACAATGGGAAGCGGCAGGTCGTCCGGATTCTACGGGAAGCCCCCTGGATTATTTACTCAATGCCAGAAATCGTTGGTTAAGACTACCTACCTGGCTATCGTAGCCAGGTTAATTTTGAGACCATCCTGCGATCGCATTGAGGCAATAGCAGCGACGATCTCTAGAGGATGAAGTTTGGGTAAAGTTAGGCAATGGCGTCGGTATTTCAATACCCACCCACCAACTGCACACTCCCCCAAAGATAGCCCTGCCCCTAATTGCCTCAGAGGCAGACTAGCCAACACCTGTCTTGCAAGCCGTTATTCCAATTCACTATTCCAATTCACTATTTCAACCAATAAGAATGAAATTAGACCGGGAGACGCTCTAGCATGAAGGCCATTATGGTAGTGGGTACCACCTCCCACGCAGGGAAATCTCTACTCGTTACAGCACTTTGTCGTATGCTGAGCCGTCGTGGGTGGCGTGTAGCTCCCTTTAAGGGTCAAAATATGGCCCCTAATACTTATGTCACCGCCAACGGTGCCGAAATTGGCTACGCCCAAGCCGTACAAGCCTGGGCAGCGGGTGTTCCTCCCCAAGCCGAAATGAATCCGGTACTGCTCAAACCCCATAGCCACAGCACCTCGCAAGTAATCATTAAAGGACGTCCCGTCGGTCAAACCACCACAGCCCACTATTACGAAAACTATTTCGAGGCTGGCTGGCAGGCAGTACAAGAAAGCCTGGCCCGTCTGGGGCAAGAATTTGACCTACTCATTTGTGAAGGGGATGGCAACCCGGCTGAAATCAACATCAAACATCGCGATCTAGCCAACATGCGGATTGCCAAAGCAATCAAAGCCCCCACCATTTTGGTCGCCGATATTGACCGAGGCGGCGCATTTGCCCACATTGTTGGCACCCTGGAGCTACTCGATCCCGATGAACGAGCACTGGTCAAAGGTGTGATCATCAACAAATTTCGTGGTCAGAAAAGCCTGCTACAGCCGGGCATCAAATGGCTCGAAAAACGCACCGGCGTGCCTGTACTCGGCGTCATCCCCTGGATTGACAGCGCCTTCTCCAAAGCGGACTCCCTGTCCCTGATGGAACGCCCTGTAGAAAAACAATCCGCCGAACTTAACATTGCTGTTATTCGGCTGCCCCGAATTTCCAACTTTACAGACTTTGATCCCCTAGAAGCCGAACCCTCAGTCAACGTCAGGTATCTCAGCCCCAAAGATGATCTCGGCCACCCTGATGCCGTGATTTTACCAGGCACGAAAACAGCCATTGCCGACCTGCTAATTCTGCAACGTACGGGTATGGCTGAATCCATTCAAAACTATGCTGCTGCCGGCGGTACAGTACTGGGCATCTGCGGCGGTTTCCAGCTCATGGGTCAGATGCTCGCCGATCCAGAAGGGCTAGAAGGGCAAGAAGGGCGCTTTCGCGGATTGAGCATATTACCGTTGCGTACGGTCATTACTCAAAATAAAGTGGCACGTCAGCGCTCAGTCAGTTCCAAGTATCCCCAAGAAGGACTGCCTGTAAACGGCTATGAAATTCATCATGGACGGACACAGCTGGTCATGACCCCCGAAGGCGGAGAACCAGGCCCTAAGTTTCAACCCATCTTTGACGATCGCAGTCTCGGCATCGTCGATGAAACCGAATCACTCTGGGGAACTTATCTGCACGGCATCTTTGACAACGGTCCCTGGCGACGCGCCTGGCTCAATCGCCTGCGGCAGCAGCGAGGGCTCGGGTCGTTACCCACAGGCATTGCCAACTACCGCGACCAGCGCGATGCCATGCTGAACGAGTTAGCTCATACCGTAGAGCAATACATCAACCTAGATCCCATCCTCACCCAGTCCTAACAGCCAAAATTTTGAGCTCAGCTGCCTGATGCCACCCCAAACCGTTATTCTCTAACCCTATCCTGATACAGGCTATGGGAGGATGTGGGCAGTTCTCTCAATAAAAGGTTAGCTATGCCCCCTATAGATGTTGCACTGTTAGCCCTGGGTGGCCTAGGGGCAGGGTTATTAGCAGGACTCCTGGGCATTGGCGGCGGCGTCTTAATGGTACCGCTGCTATTGCTATTTGGCATCAATGTGGATCAAGCTGCCGCAACTAGCCTATTGGCTATTTTGGTCACTGCCACCACAGGCAGTTTTCAAAACTGGCGCATGGGCTATCTTCAGCCCCGACAAGTTTTACTGTTGGCGGCCCCCGCCATTGTCCTGGTAGTCGCAGGTACAGAATTTGGAGAGCTACTAGCAGAACACTGGCGACGGGCCGCATTTGGCACCCTGCTCGTAGCCAACCTTTATCTAGTCAGCCTCAAAAAACGGGCTGCGACGACTCCACACAATCCCAGGCAACTATCGCCCATTACAGCTCGCCTCATCACCGGCAGTGCTGCAGGCTTTATGGCCGGGCTGTTTGGAGTAGGCGGAGGCGTGATTATGGTACCCCTACAGGTATTACTCATGAATACCGGTATGAAAAACGCCGTGCGGAACAGTCTGGCCGTTATTGCCCTGACTTCACTAGTAGCCTGTATCCACAACGGACTCAAGGGAGATATTGTCTATGGCGCTGGCCTCAGTCTAGGTTTAGGTGGCCTAGTGGGCGTACAAATTAGTGCTCGATTTTTACCAAAGCTTCCCGACCAATTTGTGAGCCTGCTATTTCGCACACTGCTGTGCCTATTAGCAGCTTACGTATTCTGGCAAGCATGGCAGGCTCACATCAGTAGAATCTAAAAAGGGTACCAATCGGAGATCGGCACCCAAGTCGCTTGGATCTAATCACTAGCGACAAATATTCAGTAGTTTCACAACCCTACCAATTAACTGCAGTTCACCGCGTGATACAGGTTATCTGTTCGAGAATAAACCTTTTCAACAACACCAATGGGGTTGAAAAACATCGATTTCCCTCAATATCTAGACAGCTAAACCTCATAACAAAGTGTGACTTTGGCTTAGCTCACTAAAAAAAATCTAAAGTTATCCCACTGGCTATTTCTCCGCTGATTACTCTTTAGTTTGAATGTAAAGAATTAGCAGGAATACAGTTGGAACAAATACAAAAAGAATACTGGCTACAAACCCTAAATTATTGACTTCCATAGGACTCAGCTATTACTTCTCTCAACAACAAACCACATCGCTAAGCATATCACCCTGCTTCAACTCAATGAACCCATCGGCAAGTGAATCGTCGTTAGCAACGCAGATAGTTTTAGTCCTTGTCGAAATCCTCCCACTCTATTTTTTCTTTTTGGGTTTAGTCACCACGCTAATCGGACCATTAACGAGTGTCTGACACGCCAGGCGACAGTTGCTTGGACGCTTTTTCAATTTTTTTTCTTCGACCGCTGTCCGAGGAGAAAGATTCTCTAAACCTTCGGCAATTTCAACAACGCATAGCGCACATTGACCGTAGCCGCCGCAGTTCATCATTTTGCCGGTGAATGTATATATGTCAACACCATTGTCTATCGCCTTTTGACGAAGATTAGCTCCATCCGCCGCTGTAACCTCAGCATCTTCTTTAACAAACTTAATAGTTGGCATCGAACAGCTCCAAAGGCAATCGCTATAAAGTTGAGAATGCCGCAGGTGGCACCATCCCAAGCAATCCAACTTGCATTGGATTATGAACTCTAGTTACACTTCTTTATACACTTTAATCTTCGAATTTGAGTGTATTAGTCCGTCGGGAATCGTCTGGATTCACTACCGCAGAAGGCTATCTGCCCATCATTTCCAATTTACTTTGCCCTTTTGCGAAATTCCTTAGGTCTTAGCTTTGGAGTCAATGGGGGGATCTGGTAGCCTGTTTGTATCGGTATTTTAATGTACGGCTAACATTTCCAAACTAGGAGGAGGCGCGTAGTCAATGGGACTACCCTGGTACCGGGTACATACAGTCGTTATTAACGATCCCGGACGACTGATTTCTGTACACCTAATGCATACTGCACTTGTAGCAGGCTGGGCTGGCTCTATGGCCCTGTTTGAGCTTGCTACATTTGATCCAAGTGATCCTGCCCTGAACCCCATGTGGCGTCAGGGTATGTTTGTCCTTCCCTTCATGGCTCGTCTCGGTGTAACCGGGTCTTGGGGCGGCTGGAGTGTGACTGGCGAGACAGGTGTTGATCCTGGCTTCTGGTCTTTTGAAGGCGTTGCACTGGCACACATCGTGCTATCTGGCCTGCTGTTCTTAGCAGCAGTTTGGCACTGGGTTTTCTGGGATTTAGATCTATTCCGTGACCCCCGAACTGGTGAGCCCGCTTTGGACTTGCCCAAGATGTTCGGTATTCACCTGTTCTTATCTGGTTTACTATGCTTCGGTTTCGGAGCGTTTCATTTAACCGGTGTCTGGGGACCGGGTATGTGGGTATCTGACCCCTATGCCATTACTGGACACGTTCAGCCTGTCGCTCCTGAATGGGGGCCTGCTGGATTTAACCCGTTTAATGCTGGCGGCGTTGTGGCTCACCACATTGCGGCTGGTATCGTCGGTATTGTGGCAGGTTTATTCCACCTGACTGTTCGCCCACCTCAGCGTCTATACAAGGCGTTGCGTATGGGTAATATCGAAACTGTACTATCCAGCAGTATTGCAGCTGTTTTCTTTGCAGCATTTGTAGTTGCCGGTACTATGTGGTACGGCAACGCAACTACTCCTGTTGAACTGTTTGGTCCTACCCGCTATCAGTGGGACTCTGGTTATTACCAGCAAGAAATTGAGCGTCGTGCACAGGCCGACATGGCAGCCGGTCTAAGCCGTCAGGAAGCTTACGAGAACATTCCTGAGAAGCTTGCTTTCTATGACTACGTTGGTAACAGCCCTGCGAAGGGTGGTTTGTTCCGTGTTGGTCCAATGGATAGCGGTGATGGTATTGCCACTGCTTGGCTGGGTCACCCTGTCTTCAAAGATGCTGAAGGTCGTGAGCTTTCTGTTCGTCGTTTGCCTAACTTCTTTGAGACGTTCCCAGTGATTTTGACTGATGCCAACGGTACGGTCGTCGCCGACATCCCGTTCCGACGTGCTGAATCTCAGTTCAGTATTGAGCAAACTGGTGTAACAGTTTCTTTCTTCGGTGGTGAACTTGATGGTCAGACCATTAAGGACCCTGCTCGTGTTAAGCGTTACGCTCGTAAAGCTCTTCTTGGTGAGCCTTTCGAATTTGACCTTGAGACTCTAGATTCTGACGGTGTATTCCGTTCTAGTCCTCGGGGTTGGTTCACCTTTGGCCATGCAGTCTTTGCACTGTTGTTCTTCTTTGGCCATATCTGGCACGGCTCCCGTACTCTATACCGCGACGTATTCGCTGGTATTGATCCCGACCTATCTCCCGAGCAGGTCGAGTGGGGCTTCTTCCAGAAAGTGGGTGATACTTCTACCCGCACCAGTAACTAACGCCTTTCAAGAGGTTTTAGTTTGATAAAAATGGCTCAGCAAGTTCCGCTGGGCCATTTTTTTGGGATAATGGTATTAACTGGCAGCCCTTGCTGGTGTCTACGGCAATGGCAATGAACGTTGATTAAGTAGGACTAAACCATGGAAAGTGTTGCTTACATTCTGATTTTTACCTGCATCATTGGTACGCTCTTTTTTGCGATCGCATTTCGTGAACCCCCTCGGATTAAGAAAGACTAGGCAAACCTATCTTCTGGACCTTAGCTAACGTTTTAGCCGAGGTTTCATGAAGTCTATCGTTTACCTCAAAAAGGTAAGAATGACATAATAGAGGCATTAACTTCTTTGCATTTAACGAAGTTAGCCTCTATTTTTGTTTTAAGCGTGGTCTAATAAGCGGGCCTCACTTCGCTGATATTGGGTTTAGTGGTCTATGCAGTGTCCCTTTTGCCAGCATGCCAACAATCGCGTCCTAGAATCGAGATCAGCCGAATCTGGTCGCAGCATTCGACGACGTCGGGAATGCCTCAAGTGCCATAGTCGGTTTACCACCTACGAGCGCATTGAGTATGTCCCCATCACCGTCATCAAACGCAATGGCGACCGGGAACTATTTAATCGCTCAAAGCTCCTCAGGGGCATCGCGCGAGCCTGTGAGAAAACAGGACTCGAAGCCAATCGCCTGGAAACTATCGTTGACAACATCGAAGCAGACCTGCAGCAGCGCACTATCCGCGAAATTGCCAGTGCCGATATCGGCGAACTCGTCTTGCAACAGCTGCAGCCCCTGAGCGAAGTTGCCTATGTCCGTTTTGCCTCGGTTTATCGTCAATTCACCGGCATTCGCGATTTTGCCGATGCCCTCAACCATTTGCAAGCCACAGACACCCCATCTAGTCCCGAAACATACACTGCCAAAGGTCATCGCAACGGCTCCGCCCTGACAGTGTAAAAGTTTAGCCAGTTTTCAATAAACACTCACCAGCCATCCCCCTAAATCAATCACATATATTAAGTGACAGCAGGGCTAAATTCACTTATCATAAATAGTCTTGCGAAGGTTTGTGTATTTTGCTAATTTTCGGTACGGGTTCCCGTGTCGAGCCCTTCTGTGTGTTAGCATTGCTTGCTTTGCAAGGCTCTAAGTACTGATCCTCATTTGGGTTCATGTCCGTCTTTGAACAAGTCATCACACTACTCCAAGACAATGACTACTCAGAGTTATTTAGCAAAAGGTTAACGGTAGCGCATTTTGAGTGATGCCTAAGCCTTGTCTGAGATAAAATCTGGATCAATGTAGGGGCGGCACACAGACGCACAACATGTCCACTCAATTATGGAGAAACCGTAGGAAACATCTAGCATGGTCAATCTTGAAACGACACAAGCCGATATTGGTTTTACTCATGAAGATTTTGAAGCTTTATTAGATCAATACGATTATCATTTCAGTCCTGGGGATATCGTTCCAGGGACAGTTTTTAGCATTGAACCCCGAGGCGCTCTGATTGACATTGGTGCAAAAACCGCTGCCTATTTGCCCATCCAAGAGATGTCGATCAACCGTGTCGAGGCTGCTGATGAAGTGCTTCAGTCTAATGAGACTCGTGAGTTTTTCATTCTGACGGATGAAAATGAAGATGGCCAGCTAACCCTCTCCATTCGACGTATCGAGTACATGCGGGCATGGGAACGTGTGCGTCAGCTACAAAACGAAGACGCCACCGTCCGGTCTGATGTCTTTGCAACCAACCGTGGTGGAGCCTTGGTGCGAATCGAAGGACTACGCGGCTTTATTCCTGGCTCCCACATTAGTACTCGCAAACCTAAGGAAGACTTGGTAGGTGAGGCTCTACCCCTCAAATTCCTAGAAGTTGACGAAGAGCGTAATCGTCTTGTCTTGAGTCATCGTCGAGCCCTGGTTGAGCGTAAGATGAACGGTCTGCAGGTGGGCGAAGTGGTTATTGGCGCAGTGCGTGGTCTCAAGCCCTACGGTGCCTTTATCGATATCGGTGGTGTCAGTGGACTGCTGCACATCTCTGAAATTTCCCATGATCACATTGACACGCCCAACACTGTGCTCAACGTCAATGATGAGATTAAGGTCATGATTATTGACCTTGATGCCGAGCGTGGTCGAATTTCACTCTCCACCAAGCAGCTTGAGCCCGAACCCGGCGACATGGTTAAGAACCCTGAGATTGTGTTTGAGAAGGCCGAGGAAATGGCTGAGCGCTATCGTCAGCAGCTGTTGAAAGCAGCTGAGGCAGAAGCCGCCGCTGCAGCTGGTGAGAGCAATGCTGGCGAAGATGCCTATGAAGAGGAAGATGAAACGGCTATGGCAGTTGCTGAGTAACGGTCCAAGTCGTTCATACTGGCTCAACTATAAGGTTGCAGTGTGTATTGTCTGAAAACAGCACAATAGTTATTTGATTAAATGTGGGGCTTAGGTCCCACATTTTTATTTTTAATTGCCGCTGCTGATTCAGAGGATGCATCCGTCTGGAAGAGAGGCAATCGGTCCAGGCTTTATAGATGGCATCATCGTTCGGCTCAGCAACACCTTTTTAATTTTTACCGGGTAGTAGGCAAATCTATAGTGAGCAAATCTGTGGTCACTGTTCTCTGTAATGGCAAACGCTTTAGCAATATCGAGGCCATATTTTTAGACAAAGACGGCACGCTGGCCGATGTTGCTACTTACCTCAAACAGTTGGGGACTACCCAGGCAACCCTGATGGAACAGCTGTTACCGGGCAGCCATGAACTTATCCTCAAAGCTTTAGGTATCCATGCTGGTGACTTAAGCCCATCTGGTCTCTTGGCAGTCGGCAGTCGGCAAGAAACCATTTTAGGCACCGCCGCCGCCGCCGCGATCGCAGGTTGTCCATGGATAAGCGCTGTAGATGTAGCCACAACAACCTTAGCTACAGCGGATCAACACTGCTCTCCTAAAGCCGCTTACACCCCGTTATTGCCAGGCGTGAAACAATTCTTGCAACGACTGAAACAAGCCAACCTCAAAGTCATCATGGTTTCAGCGGATGCCCAGGAGAATCTGGAGCAGTTTGTGCAGCAGCATCAGCTACAGCCTTACTTTGACCACCTCCAAGGAGTCAGCCAGCGGCATCCCACCAAGACCGCGCCCGAATTTTTGACAGCAGCTTGCCACGCTGTTGGGGTTACCCCCAGACAAGGAGTAGTCATTGGCGATGCCGCCAGTGATCTACGTATGGCCGCATCAGCCAGGGGTTTTATTGGTTATTTAGGCGGCTGGCAGCCCAGATTATCCGCCACAGACATCATCGACAGTAACAGCAGCAATCATCAACCGTCGGTTGACTGTGAATTTGTTACAGAATTTAGTCAGATTGCTTTAACGGTGTAATACGAGGCAATAGCGATATACAGCCAACAGCTCAACAGACCAATGCCTTAACACAAAAATGGAGACGACTGACTGCCGCCTCCAAATTCAACCTTGATTTGCACATTTGCGCATTTAATTGCCACTATTCTGTTGGTTTCCTCCGCAGATCTCAAGTGACACCTTGTCACAGTTTGTAGTTGTGTAAGCCATCAGCAGGCTAAGAACGATACACTGATGTGAATGCTTTCCGGAGTTAGCTGATGTCGCCCTTTCCGGCCTATCGCCCTAAACGACTATCCTTGGGGCCGCTTGAAACTGAGATTTTAGATATTTTGTGGCAGCTAGGAACGACCTCAGCCACCGCCATCCACAATCAAATCTTGGCGGATATTGATCGAGATTTGACCTACTCATCAGTGGCTACTGTTTTACGTCGACTTGAAACCAAGGGATGGATTGCTAAACGACGCGTGGGGAGAGCTTATCATTGGGAGCCTCTACTTTCGGCAGATAATGCCAAAGTCCTTGAATCCCACGAACGTTTACATCAGTTTTTAGCAGCCAGTAATCCAGATATTGTGGCAGCCTTTGCCGATACCCTCGACCAATCCAGCCTGGATCAGCTAGAAGCTATCACTCAGCGTATCCAGGCGGCCCGGCATGCTCAGCAAGATCAGCAGGAGCAACAGCCATGATGCATGCAAGTTTAATGGCAAGTGCGATCGCAATTGCCGTCCTTTTGCGCTTAACCCTAACTCACCGCTGTCTGCAAAACGCTCACTGGCTAGCAGTACTGTGTCTTTTAGTCATCTCCCCCCTGCTCTTACTAACCACCGCTACAGCCATCGTCATCATGGGTCCCTATGGTCATGTGGTTGGCCCCCTAGAAGGCTGGTTTAGCTATGGCATTGCTTGGCTATTTCTCCTGTATAGCCTGGGCCTATTAGGGTATCTGAGCTGGCAAGCCCACCGCAGCATTGCTTACATTCAACACTATCCTCAGCAGATTGTGCAGGGAACGCTCAGCCGCATCATGGATGAGAGCACAGTCTTTAGCGCTCAAATGGGTCTATGGTCATCGGAGCTTGTCATCAGCCAGGGGTTGCTCGACACCCTAGACCAAGAACATCTCACAGCTGTCATCGCCCATGAGCAAGCTCATCAGTATTATCACGATACCTTTTGGTTCTTCTGGCTAGGGTGGTTGCGGCGTCTAACCAGTTGGCTACCCTACACCGATAAGCTATGGCAAGAGCTGTTACTACTGCGGGAAATTCGGGCAGATAACTGGGCCACTCGCTCGGTAGATCGGTTGACCTTGGCAGAATCCTTAGTCCAGGTGATTGCGGCCCCCCTCTCGCCGCTCACAGTGGCCAACTTTAGCTGTACAGCCCCCAGCAGCCGTCTGAGCCGTCGCATTGATGCCCTGCTGCTAGACGATGACCATGACTATGGCTTTCAACCCCGGTGGTCATTAATTACCTATGGATGCATCATCGGGCTAGTTCTGGGGCTAATCCCTTTGGGTTCAATTCCCTTCCATCATTAGTCATTTACCCGTTAAAAAGGGACATCAGGCCCAGGTTCGGTTGACGGCTTAGCCGAGTCAGACACCTCATCGTCCAGGTTAACGATCTGACCACTAAAGAACTGGGCAAAACTCTTAACACTGCGTTCTAGTTCACTTTCGCCTTCCCAGGCAGGTGCACCCGCTACATCTGGCCCGCCGTTGGTCGGCACAGTGGGGGGCGAGGCTGGGCGAGTTGCTGCTGTCGCCGCTGGCTTAAGGGGCTCATCCCTTGCTTCTTCCTGCGGTAAGGGTTGGGCTGGTGGCGGCGACGGCGATGGGATTGCAGGTGCAGGTAAGGGAGCTGTAGACGGCGCTTCTTGAACAACAGTCTCTGGTTCTGCTGCCGCGACCACCATAGTCACCCGAATCTTATGGCCAAAAACTTTTTCAAACGCTATTTCGACATTATTTAAGCGGTCTTGCGCCATCTTCATCAGCGGCTGAGACCGAATACCTACGGTTGCTTCTACTCCATCACAGGTCAACAACTTTGCTTGCTGACGCATTAGCACCTTAGTACCAAAGGGCTGTAGCTGAGCCACAATTTTTGCCCAAATATCACTCAAACTCCCCATGGCCGGTGCTGTATTTGCAGGCGGCAGTTCAGCACTTTCTAGTTGCGGACTTGTTTGAGAGCCGACAGGGGCATCATGCCCATCCTCTGATTGGCTGTCATCGACCGGCGGTTCGATTTTCTTCTCCAGAGATGCGACCTCAGCTGGCATTGTCTGAGGAGCAGGGGGAGCCTGAGCAGGGGGAGGCACTACTGGAGGAGCCGATTGGGGCTGAGCAACGCTTGATGATGCCGGGCTGGGGGCCTGGGCTACTGGGGCTGATACTGTACTGTGCACCACTGGTTTCACCACGGGCTTAGTTACCGACTCAGCCACACCAGATACAACACCCTGACCTAACGCTGACGGCAGTAGTCCCATCAGGGTAATTTCCAGCCACAGCCTTGGTTGAGTAGTGTTTTTAACCTGCACCTCAGCAGCCCGCAAATGCTGCTGACTGGTTAACAGCAAAGGTAATGATAGTCCTTGGGCAAAAGCCACCATTTCTGACCAGATTGCTGGTGTAATCGCTACCAAATCGCGACGCTCACCGGCTGTTTTAGCAATCAATAAATCTCGGTAAAAGGCCACCAGACTTTGGAGCACCATTAGTGGTTCTCGTCCTCGGTCCATCAGCTGCCGGGCCAAAATTAGTACCTGTGTTCCGTCATCGGCACTCACTGCCTTGACTAGGGCTAGCAAATCCCGCTCCGAGACTGCGCCCACCAAATCCCACACAGCCTCAATGGTGATTGCTCCATCCAGCAGCCCGAGCTGATCGAGCAGACTCTCAGCATCGCGCAATCCGCCCTGGGAAAGCTGCGCGACTAGTTGCAATGCATCCGGCGCGATCGCAATGGCTTCTTGCTGAGCAATGTAATCCAAATGTTGCACCATCGCATCCAGGGGGATACGACGAAAGTCAAACCGCTGACAGCGAGAAATGATTGTCGGCAGTACCCGTTGGGGATCGGTAGTAGCCAGCACAAAGACAACGTGAGGTGGCGGCTCTTCTAGAGTCTTCAGCAGCGCATTAAACGCCGCCGTACTTAACATGTGCACCTCATCTAGCACATACAGCTTGTGACGACACTGCACCGGGGCAAACTGGGCTCGTTCAATCAGCTCACGAATACTATCAACACCCGTGTTGCTGGCTGCATCAATCTCAACGATATCCAGCGAAGCACCAACCGTAATCTCACGACAAACCTGACATTGACCACAGGGTTCAGGCGTTGGCAGCTCACTGCTAAGACAGTTAATAGACTTCGCTAAAATGCGAGCGCTGGAAGTTTTACCAGTCCCCCTGGGACCACAGAAAAGATAGGCTGGAGCAATGCGATTTTGCCGCAAGGCATTAGAGAGCGTAGTTGCGATCGCACCCTGGCCAACAAGCTGAGCAAAGGTTTGGGGGCGATATTTATGATGCAGCGGTTCGTAGGCCATAGATAGCATGTCCTACATCAATAACATCTAAACAAACAGGTCATGCCTCAAAAAGCAATAGGCACGTTAATTATAAAAGCTTCAGGCCCCATTCAGCCTACAGCAACAGGCCCTTTAACAGACCGCAAACTTTGCCACCACATGAGCCAACCAGGCCAACGATTTAAACGCTTACAAAGATGCACTTCATTTCCCTTAGGCGACCAATGTACCTGATCAAAAATCTGATGCAAAATAAATAGCCCACGGCCACAGTCACCCATACTCTCACTGTCTGTATCCTCAGGGCACACACGACAGCCATGGGGTATTTCAAAGCCACTGCCTTGATCCGTAATAATCCACCAGTAGCAGCCTTGTATTTCAGCATACTGAACAGAAACATGCTTGCTTGGGTCCAAGCTATTGCCATGCTTAGCGGCATTCACCAACGCCTCTTGTAAACCAAGGCGTAGCTCGTCACGCATCTGCAGCGGCGCTTGCTCCAGCAACGTATCAATAATTGGATACAAATACAAAGTTGAGGCAAAACTAAGTTTGTCCCACTTCACTCCATCGGATAATGTCATCACACCGACCATGCAATCAATCCCCAACACCGATTCGGTCGCCTATCAAAGGCAGACCAATACGTCAACACAAACCGACATATTAAAAACTGAATTGAAATAAGCTGTAGAAAACTAAAAACTTAATTATTAAACAGGCGTATGCAATACGTACTACAGGGAATTAACAAGCCTCTTTCGCTTCATCTAATATATCAGATTTGAAATAACTCCAACCAAAAAACAGGAAAAACTATTGAATCAATCATCAAGTTTGTATTTTTTCAAAATCAAAATTAAAACACTTTTTATATTGACTTCATTTTAAATTCGGACTCTAGAACCTAGTCCCTGTGACACCATGAATTCTTTGTAGCGAACAGCTTGAGGATTCGCAGCAGTTTCATCGAACCCACTAACAAAAGATTGAAAACGTGACTGCAGGTACGGCAAAAAAAGACCGCTATCGAGAATCTCGCCAAAAGTTAGAGAATTGCTTACCATAAAACATTCCAAAACCGCTTGGTTAATCTTTGATCAAGCACTAATCGTGAAGATTGCAAGAACAAGTCTATTGTTACTACACTTGAGGGATTCAATACTCAGCAATTTCAACTAGTACCTGTTCAGAGTTTCGAACATCAATGTTTAATACTCCGAACAAATACGGTTGTTGTTTTTATCAAAACGTTCCTGCTTGGCAATTTTATTCTCTAAAAAATTACACTTTTAGACTTAGGGGCTACTTCAAAAGTGGCATTCAGTATGGCATAGAGAAGGACGGCAGCATCAGAACGGCAAAGCGAGGACGGCGGTATGAAGAAGATGCGTCAAGTTTCAAGGCTTAAAGGTTCTAAAGGGATTGCACAAAAATCAAGCCTCAGGTTAAGGCTGTAGATGGGTGGATGAGTGATGGGGTAACAGGGAGAATTCTTTAAGTGTGGGCGCCTAACCAACTTTTTATCGGCTACGGCGATGCCTGCTGATAGTCTGGCAGGCTGCATTACCTGTCAGCCCCGTCCTCCAGCAGTCTGTGCGGACAGAGCATAAGGCTCCTGAGAGGACACGGCTGTCAATAAATCAAATCATAGATATCCTGTTTAGCGCCACTGCTAACGCCACATTGGCTTACACTAAATAGTATTTAGTACACTGGAAAGTAAGTTTTCTACCGTTTTAGAGAGTCTTATCTTCTCGAATTTTGACATAATGCTTCTGAAATTTATCGCGTGCGGCCTCAACTGAAAATTGCCAATGGATGCGGATACGCTGGTCATGCCGTTCTTGCACCAAGGCGAGCACCGCTTGCTCTAATTGGTCTTGTGTGGGAATGCGCTGATGCAAACAGCCTCTAGCCAGTGCCGAAAACTCGATCTCAATCATATTGAGCCAACTGGCTGACTTTGGGGTGTAGTGAAACTCAAACCGTTGGGCAAGGGCAAAGGCCTCCTCAGCCGTCAGGTATTCATAGAAAGAACTGACATTATGGGTGTTGAGATTATCCTGCACAACCTGGATTTTGTCCGCATTAGGATAGCGCGCAGCTAAGGCTTGAAAAAACAGAG
>NZ_AWNH01000105.1 GCF_000482245.1 Leptolyngbya sp. Heron Island J | reverse complement strand
TTGATGGAGGTCCAGTGTTGAAGAGGCGTCCTTGCTCCGATGTCTGATGAGACTCTATCTTTCACAATGGATACGGTTCCATTACCCCGATTTATCGTTAAAGACCCGCCAGAAGTCTGCCATCTTTCGATGTGGGGCAAAGCTTGAACCCCTATCTTCCGCATTACACGAGAGCCTTCGCGTTCTCTGGCATCCTTTACCCGCTGGATAGTTGTGCATTCCTTACGGTTTGCCTACTCTGACACTCCAGAGAATCCATCGGGCTTCTGTAGTTCCGAGTATGTGAGATGCATCCGGGTCGGGTTCCGTCTTTACTCCGGTGGGAGTGTGACCTATCGCTTAGCGGACAAGCGAGCCGCTAAGCCACCCACGTACCTTTTGGTCTCAGTGTTTCAGCCTGATTTCACTGACACGGTAAATGACGAAGCTTCGTCAACGGTTTACTGATGTTAACCCTTTCGGACTTCCCCTAGCCCTTTCCCAGTTTAGGCTGCCAGGTCAGGATACGTTCGTGGTCTGCATTCCACTGATGTCATTACTAACGTCAGCGTGACCGGAGTCGGTGACTCTGTTACGTGGGGACAGCAGGACAGGTGCTGCTGGGAGAGTATCTCCACTCTTAATTTGGCTGTTGCCTCCTTGCCACACTCGACTTATCTACATCGCACCGCTTCAATTACCCCTATATGTTCATCTGGCTTTAGCGATGTATATTGTGGGCAATCGATGTACCTGCAGCGTTCATTGGTCTGAAACAGGGGTAAAAATTAGTCCATTTTTAGTCCATTTATATTGAGTTAGAGCCTAAGTTTCTCTTGTGTCAAGACTTTTAGTTGACTGATTGGCTGCGATGTACGCAACTAGTCAATTAATTAAAAGCCTACATTTGATGCAAAAGCTAGAACTTTATTTCCAAATATGGGTATCAAAATTTGGAAGCCAGGCAAATGACTAACTTATGAATGGGCAGATCTTAAACGACCGCTATGAACTGCAAACACGCCTGAGCAAAAAAGGAGCTAGGCAGACCTATATAGCCAAGGACCTTACAACAAATCAGCAGGTAATCATCAAGGTATTGCTGTTTGGTACTGATTTTGAATGGCAAGACCATAAACTATTTGAGCGAGGTGCAGCCGCTCTAAAGACTCTTTCGTTTCCCGGCATACCCCAGTATCTCGACTACTTCGATATCGAAATCGACCAACACCAAGGGTTTGCTCAAGTGCAAACCTACATTCCTGCAAAATCACTGCAAGACCATTTGCAGGCAGGCCGCACCTTTAGCGAAAATGACATTCACCAGCTTGCCCTGCAGCTCTTAAAAATTCTGCAATACCTCCACCAGCGCCAGCCCGCTGTCATCCATCGAGATATTAAACCTAGCAACATTCTCTTGGAAGACAGAACTGGTAATCACGTAGGCCAGGCATATCTAGTAGACTTCGACTCGGTTAAAACTGGAGCTACCCGCTCCGACTATACCATGACCATTGTGGGCACCTATGGCTACATGCCACCAGAACAGTTCAGCGGTAATGCCAGCCCTGCTTCTGACCTGTACAGCTTGGGCGCAACGCTGATCTACACTGCGACCGGTAAACATCCTGCCGATTTGCCTCAAAAAAATATGCACATTGAGTTCGATGCCCACGTTAATCTTACTCAACATCTCGTAGCCTGGCTAAAGTGGATGACAAACCCAAATTTAGAGAGTCGTCTTGACTCTGCTGCCCGAGCCATGCAGACTCTAGAAAAATCAAACCAGGAGACAGTAACTCTTTCGCCCCAGTCTTCCTTGGATAGCTCCCAACTACCTGCTAGACCTACGAGCAGCCGCATCATGGTCAGTCAAACAAACCAAGTCATAGAAATTGTGATTCCATCTAGGGGAGTCCATCCTATCCTTGTGATCCTGTTTATCTTTATTGGAGCCCCCATGTCCGGAATATTAATGTTTGCGGTCATAGGAATTTTAACTTCAGGTCGTTTTCTTTCTGGATTGTTGTCTTTAATCCTTTTACTACCAGTAATATTAATAACCGTTGCTATCGTCACTTCAGTTGCCAGGTCACTCTTTCACCAAGTGCAGTTGCGTATTGATCAGCACAACATCACAGAAACCGATAAATTCATCGGCACTCGCCATCGCGTTGACTCCCGAGCTGATGTACAGCTTGTAAGTGATAAAAAAATTTCTTGTGTGCTGTTGAAGACACCAGCCGAAACGTTTGCCCTATCAGTAACTACCCCAGAAGAACTAGAATGGCTTGCCCAGCTCCTTAGTCAGTGGCTCCAGCTACCGATCCAGTACTGCGAATAACCAGAATTCCATGAACGCAATGCTCGCACCGGTCAAAGAGAAGGTTGGATAACAAGGATTAGGTACCCGTCGGGGCTTCTGTTTCCTACACAAAGACCTTGTAGAAGTATAGGTTTTGGCAACTTATCCATGCCACGTTAGCCAATCAGCTAAGAACTGATCGGCACCTTCACCAACCCTAAAAGCTGTTCTAATGCGACCCGACAAAAATAAACTGCCCACACAAAAATAGCCAGCAACTTAGCGCCATCTTCTAATAAATAGGCATCGTCTTGTAAGATGGCCCACCCCTGCGGTACCAGCACATCAAACCCCATTGATATTCCAAAAAAGACCAAGCTTAGACCCAGCACCCAGGGTTGTACCCTGATCAACAGTTTGCGAAAGCGCAACAGACTTACCACAACCGCCAGTCCATAAACCGTATAGGTTACTTTGTCTGGAACCAGATGTAACTCCTCGTCCAACACCTCATGAATCATCAGCAGGTCATCCAGCATCAGCCACAGGCTAATTGACCCAAACACGGCGAAAAATAAGCTAGACTCTCGTCTGCCTTGAACAACAAACAGCAACAAACTGCTAAACAAGCAAACAGCGGCAGTGCCGCACCACAGCAGTACACCCACATTCGACAAAAAACCAAAATAAAATGGCTTCTCCGCTAGCACCAGCGGATCACGTGTTAGATGACGAATTGGAATGGGCGTAAAGAACCGCACTACTAGCATAAAAGCCACTAACCCACTACATCCCAGTATCAGTATCCTGTGCTGATACTGGGACAGTACAGAGGTCGCCTGCTGAAAATGCTTGATATGACTGCTTGAAACTGGAATCAACGGTGTTTCCCCAAAATACTGAGAGATTTATTTAGGCTAGGAAGTTAATTTTTAATTTGCCTTTTATTAACCTATTCTTAACCTAAAGCCTTTCCAGCAAAAATCCGCATGATCTTTATTCAGATCACGCAATCTTAATAGTTTTATTTCTGCATACTACGTACTGACCTCAAACAGGGGTTTACATCGGCAAAATCGACTAAGTTTTTAGGGCACCTGAATCATCGCGCTCACAGGAAATAACGATGTCCCATAATCAAGAAGCCGTCACCACTGCGATCGCAGTTCTACTATCCACCACTCCAGAAACACGTTTGGGTCAGCTGTTAAAAGTATGTCTGGCTGCCAAAGTGGACGGCGATGTCCACAGCCAAGCCCAAGCACTTTTCCAAAATACTGATAACCTGGCCCACTGGGTGCAGTCCATCATCAGCAATGACGGGCACTATACCCCTGACGAATGGCAGGCCCTAGGTGAGATGGATCTTCTAGAAAATATTGAAAAGTTTGTTGAGGGATTATTGACTGAAGTGGAAGCGCTGTAGCCTTGAATGTATTGGCTGATAGTGCCTCCAATTGTGACTAAGATGTCACTAAGCTAATGTTGCGCTCAAGGGTGTTTTCTATGCCTCTCTTTTCATTTTCAGGCCAGCGTCCCGATAATCTCGGCGTTAAGCAAGGTAAGCTTTTGCCCTGTCCAAACACTCCTAATTGTGTGTGTAGCCAGGCTGATGCTAGCGACCAGGAACACTCTATTGAGCCGATTACAACGAATCAGGCACCTGGGGATGCGATCGCCACACTGAAAGCCATCATCGAAGGCATGGAACGCTCCCAAATCAACGAAGCCACCGACAATTACCTCTACGCTGAATTTGCCAGTAAGCTCATGGGCTTTGTCGACGACATGGAGTTTTATGTCGAGTCGGGAGTTATCCATGTCCGATCAGCCGCTCGATTAGGCAAGTCAGACCTGGGTGTTAACCGCAAACGCGTCGAAACCATTCGAGCAAAGTTCCAAGCCGATAGCTAACAAGCACGAGTCAGCTTCCGCCACTAACTCGTCCAGAAACAAATAGAAACTATCAATATCTGACCTTAACGAGCGATCTCGCTGGGGTAGCGCCGTATCCGCATTTTGGGATCTGATAAAATCCGGCTCCCTAGCTATATCTTGAAATCACACTTAATTGAGCAGAGGAAAACAAGATCTCAAAAAAAGATATCAATACTCAAATCAAGACTTATGTTAAGCATTTTAGTCTTAATTTGAGATAACTCCAGAGATACCGCCACAATTCAAAACAAAAAACTAACTAGTACCCGATGGCAGAAATATTGAAGCGGTGACTGCACTGACTGATCAATTGTTTAACCTAAGTTCTCAGTTATAAGATCATGATCAGAACAATGAAAGCAACATACGTTGGCCTGGTCTCTTTACTACTGGTACTGTGCAGCTGCACAGGTTCAGCCTCTGCCCAGGGAGGTGGTTTTAGCACTTTGATAGTAACTCCAGGCAGAACTGGGGAAATGGTGAATCTTGATGCTCAAAGTCTCCCCCTCTCTCTTCTATTTTTAGTGCTGGGGTTAATACCCTTTGCTTTTTTGCGAGAAATTTATAATTTAATTCGCTTCAATAATAAATCCTTCACAGACGATCCTGAACTGATTGAATTCACTAGAAATATCAATCAGGACTTTAAGAACGTTTATTCTGCTCGATATGCTAAGGCTAATGAACCTTGGGTTAACGTAGCCCCCTCTCAGGAGTTAGCCGCTACAGCTTATCAGGACGTTATTGATAAGGCTGAGCTAATCGATTTGACCTCTCAGATGTTTGCCCAATATCAGCGTGATTGGACTGAGAAAAAGTTTAATGCAATGGCTAACTATATTGACCGGCCACTGTATGACATGCAAACAAGATTCTTTAAGGATGTATTTGGCAAAAGCTTCGATATAGTCTATCGGCCAACGCTGCAAGCGGTAGTGCCTCTCAGCTGTAATCAGCAGGAAGATAGTCATCTCTTTAAGTTGCAAATTAATGCCGAGATAATCAACTTTGCCGTATCTTCTCAAGGCTATGTGCTAAGTGGAGAAGCCTATCCCAGAGCGTTTACTGAATATTGGACAATTCGAATAAACGTTGACCAGCAATGCTCTCTGGTGGATATTGAGCAATTTCATAACCTCCCAAAAGCAATCGACTATAGTGTTTTCCTATCCAGCGGTTACTAAAGCTCAAACAGCCTCAGCTAGACCCTCCATAAACCCGTTATGCATTTTTCCAGACTGCTACGAACGATCACTCTCGGACTTACTGGCCTGGGCGGGGGGCTTATAGTAATCGGCTTAGTCGCCTGGATACACTACTGGCTGTACGGCTCATTTAATCCAGGTAAAGTTTTGCCACTTGAGAATTGGTCGCTAACCTTGAGCATAGGTTCTTTTTTAATTCAATTAGCTGCCTCAATCGAGGCTGTGCTGATTGGCATCAGCACCCGGCTGCGATGGATAAAACTTAAACGCGGTAGATTTGCGATCGCTCTATTGAGTCTGATTTCACTTTCTTTCACAATTGGTGGAGTTAGACAGGCACTTTCAAGTCAATACATCAACCTGTTCGGGGTTTTGCTGTATCAGCTAATCATCACCTTACCGCTTTGGTTTGCTTGGTTTTTCCTGCGCTCTCACCGTACCGAACAGTCCACTCATCAACACTCTTGAGGCAAATTACTTCAGCTTTTTTCTCAACACCTTAGGTCTCTGTTCGAGATTTTGGATGCTCGATTCTGGACTTAAGTAGAGATTGTCTTTATTAATTTAAGACTTACCTTGAGCGATTAGGTCAAGACGATACCGGTTTCGGTTTGCTCAACAGTTAGCCGAGCGGGAGAGCATGCTGGAGCCCTAATGACTTCAGTTTTGGCCCGGTGTAGCACTGCGTAAAAATTGTTACCCCACGGTTAAGAGGGGTGAGAAAATAGTCAATCCCTCCGGCACACATCTAAACTCAATCGGGTTTGCGTCGCATAGCTCCCCGTCTACGACTAGCTTTTGGGGTGGGTGGGTGGTTAGCGTCAGCTGTTTAGTGCGTAGACAGACAACATCTTCCCGTTCAACTTGAGATTTGACTAGAGCAGACGTAAACAAGGTCGCCATGACGTTTACCCCCTGTAATCGGGTTTGGGGCAGGGGAATGGTGACTTCAAGCAGGCCATCATCGGGAATAACTTCGCCAAATCCCTGAGCGGCTACAGAAGTAGCTGGGGCTGCATTGGCGACGGTGACAGCCACCGTGTCAAATTCAACGGTCTCGCCGTCGATTTCAATTTCTGCTTTAAATAGCTCTTGGGAAAACAATTGCTGTGCTCCCGATAAGATGTAGGCTAAGGCACCTAGCTGATTTTTTAATTCTCGATTGGCATTCTCGACCATCTCGGCTTCAAACCCAACACCCGCTAGCAAAATCATGGGAATGTTATTGCAGTAAGCGGCATCCACTACCCGTGTATTACCAGCTGCGATCGCTTCACAGGCTTGTTTTAAGTCGGTGGGAATTCCCATGGCTACCGCAAAGGCATTGGCAGTACCTCGGGGGATTACGCCGAAGGGAATGCCGGTTTGGATGGTGGCACCGGCAATCGCAGATACGGTGCCATCGCCGCCTGAGGCAATAATCAAGCCGGTATCATTCTCGGTTTGATTGGCTTGGATGGTTGCGATCGCAGCTTTTGCCTGGTCGATGGGGTCGATGTCTGGCTGCGTAAAAATAGTATGCAAGTTAACCTGCGGTGCTAGGATTTGCCGAATCATAGCTAAATCCCGGTCTGGATTACCTTGCCCCGCCACCGGGTTAAAAATCAGATAGGCATCCCGACGTTTGGCAACAGCTTGAAGCGCCAGTTCTGCCGTTGCCATATTGGTGGCCAGCAACACATTGTGCAACGTACATACTCGCAATAGCGCTCGAATATCCGGCTCATTAGGATTAACACTGGCCGGGTCCAGCAAAAAGATAACACCTGCTACCTCGCCAGACACCACTCGTGCCGCAATCTGCAGCTCACCCCCCTGGGAGCCAGCGGCCATCCGCTCCACCGGCAGCCCTGTCACAGTTTCAATTAGCTGTCCGGTGGTCTCCGTGGCGATTAGGTGATAACGAGAAAGTACATGCTGGTAATTTGTCACTAATGCAACCATGTCATTTTTCTTAGTGTCATGGGCAATCAGTGCGAGACAGTCTGACATGGCAATAGATAACAAAACGACTGAAAAAACTACAACGTCTCCAAAGGATACCTATCAGCAGGCCCCGCTGACCATTCCCACATCGACCCCGCATAGTTTTGCACCTGATAGTCCAGGGTGACCAAGACCGCTGCCAGCCAGCCAGAACGAATCCCTCCCGTACAATAGACAACAACCTGAGTATCGGGGGTAATCCCCAGCTCTAGCAATGTTGCCCGGATGTCATCAGGCAACAACAATCGGCCATCTTGATCCAACAGTTCCTTAAAGTAAAGGTTGACTGCCCCTGGCACATGACCACCACGGGTCTCGCCATAGGGAGTTTGACCAGCAAACTCTCGGGCTTCACGAGTATCGACCACGACGACATTCTTCTGATCAGTATCCCGGTCCAGCTGTGCTTTTAGCTGCGCCTGCTGAATCTCCCAGGTGGCATTGCGCTTTACTACAAAATCACCCTGCTCAGGCGGCTGACTGCGACCTGAGTGCACCGGGACATTGGCGGCAACCAGTGCTTCAAAGCCACCGTCCACCATAGCAACTTGGGTATGACCTAGGGTACGCAACATCCAAACGATGCGTCCATCTTCGCCCCAACCACCGGGTGGATTGGCAAACACCACCACTGGTTTGTGTTGTGAAATCCCGAGGGCCTGCAGCCGCTGAGTTAATATGTCATCCTGCTCTAACAGTTTGCCGCGAGTCACTGCTGGCTCAGGCGAAAATTGTTTCCAATTAACATAAACAGCCCCTTGGGGTCGGGTTAGCGCTAACTTGCGAGTGTCTAACAGTGTTGCCCCCTGTTCAATCAGCTGTTTTGCCTCCGGGCTGCTGATAATCCACCGCTTGGTCAATGCTTGAGCCAGTTGATCGCCATCCAGAGCCGGTTGTGTAGAAGAGAACAGCTTGGCCTCCTGAGGTTCATCGCTCGATGCCAGGGGAAAATTGTTCTGTCGCCATTGAGAAATGTCTCCCTCTAAATGAAGTACTGATTGCATCCCGGCTTTCCACAGAGTTCTCTTAGCGATATTTGCTCGAATTCCCCGCTCACAGTATATGATCACTGGTCTATCTGGAATCTCATCCAGTCGCTTACTAATGTCTCGAAAGTGAATGTTAATCGCCCCTGGAATATGCCCCGCTTCATATTCTTCCGCCGTGCGCACATCCAGAATTAGCGGAGCCGTTCCGGCTTCGAGCTGGGCTACTAGTTCTTGCTGAGAAATACGCGTACTCGTCTGGGCCGCTGCACTACAGGCCCCTAACTGCACGCAAAGACAGATGGCCAATAGGAGTTTCCGAACTTGATGATAATTATTGTCCATAGATTTGAACAGAAAAATAAGAGAGAAAATTCTTGATCTTAACAAGAACTAATGAGTATTATTGTCAGACCTAAAAAGAGACAGTTGATTCAAAAATAAGACATAGCCTGAGGTGGGGGCAGATTAGATGCACGGATGTCATGGTCTCCTGCTTGGCGGAGATCGGTGGTATTACAGGTTAAGGGTTTGCTAGGGCAATTTAGAGCCATTAAACGTTACTGCTTCCAGCATTTCTCCATCTTTTACTTATGCCTTTGACCATATTAGCTAGCTAACTCCTAAATCTTAGACCTTAGCAAGTCTGGTAGTATATGCCCCAAACAAAGATGTCTTAAAGTTAGATTCTAAGTCTATTAAAAAGACTCGATGTGAGATAAATAAAATCAAATTAAGACCAACCCAAGACCCAGGGCTGACCTGCTGGCACAAGCCACTGATACGCCTCAATCTTAGGTCTTTCTTGGGTAAGACTAATGAGTCTTATTGTCAGACCTAAAAAGAGACAATCAATCTTATGACGAGATAGGGTATTCAGCCTAGATGGTTAGAGCTATCCACCAATTTGGGACATTGTGCGGCTGTAGGCTCCGGTAGTGCCGGATTCTCGCATTTTGAAGTTAATCTCTGGCTTATTGGCAACTAAACTGCCGACGCGCTCACGGATGGAGTCTATGGGTTCTCCGTTGCGTAAGGCTGCTCGTAAATTCAGCTGACCTGTCTCATTTAGTAGGCAGGGGCGTAACCAGCCATCGGCTGAAAGTCTCATGCGATTGCAGCGATCGCAAAAACATTCAGACATTTGGCTAATAAATCCTAGGGTTCCTTTAGCCCCTGGAATCTTAAAAACATCAGCAGGACCATTGCCACGAATCGTGGATGTTTCTAAACCCCAGCGATCGCGAATTTGTTGTCGAATGGTTTCTGAATCAATCCAACCCTTGTTGGTAAACAGCTCATCGTTACCAATGGGCATAAATTCAATAAAGCGTACGTGCCAGTTTTTATCAAGGGTTAAGGCCGCTAGATCCAAAATCTCATGATCGTTGACACCAGGGATCACAACAACATTCAACTTAAGGGGATCAAACCCCACCCGGTGAGCAGTTTGAATACCTTGCCATACCTGCTGCCAGCGCACCGGTTCAGCTGCAACAGGTTTGCCAACAATTGTTTCAAAGGTCTCTGGTTGCAGAGAGTCTAAGCTGATATTGATCCGTCGTAAACCAGCGTCATATAAAGGCTGAGCTAGCTTTTCTAATTTAAATGCATTGGTAGTCAGCGATAGATCTGTTGTCTCGGGTAAATGAGCAATTTCATCTACCAGCTGGACGATACCCGGTCGCAACAGCGGTTCTCCCCCAGTTAAACGAAATTTTGTGAATCCTAAGGGAATAAACACCTCTTTTAACAGGGTTAGAATTTCCTCATGATCCAGCCAAAACTCTCGTAGTACATGGTTGAGGTCAGCTCCCTCCGGCATACAGTACACACATTGAAAATTACAACGGTCGATCAGGCTGATGCGAAGATAATCGATAGGGTTCATAGAGTTTTGTCGAACTCAAAGTCCCTAATTCTAGGGATTTTGGGACTAAGGGAGTAAACACATTGTTTACATCTTAGCGGGTGCAATCTGATTCATCAGTGATGGTTGCTGCGATACTCGGAATCAAATTCTGTAGGAGTTGCTACAGGATGAGGCATTAATACCGTGGTTTGCTACTCTAGATAAAATATTTTCTATAGCTGCTTTAGACAGGAAATGGCCTTGTTGATGCCTAATGTAATCGGGTGTCGTCAGGAGCTGTGCTCCAATGGATTAATCAATAACATTTAATCAACAGCTTACGAAACTCAGGCAATTACACTTGCTTTTCTCGCCCACTACAGCTTCAGGATCTATCCGTGACTGCAAAAACTCCCGCTATTACCGATACGGTATCTGCCAAACCATCTGAGTTTAATCGTCAGATGCTTATTATTCTTGACTTTGGTTCCCAATATTCTGAGTTGATTGCGCGGCGCATTCGTGAAACTCAGGTGTACTCGGAGGTTCTGTCCTACCGAACGTCAGCTGAGAAAATTCGTCAGCTCAATCCCGCGGGCATTATTTTGTCCGGGGGGCCTAGTTCAGTCTATGCCGACCATGCCCCCAAGTGCGATCCAGCAATTTGGGAGCTGGGGATTCCTGTGCTGGGTGTGTGCTACGGCATGCAGTTAATGGTGCAGCAGCTGGGTGGTCAGGTGGAAACGGCCGAACGGGGTGAGTATGGCAAGGCGTCCTTACATATTGATGACCCCACCGACCTGCTGACTAATGTGGGGGATGGCTCCACCATGTGGATGAGCCACGGTGATTCGGTCACTAGCTTACCGTCAGGGTTTGAGGTGTTAGCCCATACGGATAATACTCCCTGTGCTGCGATCGCACACCACGACCAGGGGTTCTACGGTGTGCAGTTCCATCCCGAGGTCGTTCATTCTGTGGATGGTCAGGCCCTGATTCGCAATTTTGTTTATCACATCTGCCGCTGTGAGCCCACCTGGACTACCGAAGCGTTTGTGGAAGAAGCCATTCGTGAGGTGCGGGCCAAAGTCGGTGATAAGCGTGTACTGCTGGCCCTTTCCGGTGGTGTAGATTCCTCAACGCTGGCGTTTTTGCTGCATCAGGCCATTGGCGATCAGCTTACCTGTATGTTCATCGATCAGGGCTTTATGCGTAAGGGTGAACCTGAACGGCTGGTGGAGCTATTCGATCAGCAATTTCATATCAAGGTTGAGTACGTTCAAGCTCGCGATCGCTTCCTCCAAAAAATTAAGGACGTCACTGACCCAGAAGAAAAGCGTAAGCGCATCGGTCACGAATTTATTCGTGTCTTTGAAGAAGAATCCAAACGTCTAGGTCCCTTTGACTACCTGGCCCAGGGTACCTTATATCCCGATGTCATTGAATCGGCAGATACCAACGTTGATCCCAAAACCGGTGAGCGAGTAGCCGTCAAAATTAAGAGCCATCATAATGTCGGTGGCTTGCCCAAAGACCTGCAGTTTAAGCTGATCGAACCGCTGCGCAAATTATTTAAAGATGAAGTGCGCAATGTGGGTCGTTCCGTCGGACTGCCCAATGAAATTGTGCGGCGTCAGCCCTTCCCCGGCCCTGGTTTGGCCATTCGTATTTTGGGTGAAGTTACAGCAGAACGGCTGAATATTCTGCGCGATGCCGATTATATTGTCCGGCAAGAAATCCGCAATCGCGGTCTATATCACGACTTTTGGCAGGCATTTGCAGTCCTGCTACCGGTACGTAGTGTTGGTGTCATGGGCGATCAGCGCACCTATGCCCATCCGATTGTATTGCGCTTTGTTAGTAGCGAAGACGGGATGACTGCTGACTGGTCTCGGCCATCCTATGATTTGCTAGAGACAATCTCCAACCGGATTGTCAATGAGGTGGATGGGGTCAATCGGGTGGTTTACGACATTACCTCTAAGCCCCCTGGCACCATCGAATGGGAATAGGCTCGCCTGGGGCTTTTGTCAGCCCCCCGGTTTCTGATCTTTGATAACAGTTTGCAAGCATCCAAATTCAAGAAGCCGGGGGGCTACCGGCCATGCCCACGTCTAAGCCGTCGCGACCCCTTTCGGCCTTGCAAAGATCATCCGCCCCGCCGATGTTTGCAGGGCACCGGTCACCACCACCAGGACATTATTGCCAATGTAACCCTTGCCAGATTCCACTACCACCATAGTGCCGTCGTTTAAGTAGCCCACACCCTGGAAGTCTTCTTTACCTTCTTTCAGAATCTTGATCTCGATATCGTCTCCAGGTAAGTAGGCCGGACGAATAGCCTTGGCTAAGTCATTAATGTTTAAGATGCCGACCTGCTGCACCCGTGCCACTTTGCTGAGATTGTAGTCGTTGGTGAGCAACATGGCATTCATTTCTTGGGCCAGTTTAACGAGTTTGGCATCTACAGTAACCACATCTGCATAGTCCGCAGGATCAACAACAACCCGGTCTGGATAAGCAGACCGTAGACGGTTAAGAATATCCAGACCCCGTCTTCCCCGAGCCCGCTTTTGATCATTGGCCGCATCGGCAACGGCCTGCAATTCCTGCAAAACAAATTGGGGAACAACAATACGGCCTTCCAAAAAGTTAGTTTCCAGCAGTCCCTCAATTCGACCGTCAATAATACAGCTCGTGTCCAAAATTTTAGAAGTTGAGGGCTTGAGGGTGCCTTCTGCAATCAGCATGCTTTCGACGCTGCCAGGGTTGACCAATCGCAGTAGTGCTCGTCCTTGGGTATCTGCCAGGTTCATACCTGACACGGCAAACACAATGCTGTTCATCACCGCTGCCAGCGGCTTAATAAAGCTAAATTCTCTGGGGATCGGTAGCAAAAAGACCGGGGCCAAAATTAGATTGGCAATCAGTAATCCTATAATCAAGCCAATGGCCCGCGCAAAAATACGATCCGGTGGTAGGGTCCGGATTTGTTTTTCAAAGCGTCGATAGCTGGTTTGGGCAACAATTCCTAAACCAGTGCCAATCAGCCCGCCAAATCCTGCCATGACAGTCCCCAACCCTTCAATGTTGTTGACTTGTTCCAAGACTTGGGCTGGCAACAGGTCAATGCTGTAAAAGCCGATGCCTGCGCCAGCAAAAATGAATGAAATAATAATTAATGCGTCTAGCATTCGAATGATGTCGACCTTAGTGTGTGCCTGATGTGGTGAACCATACACCATCCCTGGGAAGGCCCAAACAACGACATTATAATCACTGATGTTCCCACCATTGGGTTTCTCGCTGAATGCCTTTATGTTCCTAAATACCTGATGTCCTTTTTGGCCCCCACCTCCGCCTACATTCATATCCCGTTCTGTCGGCGACGGTGCTTTTATTGTGACTTTCCCATTTCGGTAATTGGCAATCGCCAGCGTGGTGAAACCTCGGGCACTATTCAGACCTACGTGAATTGGCTGTGTCAGGAAATCAAAGCGACAGCGGTGTTGGGGCCACCTCTGCAGACGGTTTTCTTTGGCGGTGGCACACCGTCACTGTTGTCTGTGGCCCAACTGGAGCAAATTTTGCATACCCTTGAACAGCAATTTGGGGTGGCACCTGGGGCAGAAATCTCTATGGAAATGGACCCAGGTACGTTTGATTTAGCCCATGTGAACGGCTACTGCACCCTGGGGGTCAACCGTATTAGTCTGGGGGTCCAGGCATTTGATGATGATTTACTGGAACGCTGTGGCCGCTTCCATCGACGTACTGATGTCGACCGTGCCGTGGATGATATGCGTCAAAGTCAGGTGCCGAGCTGGAGTTTAGACCTGATTTCAGGGTTGCCCTATCAGTCATTGGCACAGTGGCATGAAATGCTGGAGTGTGCGATCGCAACTCAACCACACCACATCTCCATCTATGATCTCACCATTGAACCCAGCACTCCCTTTGGCAAACAGTATCAACCGGGTGAGCAGCCCTTGCCAACTGAAGCAACCACGGTTGAAATGTATCGGTTAGCCCAGCGCACCCTGACCATTGCAGGCTACGACCATTACGAAATCTCTAACTATGCCAAACCGGGACACCAGTGTCGCCACAATCGCACCTACTGGGAAAATCGCCCATTTTACGGCTTTGGCATGGGAGCCACCAGCTATACCCAGGGGCAGCGATTTGCCCGTCCTCGTACCCAACAAACCTACCGGCAGTGGGTAGAAAGCTACCAGCAGACCGGCGGGAAACTCAATGAGCCAACCTTACCGCTGACCGAACAGCTCACCGACCGACTCATGGTCGGTCTACGTCTAGCCGAAGGCATTGACCTAGCAGAATTTGTGCAGGCTTTTGGGGCCGCCTTTACCACTATGCTGGATGCTTGCTTAAAACCCTATTTAAAATCCGGTCAGGCGGTACTTGAAAACAATCGCCTGAGACTGAGCGATCCCGATGGTTTTTTGATCTCGAATACTGTTTTAGCCGATCTCTTTAATGGCATTGAACAACTGACAACACCCTAGCGATCCCCCTTGTACAGACGTTGTATACCAGGTCTCTCCCCTGTTGCCCACCCATAAAACTTAAACGTTTTGTAACATTGGCAACCATATATACAAGCCATAATTTGCCCAAGAAAGGATTTCTTGCCTTTGCAGCGATGCAGTACGATAAATCCTTGTGAAAAAAACCTCCCCTCCAGCTATGCCGAAGGTACTTGTTTCTGACCCGATCGACCAGTCTGGTCTCGATATTTTGGCCCAGGTGGCCCAAGTTGATGTTAAAACCAAGCTTCCTCCCGAAGAGCTTGTTCAAATCATCCCGAATTACGATGCCTTGATGATTCGTTCGGGTACCAAGGTCACCAGCAAGGTCA
This sequence comes from Leptolyngbya sp. Heron Island J, assembly GCF_000482245.1. GTDB lineage: Bacteria > Cyanobacteriota > Cyanobacteriia > Phormidesmidales > Phormidesmidaceae > Leptothoe. The sequence goes on along the minus strand of NZ_AWNH01000105.1, from coordinate 118,904 downwards.
TTGAAGCCGCTAGTCAGCTTAAGATTATTGGCCGGGCTGGTGTTGGTGTGGACAATGTCGATGTGGCTGCCGCCACCCGTCGCGGCATTGTGGTGGTGAATTCTCCAGAGGGCAATACCATCGCTGCTGCTGAACATGCCCTGGCCATGATGCTGTCGCTGTCACGCAATATTCCCGAAGCCGATCAATCCGTTAAAGCATCGGCCTGGAATCGTAAACAGTTTACGGGTGTGGAAGTCTACAAAAAGATTCTCGGCGTCGTTGGTCTTGGCAAGATTGGTTCCCACGTGGCGACCGTGGCTCGGTCCATGGGGATGACTATCCTGGCCTATGATCCCTTTATCTCTAAGGAACGAGCGGCTGAATTGGGCTGTAGCTTGGTGGATTTGGATCTGCTTTTCCAAGAAGCTGACTACATTACTCTACACATTCCCAAAACCTCTGAAACCACGCATTTGATCAACGAGAAAGCACTGGCCAAGATGAAGCCCACTGCCCGTATTGTCAACTGTGCCCGCGGTGGCATCATTGATGAGACGGCCCTATATGAGGCGATTAAAAACGGCACGATCGCTGGAGCGGCGCTAGATGTTTATGAGGATGAGCCCCTGGGAGAGAGTGCCCTCAGAGAACTGGGTAAGTCTGTGATTCTGACGCCTCACCTGGGTGCATCCACTGCCGAAGCACAAATTAATGTGGCCGTAGATGTGGCCGAGCAGATTCGTGATGTGCTGCTAGGGTTGCCAGCCCGCTCAGCCGTTAATATTCCTGGACTGCGCCCCGATGTGCTTGAAAAGCTGCGCCCTTATCTACAGTTGGCGGAAACCCTAGGTAATTTGGTCGGGCAGCTAGCGGGTGGTCGCGTGGAGCAAGTGCAAATTCGCCTGCAGGGTGAACTGGCGAATCAAGACAGCAAGCCGTTGGTCATTGCCACACTCAAAGGCCTGTTGACCAATGCGCTGAGAGAGCGGGTCAATTATGTCAACGCGTCGATTGAGGCTAAGGAACGCGGCATTAAGGTGATTGAGACGCGGGACGCCAGCGTTAAGGACTTTACCGGCTCCTTATATGTCTCGGCTCAAGGGTCTCTGGGTGAACATTCTGTCACTGGCATGATTCTGGGGGGCACTGAAGTTCGGATTACGGATATCAATCAATTCCCCATTAATGTCCCGCCCACTAAGTACATGCTGTTTACCCTGCACCGAGATATGCCAGGGATTATTGGCAAAATCGGTTCATTATTGGGTAGCTTCAATGTCAACATTGCCAGTATGCAAGTGGGGCGTCAGATTGTTCGAGGGGATGCCGTTATGGTGCTGAGTATTGATGATCCCCTGCCTGAAGGCATTCTTGAGGAAATCACAAAAGTACCTGGCATTCGTGATGCCTATACCGTCGCCCTGTAAAATTAACTAGTTGAGGTTGTGGGAGGGGTTGCCCCTGGCCACAGCCTGACTTAATCCCATATACCCCTAATCAAACCCTTGTCGAATACTTGGTGGGAGATACAAGTTACCTGCTCCCCGCTGCTTGAGGATACTGTCTTCTGGCGGTTTGAAAATTGGAAAGGCCGAGGCACCGCTAGCGAACGCTGGGGGCATCAAAGTCAGATAAAAGCGTATTTTCCTCAGCAGCAGTTTTGTAATGTGGATTTGGCGGCATTAGCTCTGCGTTTCCAACAGGATGCTCTGTGTCTTGGGACAAAGGAGCTGCCTGAGGTGACTTGGAGCCTGATTGAGGATGAAGATTGGTCCAAGAGTTGGAAAAAGTATTGGCAGCCCCAGCCCATTGGTGATCGGCTGTTGGTTAATCCGGCTTGGATGGAGCCGCCGCCGGGGTCGTCCCGACTAGTGCTTAAACTCGATCCGGGTACAGCGTTTGGCACCGGCACACACCCGACCACTCAGCTTTGTTTAGAGTCGTTGGAAATGCGTTTGAGTGAGCCCAAGCCGGTGACTCTAGCGGACATTGGTTGTGGTTCAGGCATTCTGTCCATCGGCGCTGTCCTGTTGGGAGCCCATCAGGTTTATGCGGTTGATACTGATCCGTTGGCTGTCAAAGCAACGGCTGAAAACCGCGATCTGAATGGACTCGAACCTGAGAAAATCCTGATTTCCGAGGGCAGTATTACCGACCTCAAGGTCAGTGAACCCGTTGATGGCATTATGTGTAACATCCTGGCAGAAGTGATTGTTGAACTAATTCCGTCATTTAATGCCATTGCTAAGGAATCCACCTGGGGAATTTTGAGCGGTGTGCTGCTGGAACAGTCAAAGTGGGTTGCTGATACCCTGGAGGAGCATAATTGGACAGTGGCTACCCTCTGGCGGCGGGGGGACTGGTGCTGCTTAAATATTCGTCGTCCGTAATCTTTGCTCCTTACTTGCTTATGGATAACTGGTTATATGTGTTGAAAATTGCGATCGCATCCGCCATTATCAGCGCCCTGATCAAATGGGTTGGCCCAGCCATTGCTCCCCCAGAATCCACCGCTTTGGTCCTGGTGTTACTGCCAACAATTATCTTGGGCGGCTGGCTTCTAAGTCGCTGGAGTCAGCCATAAACCCAGTGCACCCATGGCTACTACCCGCACCATCGCCGAAATTAATCAAAAAATCCAGGACGGTAGCGTCACAGTCTGGACCGTTGAGGAAACCAAAGCCAAAGTTGCTGAATTGGGACTGGCTGCAGCAACCGCTGCCGTTGACGTAGTTACCACCGGCACCTTTGAACCCATGGAATCATCGGGGGCCATCATCAATCTGGGCCATACCGATCCGCCCATTAACATTCGCGAGTGTTATCTGGATGGAGTCCTGGCCTATGCAGGCTTTGGGGCCGTTGATCTCTACATTGGTGCTAGTCAGGCCGCAGGCAACAATCGCTGGGGAGAAACCTCAGAAAGTAGTGACATCATCAGTGAGCGCGGTGGCGGCCATGTCATTGCCCAATTGATTGCCGGTCAATCGGTCAATCTCAGAGCTCTGGGTCATGTTAGCGACTGTTATCCCCGCTCCACTCTCGATATTGACATTACCCGCGACACCATTAATCAGTTCTATCTGTTTAATCCCCGCAATCTCTATCAAAACTTTATTGTTGGGGTCAACAGCAGTGATCGGCCATTGCTGACCTACCTGGGACCGCTACAACCATTTTTAGGTAACGCAGTTTATGCCAATGCCGGGGCGCTGTCCCCCATGCTCAACGATCCCCAAATGCGGACCATTGGCATCGGCAGTCGGCTATTTGTGGGCGGGGCACCTGGCTATATCGCCTGGGAAGGAACCCAGCACTTTCCGTTACAAAAACGTTTGCCTAATGGCACTCCCATTGGCCCCTCGGCTACCGTTGCCCTGATTGGCGATGCTAAGCAAATGCACCCCCAGTGGGTGCGTGGGTGTTACTTTAGCGGCTATGGTCCTTCTTTGATGCTAGGCGTGGGGATTCCCATCCCGATTTTGGATGAGGCTGCTCTACAGGGCTGTGCCATCAAAGATGAAGAGATCCTGGCCCCGGTTATTGATTTTTCAATTCCTCGACGGGTACGGCCTAGTTTTGGGCTGGTCAGCTATCAGCAGCTTAAATCCGGACATCTAACCATCAATGGCAGCCGAGTCAGGACCGCCCCCTTGTCTAGTCTGTATCTTGGACGTCAGGTGGCACTCACCCTCAAAGAATGGCTCCTCAAGGGTGAGTTTGAACTCAGTGAACCGGTCGCTCCTTTGCCCAAACAAACAGCCTTTTTGCCCCAGAATAATTAACTCGTGAGCCTTGAGGACTAAAACGACTGTGTCCTTACTCCTCTGAATTGTCTGGACTTGAGCTAACGCTACTGTCACCGACTTTGACCACAGTGGGTTTTTCGGCTGTCTTTTCAGCTCTAGAGCCATCATCTTTGGCTAAGTTGGGTTTGGGGCGAGAGCGTTTGGCAGGGCGTCGTTTACCACCACCACTGGGTGGCCGTTTCTTAGAACGCTTTTTCGGTGGCACAGCTGCAACATAGTTCCCCTCCTTGAGCACAAACTGATTGCCTTCTCGCTGTACATGCATATCCCAGAAGTAGCCAATGGTCTTGACCCCAATGCTGCCATTGATTAACAGCTTAAAGGGGCGCTTGGGCTGCTTACCTGTGCGCATTTTCTGGACAATGCTAACGGTAATTTCCTGTTTTCGTTCATCATATTTGATTACTTCACCCCGAATGGAGAAGTAATCAGGTTGAATCGCATCAGCCGGGGTTTCCAGCGTCTCATCCTCATCTTCACCCAGGGTTTCCGGTTCCCAAACACCAACAATCTGAACCGCAATACCCAAATCGTCCTGAAAAATAGTCCGAGGATACACAACCCACAGGTGTTCTTTTTCTAAATCCAGATGCTTTTTAACCAGGCTAGTGGTTCGTCCTAACAGTACCGCTGCAGTAGTGGTGCCATCGTGATTGATGATACCGCCACGATTAAAGGTTTCCTCTGAGGGTTCATATCGTCCCTTTAATAACCCAATGGCCCGGTACTGCATGGGCTCACTAGGCGGTGCAATGGGCTGGATTCTGGGTTGAGGAGTCTCTGGTTCAGTGGAGTCAGTGTCACTGCCATCGGCTTTATTCTCAACGGGTGTCTCAACGGGTGTCTCAACGGGTGTCTCAACCGCAGGCACAGGATCGGGTGCATCAGCCTTCTTTAACGCAACTAGCTGCTCTTTAACCGACGTTTCAACTGGCTTGGGCTCTTCAACAGGAGCCGGTCTCACCGGTCGTCTAGGCGGCTTTTTTAGAGCAGGGCGATCTGAGTCAGCAGCTGCGCTTACATCCGGCTTGCTATTGGATGCAGTGTTAGGCATTTCAGGGGGGCGACTGTCTGCAGAACTCATTAATCTCGAAACCTCCTCAATCAGGAAAACCGGCTTACTTAAAATTGGAACAATAGATTAGTTAGAGCATAGCGATAGGAAGAAGGTATTGGTTTGAGTATCTAAACCTATATTTGACCTACTACTCTGACCTAATTACTTATATCTGGTTTGTATCTTTACCTAGCTGGAAATCATAAATATCAAAGGGTGATATGAATTACCGTTTGGTTGAACCTAGCAGTTTTTAGATGAATAAACCAAGCCTATCCAAAAAAAATAGTAGGAATAGTAACTTAAACTAGATCACCTCATGGCCGCTTTTACGTTACCATTCATAGATTTTGACAGATGTCAGCTCAATTTAAGGATATTCTGTCTAATCAAATGTTTTGAACCGTGTTATTCGAGGTTTGACACTCTCAAACTGTGGTTTGTGAGATTTATAGGTAACGATAATAGTGATGTGATGTAAATATATTGTGCAATCTTTTTTAACGACGTTGGCTGGTGCATAGGAGTTGTGGCCTCCAGCAAGCTGCCAAGTCGTATCGACTCGTTTAGGTTTAAGATGGGCAAGTTGCTTTGAAGGAGGGGGAGTCCTGTGGCTGTCAAACGCAATCGCTGGCTAGTTGGCGGTATTTTATTCATAGCTGTAGCAGCGCTGTTAGCGGTCTCACTGGGACCTTTAATCCAAGCAGCGTTTAATCAAAATTCTGGTTATGACAATAGTGGGCACACTGCGGCTGCTAATGCTGATCGCCAGGCAGAATTACAGGGGCGTGCCAATGGCTATGAGCTGGTTCTAGAGCGTGAGCCAGATAATCAAGCTGCCCTTGAGGGACTGGTGGAGGCCCGTGTCGGTCTGGGGGATTTGGCAGGAGCGGCTGAACCATTGGCTCGCTTGGCAGAGTTAAATCCTCAAGAGCCTCGCTACTCTGTGTTGTTAGCCCAGGCAAAACAAGAACTCAATGATCTTGAAGGAGCCGCTCAAACCTATCGCAACATATTGACGGCGACCCCCGGCAATATGGAGGCGTTACAAGGTCTGGTGGCCTTATTGGTAGGGCAGGAACGCCCTCAGGCAGCGGTGGGTTTGTTGGAAGACACGCTGAAAACGGCTGAGCAGTCAAATCAGATTCGACCGGGCACCATTGATGTGGTTGCTGTGAAGCTGCTCCTGGGGCAGGTATATGCGGAACAGGCTCGCTATGATGATGCGATCGCCACCTACGATACTGCCATCCAGGATGTCGAGGCCCAGGGTGGCACCCCTGACTTTCGGCCCATGTTGGCCAAAGGCTTGATCCTGCAGGACATTGGTCAAGCTGATGAGGCTCAACCCCTATTTGAGACCGCTCTATCACTTGCACCGGCTCAATACAAGGACAGTATTCAGCAGCTGATGGCTCAGGGACAAGCCAACCAGCAGCCAGCTGCAGAGAGTGCTGCCGACGTCCCCACCTCCGATGAGACCGACACCGTGCTCCCCGACTCAGCTGATGTGCCTGAACCAGCTGAATCAGAAGCTAATTAATCTGTTCAACGGTACCTAGGCGACGGTTTGACTGGGCATTTGCGGATTAGTAAACGACTGATTTTGGCTGTCTTTAGCCGCGATCGCATCAACTTCACTAAATTCGATGTGATTGATTAAAGTAGTCACAAAGGCAAATAGCAAAAACGGAAGGGACAGAACTAAAATCAGCCCAACGCAAACCAGCGCATAGATTGGACGACTAGCCCCCATGAGAGCGAGGGCCGTTGCCAAGCTCAAAAACAGCACAATCAGCCAGACGATAATCTGTCCATAAATGTCACCAAAGGTCAACGTACAGACAAATCGGTACTTAGAGGCATTGTTCATCATATTGCCGATACTCATGTTGATCGAATCTATTCAGCATATCTATCGACCTAGCTGAGTTCACCATTTCTCAATACAGCTTCAAGAATTGCCAGGGCCATGGACCATCGCTATCTAATTTTTTATAAGCCCTACGATGTCCTGAGCCAGTTTTCCAACACTGAAAATGGCCACACTACTCTCAAGTCTTTTATTTCAGTGCCGGGAGTATATCCGGTCGGTCGGCTTGATCGCGATAGTGAAGGGCTCTTGCTGCTGAGTGATGACGGCAAATTACAACATCGATTGTGTCATCCCCAATTTCGTCATCCCCGCACCTATTGGGCACAGGTAGAGCGGATTCCCGATCCCAAAAGTTTGATACAACTGTGTCAGGGGGTAACCATTCGCGGCTACACCACACTGCCCGCCGAAGCTACCTTACTAGCGGCAGAACCAGAATTGCCCCCTCGCACACCCCCTATTCGCTTCCGCAAACAGGTGCCCACGGCCTGGCTACAGCTCACCTTGCGAGAGGGCAGAAATCGTCAGGTACGACGCATGACAGCCGCCATCGGATTTCCCACATTACGGCTAGTACGCGTTAGTATTGGGCATCTACATCTGGGAAATCTGCAACCTGGGGAATGGCGCGAGCTCACCTCCGATGAACGAACATACCTGCATCAGTTAACTAAAGGGTATGACTCGCTTCATCGGCGACGAAGGCAGCTATCCCGCCCTAAAATTCGACAACGTTACGATTAATGTAGTTGTATTGATATCAATGTATGCATGACCCATCGGCTATGCTGAACTGTATTTAATTTATTAAGAAACTACGATTTCCTATTCTAATGATATTGAGAGCTAAGACTATTTTTAACTTTGGGAATAATGGTATATGGCAACGTCATAATCATTATTGATTAAAAGGTTGGGTATAGTGATTAGCTTTACGCAACTGAATCCAAACCAGGAACTTGTATTTTCTTTATAGAAAAACTAAAGTTCTAAATGTGGACAAGGTTTATCTATCAGAGTTTTGCGAACTGATTCATAGGTTGGATCGGTAACGCCGTATTTTTCTTAGCTGCGGTCATTGTCAACGGCCTTCTTCTATCCACAGATGATCATTTGCCCATATTGCCAATTCAATAACCCGATCGAGCATAAATTTTGTCAGTCGTGCGGGTCACCACTGCAGCTATGGAGAGCCCTTATTTTGCCAGGGAAACCATCCATTGCCTTAGCAGTTGATGAGACGACTGGCCCTGAAATGGAGCCGTCAACCAGCGGCAACCCTGAGATTTGGCAACAGGTAGCTAGTGATAACATCGATCCGATTGCTGCTGAGGTGGTTGGGACACGAGCAGCTGGTGACTGGCTGGGGTCTCAACAGCGTTATCGCTTGATTGAACCAATAGCGCTCAATGCCGATAGCCAAAACCAAAAAGTTGTAGAAGTTCAGGTAACCGATACTAAGCCCAACGACATGGCGTCCTCCTTGGTGGAACAGCGGCATCGGTTTTCCTTAGTCGAGATCGATCAAGCTGATGGGAAGTCGCATTTTCCGCTGATGGCCTATCCCTATCTGGCACTCCACAGTCGGTTTTTCCCATCGATTCCAGAACTTCAAAATGCCTGGATTGAAGCTGACTACAGTGTCTTGATCGTTGAAGACCGCCGCCACCTGCCAGATTTACTCACGATCTGGCAGCAAGCCACGTTAGACCCACTGCAGCAGGTGCATAGCTTCTATGTCATGGTCGAACTTTGGGATGCGATGGCCGCCTTTAAGGGGCAGGGCAGTTTGCTAAACATCAGCAATCTGTGTATGGACGAAGACCAAATTGTCTGTCTGCGCTGTATTGAAATGGGACCCTATCGCAATGACTACCGACTGGCTGATATGGGTCTACTGTGGCAGTCTTTATTGCAGTCCAATAGTCAGTCCCTGTCAGATTTAATTGGGCTGGCGACCCAGGTCACTGAAGGGCAGATTGATGTCATTGATAGCTTAAAGGAAGCGTTGGTTGCGATCGCAGATCGATATCAGCTCGGTACAGACATTGCCCCAGCAGTTTCAGAAACCCCTGCCGAGAGCAACGTCCTGGCAGATTTAGACATTCCCGGCCTCGAAGGCATCGACATTAGCAGTGAAGATACCGGCATGGATAGCATCGACTCACCCACCATGGTGTTGCCGATGAAACTCACGGGTCTAGAAGACGCCGGCCAGTCCCATGTGGGTCAGCAGCGCGACCACAATGAGGATAATTACTTTATCCAATCTGCACTGAGTCGGCAGGAAACCCTATCTACCCAAACCCTGGACGCAAAATGTGCCTATATCCTCTGTGATGGCATGGGGGGACACTCCGGTGGCGAGGTGGCCAGCCAGCTAGCTGTGGATACTCTGCGCGAATATCTTGATGACCATTGGGATGCAGAACTACCTGATGAAAAAGAGCTACGCCATTCCATCGGTCTAGCTAATCAGGTTATTTATGAGAAAAATCAGATAGAAGAACGAACGGGAAGTGCGCGCATGGGCACTACTCTCGTCATGCTGCTAGTCAAAGGAACTACTGCAGTGGCCGCTCATGTCGGTGATAGTCGGCTATACCGCTACACTAAACGACTGGGGCTACAGCAAATTACCGTTGACCACGAAGTGGGGCAGCGAGAAATTAAGCGTGGTGTTGAGCCAGCCATTGCCTACGCCAGACCCGATGCCTATCAGCTGACTCAAGCCCTGGGTCCCTGTGGTGAAGAAGCGCTTGAACCCAGTTTTAACTATCTAAACCTCACTGAAGATACCCTATTACTGCTCTGTTCCGATGGCCTCAGTGATGATCGGTTGCTCGAAACCCATTGCTCTACCCACATAGAGCCAATTCTAAGAGGACATAAAGGCATTGAAGAAGGGGTGGCCGATTTAATTGAATTAGCTAATGAACAAAATGGCCATGACAACATCACGGCTTTAGTGGTGAAGCTTAAGGTGAAACCGGATCTCTCTAAGCTGCAATCAGTTTAAGAATAAATTTTGTGGGGGTGTTCCATGGAACACCCCCACAAAATTTATGACAGATAGGTATATCGGCTCAAACTCTCTTCGTAGTTTTGCAACAACAGCTGGGCCTCTGGCAACGTAATGCGCTTTTCTCTGAGGGATATCTCCGAACGACGGCGGATTTGTTCAACCAGGTCCTCAGAATCATACTGCACATAGCCCAGGACCTCCTTCATCGTGTCACCCTTCACCACATGTTCAATGGTGTATCCCTGGGGTGTCAGATGAATATGGACCATATTGGTATCACCAAAGAGATTATGCAAGTTACCCATGATCTCCTGGTAAGCCCCAGTTAGAAACATCCCCAGATAGTAGGGTTCATCAGCTTTTAGATCATGCAGTTCTAGAACAGATTTAACATCATGCAAATCAATAAACCGGTCGATCTTGCCATCACTGTCGCAGGTTAAGTCTGCCAGAGTTGCACGGCAAGTTGGTTCTTCGTGGAGACGATGGATAGGCATAATGGGAAATAACTGATCGATGGCCCAGGTATCGGGTGCCGACTGGAAGACCGATAAATTGATGTAGTAAATCGAGGCCATCATCTTCTCTAAATCAGCTAGATCATCAGGCACATAGGTCTCCTGACGCAGCACCTGAACAATCTTTTGACAGCAGGCCCAAAAGAGATTTTCTACCCGTGCTCGCTCTGTCAGACTCAGATAGCCAAAGTTAAAGAGACTAACCGCTTCCCCTTTAAACTGTTCAGCGTCGTGAAAAACCTCTTGGTAGTTTTTAGAGTTAATAGTCTGATAGGCTTCGTATAGCTCTTTGAGAATGGCATGATCGTCTGGTGAGGGTTCAAAGGGAACCTGGGGGCGCACCTCACTGCTCCCTAGCACATCAAACACTAGGACAGACTGATGGGATGCCACAGCTCGACCGCTCTCACTAATCAGTGTGGGTACTGGCAAATCCTTAGATGAGCAAGCTTCTTGCACCTCTGCAACAACATCATTGGCATAGTTTTGAATGCTGTAGTTTTTAGAGGCGGGAACGTTGGTTTTTGAGCCGTTGTAATCGACGCCTAGACCGCCGCCAACGTCCAAATACTGCATGTTGGCACCCAGCTTAGCCAGTTCTACATAGATTTGACAGGCTTCTCGGAGCGCGTCCTTGATGATGCTAATGGATGAGGTTTGAGACCCAATATGAAAATGGAGCAGCTGCAGACAGGAGAGCATATCGGCGGAGCGGAGCTGCTCAACTACGGTCAAAATCTCAGGTATGGTGAGCCCAAACTTGGCTCGATCCCCAGCTGAACCACCCCAGCGCCCCATGCCCTTGGTACACAGCTTAGCCCGTACCCCCAACCGAGGCTGAATCGATAGCTGTTGACTCACTTCAATCACCAGGGGTAGTTCGTTGAGTTGTTCTAAGACGATGATCGGTGTTTGTCCCAATTTCTGGCCCAGCATGGCCGTTTCAAGATAGGCCCGATCTTTGTAGCCGTTGCAGACTAACAGGGCTCCAGGGGTTTTTAACGTGGCCAGGGCAATCATTAATTCAGGCTTAGAGCCCGCCTCTAGACCAAACTGGTAAGGCTCCCCAAACTTCACCAAATCTTCAATTAAATGACGCTGTTGGTTACATTTGACTGGAAAAACTCCCCGGTAACAACCATCGTAGCCATACTTAGATATAGCTTTAGCAAAACAAGAATTGAGTCGTTCAATGCGATCCTCAAGAATGTCGGAGAAACGAACAAGAATAGGCAGTGACAAATTACGGGCCTGGAGCGCCTGAATCAGGCGGTGCAGATCTAAGGAACCCCCTCGATCCCCTTGGGGAGAAACGATTACATGACCTGCAGAGTTAATGGAAAAGTAGGGTTCTCCCCAGCCATTAATGCGATAGAGCTCTTCGCTGTCTTCAATGGTCCAAGTTGAGGACGCTGAAGAGAGTCTTGTTGTAGACGGTATCCCAGTCTCAGCAGGGACGTTCGGCGGCTGTTGATCGTTTGAAACTGGGGCTAAACTCATCAAAGTGTTTCCTTTAGCAAAGATGTAATGATAGTTTAAATTTATCCCTAGCTTATCTACCGAGTCTTAGTTGGGTTTCCATAATTGAGACATTAAGGCATGGTAGCTACACGTAGATATACTCGGTGCTACAGGTCATGAGGCATATTTGTACAAAGGAATAAACTCAGGTTATGAAGACACGCACAGCGCCGATACCGGTTGCCCCTGCTCTAGGTGTTGACTTGCTCATTTTTCTGGTGGCTGCTATTGCTGCATTTGTCTTTAGTCAGGCCGTCAGTCTAGCGCTAGCATCAGCATCTATCAATCAAACGCTAGAGGCTCCGCCGCAAGTTTTGGTGGTTGTATCTAGCGTAATTATTCCCATCTTTTTTATGGCGATGGATGGGATCAATGCGGCTGGTAATCGGCTGAAACTACCATTGGCTGGCAGTCGGAAACGAGCCCAGCAAATTTATGCCAGACGAATTCACTTGGGCCTATTGGCTCTGTATTTTAATGCGATTTTAGTGGCTCTCTGCTGGTCAGCGTCGGCGATGCCGGTGATGTCCAAGATCTATTTGGCGGCGGTATTTGCGATCGCAATCTACGCCCTTGGTCAAAGCATTCCATCCACTAAACTCAGCTTTACCCTATCTGGGATTTTATTTGTGATTGTGCTGCTGGCAACCCAGACCTTTATCATCACTAAAACCCAATCTGAGGCAGAACAGGCCGGTCAAGAACTTAGACAGCGTCTGGGCGGTGGCGAAGTGCCTGAAGGAGAAGCCCAGTAGAGGCGGCAGACTCAAGTTTTGCAGCCAAGTCAGGACAATTCTACTACGGTCTGATTATCGGCTAATACCTCTGTGGTCAGCAGGTCTTCTACGGTGACACGCAGCAGTCGGTCTTGATCGACTGTGAAGCTTAACCGCACTCGATCTTCCCCTGGCATACCAGGGGGATTTAGAGTGGCAATATTAGGAGCCTTGTCATTGAGAGGCTGAGCTACCGCCTGACCGGTTTTAGTTTGTCGAGTCACCAGGCGGTTACCTTCAAAATAGACCTCGGTACTTCCCTGGTCACGCCCTAGTTCACCAATAATCAATTCGATACTGGGCTGTTTTTCACTGGATGCCCCCAACACCAGCTCAACCGGTTGAGCCATCGGATAGGGTTGCCCCTGGGGAATAATGGGATGCCAGCCATGGCAGTTGTTACGCCGATCCCAAAAGCGAACGCCATAGCCGTGATACAAGAAATCCGTGAGCTTAATCTGTTGCAGTTTTAGGGCCCCAGCGGACACCGCTGTAAAGGGGCGATCGCAATATACCTGAGTCGTCTCAAAGCGAGTTTTCACCCAGGTTTGAATCGCTGGGATTTGAGTGGTTCCCCCCACCAGCAGCACCGCATTAATGTCAGCGATATCTACGCCCTGACGTCGTCCTTGCTGCAATACCTGATCGACCCGTTCATCCAAACGCTCAAAGAAGCCCTGGTCTTTGAGCACAGTTTCAAACTGGTCGCGCTCTAGGGTAAGCCCATAGCTATCAAAGGTTTCATCGTCAAAATAGCTCTCACTGGCACTTAGCGCCGTAGATAGCTGAATCTTTAGCTGTTCTGCCAGTCGTAGGGTCAGGGGCGATAACGACATACCATAACGGTCACATAGATACTGAGCCACCCACTGGTCAATATCTGCCCCGCCCAGATTTTCCCCCGCCTTCGCTACAACTTTGGCGGTTGACACCTGCTGGGCTGATTTGCCCATCGCCTTTTTACCCCACTTCAGGATGTAGCCCAGGCGCTGAGACTGACCACCGCTTAGCTGCACAATGGCCAGATCTAGGGTGCCGCCACCAAAGTCAATCACCAGTACGGTTTCGTTGTCTGACAGGCCATATCCCAGGGCGGCAGCGGTGGGTTCATCAATCATCCGCACCCGCTCGATATCCCAGCGCTGACAGAGGTTGCCTAACCAGCTGCGATAGGCTTCAAAACTGTCCACGGGCACCGTCAGCACCAGCTCATCAAGACCGTCTTCCTGCTGTTTAAACTGGTCAATCATCTGGGTTAAAAACCAGTCCCCCACCTGTTCAAAGGACACGGTGCATCCATCCAACTCGGGCATAAATCCCTGGATCGCAGTGCCAATGCCCCGCTTAAAGTTTTTAAAGCAACGCTCAGAACGATCTAACCCACGATCGCGCACCGGCTGACCAATCAGCACTTGATTCTGTTGGGCGTCTTCGACATAGAGCAAACTGGGAATCACGGCGGGCCCTGTCTGACGCTGGGCAATCGCATCCAGGGCGAGTACTTCAGAAGACTGGGTGGCTGCATTCCACCGGCAGAGCACCGTATTGCTAGTACCAAAGTCAATCGCTATTACCATCAGTTATATTTCTAGCTTGCGATCGCAAGCCCGAATGCTCCTCCAACAAATAATCCCAAAAAACAAACACTCAAAACTGACAGACTTGAGCGGATGCGTCCCATATTGGCTAACATGCGATCGCCAACATAAGCAATCAGCACACTACAACCAGCGGTCAGCACCAATACCCCCAAATTGACAAAAAACAAGGTCAAACCAGTCTGAACAAATTGAATGTTATCAATATCCGCCGTACCGCCAAACCCAACCGCTATGGCCAGCGCCACTACTGACAGGCCAACCCCCAAGCATGTCAAAAAACGTAGCAATAGAATTCGAATCCCTTTAAACGCCGATAGCGCTTTCGGGCCAGCCAGCGCCAGTGCTTGAATCAGGGTGCCAGCAAAGGCCAGGGGCCAGACCCAAAACGGTGGCGAAAACATAGATAAAAACAGCCCCACTCCAATATGTAGCGCCATGACCAGCATCAACCACGGCCAAGGGACACCCGACTGGGTCTGCCCAAATCGCCGGGGCACCTTTAATCGCTTCTGATGATTGGACGGGGGGATATTCATAGCTTCTCAGTCAGTCAACCAGCCTTTGTGCTGGTATTGATACTAACAGTCCGCACAGGTTAAAACCCAGCCATAGCAGTTAATCCGCAAGACCAAACTCCTGCATAGCTGGCATAAAGTTACGATTTTCATGACTTGGGCGACTAAGTTTAATCAGCGCAAATCGTTGACCTGGTGTTAGAGATTGCCAGGCATCGCCAGTGATTTTCAGGTTGTAGGTCGCCGCCTGCATCTGCACCTGTTCGGGCACATCTGCCTGCAGCCAGGGTGGCTCAGCCGGAACATCAATTTCCTTAGCAGGCTGTCCCGTATAACGAGTCACTAATGCTTGCAGATGTTGACGATAGGCCGGAATGCCACTGACCGTATCACAGGGCATAGCCACCAGCTCCTGACGCTCGGTCTGGGTGAACTGATGCCAGTGATTAAGTTTGAGCTTAACGCCACAGGTGTCGAGTTTAAGTCTCACCACCATAGGAATACAGCGTAGGGAGTCGATAAACTCCTGCTCAAATTGAAAGCCCCCAGATTCCATAAATTAAATTCACCTCATTTGATAGCTATCAACGTTCCTGAATCCCCATCTCTGTCACCTAGGGTTCATGGAAAACCCACAGTCCAAAACCAGTGACCTACAGTCCGTCAGTACAGATAGCATCATCGCCTATACCGAGAGCCAGTCAGACAAAGGAGCATCTCAAAACATTGATTTTTGTAACACATTTACGGTGGCTGCGGAGCCCTTCCAGTCCTTTGCTTGACGGCTTCAGAAAGTTGCGCGACACTAACTTCATACAACTGGCGCAGACACTCTCAGTTTCAATACTCTGTATTAACTTTTTATATGGAGTTTTAACTACTTTTTAGTTATCGTTTGTCTACGTAGGTGTCATTAGTGTGGCGCTCTCCTATAAGAGGTGAATCCCTTTGGAAACACTGGAATTTGTTATTTACCCCGATGGTCGAGTTAAAGAGTTGGTGACAGGTATTGTTGGCCGCTCTTGCGCTGAGGTCACTGCTGCTATTGAGGCCCAGTTAGGCCAGGTTCTATCTCAGGAGAAGACCTCTGAGTTCTATGCCCAGGGCAATCAGTTAACGTCTGAACAAATTGATTCCCAGGCTAATTATGGCAGCTGGTAGACGTTTCGGTTTCACCACTGCTCTGGCCCGATGGCCACATTGTTAACTTCTTATCAACACAAGGTTTAAGATGTCGCACTTTAGCCAGATCAAAACCAAAATTCGTAGTTTACCTGCTCTACAAGCTGCCCTCACCGATGTCGGTGCTGAGTGGAAAGCTGGTCCACAGGCAGTTCGTGGCTATCAGGGTCAGACTGAAACTGCTGAAGTAGTTATCGAGCAGGACAATGGTTACGACTTGGGGTTCAAGCGTAACACCGATACTGGAGATTATGAGCTGGTGGCTGATATGCAGTACTGGCAGCAGGCTCTTTCGGTGGATGGCTTTTTGAATAAGATCACTCAGCGCTATGCTTATCACACTGTCATGAGTGAAACGTCTCGTCAGGGCTTTCAAGTTGCTGAGCAAAAGACTGCCGCAGACGGTTCTATTCGTCTGGTTCTACAGCGTTGGGCTCAAAGCTAACGGTTTTTGAGTTGGCTAGCTAGATTGAGACGACGTTGGGTTACTCAACGTCGTCTTTGTTGCTTTAAGGGGCTTAATCCCCGTGTCATAGGAGTAACTATCGATGACTTTGCAAAATGAGCCTTCTAGCAACGAGCGTTCCGGTCTAGAACCTGAACTGGGTGGATTGCTTAGGGATGCTGAAAACCGCACTGGTCTGGAACCTGAACTGGGTGGGACGCTGCGGCAAAAGGGGGTTTATGTTGATGAAACCACCTGCATCGGCTGTACTAACTGTGTCCACGTGGCCCGCAATACGTTTTATCTAGAACCGCTTCATGGTCGGGCCAGGGCTGTACGTCAAGATGGTGACAGTGAAGAACTAATTCAGGAGGCGATTGATACGTGCCCTGTTGACTGTATTCACTGGGTTGACTACACCAAGCTACGAAACCTAGAGGAAGAACGTCGGCATCAGGTGATTCCTGTTGCTGGATTTCCGGTGAATCAGGGGTTAGTGCGCCGTAAGAGTCGGAGTGATCACCCACTGCGCCAGCCGAAAAATCAATCAACCGATGAGATTTAGTTGATTAGAACCGCTCTCTGACTGTGGGACGAGCACTGCCAGTGTAGATAATTTCTACCTGGAGTGAGCGTCCGGGGGGCTGTGTTTTAATGTTTGCGGGAATTTCTAGGTTTGGAGCATCCTCGCTCATGGGGTCCAGGGTTACGATGGTACCATCGGCAGCGATTTGTAGGTGATAGACCAGCGGATAGGCGGTATCTGTGGGTTGATACGGGGCTAGCTGGGTTGCGATCGCTGCCAGTAGGGCATCGTCAACAACCGGGTCATCAGGCAGTTGCGATCGCTGCGCCAGATCGCTAGCTGCACTAGCAGCAGGGCTTTTTAAACTTTCTTGCGTTTCCAATTGCCCAGGCACCTCAGCCGTTGTCATCGGCTCACTGGCTTCAGGTAGCGCCGACAATTTATCCTCGCCAGGGCCTAAATCTTGTTCAGCTATATCAGGTATTTGAGTTTCTGCAGCTGACGGTGCATTCGCTCCAGCTGCCTGGGGTGCAGCCGGAATAGTGCTAACACCATCTAGCTCTTCCTGGTCTAATGGCTGCTGGGCCAGCTCTTGACTGAGATTAAAAGATGGCTCAGCTGGGGCCGACTCTAACTCTGGAGCCGCAGGGGAGCTGGGTGGACTGCTCACACCATCTTCGAAAACTGCCTCAGGAGCCTGAGTGGTCGCCACTTCGTTAAATACTGGTGGTCTGTAATAAAGATAAGCCGTCGTCACACCTACAGCGACCAAGAGTGAGGCTACCGCTGAGCCCGTCTGCCAGGAACGTCGCCGTCGCCGCAACGCCGCCACAGGCAGAGTGATGTGACGCTGACCGTAGGCACTTAACACCTCAGCGAGATTAAATAACTGTATAGTGCTGAGTTTGATAGTCCTATCGAGTAGCTTAATGCTGTGGGTTTGAGGCCAGGCTTGCTGACTCAGATAGGTTTGCACATAAGTCTCAACCGCATCGCTAAGAGCGACTAACTGCTGCTGATTCCCCGCAGCCAGCTGCTGCCGCTCGGGTCGCTCTAACCATAGACTAAAACGCAGTCGCCGCACCACAGGTCGGTCGCTCCACTGGGAAAGGGGTGATGGCTGTGCCGTCACCTCTAACATATAGTTACCAGACCGATAGCGCTGGGTATTGATGGGTAAAACCGGGGACATCTCTGTTTTCGAGGTCAGATGAATAACATCTGCACAAGCTAAGCGCTACGGTTATAGCTTACTAGCCCAAACCCATAGCGACCAGCATGGTTACTGTTACCGAAACGTACTCCCTAGAAAGTGTTTGAAACAGGGATTGCACCACCGTGATCACCTGTCAGCATGTGGGATGTCCTGATTCACACGTCTTTGTCATTCCCCTCATAGGGAGGGATGATGACTCGATAGTTGGCGTCGTATACATCCTCTTCTGGGGCTTCTGGCGTTGCCTCTTCAGGTTTAGCGGCACTTGGGGGATTTTCCTCAGGTGCGTTATCACCATAGATCCAACCGTCTTCATAGGTGCGTGGCGATGGCTGGTCCGGTCTATCGTCGCGATAAGAACCGTGCTGCTCCCAGCCAATATCTGGCCCAGGGTCTTGCCTGGATGCATATCGAGCTGATGCTTCATAGTCATCATCGCCCCAGCCAGATTCAATGTCTTTAACAGCATCACCAATGGCATCGCCCACGGAGGGTCTGGGTCTGTCTGCAAACGTATCTCTGGCGGCAGCGGTGGTCTGCTGTTGACCCCAGTCGTCCCATTGTTCAGGAGCCCTAAATGTTTCCCAGTCATTATCGTAGGGATCTTGATGCCTGCTACTGCTGGGAGCAGAGCCACGAGAGGACGGACGGCTGTTTGTGGGAGGATTAGGGGAATCGACAAATCGATTGTTATGGGTGGTTTCTGGATCGTTCAGTCGTCGGCCAATAGGACGATACGCACGTTTTTGCGGTACTAGCTGATGGATCAGTAGGGTGCATAGGGCACCGATTGCGATCGCACCCAGCAACCAGACAGACAGTGGTAGCGCCCCCACCGAGTTACCCAATATCACTAGCTCTAAGACAGGCGTGAGATTTTGCAGCACTAGTATCAGCAGAGCTGCCACCACCAATAGAAGCGTAATCAGCTGAACCATTACTTTTTCCCCGATTGACCACGATTTGGTGAGCTATGTTCACCTTAGCGCTCAACTCTCCAACGTTGCCGTTTGACCATGACCTTGCCAACGATTTAATGGCACACAGTCAATATCCAGCTGATCAAGGGCTCTAGCAACCACAAAGTCCACCAGATCATCAATGGTTTGAGGCCGATGGTACCAGGCTGGAATAGCTGGGACAATTCTAGCGCCCGCTTCGGCCAGGGTTGTTAAATTACGGAGATGAATTAAACTCAACGGGGTTTCACGAGGTACCAGCACCAGGGGCTTGCCTTCTTTAAGCTGCACATCAGCAGCTCGTTCCAACAGGTCAGAACTCAATCCGGACGCCAGTTTGCCCACCGTACTCATACTGCAGGGCATAATCACCATGCCTAGGGTTTTAAATGAGCCACTGGCGATGGTTGCTCCTACATTACTCCAGGCATGGCAGCGCAGCATACCGGCTTTTTCTACTCCAGCCTGCTGCCGCCAGAATAGGACTTGATGATTTAAATCTCCGGGTAGGCGCACCTGTTCTTCTGCCTGCCAAACCATATACACCGCCTTAGAAGCGACTAAGTCCACTTCATAGCCTGCGGTTAACAGATGTTTGAGCGCTCGTACGGCGTAGATTAAACCCGAGGCTCCGGTAATGCCTAAGACTAAAGGACGAGCCAAGGGAGGGGCGGATGCTGCTTGCGCATCTTGTTGCATGGCTTTTTCTACTCTTCGCCGTCATCAAAGACGTCGTCTCTGCCCATGGACTCCTCATTGGTGATGTCGTCGTCATCGTCGTCCACGGCTTCACTACCCCCGCCCACTGCCACCAGGTCAATTTGCTGGCGATAGTAATCAACGCTCTTAACTTGGACCTCAACGCGATCGCCTAAACGATACTGCTGGCGGTTTTTGCGCCCCATTAACTTTTGCTGCCGAGACCGATATTCGTACCAGTCATCCTTAAGGGAGCTGACATGGACCAGACCTTCAACCAGTAACTCTTCTAATTCCACAAAGAAGCCGTAGGACTGAACGCCAGTAATCAAGCCGTGGAAAACTTCACCTGTATGGGCCTGCATAAAGGCCGCTTTTTTCAGTCCTTCTAAATCAGACTCTGCTTCTTGAGCCAATCGCTCCCGCTCAGTCAGGTGAGTAGTCATGTGGCTCAAGCTTTCTTCTAATTCGTTATGGATATCAGGTGGCAATACACTCCAGCTGACATTACCGTGACTGCTGCTGCTACGGAGATCAACTCGATCTTTGGAGCGGGTGGTTTTGCGATCGCGACCTTCATCAAAGACGGCATGGAGCACCCGATGCACTAACAAATCAGGATAACGCCTGACAGGAGAAGCAAAATGGGTATACCCATCTTCTAACGCCAGCCCAAAATGTCCGTCGGGGTGACTGCCATAGGACGCGGGCTTTAATGTAGATAACAACAAATAAGTCAGCACCTTTTCAGCTTTAGACTGACTAAACTGTTGCACAAAGCCTAAATAGTCCTTGGGTAAAACAATATCCTCATTTTCTAGCTGTAAATTCAGTCCCATATTATTGGCCAATTTAATCAGCTCTTGCACATCTCCTGGATCAGGTGTGCTGTGAACCCGATAAATGGCTGGCACACCTAACTCTTTGAGATGTTTAGCGACTAGCTGATTGGCCAACAACATACATTCAGTAACAATCCGTCGGGCTGGCAGTAAATCTGAAACCACCATGACACCCAGTCCCCCTTCATCATCATGTTGAAACTTAGGAGAAAGATAATGGGACAGCTCTTCTCCAGCTTCCTCTGGAAAGACATGATCGGGTAGATTTAAATCAAACGAGCCCCGCTGGTTGCGCTGTTGCTGCAGCAGCTTACTCACTTCAAACAACTGATCAATCTGCTCAAAACAGTCTTTAAACTTGGTCAGATCCCGCTTTTTAAATGACAAGGCTTCCATTGCCTCCTTGTCATCTCGCGCTAAGATTGCTTGGGCCTGGTAATAATTGAGCTGATGATCATTGCAAATCACCGATGGCTGCACTTCATAGGCCAACACTTCACCTTCTGAAGAGAGAATAACCATTACAGAAATGGTAAGTCGCTCCTTATCGGCCAGTAGCGCACACAGAGATGTGGATAGCGGCGGTGGCAGCAAGGGCACTGGTGAATCTGCCAGGTACACCGAGGTGCCTCGACGATAAGCTTCCTGATCGATGGGGTTATTGGACGGTACATAGTAGGAGACATCGGCCACATGAATCCCCAACAGCCAGTTACCATCCTCAAGCTGCTCTAATGTCAGGGCGTCGTCAATTACCTGAGCACCATCCGCATCAATACTAACGGTGGGCTGATCTCTCAAATCAATCCGTTTCCTAATATCCGCCTTACGCACCCGATTGGGTAGCGCTTTGGCCGCCATCATCACCTCTTCAGGAAAGGCACGAGGCAGGTCATGCTTACAATAAACAATGTCGATATCGGCAGCGGCCTCAGCATCACTGCCTAGAATTTGAGCCACCCTGCCATGGGGTAAATGTTGGCCAATGGGATAGCGCAAGATTTCCACATGCACTAAATGGTCAATAGCTGCCTGTAAATCAGCCTGACTTAATTCATCCTCTTCTTGATTTTTGAGATCCAGCTGAAACAGCAGTCGATCATCCAGGGGAACGGCCTGTAAGCTATCGTTACCTTCGACCTCTTTGATGCGGGCTAATACTGAAGAGTTAGCTCGTTCTAAAATCAGCTGGACTTCACCTTCTGGACTGCGGCGACGATTGCCCTCTTTGGTGACTTTAACTAATACTCGATCCCCATTCCAGGCGTGGTTAAGATGGGCTTCTCTGACATAGATGTCATCAGCTTCTTCCTCGTCTTGAATCGCAAAACAAAAGCCTTTGCTAGAGCAGCGTAGCTTGCCCTCAATGACGTCATCCTCATAAATACGACGATACTTACCCCGTTCTTTCTCTAGTACGCCAATGCGTTCCAGGGCATCAAGCGCAATGGTTAGATCGCTGGCATCGGTGTCATCGGAACAATTAAGTTTCTTTTCGAGGGTTTTAGTTGTAACGAGTTTATCGTTTGAAAAGTTAGCTAACAGGGAAGCAATTGAAAAATTCATGTAGCGATGAATCCTACGCGTTAGTAAAACAATGCCACTGGTTTCTTAGCCAGAGACTGGGTTCAGGAACGCGCTGCTTCTTCAGAAACCTACCAAAGCTGCATCCTTAGCAAAACCCAAATGCCAATGACAAACGCTGCTCTACGGACCGCAACTAATAACCACCACACCCTTCAGCAACCAGTAAATTTACAAGGTACGAGGGCAATCCCCCAAGACGCATCCCTGAAAATTACTCCAAACTACCGCTGCACGATATGGGGCACTATTTACACCGCCCTTAGCTGAGCACGTTCAAGAAAGTTAGCATATGAACGGTACAAGTTTTCCTCAAAGTGGCCGCTATGTCAAATATGTTTCAAATAACTTAGAGATCAGGATTTTATTAAGAGCCACAAATGTTGTCTGCAGAGGCGTTCCATGGAACGCCTGTAGGGCAAAAGCTAGAACTTAATTGATTCTCATTCCTTAGTTCAGTGCCGTTCCCCAGTCACCACAAATACAACTCGCCTGCCAATGTTTGTGGCGTGGTCAGCGATACGTTCCAGGTAGCGAATGACAAGCACTAGCAGGACTGTGGGTTCAATACTACCAGAAACCGGGGTCTGGACTAAAAGTTCAAATAGACGCTCGTAGTCGTCATCAACAACATCGTCTTTTTCTTTGATTTCTCGACCAGCGTCCACATCCAATTCAGAAAGAGAAAGAAGACTCAATGCCACCATGGACCGACAGCGATCAAGCATCACCTGAATCTGATCCATCACCTCATGGGGTGGATATGGAAACAGTTTTAGCGATACTTCACCAATATCTTTGGCATAGTCGCCAATCCGCTCTAAGTCACGAATCATCTGCATTAAAGCGCCGACTAAGCGCAGATCCTGGGTGACCGGGGCTTCCAGGGTAATTAAATTAATGCAATCTACTTCGATTTGCCGATATAGCTGATCAACTTGTTTATCGTGCTTTTTTAAGTTTCTAGCAGCTTCAATGTTGCGATCGCACAGCGCTTCTCTGGCTAACAAACATGAACTTTCAACCAGAGCCCCCATACGTAGCACATCCCGTTGTAATCGAGTCAGCTTTAGATCCAAAGCCGAACGAAATGTTGAAGAGACATCAAGGGATTGGTTTTGATTGATGTTTGGCGATACAGTGGAGCTATGACTCTCAATACCGGAAGACGCTGTATTCATTAGATTAAGGGAATATTACCTGCCATCAGGGCAGCTTTTAAATTGCTGATTTTATTGCACAAAACGTTTAGCTAGTGATAGCGCATCCACTATTAACGTGGGTGTTGTTAAAGTTACATTCTAATTCAGGCGCATCATTTCCTTCAGACAATTTGAGCATCAATAATCTATTTTTGGAGTGGCTTTTAACACCATTGAAGTGAGTTAGCCTCAGTCAACCATGACTGACATCGTTTCAAGTCGTTACAAAGCTCCACAATGTAAACAGCCTTCTCAGGCAAGCACTCCGTCCTTTGAGCCCCAATTCAGCAGGCACAAAGGACTGTAATTAACTGGATCTGGGACCTGTTGTTAAAGTCTGTAACAGATTAACTTCAAAGCGTCTGATTGTGACGGTTTTAGTCAACAATTCTCTAAGAGTATCGTCGTCAATATTTAGTAAGGAACTTAACACTCCATGGCTTTATCTGACACTCAAATTATCATTGCCCTTCTGATTGCTTTAATTCCTGGCGTTTTGGCCCTTCGTCTTGGCACCGAACTCTATAAGTAGAATCTGTAAACAGTAACGTCTGTAAACTAGGCCGTTTTTTTAACAGATTTGGTCAATCATTTGCCTGAAGATGCTAGTCTAGCGGTCTGAATGTAGCGAATCATTTTGAGCAATTTTGAGCAATATTTGTGACGGCCTGGGACATTGCCCCAGGCCGTTTTTTTGCTTAGTTAAATCCGCTCCGGGAAACCCGGCAAAAAATCTGAGAGCTGCTGATGGAACTTGAAGCTATACCGATTTAGGCCCCCAGGGCGATGTAATTTCCTTGTAGACCCGCAAAAATGTGGTGCAAATACATCAATGAGGCCCATAATATGGCAAGCTGAGCACCAGCTTAACGACGTGTTGGGGATGTGTGTTAATGACTCGACGATCAACGCCCAGGGCAATTCGAGGCAGAGCCCGTCAAGCCCTAGTTTTGGAGTCTACGGTCAAGCTCACCGTTAATATTTTGCTGGCAGTGGTAGCCACATCCACCATTACCAGGCTATTTCCCTACTATCAACAGCAAAAAGCAGAGCTAGATCAGCTCAATCGCTCTATTCTCGCCCTAGAGAAAGAACATGAAGGCGTGTGGCAGGACTTTAGTCACAACTTTGATCCGGAGCAATCTGGACGGATCATGCGAGAACAAAGCGGTCAGGAAGATCCCGATCGGCATCCTATTGTGCTGATTGATCCCTTACATAACTCTCAGCCGTCATCTCCCTAGGGGGATCTCCGCAATCTGGGGAATAAAACATTACAATCTATTGGCAGTCAATAGACAGTCAATAGGCAGGAGCCGTGGTTGCCAACGTTAATCCATCATCTCTATCCTCAAATGCGGAGGCCAGTCAATCAGTAGAACAAAAACTGGCACAGTTTAAATTTGACAGCGTCGATGCAGCACTGGCAGATCTGGCCGCTGGCAAAGCGATTGTTGTTGTAGACGACGAAAACCGCGAAAACGAAGGGGATGTGGTTTGTGCCGCCCAGTTTGCGACTCCCGACATGATTAATTTTATGGCGGTTGAGGCCCGAGGGTTGATTTGTTTGGCCATGACAGGGGACCGTTTAGATGAGCTCGATTTGCCGTTGATGGTCAGCGGTAGTGGCTTTGAGGATGAGAATGAACAAACAGCGTTCACAGTTAGCATTGATGCTAGCCTCGACTGGGGTGTAACTACGGGCATTTCAGCAGAGGATCGAGCTCGCACCATCCAAGTTGCAATTAATCGCGAAGCTAAGCCGCAAGACTTGCGCCGACCTGGGCATATTTTTCCCCTGCGAGCTAAGGAGGGAGGCGTCCTCAAGCGGGCAGGGCATACGGAAGCTGGCGTTGATCTGTCTAAACTAGCCCGGCTTTACCCAGCCAGTGTGATCTGTGAGATTCAGAATGCTGATGGCTCGATGGCACGTTTGCCAGAGCTGATTGATTATGCTCAAGTCCATGGTCTAAAGCTGATTAGCATTGCTGATTTGATTAGCTATCGGCTGCGTCACGAACGGCTGGTCAAACGAGAAGCGGTAGCTAATTTGCCAACGCAGTTTGGTAAATTTCAAATCTATGCCTATCGTAATCTGCTTGATAATTCTGAGCATGTAGCCATTGTCAAAGGTGATCCAGATACGTTTGGGACTCAGCCTGTAATGGTGCGTGTGCATTCAGAATGTTTGACTGGTGATGCTTTAGGTTCACTGCGGTGTGACTGTCGGCTGCAGCTGCAAACGGCATTAAAGATGATCGACAATGCCGGTGCGGGGATCATAGTCTATTTGCGTCAAGAGGGGCGCGGCATTGGCTTAGTCAATAAGCTGAAGGCTTATTCGCTACAGGATATGGGCTTTGACACCGTAGAGGCCAATGAAAAGCTAGGACTGCCAGCAGACCAGCGCAACTATGGGATTGGGGCCCAGATTCTGAATGACCTGGGTGTGCACCAGTTCAAGCTGATTACGAATAATCCTCGTAAGATTGCGGGTCTCAAGGGATATGGTCTAGAGATGGTGGATCGGATGCCCCTATTAATTGAGACAAATACCTATAACTCAGACTACCTATCTACTAAGGCGCAAAAGCTGGGGCATTTGTTGTTGCGATCGTATCTTGGCACACTCGCTCTGCTTTGGGCTGAACCACTGCCGTCAGCCCAACGCTATGAAAAGGTAAATCAGCTGCGTCAGCTGGCCCATGATGCCGGTTTGCTACTTCAAGAAGAGGCCCGCTCGATTGCAGTTTCGTTGTTTAGCCCCCAGGCCTTGATTGTCAATCTGGGACTGGCAGAACCGGTGGCCAGCGATTGGTTCTGCCAGCCTGATAATTCCTACCGACGTGCGATCGCGAACCTGCTAGAGCAACTGATCCAATGGTCCGACTTAGAAGAGTTAGACCTGCTGATTGCCAATGGTAGCGACCCGTTTACCACTTTACAGGTGGGTCTTGATCGCCAGATCTTTAGCTGGCAATCCCCCTCGATCATTGGTGAGCAGCTAAGCACCCAGCGCATCTATAGCTTTTCGCGCCACAGCGTCAATGACTAAGGGGGCAGGGAATTTCTTTACCGCTCCAATGTTCTGACCAACTGGGGGGTAGGCGCGATGGGTGAACTGACCGTAGATAACCCCTGACGTCGTCTGGCCGCCGTAACTTCAGTTTCTAAGGCTGATACCGCTTCAATAAACTGGGGATCGTTAGTGGTGCCCATGAGTTCAGGGTTGGTCGATAGCGTCCGGCGCTGATCGGACGATAGGCTTACCTGAATATCGGGGGTAATGCCTTTGCTACTGATGTCAGTACCGTTGGGCGTGTAGTAGTGGGCAACGGTAACCGCAATGCCAGAGCCATCGGAAAGCCCATGGAGAGACTGAACCAGGGCCTTGCCAAAGGTGGGACTACCGACAACCACGGCGCGATCGTTATCCCCGAGTGCCCCGGTCACAATTTCACTGGAGCTGGCCGATTCACCATTGACCAAAATAGCCATGGGCAGCTCGGTTAAATGAGTACGATTGGCAGAGATTTGTTCACTATCACCGCTGCGGTTAACCGTGCGAACGATGGGACCTCGCCGCAGCCACATGCGAGAGATATCAATGCTGGCCTGTAACAACCCTCCAGGATTGTTGCGCAGGTCCAAAACAAAGGCTTCAGCTCCCTGTTCACTGAGCTCAGCAATGGCCGCTTGCATTTGCTCAGCCGCATGGGCATTAAATTCATCCAGGCGAATATAGCCAATGTTGATGTCATCGAGGACTTCCAGCTTGGCACTGACAATCTGAATCTCCAGACGAGTGCGGGAGACAATTACGGTCTCAGACTGGCCTTCCCGTTCAATGGTTAGAGTGACCTGGGTGTCTGTTTCTCCATGTAGTAGCTGGGCTGTGCCCTCGGCACTCAGAAATTCCGTAGAGCGTCCGTTGACAATCAGAATATGATCACCCACCAGAATGCCAGCCGTGTCCGCAGGCGACCCCTCAATGACCTCGCTGACGACTACCGTCCCGGCATCGCGATCGCGCCGCAGCCGCAGACCGATACCAGAAATCTCCCCAGAGGTTTGATCCGTCAGCTCGGCATATTGGTCTGGACTCAAAAAGCGGGTATAGGGATCATCCAGCTGACGCAGGGCACGGCGTAATTCAGTGTAGGCCGCCTGACGTGACGTATAGTTCTGGCCTAGTAACTCTTGACGAACTTCAACCCAGTCAGTGCGATTGAAAGAGTCATCGACATATTCGCGATAAACAATCTGCCAGGCTTCGTCAAGAATTGCCTTGGGTCCGTCTGTAAAGGCTGCCTCGGCTGGACGTGAACTTAAAAGTGTGGGAGCTAGAATAACCGTTGCGATCGCGCCAGTTGACCGAAGTAACCCTAGAGTAGTTTTCATTAAAACGGTTGCAGCAGAGGTTGACGGTACGTTGAAAAGCAATTTAGGAGTCTAGAAAGTAGAGTAGATTTAACCCAAAAAAATTGAACGCCGAAAAATACCAGGCCTCGAGGTGAAACGACTACCCGTCTGCAGCAGCCCGTTTAGAACTAAACCCCGTATGCTTAATCCTTCAGCATAAACACTGGACTTAAATCTAGCGCATGAGACAGAGTAATTGCGTAAAACCCCAAGATCTTTATGCAAACCTTATTTTAGATACAGGTGCATCTGAAAACATCCATCAGCCTTTTTTAGCGGGTTTGAAGAAATTAATCGAGTATGTAAATCCTACGACTTCAGAGACTCCAGCGTCTATTTATATACATACACAGATTATTCCTTTAGCCGGACAATTACAGGAGTATATTTACGGAAGCACGCCACCGAGGCAAAATGTCCCAGGCTAAGTCATGGTCACGATGGTTGAGGTATGTCAGCCTCGGGCTGCTACTGTCAGTAGCCCTGGCTACATCAATCACATTGGTTAATCTCTGGCGGTCTAGCCAACAAGCTACCGATGCCTATCTGGTGCTTGGCGGCAGCATTCGTCGAGAAATGTATATGGCTGAGTTGGCGAGTAGCTTTTCGACTCCCCAACCAATTTTAGTCTCCGCTGGGTCTGTTGATCCCTGTATTCGGTTACTGTTTGAGCGAGCCAATGCAACCTTAGAGCAGGTGTGGCTAGAGAATTGTGCCGAGTCCACATTTGGTAATTTTGTCTACTCTGTCCCCATCCTAGAACGCTGGGATGTGCATCATGTCACCCTGGTCACCTCTGGCAGTCATACCCGGCGGGCCGTAACCCTGGCGCGGATTTTATTTGGAGCCCAGGGGATTTGGGTAACCCCCCTAATCGTCGATGAGATTGGCATTCCAGGTAACCAAGAATCAGCCTTAAAAACAACCCTTGATGTAGGTCGCAGTTTCTTATGGGCCTGGGTGGCTCGGGTCTATAAACCCACCTGTGCTCAGGTCGTGCCCCTCGCCTCTGTTGACTTGGAACAATGGCGGCAAAAGGGGTTTAAGTGTGAGCATCAAGCGGGGATTGAAGGTAGTTAGATGGGTTGGGTTCGGCCTGCTGCACTTTGCCTGCATACAGGTAATAGTCCTTTATTTTCACCCCAAACCGCTGCACTGGAATGGTAGCGACCTGGGTCCAGCCGGGCTCTAACTGCAGCGGTCCCTCGTCCGTAAAGGGATGCCAGTCATCGGCTAGGACCAGGGCAGATTGACCAATCAGAGGACGCGCTCTGGCCCAAACATCAAACTGATCAATGCGCTCGGATATAGCTAAAACTGTGGTGGTGTTGAGTGCATAGGCCAGGGCCGAGGCCGAACGGTAATCAGTGGTTAACAATAACTCAGACTGGGGGATATGGGCTGTGACCACCTCGGCCACCTGGTGCCAGCCAAAGGACATGCGCCCATCGGGGTCGCCAGCGGTCCCCCATAGGGCGGATATCGGTAGCAGACAATAGTTGATCACCAACAACCAGGCAACAACGGTGCCTAAAATTTGTATGCCTTGCCACCAGCCGCGGTGGCCCAGGGTGTCTGAGCCTGGCTGCAGAAAAAACCGGGGCACCAGCGGCAGTATTAGTAAATAAGCCAGAATATTCCAGTAGTAGAGGGCAGTGGAAAATAGGCCCACAAGCGACAAGAGGCCGGTTGATGTGATAAATAACCCCAACGCTACTGGACGGAAAGTAGGAGAGTTTAGGGTCCCTTTAAGCAGGACCGAGCGACCCATGACCCACACCAGGGGAGGCGACAAAATTAATCCGGCGGTGAGCCAGAAAAACACCACAGCATCAGGCCGCAATATGGGGCCATCACCACTGTCAACACTGCGGGTGAGATAATACTGAAACGATAGCCAGCCGTTTTGTAGGTTCCAGATCAGAATCGGTAGGGTGCATAGGAGTGCGATCGCAATTGCTCCATATAGCCGTTTATCGCCCAGCAGCCGTCGTAATTTTGCCTGGCTAACAATCACCCCCAGCACCGTAATCCCAACAAACACAGCCGTGTACTTGCACAGTATCGCCAGCCCCAGCATGAGTGCACCGCCATAGAGAAATTCACTACGGCCCTGGCCATGGTGCCAAACCCCATCTAAAAACCGGATAAACCAGTAGGCCGACAGCAGCGAAAAGGCGATCAGCCAGTGATCGTGCCAGGCCAGAGTCAAAAACAAAAAATAGAGCGGACTACTCCAACAGCATAGGAAAATCACCCACCAGGCACGACCAGCCTGTTGACCATAGAGATAGCGGGCAATGTGATAGTAGGTCCAGAAAAACAGCCCATTGCTCAGCACCGTGGGCAACCGCAAGATAAAGTGCGAATGGCCTAAATAGGAAAATAATCCCTGCACCCAGGCGTGAAACGGTGGATGATCGTAGTAAGACCAGTCCAGCCGCTGTCCCCATAGCCAATAGTAGGCCTCATCAGGGTTGGGAAATGCCGTCAGCCAATACACAATATGGGCTAGCAATATGAGCCATAGCCAGGGCGATCGCACGTGAGACTGCAGCGAACCTCTAAATTCAAAACTCAACCGTCAAACTCTGAATGGGGGGCCCCCCATATATTAGGGCACCTGCGACCTGGGATATCTACAAGGACCAGACGCTAATGCGCTTGCGCTTAAAAAGCACCCCATTACCCCATCACTCATCCACCCATCTGCAGCCTCAAACTGGGACTTGATTTTTGTGCAGTCCCCTAACCTCTACAGTTCTCCACTCTCATCGGCCGCTTCAATATCAATGCCCCACTCTCTTAGCGCTTCATCGCCATCATCGATCAACTCTTCTGATTCAAACTGAGGCGCTTCCACCAACTCCATCCGGTGCTCCGGATCGCTCCACAGCGTGGGAGTGTACAAAATCACTGGCAACTCTGCTCCATTCAGGCCACGGAGAATTCGTTCAGGAGTTTGAGGAAACGTAACAAACAATGGATAGGGGCGCTCAGATCCCTCGTTGAGCAGATGCTCATGGGGCATGGGCATTAACCACTCATAGTTTTCTGACAGTAATATCTGGGTTTGTCGCCAGCGAGACAACAATTCCGAAAAGTCTTCATCGGGTCGGTGAATAAACAGGACCACATCCACACCTGTTTTGACCTTCCACTCAGGGTCACACATCAGTATGACCAGGTCGCAGGGCAGAGATACCACCTCTCGCCGCTTGCTAATGGGCCCGGTTGAACGCTCGACAAGGCGACGAACACTGATATTAGGTAGCGGTATCGTAACAATACTTTCCTGAGGCCGTCGCATACTGGGCAACATTTCCAGATAGGGACGATGCTGCTTCAGCAAGGTCAATGCCCCTCGATAGTCGCTGCACCTGGCAAGCAGATTTTCGTAGTCGCCTTGCTGAATAGCCATGATCAATCGAAAGCTGGTCAAACGTATCTATTCTAGCTTTCCCATTGGCTATCCACCACTGACAAAGAACTCTGAGGTGGCTAGAGCAACTCAGTGGCTCTCTCAGCCAGTGCTGAGCGCTCACCGCGAGTCAACAGAATATGACCTGCCAGCGGTTCATGTTTAAATCGCTCCACCACATAGGTCAACCCATTACTAGCCGCATCCACATAGGGGTTATCAATTTGAGCGGTGTCCCCTGTCAACACAATTTTGGTCCCTTCGCCAGCGCGAGTTAAAATCGTTTTAACTTCATGGGGGGTGAGGTTTTGAGCCTCATCAACAATCAAAAACTGTTGGGGAAGTGTGCGACCACGAATATAGGTCAATGCCTCGATTTGTAGTAGCCCCATTTCCATCAGCTCCTCATGCCCTCGCCGCCAGTGGGCAGGTTTGCCAGTTGGGTCTTGAGTGCCAAAAATCAGGTCAAAATTGTCATACAAAGGTTGCATCCAGGGGGTCAGTTTCTCATTGACATCCCCTGGCAAATACCCGATATCTCGCCCCATGGGCACCACCGGACGGGATATTAGCAAACGGCTATAAAGTCTCTCTTCTGAAACCTTTTGCACCCCGGCAGCAATCGCCAGCAGGGTTTTACCGGTACCCGCTTTACCCACCAGTGTCACCAACGGAATGTTGTCATTTAACAATAGATTTAATGCAAATTTTTGTTCTCGATTTCGAGGGTGTACCTGTGAAATACCTGCATAGGGCACTTTGGGTAGCGGGATAATGCGGCCAGATTCTCCCTCCACCGTAGCCAGGGCTGTATGGGCCGGGTTGTTTACATCGATCAGCGTCAGGGATTGATTGGGATAAAACTTACCTTCTAAATTCAAGTTGCCACCACGAAACAGCTGAGTTAGCTGTTCTGCATCCACCAGCAGCTCCCCTGTCCCTGAATACAAATCATCAATGTCAATTTTATCGGTTTCATAATCTTCAGCTGCTAAACCCAGGGTATCGGCTTTGATCCGCAGATTGGCGTCTTTACTGATTAACACCACTGGACACTGACAGGTCTGTTTATGCTCTAGGGCAACGGCTAAAATTTCGTTGTCAGCTTTATCTCCTTCTAGCTCTAAAGGGAGTGAAGCCAGGGTTTCTTGATGGCAGAGGGAGACGATCAGCTTGCCTCCCCCTTCTAGAGAAATTCCTGCGGTGAGGCTGCCTTGACCTCGTAATTGATCCAAGGCGCGCGATACTTGACGGGCATTGCGTCCGGTTTCGTCCAGTGACTTTTTGAACCGATCCAGTTCTTCAATAATGGCAATCGGTAAAATGACGTCATTCTCCTCGAAGCGATAAATAGCTTTAGGGTCGTGCAAAAGCACATTGGTATCGAGGACGAATGTTTTTCTCATAGGTTAAGGATGACCTTTGAAGCCCTTTAAACCCATAATGGGCAGGTGCTTCCATACGCTAAAGTTACAACAGAAATGTGTGAATATTATCCACTAAACTTCATCTACTTGCTGAGCAGACTATATCAGTTTGCAATGGATTGACTAAATCAGCATACCCGACTAGTCACTCTGCTTGTTGCTTAGTTCTTGATGAACGCTGGTTCCCACCTGGAGGGCTTCATTGAGTAATTGCCCATAATCCCCGGCCATTTCTGTAGCCTGAAGAGCCTGCAGGCTCGATAAATTTGTTTCTATGCTGGCAAATAATTCGTGACGGCGGGCAATAAATCGCTGGTGTTTGCGCATGATTTTATCGCTCATCAGACCACAAACCAAGCTCTCGCGGGTCAGGTGCAGAGCTTCTTTAACCGCGTCTGGATTCTCCAATGACAGCCGTTTGGAGGTGTGATCGGCCTGACGTAACTCTTCTAAAATTTCAACTGCCTTGATCATCTCGTTAAAGCGATCCACTTCATCGAGTAAATGGCTGAGGATTTTGAGCTGTTGCCCTTTATAAATGCCGTAGCTGCCATAGGCGAGGGTGGTTGCGATCGCACCTCCTACGCCAACAAATGCCCCAACCGTTTGCTGGGCCAGATTGCGACTGATCACCAAGCTAGCTGGCAACCATAGCACCAGCGCCACCGTCAGTATCAGTCCTTGATTTATCAACCAGGCCCAGCGCAGCCGAGGACGCTGAAACACGGACAGCCGAGTGGCCCACCCCATTGATAAATCGCTAATATCCAGACCTGTTAGCTCGTCCAAATCACGGTTTGTAATCCGCAGACTATCAAGATTGGCACTACTCACTAGTTACTACTCACCTCTGCCATGCCTACTGCAATCCCAACAGCGACCCTAGACTGGTTACAATCTGGGCATAGAAATTCCCTTCAATTTCTGGGCGAAATACCTGAAACGGCTCATTGGGCGCTCCGAAAAAGGGGCGCAGAGTCCATCCGAGTTGAGACCCCACCAGCGCATATAGCCCCAGCCAACCTAGCAATAAACGGTTGCGCAGCCGACTGCCAGCTGCATCTGGTCCAACCACTTGGCGCATGCCCTGATAAAACATCCGCACACCAATCACCCCGGTCAGGCCCATGACCGCCACATTGAGCAGTAAAAAGAAGTTATAGCCTTGGATTGAGATTAAGAAAAATAGCACCACTGGCGCAAAGCTAAACAGCAGCACACTGATAACCGCTACCGTGGTCATTAGCATGGCGCTGTATTGGCGAAAATTTAGCTTCGAACCAAAGAGAATATCGAAAAAGTACAGGGTTGGCAGACAAATGCCGAGGGTCAGTAAATAGAGAGCAGGCAGCTTAATGGCCGATGCGATCATCTGAAGCAAGCTGCTGGATGAACCGATAATGGCACCATAAATGCCAAAGAAGATACAGCTGACTACTAGTAATGAAAAGATTTTGCGCTCCAGTTTGACATCATGGCGAATGTCTTCAAGAAACTGGTTGCGATCGCGCAACAAATGAATCAAAACCGCAAAGTGCTTCATGTGATGCCTACCGGAATAACATTCAGGAATACTCCTGTAATGGCTACACATCGACAGCTAGCAATTTCGCAAAGGACCCAACAAAAACCCTGAGGTGCTAACCATTAGCCCTCAGGGTTATAAAGCTTTTGGCAACTCGTGTTCTGGCAACATTCAGCTCGCCAGATATTAATCATCAGACTTCTTGCAATCAAAACCTAGCTCAGGTGGTTACCCCCTCAGGGGCTCTACCCCACAGCCAATTCCCTGGCAGCCATGGCTAGTTGGTAAGCAAGGTTTTCGTCTAAGATCCCTGTGCCTTAAGCTGTTCAATTTCTTGACGAATTGCCGACAGTTGTTCAGTGAGGGCTTTAATTTCAGCTTGAATGCCGCTATCAGCTACCGGTTTAGCTACCGTATTGACCGTCGCATTGCTCGCTGATGATGGCGCAAAGGGATTAGGCCACTGTTCATCAAAATTGCTACTAATAGTATCGACAAACTCGCGTGCTTCTTTCTCTGTCAGGGCTCCCTTGACCTCCAGCTCATCAGTCAACCGATCAAAGTCTGTACCAATGTCAGAAAACTTGTTAGCAGATGCCTGGGGATCTTGAAGAGCCTCAACTGCAGATGCAGCGGCTCCTAGGGAAACCCGAAAGCTTTTTTGAATAAACTCGGTAAACGTATCAAAGTTCATGACTAAAGTCGATCTAAACGCCTAATCACCGCGAGCATATATTATAAACACCATCGCCCGGTCTAACTGTGTCTAAGACATATAGCTCAATACCCGAAGACTCCTAAAGTCCTAAGCACTGTCGTGCCATCCAGCCAATCTCCTCACCCACCTGCACTCGATACCAACCGCGTCCCGATTCACCCAATAGAGTGACGGCAACGCCATTCCGAAACGTCCCCACCACTCTATACTGAATTCCCCCGGCGCTACGTAAATTACAGGCGTTGTAGGGAGCCGGTGCCTGAATCACCCTTGTCCGCTGGGCTTGAGCCGGGCTCGCCAGCATCAAGACAGCCATTAACGTGAGAATAAATCCCCCCCATTGTTTGCCCCGACGACGCATTGGGAGTTGAGAGAGGTGAGTCGTTAAATGAGTAACCATATGCTGTTAAAGCTTTTACAAGTGTTCACAACAGCTCTTTATAGTTAATCTTAATCAGAAAAATTCAACCCACAACAAGTTAGCTGGAAAACTATATACTTTTCCAAAGTATTGACAACTTTTTTGTGCAACCAACAATTACAGATAGTGTTTAAGCAGCAAAGCTAATTCATCAAAACACCACAGGTAGTGTCCAAACGAATTATGTCTAAACATCACGATAATCAATCAACCTGTTAACACTTCCCCAGGAGTTAGTAAGACAGGAGAAATCCACTGCTAGAATCAACTGTGATTCCCAATACAAATAGTTAGGATTTGGTGTATGCGCTCTTATCTCGTTGCTGTTGTAGATGGTGCCCACGCTCGATTTTTTACCCTTGCAGCTGCTGAATTCTCTGATCAGGGGCAATCTGGCCCGCATTTAACTGAGCACAGCGGCTTGAATAACGCTGACAAGCCCATCGCGACTAAAGGCGCTAGCAACAATTTAATTGGCCGTAAACACCACGGTAATCGTCACGAAAAAACAACACAGGATACAGAGATTACCCGCCGCTTTGCCAATAAAGTAGTCCAACACATTGGTGCTGTTGTCCAAAATACGGCAAGTCAACATCTTATCCTGGTGGCAGAACCTCATATTCTGGGTAATCTCCGCGAATCTGTCCCCAATCACGTGCCATCAGCGATGACTACTAGTGAACTGGCGAAAGATCTCTGTCGCTTAAATGCCCACGAACTCCACAAATATTTAATCAGTAAACAGATGTTGCCTAGTCCCAAACGCTCAGTCAAGTAGCAAAAACGGCAAATAACGTGATCTTTTAGACCGTTTCAATATAGCAAATCACCTCCTAACCCCTGTGGATATATCTGCCTGAAAGCTGGGTATCCATAGGGGTTTGCTTAGGGCAGACAGATTTTATGATCACTGGTATGGCAAGAGGGTCGTTGCACTTGTTATGTTAAAGACAATATGTGCAAAATCTCTATACTAGGCACAGGCATGCCTAAAGTATTGAAATGTCACGGATGCCGCTAGGCAAAAGTTTATACATGCCTGCCATTTTTTTGTCAGTAGTCTAGACTACTAGCAGAAACTTGGTGATATAAAGCTGTTGTTGATGAGGTTTTTTATGCTGATGGAATTGTGTCCCTGCTGCGGTGTTCGACTACTACGCCATGCTAGTAAATCTGGTGCTTATTTACGCTGTGGCAGCTGTCGATTTGAAATTCCTGAAGATCTCCAATCTGTCACTGATAAAAACTCTAAACCTGCCAGCGATTTGCTCGATAGTTTAGACACAGCTGAAACAGCAACGGTGTCTTAGCAGCTGAAACTGCTTAAACTATCGATTTGATGTTTCCCGTATCATAGACAGTCAAACGCTGTGGCCAGCCGTTATGTTTTGGTCACAGCGTTTGATCTATCAGACAATTATTGAATGACTATGGCTAAGTCCGAGCACTTTCTAGCTCAGCAAACGCTTACTGTACTGGCAAATTTAAGCTATCGCGATCGCAACCTCAGCAACTATCTAAATGGCTTAGCCCAGGGCGTTCAGAGCATTTTGGGGACAGATTGGGCCGTGGTGACTTTGTGCTGGGAGAATTCAGAACGGATCTTAGCCAGTACCATTGACCTGGGGGATAATCCAGACGAAATTTATGAGTTGCACGGTACCCTCACTGACAAAGTCTTTACCACAGGCTGTCCGCTGACAGTGGAGAATTTTATTGACGATCCCAGCCATGGCGTGGGTCCAGAGGGCTATCGCGCCTATTTAGGGGTACCCCTGCGCACCGCTGCTGGCACCACCATTGGCACCATCTGTACGTTTAGCCAACATCCAAAAATATTTTCCACCGAGCTAATTAACAT
This sequence comes from Leptolyngbya sp. Heron Island J, assembly GCF_000482245.1. Classification (GTDB taxonomy): domain Bacteria; phylum Cyanobacteriota; class Cyanobacteriia; order Phormidesmidales; family Phormidesmidaceae; genus Leptothoe. The sequence goes on along the minus strand of NZ_AWNH01000105.1, from coordinate 81,771 downwards.
GGCGGAACTATTTGCCGAACGAGCGGCTACCGCCATCGATAACCACCAGCTATGGCAGCAACAACAGAAGTTTAACGAATCCCTGGAAGCCGAAGTCATTAAACGCACTCGGGAGCTACGAGCGGCCCAGGCTGAGCTGATGACGGTCAATGCTGAACTGGAGGAGCGGGTGGCCCAACGCACCGCTGAATTGACTCGGCTGAATGCCCAACTGCAGGACAGTGAAGAACGGCTACGGCGCATTTTTAATGCCTCGAACGATGCTATTTTTGTCATTGATCCAAGTAGCGATCGCATTTTAGAAGCTAATCCCCAGTCCACTCAATTGTTGGGGTACAGCCGTGAGGAACTGCTAGAAAGCGTCCATATTTCTAGCGTTCATCCCCAAGAGATGCCGCAGCTATTAGCCTTTGCTGAATCCGTCTTAAAAAATGGACAAGGTTGGACAGACCAACTGACCTGTCTGACCAAATCTGGTCAGGTAGTACCTGCCGAAATTTCTGCCTCGACCCTAGAGTTTGCCAACCGCGTCTGTGTTGTGGCGATTGTCAGGGATATTAGCGATCGCAAACGGGCTGAACAAGCCCTGGCAGCCCTGGCTGAAGTAGGGGAATTAGCCTCGATGATTGTCCATGAGGTCCGTAATCCCCTTACCACTGTCAAGATGGCCCTGGGAGCATTGCGCCAATCAGCACTATCAGAGAGAAATGCTCTGCGTCTGGATCTAGCCACCTCTGAAGCTGAACGGCTAGAATCTCTCCTCAATGAGATTTTACTTTATGCTAAACCTCAAAATTTGAAAACCACAGCGGTTAACCTGACTCAATTAACCATGGAGGTGTTAGATATCCTCAGGGCACAGCCTGTTGCCAGCGATCGAACCATTATCTTCAACACCACAGCCGAGCAAATCACCATCCAAGGCGATGCTGACAAATTAAAACAAGTTTTGATTAACCTGGTGAGTAATGCCTGTGAGGCCATTCAGCCAGGAGACTCTGTAACCTGTTCTCTCGAAACAACCTCGGAGCAGGTATATCTTCGGGTTCACAATGGCGGTACGCCGATCCCACCAGAGATACTGCCAAAGCTCACAAAACCATTTTTTACCACAAAATCCACAGGAACTGGATTAGGGTTAGCAATTGTCAAGCGAATTGTAGAGGCACACCAGGGCAGTTTTAGGATTGAATCAACCGCTACAACCGGGACACTGATAACGAGCGTCTTTAGAGCCGCTGCGACAACACAAGACAGAATTGTTGGTTAGGTCATCTTAAGTAACAACAAACAGGCGCTGACAACTGCACTTAGTAACGTACTACGTCATGCACACATGTACGTAAGTGGCATCATTTTTTTCAAGAAAGTTTATATTTATAGCCAAAGTCCGTATTTTGACTGATCTTTTTAGAGTAGCTGGCTAAAATAGCGTCTGATATATCGTTATAAGCTAGTAGAAAGAGGTATACAAAAGATAGGTTTATAAAGAGTATCGTTATCCTCAAACGCTGAGTACAGGGCTTAACCCTGGGGCTCAATTTTGGGGCATTTATTCTATTTGAAAAGTAGTTTTAGGAGGCACCCATAAGAGCTTTGGTTTTCATGACTAGATAAGTTTTTACGCATAGATAACTTTAATAGTTTATATGGCAAAAATTTTATTGATAGATAATGATAGAGCCAGTCGTCAGATCCTAGAACAGGCCCTTAAGCTTTACGAATACGATGTTGTGACCACCAAACGTGGTGATGAAGGCCTCACATTGGCGGTCACGGCAGCTCCTGACTTAATTGTTATGGATATCGATGCAGCCGGGTTAAATGGCTGGCAGGCGATTAAAGTTCTCAAAGAGTCTAGTCCGACATGGTTGATCCCAGTGATTGCTATGGCCAAGCCTGCTGTTACCAGTCAACTGTTAATCCAGACTGGATTTGACGCTTATGTGCGTAAACCGGTGTCGGCAAGACATATTTTACAAAGAATAGAAACATTACTCACTCATGCAGCTCATAATTTTGTTGGCACGCCACTGTCAACCTCATCAAATTTAAGGACCAATAAATTAATTAAAGAAACAATTGCCAGGTTGTCAGGTTCTCAATGCCGATCAGAGCAGGCATCGGTGGTATATGTGGAGAACAGCACAGTGGACAACCAAACCCTGGGCAAAATTGTTGAGAGAGCAGGTTTTAGCTATGCCAACATTTCCGATCCCCTCCAGGTTCTCTCAAAACTCATGGACTTTAAGCCCCAGCTGATATTTTTAGAATTAGTATTACCTGTCGCCAATGGCTATGAGCTATGCGCCCAGATTCGACGTATTTCTGTTTTTAAAGATACTCCCATTGTAATCGTAACGAATCACAACAGGATGACTGATCGAATGCGAGCCAAAATTGTGGGTGCGTCGGATTTCTTGTGTAAGCCTATCCAAGCAAAATCTGTTTTAAAGGTTCTGATCAAATATCTATCGCCTCTCAATATCAGTTAGGGATCAGGATCTTATTGAATTCTCATTCCTTAGTACACGGCTGGTGTCTTTAATGTTCAGCCGCCCAGCCCATCTCATGGGTCTCAAACTTTGCGCAATTTATCCAATACTGCCTACGGCAAAAAACTGAATTATTGCAGCAGATGCCACTTTGACGTCAATACAACAGTCAGCTGAAGTCCGAGTTTCATACAGGATTACACTGACTTTATGCCCCACAAAATCTTATTGGTTGCTGAGGATAGCTCTGTCTGCAGTTCGCTACAGCCATGGCTCACACAGTGTGGATATACCGTAGTGCTGGCCACCGAGGGAGGAGATCAAGGCATCTTACTCGCGGTCACCGAATCACCGGACCTTATCCTCATAGACACAGACTTACCGGTAATTAGTGGCTGGCAGACAATTAATATTCTGAAAGCGTCTACGGTGACTCGACACATACCGGTGATGGCGCTAGTGCTGCCTACCACAGCCCCTGACTGGAACAGAGTCCTTGATTCTGGCTGTGATGCATGCGAGCTAAAACCGATTGATATAGTCAGCATCCTGACTAAAGTGAAAACCTTACTCAATCACCCATCCAGTGCTACCGCATCCTATGGACAGGGACCATCAGTGGGGGCCAATCTTTTACTGTTTCCCAAGCCACCGGCAATAGACCAGATCTCTGTATCCACCGATCATCAAGCCTTAGGCAATCGGGGTGCCAGCCTGGTCAAGGTGCAGGAATCGACGGTCGTTTACATCGACGATAGCGCCATAGATAGTCAAACAATGGCTGCTGTTATTCAGCAAGCAGGCTATGACTATCACAACATTTCTAACCCCATAGAAGCCATCCCATTGCTATTGGAAATCAAACCTAAACTGATTTTTCTAGACTTGGTGATGCCCTATACCAATGGTTATGAGGTTTGTACTCAGATTCGACGCGCCTCTAATTTGAAAAACATTCCTGTTGTCATCGTCACTAACAATAGTGGCATTATTGACCGGGTGCGGGCCACAATCGTGGGAGCATCTGGCTTTTTGAGTAAGCCCATTAAAGAAAAACGAGTGCTCAGAATACTCCAGAAACATTTAGCCATAGACAGTCCATCCCCGGCTTCTTTTCAAAGTCGGAAGGTCGAGTTGGTTTGAACTATTGGTTACGACTCTGCACCCGTGGCACGGCTAAAAATAAAGAAACTATACTTCTTTTGCTTGATAATAGTCTTGGCGTTGCTGCTCCGAACTATGATTGCGTCCTCTAAATTCGCAACGGCATATCCTTAGTCCGGGATCAGACAGCCTAAATCTGAAGTTAACACTGTAGCTATGCATCCCATGTGTCCAGACTAAATGCTTGACTCGACATACCATCAACTGACAAATGATGAGATAGCTCAACTGGGAGAACGCTATGAGCTGCTAGAAGCCATTGGACATGGCGGTATGAGCATTGTATTTCGTGGACGGGATCAGGTACTCAACCGGGCCGTTGCGCTGAAGCTTTGCAGACCCCATGTGGATGTGTCGCGGCTTCATCGAGAAGCGATCGCAATGGCTGGTATTCAATCCCGGCATGTCGTCTCCGTTCACGACTTTTTAAAGCTCAATCAGCAGCGGGGCGTGCTGGTAATGGACTGGATTGAGGGTCAAGACCTGGCCACGATTATGTGCGATCGCAAAATCGCCCTCAACGATGACATCGTCCGACAGTGGATGCGCGACGTCTGTACCGGCATGATCGATGCCGAAGCCAAGGGCGTGATCCACCGCGATCTAAAACCCTCCAACATTATTATTGACGCCCACAAGCGAGCATTAGTCATGGACTTTGGCATCGCCACCGGGCAAACCATGGATCAGCTCACCTTAGATGGCCAGGTCCTGGGCACCCCCTTGTACATGGCTCCAGAACAGGCCGAAGACCCCAGCAATGTCGATACCCGCGCCGACGTCTACAGTTTTGGCGCAACCTTTTACCATGCCATTGTGCATCAGCCACCGTTTGAAGCCGAAACCCCCTGGTCAGTTGTCTGGAAACACAAAACCGAGCCCCTAATACCGCCTAAATCCCGTAACCCCTCCGTTAGCAGCGTATTAAACGACTGCATTGAACGATGTTTAGCCAAAGATCCCGCCGATCGATTTTCCAGCTTCTCACAAATCAATGAAATCCTAAGTTCATCTGGTATACAGCCCTGGGAGTACACCATAGATGAAACCCTGGCCAACTATCTCGGCATCTTTAAAGTCCATCGCAAACAGTTTTTAAGCCCAGACCTGACAGAACCCAATCGACCCACCATTTTTGACTTTCCCAACAGACGTCGCCTCAAGATTCTCTTTGGAGATTTAACCAAGCAAGACGTTGATGCCCTCGTCAGTTCTGACGATGCCATGTTAACCATGAGCAGTGGCGTATCCGCTGCCCTCGCCCAAAAAGCCGGCGGTTCATTTCGTGAAGATGCCCAACGATTTACCCCCGTTCGTTCCGGTAGAGTCGTAGTCACAGCCGCAGGAGATTTACCCTCAAGGTTTGTCTTTCACGGCATTACCATTGGTGTCGATGGAGAGTCTCGCCAGTTTCCCACCCGCGATGTTATTGCCGAAATTGTTGATAGCTGTTTTTATCAAGCCGAAACATTATCCATCAAATCCATTGCCTTTCCACTGCTGGGTACCGGCAATGGCAGCTTTCCTCGGGGCGTGGCCATAGACACCATGTTTCGTGTCATTGCCCACAGACTACTCAGACGGGTTACCCCGATCAAAGAAGTTAGAATTGTCCTTTGGCCAGAAGTCGCCTCACCCGATGACAACACTCTGATCCTCGATTAAGACTACGGGAAGAGAGCTATGGCAAAGAGAGCTATGGCAAAGAGAGCTATGGCAAAGAGAGCTATGGCAAAGAGAGATTTTGGGCTGAGACTGTCAGGGATTGAACCAAATCCGAATTTAGTGACCCCGACTAAAAATGAATAATTCCGTGGGGGCAATCCCTGATAATTGCCCGTCAATATCGGGAGCATGTAACCAAGATTTTGGATTAGATAGTCTGGAGCTGCATCGGCAAGCCATCTTGAGGACGAGTATTAAAACTAAAGTAAGGCTGCATTACATAATCAGGTGTAGTGCTCAGGCGATAACGCTGCAGAATAGTCGCCAGATTAATCCGCATTTGGGTCATAGCAAACGCCTGACCAATACAAATGCGGGTGCCTCCCGAGAATGGTAAATAGGCAAACTTTGGCATCTGGCTACGACCGCTGATATCAAACCGGTCAGGGTCAAACGTTAAGGAGTCTGGATAAATATCGCTACGGCGATGTAGTGTCCAGGGCGAGATTAACACCGCTGCATTTTTAGGAATCGTCCGGTCAGCCCAGGTAACTGTTTGAGTCGCCTGGCGTGCAAAGACGGCTGTCACCGGCATCAGCCGCATCGATTCCTTCAGTACACATTCCAAATATGGCATATTGGTCAGATCCTCAAATGTGATAGCTCGATTTCCTAAGATCTGGTCAATCTCTGCGCGTAGTCGTGTTTCTACAGTGGGATATTGATCAATCAAATGTAAAGCAAAGGCTAACGAGTTAGCCGTCACCTCATAACCGGCAGCAAACAGGTTCATGACTTCGTTACGGACTTGCTGATCGGTGATTAAACCGGTTGTATCAGACGCTTGAGCTGCCACCAGCATGGCTAGAATGTCAGTGTATATGCGAGATGTATGCCGACGTTCATTAATCAGTGCATCAAACAGCTGAGCCGCTTGAGCAATCTGAGTCTTCATTTCTCTCGTAGCCGGTAGCGGGACCCAGGCAGGTACTGGTATTCCAGAGATGCGTTGGTTAAATAACTCAATAAAGCGAACAATATTTTTAGCTTCCGGACGGTCTCGCAGATCTACCCCAAAAAAAGCCTGACTGGTGATTCCCATAGTCAGATCCATCATCGCCTGACAGATTTCAATCATTTGCCCTGAGTGCCACTGACTCACCATCTTGGCCGTCTCGTCAATCATAATCTGGGCATGGTCTCGAATCTGTTGAGACTGGAATGCAGGCTGCATGGTTTGTCGCAACACTTTCCACAGCCTGCCATCGGTAGTGAAGAGATTTTCACCAAACAAACCACTAGCAGCATACTTAATAGTAGAAGGCTTGTGGAACAACTCTGCCTGGGTCACCAGAACTTCGCGAATATCATCTGGGTGGTTAAGATAATAGGCAGTGCCAAGACCTAGAGGAATTTTGAGAAAATCGCCCTGCTGCGATAGACCTTCGAGATAGCCAATCATATCCTGGCGCATGGCACGAAGATGACCAGCCTGGGGGCGTTGGGCAGTGGCAGAAACCATAGGAGTTGAGGTTAGCAGCATTGTTTTCTATGGTAGAACGTTTAGAATCTATAAAGCATTCAATAGGGTGACTGACCGTCCCCTAAAAGCACAATTTATGCAATTTATGATTTGGTAGACTAGAGGTATTGATTGGGGCTGAGGTAGCCTATGACCGTTGCAGCTGACCGGCCAATTGAACAAAAGCCTCTGAGTTTTGACGAGTTTCTTGCTCGTTATGGTAGCGATAACCGCTATGAGTTAATTGATGGCGAGGTATTTGATTTGGAACCAACCGGCCAGCATGAGGAGGTTGCGGCTTTTATCACAACAAAGGCCTGTGTTCAGATTGATCAAGCAGATTTACCTTGGTTTGTTCTACAACGGGGACTCTTTCGACCGGCTAATGCGGGTATGACGGCTTTCCGGCCTGATGTGTTAGTTGTTGATCGGACAGAACTTGTCAATGAACCTCTGTGGCTAGATCAATCGATTTTAACCAGGGGCAGTTCAATTAAGTTTGTGGCAGAAGTAGTGAGTAGCAATTGGCAAAATGACTATGCCCGTAAAGTTGAGGACTATGGGACCTTAGGCATTGCGGAGTACTGGATTGCAGACCATGCAGGCTTAGGCGGTGTTCGGCATATTGGTAAGCCTAAACGTCCAACGCTGTCTATCTGTACGTTAGTGGATGGAGAGTATGAGATTCAGTTATTTCAAGGCCATCAAGCGCTTGTCTCTAAAACTTTTCCTGATCTAAATCTGACGGCTGAACAGGTTTTGAAGACCAATGGTTAGCATCATGGTTAAGAGTTTAAAATCTTCTCAATGCGACGATCGGGGATCAGCCACATAATAGCAACGGCAATGTACAGAAAGCACGCCAGCTATCCGCATGTATCCGTGGGATTGAATGATTAAAGACTCAATTAAGCAGCAGTCATCTCTGTTTCCCTTTTATGGCTTATCGTTAAGTCCTCTCTAACAGTTATTAATCTTTTCATGGAGGCATTCGAAAAAATGAGTCGTATTACTATTCAAGATTTGTCTGCCTATAAATCTCGGGGAGAACGCTTCGCGATGCTGACTGCATACGACTATCTGACCGCAACAATTTTTGATAAAGCTGGCATTCCACTAATCCTTGTTGGAGACACCCTGGGCATTTTTGTTCAAGGCCATGACACAACATTGCCAGTCACTATGGATGCCATGATTTACCATTGTGAGATTGTGGTTCGTGCGGTAAGTCATGCACTCGTTATTGGAGACCTTCCGTTTGGTTCCTATGATACCCCGGAGGAGGGCATCTGCAATGCTGGCAGACTCCTTAAAGAAACTGGCGTTCAAGCAGTAAAGCTAGAAGGGCGACATGATGCATTGATTCAATGCTTAACGCAAAACGGTATCCCTGTGATCGGTCATTTGGGCCTCACTCCACAGTCCTATCATCAATTAAGTGGAAACAAAGTACAAGCCAGGACAAAAACAGCTGTTGAAATGCTGATTCAAGATGCTCTGGCACTTGAGAATGCTGGAGTATTTGCACTGCTTTTGGAGGCAATTCCAAGTGCAGCTGCCAAGGCAGTAACAGAGGCTCTCAAGATTCCAACAATCGGAATTGGAGCCGGCCCTGATTGTGATGGTCAGGTGCTTGTTTCAACTGATATGTTGGGTTTACATAGCGAACAAACACCGCGATTTGTTAAGCAATACGCGCAGCTACATCCACTGATTGCAACAGCTGCAGAGCGTTTTGCCGCAGAGGTGCGCGCAGGCGTTTATCCCGGCACTGACTATGCCTACAACTGGACGCTGAAATAATTTTGAATAATTAGCCTAAAGTACCGCATCCAGTCGATCGGCATAGCCGGTCATTTCTATGTACCCTTTGGCACTAACAGGCTGGTCGGCAACAGTTCCTTCAAAGCCAACAGCGCCTTCCCAATAGGTTGTGGAGAGATTTAGTTCCTGATTTGCTATTAACGATTTACCATCTAACACCAGATCTAGCTTAGGAATCTCAATGTGCCAGTGGGCAGGATAGACTGCTTTACTAGTTGTACTGCGCCAGGTATCCAGCACATCAATTTGCCATTCAGTATGATCAACAGATTGAGTTTCGCCAGTGGCGCTGATGTAAGTACCGCTAGAAACGTCTAAAAGGTCTCCATTCTCTTGGCGCAGTCCGTATAGCATCAAGGATGCCCCATTATCCAACTGTAGTGAAAACCAGTCCCAGCCTACCGTGCCAGGGCTCAGTGCACTGGTGGAATACTCATGATCTTTCCAGGTTAGACCGTTTACCTCAAAAGATTCATCGGCCACCATCACTGTCCCCTGAGCCTGTTGCTGCACAATAGAATAGTAATAGGATGCATTGCCTGGCTCTGTACTCTTTCTACTGTAGCCATGATCGCCCTGGGGCACTGGTGGGATGGTCTCGGTCAGCATTAAATCGAGGGCTACATCCTCTGCGTCAGCCATCAGGTGAACCTGACCTGGAGCGACTTCTGTTGCTGACCAATTCTCTAGCCAGATTCGGTAAGGAGATGCCTGTGCTCCGGAGAGTGCTGCTGACTGTCGACTAAACCGCTCGTGAGGATAGAATTTTTGATTCTCAATGTCACTGATGGTGAAGTGAGAGAAGTAAATCTGGTTTGACCGCCAGTCTGAAGCATCTGTCACCGATGCTGTGTCTGGGGTCAGCGCCCGTCGGAAGAATGTGAGCTGATAGCCAAATTCTCGCCCAGATTCAGTTTGCAGATTGCCGGTGTAGTACCACCATTCTGTTTGATACTCATTGTGAGAGCCCAGCTCTTGGGGGAACTCTAGGGCCTTAGGTTCAGTGACACGGGCAAATCCATCTGAGCTGTCGGTCTCCTGGGCAGAGAGCCATTCTACAGAGGCTTTGCCGCTGTTGGTGATGCCCGGTCGTGGCCAGAGGGTGACAAGCAGGACTAGGGTGATGGAGAGAATGACGAGGGGGAGGCGTTTCATAAAATTTGGTGCTGAAGACATTGCTTTACTCCTCCCGGATCGCTGTGGCGACGACCATCTTGCTCAAACGCCATGCCGGATATACCCCGGCCAACAGAGCAGCTACCACAGCTACTACCCAGGCCTGCCAAAAGTAACTCGGTTCAATCTGCATCTGCAATGTCCATCCAAAGGAGCGTACATTAATCACATAGATTAGAATCCAGGCCAACACATAGCCCAATGGCATTGCAAACACGCCAGCTAAACTGCCCATAATGCCGGTTTCTAACAGAGTGATCTGCCACATTTGCAGTGGGGTCATGCCGTTGGCGCGGAGGATGCCTAATTCTTTTGTGCGCTCTAACTGCAAACTCATTAGGGCACTGAGAACACCGATAAAGGCGACAACAATGGCCAGTAGTCTCAATGCTCCGGTAATGGCAAAGGTGCGGTCGAAGATTTCTAACGAACCTTGACGGAGGTTACGGTTTGACTGGGCTACTAAGTCCTGACGATCTTTAAATGTTTCTCGCAGGTGGGTGACTACGCTATCGGCTGAGATGCCTGGTCTCAAGAACAGTCCTAGGGAGGCAATGGTGGGATCTTGCCACACCTCTAGATACCGATCGTTGTCCAGCAGAATTGTGCCGCGATCCGAGGCATAGTCGTAGAAAACGGCGACCACTGGCAATGTGATCGGTCCCTGGGGGGATTCTAGAGTGATTGTTTCAGGGGGTTCGGATACTCCAGCTCGTAACATGAGGGCTTCTGAAATGATCACGCCCTCACCAGCATCTAGCTGGGGCCAGGGGTTTTGCACATTGTCTCGAATCCAGGCATAGGGGCGCTGACCGTCAGATACATCCCCATCGGCGGAGATTAATTTGGCCGAGCGGTTAACGGATATTTCAGTGGCGTTAGTGGCGTCAGTGCCTTGGCGATTAAAGGCAATCACATCCACGTCGGTATCGTTGTAGGTGACAATGTGGTCGATTTCGGGCCAGGTGTAGGTTTCGTCAACCACGCTTGGATCTACACTGCCGAGGATGCGATTGGCGGTGGTGCTGGGGGGAGTGACATAGATGTCGGCCTGCAGGGTTTGGTCTAGCCACTGCACTACGGTGGTTCTAAAGGAACCGACCATGACTGAAACGCCGACGATAACGGAGACGGCCACCATCAGGGATGCGATCGCAACCGACGTCCGACTCAAGGACCGGGTAATATCGCGCGGGGCCATCTTCCCTAAAACACCTAGCAAACCTGTGAGTAGCTGCGATAGCCACTGCATCAACAACGCTGTCAACGGGGGGGTTAGCAAAGCAGCGGCCAACAAAATGGCAAATAACCCACCGAAGGCAATCACCAGCCCACCATTTTTAATACTGAGCAGACCCACACCGCCCAGAGTAAACAGTCCCCAGGCCAACACCAGCCAGGGCAAAATCTGTTGCACTTTGCTCTCCAGTGTAGAGCGCTTAAGACTGTTATTTGGGGACGTGCCCATCGCCTCAAGCGCCGGAATCAGAGAGGCAAACAGAGCGGCAAAAATACCAATCACCATCCCCTTAATCAAGGTGAAGGAGCTCAGGCTGATATCGCGCACATAGACAACAAAGTAAAAGTCATTAATGCTCTGGGTAATCAGCCCGACAATGCTGCGGCCAAGAATTACCCCCAGCCCCAGCCCCAGGATAGACCCGACAATACTCAACAGCAGCGATTCTCCTAAAATCAGCTGAAACAGCTGCCCCTGGGTCACCCCCAAACACCGCAGCGTCCCAAACAGTGGCCGCCGCTGAATTACGCTAAAGGTGACAGTGTTGTAAATCAAAAACATACCCACGACCAGGGCCAACAGACTCAGGGCTGTCAGGTTAAGTTCAAACGCTGCTGTCATCTGCTGCACAGCATTTTTCTGAGCCTGGGCAGTTTCCAGCTTGACCCCGGTGGGTAGCAGTGCTCGAATGGGTTCAAGCGCAGCATCACTGTCGGCAATCAAATCGATGTGGCTGAGATACCCCTGCATCCCCAAAATTTCCTGAGCCGAGGCAATGTCGGTAAACAGCACATTGCTGAGGGCATCGCGGGTGAGGGTATTGGCCGGTTGCAAAATGCCGACAACATGGGCTGAGACCGGCTGACCAGCCAGGGTTAAGGTGAGTCGATCACCTACTTGCACGCCATAGTCAGCGGCGGTGTCCCGAGCCAAAATTACCGCACCTGGCTCGGTCAAAAAGGTAGTTAACGCTTCAACCCCCTGGTCTGAATTTTCGTTAGAGCCATCATTCAAATAGCTGCGAAAGGGAGCCTCGGCGAAAAAGTCTACGCCCACCAGCCGCATGGGCTGACGATCTAAGTCTTCAGCCACCACATAGCCTTCGACAATGGGGGCAGACTGGGTGTAGCCCAGCTCGGTGCGCAACTTACGATAGAGGGATTCATCGATGCCAATGGGAGAGATGGCTTCGATTCGATGGGTGGTACGACCTGCGATCGCATCGGTCGATAACGCAAATGCTCGCTGGGCTGACCCATTGGCCAGGTCAATGGAGACCATCATGGCCACCCCAATGGCAATACCCAGAATAAAAAGGACGTATTGAAAGGGACGACGGCGCATGCGTCGCCAGGCAAGACGCCAGAGGGGCGCGTTAGAGAGGGTGGCAGAATCAGAGGAGGAAACAGGCATCAGGCAACGGCTACCTCTTGGAATTCGGCAGTCGCGTCTTCTAAATGCCCTTCGTGCACCCGCAGGACACAATCCGCATATCGGGCAATGTCCGGATTGTGGGTGGCCATAATTAACGTCTTATGGGCGTTGTGGGTCAGGTCTAACAGTAGCTTGAGAACGGTTTCTCCTGTGTCTTCATCCAAGTTGCCAGTGGGTTCGTCTGCCAGAATTAAGCGCGGTTCATGCACCAGGGCACGGGCAATAGCTACCCGCTGCTGTTGCCCCCCGGAGAGTTTATCGGGAAAGGCAGCGGTGCGATCGCCCAGACCCACTTTTTCCAGTAGCTGACGGGCTTTAACTTCAATATCCTGAGGAGCATTGCCAGCCAGCTCCTGGGGCAGGGTGACATTTTCCAGCACCGTCAGCGTAGGAATCAGGTTAAAAAACTGAAAGATAATGCCAATCTCATCCCGTCGGAACAGGGTGCAAGCCCGCTCATTTAGCTCAGTAATGGATACACCATCGATCAGCACGGTGCCTGCCGTCGGTCGCTCAATACCACTAATCAAATTCAGCAGAGTACTCTTACCACTGCCACTCTGCCCCAGCAGCACAATAAACTTACCTGCATCAAAGGTGATGCTCAAATCCTTCAGCACCTGTCGATTGGTAACGCCTTCAGTAAAGTCTTTGCTGAGGTGACGCAGCTCTATAAAACCCTGGGACGGCTGCTGCCGCCAATTGCCCGCTGGCTGCCACCAGCCACTGATCCGCGAAATGATGGACGGCCCAGAACCCATAACCACTGACTCTTTGTGAAGTTTCTTTGCAGATATTAACGCAAATTGAACAGGCTGCCACAGCCGACCTGTTTTAGAGCATGGATGTAGGAACTACCCCAGAGATAGCCATGTATACAGTCAGAGAAGTTGGAATAGAGGCCACGGACGAACTTGTGCCTCTTCTGATGCTAACAAGCGAGCCCAGCGGTTTTATCAAAAGCTGAGCTTTAAACCACTAGGCCCTGGCCCCACCTTAGCAGTGGGGACGGATCATCTATCGTCAACCATAATGGCCTTAAATATCGATGGGGGCTGAGAGATTATGAATCGGCTAAGACTCCCGGCCAATTAGTATTTGCCTGAGAGATATTGCCAGAAATATCTCTCTCCCAGCGACGCTGCACCCCTCTGCTGTAGTTGAGGTACAGCTTGCCATCGACAATTCTCCAGGCATTGGGGTCAATGGAAGCGGTATAGCCCTGACTCACGGCCCAGGCACAGAACCCACCATACTGAGGAGCATATTGTTCAGGATTGGCGGCAAACAAGTCGCGGTTTTCTGCACTGGCAAACTGCCAGGTGGCATTGCCCCATGTGTAAGTAAATTCAGCACTACCAGCCACAGGTCCACCTTCAGTAAAGTAAGCAACTGGGTCTGTGCCCCGAATTGCCAGACCCTGGCCATCCACAAAATAGCGAATATTTTGCTGGGGCTCAGCGGCAACTTCGACCGTTGGTGACTCAGCAGCACTGATTTCTATGGTCGGCTCAGGAGCAACACTGGCACAGGGATTGGCACCAGCACAAGGGTCAGCCACGGAGACAGCAGCGGTTTCTTCCGGATTGTTGTTATCTATACTTGGCTCAGCAGATGTCGTGGGTGAACTGGAAGCACAGCCGGTAGCGATGGCTAGACCAACAAACAGTGCAGTGGCGACCTGACCAAAGTAATGAATACGCATGAGTTAAAACCAGTTTTAATGCTAGACCTAGCTAAACACGGCAAACTGAATTTCTGCTGAAGCAGGGCTAATAATTGTGTGGCAATGTTTTCACCAATGATAAAGTTGAGCTAAAGTTCTACTCGCTATTCTCAGCATCGTATAAATAGGTTTCCAAGGAGATAATGGCCTTGGCAGCGTCTTCACCGGTACCGGCTGTAAAAATTAAGTCACGTTGCTCGGCATAGTCTATCAACTGCGCTGAGAATACCTGGTTGCCACCATCATGCCAATAAATTTGGCCAATACCGTCCATGTTTTCAACGACAAGCCCATAGCCGTAAAAGCTGTCGTCATCCTCAAATTCTCGGATGTGAGGTGTTTGCACAACTGCCAGCATATCTTTTGAGATGACCTCACCAGCTACCACAGCTTGACGAAATCGAATCATATCTTCAACGGTCGATATCAAACCGCCGTTGCCAACCAGATTCCAATAGGGTTGGGGGTTCCCCCAGCTGGCCTGGTCAATGGATTTGCCCCGTTTAGTCGTTAATGAACGGCTTTGATCATAAACAGAGGCATAGCCGGTATTTTTCAACCCTAACCCGGCAATCACGTCTTCAAGTAAGTAGTCTTCGTATGATTTGCCAGAGCGGGCCTCGATGATGGCAGCAACGATCCCAAATCCAGTATTGGAATATTGATAGATTTCTCCTGGAGACGACTCTAATGGCGAGTTAAACGCTCGCAGCAAAAAGTCTTGCTTGCTGAGTTGTTCAGGATCAGGACCTAACGCTTCCTTGAATCCGGCTGAGTGGGTCAGCAGCTGATGTAAGGTGATGCCCGACTTGTCAGCGGGGACGTTGTCAAAAAAGTCTTCCAGTGTTTCATCAAAGCGAGCCTTTCCTTGTTCAACCAGCTTGGCTGCCATCACGCCTGTGACTGTTTTAGTGATGGAATTGATATCAACCAGCGTCTGTTCAGGTGGAATTGTATCCGCTGCTGCAGACCCAAACTCGTAATACTGTAAAGGAGTACCCTGGTGAGAGATGGCAATAATCACATCTAGATTTTGAGCCTCAATGTCTGCTAAGGCAACATTTAAACGCTCTGAGAATGACGCACTTGTTGGTAGAGATTCTCGTTGCGGTTGACACCCAAGACTAGCTGCTGAGATCAAGCCTAAAGTCATCAGCAAAAATAAATTTGAGCGACACATAATCTTACTTTGAAGAGGGCCACAGTCGATTACAATTACACACAATAGCCGAGTTGGAACATCTGATTAATCTCAAGTACTCAATGGTGAAAAGAGGCACTGTTAGGTCTCTCTCATGATGGCAGATATATGGCAGATATGTAGCCTGGTGCAGATACATCTAGCATTTATTCCCTGACGATTTTTGTTTCCCATAGCGTTTTCAAATTTAGAGCAACTCAGGCGCTTGCGCTTAAATAATCACCCCATTACCCCATCACTCATCCACCCATCTACGGCCCCAATCTGGGTCTTTATTTTTGTGCAGTCCCCTCAGTGTATCGACCTCCCAAGCTAAAATGCGGCTAATGGCCGATGGCTAACTGAGGCAAAACGATGGCACTGTTTGATCCAACCAGACATTACCCGCTTGTAGAAATCGATTGGGACGATAACAAGGTTCAGCAGGCCATTACTGCGATCGCAACTGAAACCATCATTCAGCTACAACGCCAGCCATCCTTGTCTGGGCATCCCATGGATGACCATGAGTTTGGCACCGACCTGTATTTTGGCAAAGTCGGCGTGCTGTGGACTATCCACTATTTACAAACAGTTGGAGCCATTGACTCTACCTTTGATGTAGCTACGCACCTTGCAGCAACCCTGGAGCAAAATCGCCAAGACTATTCTCACCACAGCCCCTATCCACAACAGTCATCTTACCTATTTGGAGAACTGCCACTGCTGTTGTTGCAGTATAAACTCTCCCCTGGTGACGACAAAGCCAACCAAATCGCAGAGTCAATTCATAAAAACGATAGTCAGCCAGTGCGAGAATTGATGTGGGGCATGGCGGGCTCCATGCTGGCGGCCTATTTTATGCACCAGTGGACCCAAGCACCCAGATGGCAGGAGATTTTCAAAGCCCAGACGGCGTTACTACTACGGGAGTGGCAACCGATTAAAGGGGCTGGCTATTTATGGACAATTGACCTATACGGCAGTCAACGGAAATATCTGGGGCCGGTCCATGGGTTTGCTAGCAATTTGGTGCCGTTGCTGGTGGGACGCTCCTTACTGAGCGATGAAGAATTTGCAGAGATTGCCGCTAAAGCCATGGCAACCGTGGTGCAGACGGCAGTCACGGATAATAACGGGGCAAACTGGCCGGCTGTTTATCAGGCTGCTCATTCCACCAACCTAAAACTGGTGCAGTACTGCCACGGTGCTGCTGGTATGGTAACAGCCCTGGCCACATTGCCCCAAGGGATGAATGAAGAGTGCGATCGCATTCTGGAACAGGGAGGAGAACTCACCTGGCGAGCTGGCCCGTTAAAAAAGGGATCTAATCTGTGCCATGGTACGGGGGGCAATGGCTATGCCTTTCTCAAACTATTTATCCGCACTGGTAACCAGCTGTGGCTTGACCGCGCTAGAGCCTTTGCCATGCATGCAATTGAACAATATCGACTATCACAGAAAACCTACGGGCAACTGCGCTACCCGCTATGGACAGGAGATCTGGGTCTGGCGGTTTATCTGTGGGACTGTCTACAGGCACAGGCCCAGTTTCCCACCGTTGACGTGTTTTAGGCTAGATAATCAAAATTATTCAATGTATTAAACATAGCGGATTTTCTCTCTTTTCCCTGGACAAATTGAGGTTCGTTCTCATCCTTATATCCGTAAAGTTGCTGTACAAAGAACGTACCAAACTGCATCGTTAGGCCCCGTGCTTTTAGGGAAGAAATCTGACAAAAGTTCAGGCATCATGAGGCTCTTATCTCATACTTGTTGATTTTGCCGCTTGTGACTGACTTTTCTGTTGTTATCTGTACCTACAATGGTGAACATCGTCTACCGCTACTGCTAGATCACTTAAAAGAACAGCAGATCCCCCAGTCCCTGGCATGGGAAATTCTTGTGGTTGACAACAATAGTCATGACCACACGGCCCAGTGCATTGATCGCTATCAGCAAGACTGGCCCACCCACAGCTCACTTCGGTATGTATTTGAGCCACGTCAGGGTCTAGCCTACGCTCGGCGGCGGGCGATGCAAACGACGACCAGCAATCTCGTCGGGTTTCTCGATGATGACACCCTACCCGCTGATGATTGGGTCGCCCAAGCCCATGGGTTTGGCCAACGCTATCCCCAGGTTGGTGCCTACGGCAGCACTATCGATGGCCAGTATGAGAGTAAGCCACCCCCAGGCTTTGAGCGGATTGCAAGCTGTTTGGCTGTGATTCAACGGGGAGAGCGCCCCTTTCAATACACAGCCCAGCAGGGCGTTTTACCAGCGGGGGCTGGCATGGTGATCCGGCGGCAGGCCTGGTTGACCTGTGTCCCCCCAAAACCGCTCCTGAGTGGCGTGTGTGGCACCAGCTTAACCACTAAAGGAGAAGATGTAGAAACTCTCAGCTACATCCGTCAAGGCGGTTGGCCAATTTGGCATCATCCCCAAATGCGCTTAACCCATCGGATTCCAGCGACTCGGTTACGCCCTGCCTATTTGCTACCCCTGTTTCAAGCCATTGGTGTCAACCGCTACGCCTTACGCTGGGCCCGCTATCGTCCCTGGCAACGCCCTGGGATGCTCATCCTCCATGGGCTCAATGACCTGCGCAAACTAATTATCCATATCCTGCAAACCCAACAGCTACAGCCCACCGATATTGTCACCACCTGTGAACGCACGTTGTTGGTCCATAGTCTGATCAGCCCTCTTTATCGCTTACCAATACATCAGGTATTGGCAAGTTTGACAACAGAGGTTAGAGGGCAAACCTCCAAATCTGGAGAATTTTAGAGATCATGGGGCTGGCCGCCGCTAGAGCTAATGTTTGAGGATGGGTAGTTTCACCGTCACAGTGGTACCCGATTGCGCATCTGAAGTAACTCTCAGCTGACCTTGATGGGTGGTCACAATCCGTTTAACAATGGCTAACCCCAGACCATTACCATGGGACTTGGTAGTAAAGAAAGGTGTGGTCATTTTCTCCACAATCGACGGAGGAATGGGCTTACCTCCATTATTAATTTGTACAGTCAGGTAATCGGCCTTAGATGGATGGAGAATTTCCCAGGTCACGGTCTCACCTGGGGCAATTGCCTCACAGGCATTGGTTAACAGATTGATAAACACCTGCTTTAGTTTGTCAGCATCAGCAGACACAATCACTGAACTGGGGTTGGGCGTAAATTGAATCACCCGATCTACCACTAACGGATGAGACTCAATGGCGGCCAGCAGATCTGCACTCCAACTGTTTAGCTCCAGGGGTTTATGGTCCAGCATTTGTGGTTTTGAGAAAAGCAGAATCTCATTGAGCAGTCGTTTTAGCCGTTCAGCTTCTTCTAAGGCCATATTTAGCCGCGCCTGGAAGCGACTGTCTAGCTCTAACTTCTGGAAGCTGGTCAGCCCCATGAGAACCGTAGTCAGCGGATTACGAATTTCGTGGACAATCATGGATGCGAGTTCTCCCACCTCAGCTAGATGTGAGAGCGCTTTTTGGGCATTTGCTTCAGCTCGTTTGCGTTCAGCGTTAAGTCGTTTTCTTGTACTAATATCCCGCACCATGGCCAAAATACATTGACGGCCATCAAAGTCAATGGGAGCGGCTGAAATTTCAGCTGCTAGCTTATGCTTAGTCTTGGTCAGACAGGTGAGCTCATCCGTCCAGCCTTGGCCGTTACGGAAAACATCTGATGTAAAGGCAATCAGCTTGGGCATTTCATCGGGATGCACCTGGGAAATTTTGATGGAGTTGAGCAGCTCCTGACGTGAGTAGTTGAGTAACTTTGTGGCCCGAGGATTGGCTTCTAAAATCTGATCCTGGCTTGGATCAATCACAAAGATGGCATCGTTAGAGCCCTCAAAAATTTTGCGAAAGCGCTGTTCTAATGAAGAATGGGCAATGGTTTCCACTTGTAATCGGGCGGAAACTCGTTGCAGCTCAGCGCGATAGTGGTCGAGTTTTTGGGTGAGCTGTTGATTTACTGCCAGCAGCTCACCCTGTCGTAGTTGCAAAGGATGACCTGATCCTGGTGCTGCTATGGATGGCCGATGTGCTGCCGAGCAACAGCGTTCTAGTTCTATTGCCATGGCCGCCTGGGTGGCCATCAGGGTTAAAACATGGACATCTTCAACTTGAAAGGGCTCTATAGTGGGTCTGAGGGCTAATAAAATGCCACAATTTTCGCCCTGGGGTGTTTCTAGTGGTACCCCACAATAGGCCACACTCAGGTTGGCCTGGAGGGCACACACCCCTGTTCCCGAAATTTTCTGGGTTACAATGCCTTGGGCTAAGTTGCTCCAAAGGTTAGGGTTTTCTGGTTCGTCTGGCTGCAGTTCTGGACTGACAATAAAGTGATAGCTGCCAGCCTCTAAACGTTGACCCAGCATGACGCGACTGGCTCCCAGACCATGGCGTAAACCTGAAACCAGTTCTTCTAAATAGACCGTTAGATAGCCAGCCCTATAGTGCAATGACGCTAGGGCTGACAACCATCGGGGTTGCATTTGATGGCTGGGGAGACAGGCAACTTGGAGCTGAGTCTGATTGATTGAAGCCATAGCAGTACTCAGATGAGATTTGCCAGAATTTTAGATGAGTACTTCCTGAGAATCTATGATTCAAATCAAGTTCGTTAATAAATTTGAATTTTTAGACTGACATAAAAATCCTTGATTTCATAGGATTTATCCCTTCAAAAAGGTGATTTTTCTCTGATTTCTTTGAATAGTGCCATCATCCTGCAATTTTCGTAGCGAACGTGACACCACTTCGGGGGTTAGGCAAATTTGCTCAGCAATCGCTTTGAGCGGTGACTCAAGCACACAGGTGTTTTGACCCGGTCGTTTGAGGCTATGAAGATAAACGAGTACGCGGTCACGGGCGGAACGGATACAGCGCACGGTCATTAGGTTTTTAGCGATGTGGAGCTGTTCTGTAAGCTGCTCTGTAAAGTGTACGGACATTTCAGGCTCATACCGTAACAGGGCGAGAAAGTTTTGCTTGGGGATAGCAATGAGTTGAGAGGGGGTAGTTGCGATCGCAGAACTTGAATAAACGTCATTAAATAACGCTCTTTCACCAAACCAGGCACCATTGTTTACAGGGTATTGATAACTCATCTGACCATTGTCCAGATAGCGAACCAGCTGAATCTTCCCAGTTTTTACCCCAAAGATTCTCTCAGCCGGATCTTCAGCATGAAAAACAACCTCACCTGCTTTGAGGGTTAAAAGACTTGGAGTCCTATCGATTAGCCTCTGTTCAAACAAGCGATTAAACGCCCGCATATAACTATCCAATGATTCCATTGAAAACCACTTAGACAACAATGCTACCTAAATTAAAGACCTAATCTAAGAGATTCCCAATACTGACCTAAATCCAACCTCAGTTAGGCTGAGGGTTTACTTAAAATTCACCAACTAACCCCTCAGGCAAGGCTCAAGAGTTTATCAGCCAGCCCCTAGAAAGCAACTCACAAGCCAATTTCCTATTCTTTTTATCGTTATCCTCGGGCTCTTTTGCCTTCTACCATAGCAAAGAGTGCCAAACACAGGGGCCAAATAAAATACTGTAAAAACAGAACAGAATTAAAATACAAAAACGCCATCATCACCAGGGTCGATGCCGTAAAGACACCCACCCTTTCCTTCCAAAAACTTAGATAAACCAGGGCCATCAGCAATAGCATCAACAATTTAGCCCTGAGACCCACTAACCATGGATAATCCACAGCAAAAATGACATCAATAGACGGAGCACCGCTAATATGTAAATCCCCTAAGCGTGTGGCAGAAAACAAAACGGACTTGAAGAAGCCCTCCGCATTCCACAGAATAAACGGCAGCGATGTGACCAGGGGCACACTGACAATAATTAGCAATCCAATCAAGCAATTCTTGGCATACCTGTCCCGCTTTTTCCACAGATAAACCAGATATAGCGGCAATAAGAAGACAGCAATCTGTTTGATCCCCAAGGAGATACTAAACAGTAACAACGCTAAGGGAGTTTTTTTGCTTAAAAGAGCTAACGAAAATACCAAAAAGACAATGGCCGCAAACTCTAGATGATGGACGCGAACAATATAAATGCTCCAGCGGCCTAACAAAATAACCGTAGATGCGGCGATGCCTAGCAGCAAGACTCCTCGCTTTTGAAAGTATTGCAGCGTCAGACCAACAATACCCATATGACAGAGCAAAGACAGGGGCCGCCAAAAATAGAGCCAGTCGCGATACTCTAGAAATCCCAGCTTTTGCACCAGGGCCGATAACAGATAAGCGATGGGAAAATAGGTGGCATATTTGTCATTTTCCCTGAGGTTGCCTGCCAAAATCCTGGCATAGGGATTTTCTCCAGCCAGAATACGTTTCCCCTCTAGCCAGATATAGTACATATCGTGGCCCTGCAGCTCAGTAGCTGGGGTTTGCCAAAAGTGGTAGTGAATAAAAAAGCCAGCAAATGCCAATGGTAAGAAAATCAGCCAGTACAGCTGATTTCCTCTAGATAACCTGGACATAGTGAATGCCTGAAACAACAGAATGCAACTTGGGCATAGTTTAAGGCTCCAGTATGCCACTAACAGGACAGGTTAGCCCCCGACGCTTGGGCAAGTTTGAAGTGTGTTTCTTGCCAAACTTGGGGGCTCAAGCACCTGTCCAGATACGGCCAAGTATTGCCCTAAACTCGTCGTTCAACCACCAGGGTAAAGCGAGCAGCGAGCATACCAATCGATGCGATCGCAACCAGCGGCGAAAAATATGCCAGACCCACCGCACCACCGATTAGACCTGCAGTGAGGGGAATCTCCAGCAAGGTGCGACCTTCAGCATTTTTAATCACAATTCGTCGGATATTACTCTCATTGAGTAATTCTTGTACCTTACTCACCAGAGTCTCACTATTCACCGAAAACTCTTCAGTTGACGATTCATGACCAGGGGGGGGATTAGGAGTAGACGGATCGGGGTCAGAGTAGCTCATAGGATGTTTAAAGATTGACCTAACGTTAGTGAACAAACCGGATGTCTAACGACAAACCTGCTCCTGTGATACCGGGTATATCCAGGAACAGGCCGTCATTCTAAACCTTCTTTTTAGTTTTGCACCGCCAGGATTACGCAGCGTCTGTCTTAATCCAGATATTTCTCCAGGGTGCTTGATAAGGTGCTCGCTGGGACAGCACCGACCACAGTGTCAGCCACCTCACCATTCTTAAACACCAGCAGGGTGGGAATGCTGCGGACACCATAGTTGCTGGCACTGTTAGGATTATCATCCACGTTGAGCTTGAGCACCTTGACTCGACCTTCAAACTTGGCCGCCACCTCATCGACAACGGGCGCTACCATCCGACAAGGACCGCACCAGGGTGCCCAAAAATCTACCAATACGGGCACTTCGCTACCCAGTACATCAGTTTGAAAATTGGCGTCAGACACCTCGTTTACCAAAACACTTTCAGCCATTTTTTGATCTCCTTAAAAACCAACTCATCAGTAATACAGTAGCCCTATCAAGGTAACTCTGCATTTTCTCGATGACCTAATTATAGTTCCAAAATATCGAACTAATATGGGCGGTCATCTACCCTTTAACCCGGTCTGCCAGGCATAGACCCATGTCATAATGCAGGTATGCGTCCAATTTTCCATCCAGATACAACTCAAATAACCCTGGCAGACGTACTGTACGCCCTGGGCGATCCAGTCAGGCTCAAAATTGTGAAAACCATCGCCCAAAAAGGCGAGCAAGCTTGTCGTAGCTGCGGTGGTGATGACATCGCTAAGTCTACGCTGTCCCACCATTTTAAGATTCTGCGTGAAGCTGGCATTGTTCATACCCAGAAGGTCGGCACCCAGCATTTGAACTCATTGCGCCTAGATGAGTTAGAAGCCCGGTTCCCAGGGGTGCTGCCGTCAGTGCTGGCGGCAGCGACTGACATTGAAGTATGTGATGAATAACGCCCACATTATTCAATCACGATGGCCCGAAAATCATTCACATTCGTCAGGGTTGGCCCCGTCACGACCAACGCGCCAATGGATTCAAAAAAGCTATAGCTATCGTGGGTATTGAGATATTTCTGGGCGTTGTGGCCCTGTTGCCATAGCTCGGGTGTAATCAAAGCACCGGCGTTGTCTTCACTGCCATCGATGCCATCGGTATCACAGGCAATGGCGGTGATACCAGGCTCACCATCTAGATAGCTGGCCAGGGCCAGTAAAAACTCGCTATTACGCCCCCCTTTGCCGACAAAGTTTTGCTGCACCGTAACCGTAGTTTCCCCCCCCGAGAGGATGACGCAGGGGGGCGCAACGGGTTGGTGATGACGTTTGGCTTGCCGGGCGATGGCTCCATGGACCAGGGCCACATCGCGGGCTTCGCCTTCAATGGCATCGCTGAGGATCAGCGGGGTATAGCCGTGGGCGATCGCAACTTGAGCTGCGGCTTCTAAGGACTGCTGAGGCGTGGCAATCAGATGATTGGTGGTTGTACTCAGGCGCGGGTCGTTAGGGGCAATGACCGGGTTGGGATTGCGCTTTAGATAGTCCCGCACTGGATGGGGGATCGTCATCTGATAGCGGTCTAAAATATCCAGGGCATCAGCGGCAGTAGCGCCATCGCCGACGGTGGGACCCGATGCGATCGCGCTCAGACTATCCCCCGCCACATCCGAAATAATCAGCGACACCACTTTAGCTGGATACGCCGCTGCCGCCAGCCGTCCTCCTGATGAACAAGACAGAGCCTTACGTACCGTATTCATCGCCGTAATATCTGCACCCGAGGCTAGCAGTTGCCGATTAATATCTGCCAAATTTGCCAGATTAATGCCATCTGGGGGCAGAGTAAACAGCGCTGAGCCGCCTCCCGAAATCAAGCAAATCACCAGATCATCAGCGGTCAAAGACTCGACCCGTTGTAAAATCTGCCGGGCTCCACGCATCCCATTTGCATCCGGCACCGGGTGCCCCGCTTCAATCACCTCGATGGAGTTAGTGGCTACTCCATGGCCATAGCGAGTAATCACTAACCCTGGGATCGGGTCAGAATTTCCGGCTTGAGCCCAGGTATCCTCCACAGCTTTGGCCATGGCTGCTGCGGATTTACCAATGCCAACTACCACCACCCGTCCTGTGGGCCTGGTCTTTAAATAGGGTGCTAAAGCACGGGCTACTTGTTCTTGAGGCATGGCAGCTGCCACAGCAGCCGCAAATAAGTCTTGCAGCAGATGAGCGGACGACATAGTCTGGGTTGGCAAAGCGGTAGATAGGGTGGAGAGCATAGCCTGATTGCTAAGTAACTAATATAAGGGGCTTCAGAGGTTGTGTAAAAAGTGTCTGCTGATCCAGGGCGGAATGCTACTTTTAACACCCTCTCAAATGTCAACGATTGGTGATTGTGAGCAAAATGTTCCGGATTAGGCCGTAAATGAGTCACCTGACAGCAACTCACCATCAGGCTGAAGCGATACCTGGGCTGTGCAATCGTAGCGCGATCGCACAGCTAACTACTATGAGTTTTAGGCGCAGTTTTAGCTGATGAAGGCATTAATAGCTGTTGCATCACTCGCAACAGCATCGATGGCTGAAACAAGGCATCAGATGACTGCACCATATGAAAAACATTAAACAACAACAAAGTCACTTGCGGCTCTTTTGTTGTTAGCTGTATGAGTCGATCCATGTACCAGCCAATGGCCTTTTCCATTAGGGTTGGCGGCCGCTCCAATCCCTTGACGCTAGGATACTTTGCATCTTGACTGGTCGCGGCAATCCAAGGGATCGCATTCACCTTAGCAAGCTCGCTTTGAAAACGGCTTGGCAGTTCTGTTAGTGCAGTTTCTGATAAACACTGTTGCAACAGTACAGCCCCTAACGCCGCCACTGTCATTCCCTGTCCATAAATCGGCGTGAAGCAGCAAACAGAATCGCCGATGGCAATAAAGCCTTGTGGCTGGCGGCTGAGGCGTTCATAGTGGCGTAATCGATTTCCGGGGGGATGATATATCCCGATCTCAGTCGCAGGTTTGGCCGCTTTAACAGCATCGTAAATATGCGGGCTCGGCAAATTTTGCAAAGCATCTAGAAAATCAGCTTCGTTGTTAGCAGGTCGTTGAGGAGCTGTTGCGCACACTCCAACAATCCAACGGTTATTTTCAATCGGATAGATGACTCCCATGGATGTGCGCTCAGGAGGTGCTGCCTGAATATAGACTCCTCTCCAGTTCTCATTAAACTCAGCAGGAATTTCATAGAGGCGGCTGGCATAGCCCATTGAGGTGGTGATGACCGTCTCTTCGGGGGGCTCATAACCAATCTTTTGCAACCACTTGGGTGCTTGAGAACTATAGCCACTGGCATCAACGACTAAAGCTGCGGTCAGATCTTTGTACTGTACCTGCCGTGGATTATCCAAGTCTCTTTGGCGCATCCGCACACCCGTCACAGCGGTTTGAGCCGCGTTGGTCAGCAAGTCTGTGACATAGCTTGATTCCAGTACTTGGATTTGGTCGAACTGGGATAATCGCCGATAAATCAGCCAATCGAGAATGTATCGACTGAAAGATAACGCCTTAAATCCAGATGGGAAACGTACTCCCCAACCAAAGGGATTCAGCCATTCCACATCTGTACCCATGTCTAAGACAGCGGCACCCGCATCAATCAGTTCTGCCTCCAATCCCGGAAACAACTCTTCCATGATTTGACGCCCCCGAGTGAGCAAAATGTGCAGCTGGGTGCATTGGGGTATGCCTTTGCGTGGAGCCGGTGCTGCCATTGGCAAGCTATCGCGCTCCAAAATCGTGACCCGTTCAAAGTGATCTGTCAAAACCCTTGCCGTCAGCAATCCTGCGATACTGCCACCAATCACAATGGCATGCCGATCTACTGAAGAAATCTGCGCCATAGCCGCTCCGTATTTAATTAATTAAAAATTCCATTCATTAACTTACTGAGGTCGCGGACCCATGTCAACTATGAATTAATTTTTTAGTTCAATAGTGATTCCGGTTATGATGGGGATTGGACAACTTAAGAAATCTGTGTGGCCAAGAAATCGACTCAAAAGCCGACGTCTAAGCGGACGGGACGAGATGCGGAACAAACCAAGCAACAAATTTTAGATGCTGCTGAGCTTGAATTTGCCAAGCATGGATTGCAAGGGGCGAGAACTGAGGCAATCGCCAAAGGTGCGGGTGTCGCCTCTCGCATGATTTACTACTACTTCGAGAATAAGGTGGGCTTATATCAAGCGGTGCTGCAGCGTCCAGCCACCGAGGTTCAGGATGCGATCGCCCAAATTGATTTTGACTCGTTATCTGCTGATCAAGCTTTAGCGGCTGTGATCCGAGCAGCAATCGCCTACGAGACCAAGCATCGACATCGAGGCATGCTCTTATTCCAGGAGGCCAGTCAAAACCAGGGAAAATACTTTATGCAAACCAACTGGCAACAAGCAATGGATCTGCTCACCGGCCTGCTAGAGCAAGGAATACAAACTGGTGTTTTTCGTCCGCTAAATCTCCAGATGACTACGCTCAATATCATTGGGGTTTGCGTTTTTTATGGCAATGCCCATGAAAACCTGAAGCATCTGACTCCGAATCAGGATCTATTAAGTGAGGAAATGGTTGAGCAGTATACACAAGCCGCAATCAACTTGATCCTAAAGGGTGTTCAAACCTCAAGTGATCACCAATAGTCTTCACACTACTGCCAACCTCGGCAAGCGCAGCAGTATAAGGCTCAGGTTCACCCATATCAGATAACTATTCAATTTCAGCCAGAACTGACTATTTCATCAGGTGCAATCGAATAGTGAGGCAACCATCGCCCTATTGTTTATCGTTTCAAGTATTTTCACGTCTCAAAACCAACCCTGCTGCGGCAAACTCCTCATTACCTTCAAGCCGACCTTCTACGCGCTCTATCACCTTAAAGCCTTCAGAAAGATAAAGCTCTAGAGCAGGTGTATTGCCTTCAAGCAGTTCAATTTCCATGGTTGGTGCTGAGTTGGCAACAGCATGTTGAACTAATGCCCGTCCCACCCCTTTTCGATAAAATTTAGGATCAACATACAGCCAGGCGAGTTCTTCATCTCCATAAGCGATAAACCCTTGCACGACATGATCGACTTCTGCGACAAAGAGTTTGTTATCAAAAAGGCCCTCATTGTCAGCAGTTTGTTCAAGGGTAAGAAACGCATCTGTACCTACACTTAAAGCCAATTCATCAAGACGTGATACATCATGGATCTCGCACAGCCTAGGCCAGTCTGTAGATTTATAAGGACGTATGTTGATCACCATTCTCCCTTGCAACAACGCTTATAAGGCACGCTAGCTCAGGGTAGCGCATCCGACAAGATTTGCGATCGCACTTTCGAGAACAACTAATACCAAATTCGAGGTTACCTGACCCTGAATTGCCAGATCCAGCAGCTTTTGATTGCTGTATCTCTCTAGCAACTTATTTCTGGTGTATGCAACACATCGAATTTGGTAGACGAGCTTGGGTTGCTGGGCTGGAAAAGTCTAACAACTGAAATAACCGGCAGGCATGGAGCGTAGCGGAGTGCCTGTCTGAGTTGATTGATTTGTTAGCCGCTGCTAGAGGCGCTGACCTTTAAAATACACGCTGATTTTGTGGACGGGATATTAAGGTGGCCTGCCCAATGACAGCCCCCCAGACTACTGTTTCCTTATGCCAACAGCGAACTCACTCTTGTCATCATCATAGTTTCCACCCGCAACATCGCTGTAGGTCGCTGTAATCGTGAAACCCGCTAGTTCAATTTCTTTGCGTAACGAATCCAGACTAAAATACTGTAGCCAGTTGTAGACCTCCCATTCACGCTCTTTAGTAAAGAGTGCGTACTTATCGAGAGCGACATGTTCCTCTGTATACAGAAAGGTGTTCAAAAAGCCGTAGTACTCTTCTACAGCCCAAAAGCCATTTAGTAGGTTGTGAGCATACTGAGTGACTTCTTCACGTCGCCCAAAACCAGCAAGGCTGTAGACGTCAAACACAACATGACCGCTGTCATCCAACAATGCATGGAACTTATTCAGCAGCTGCGAGCGTTGTTGTGGGCTTAGCGCACAAAAATCACACATTAA
The DNA here is from genome assembly GCF_000482245.1 of Leptolyngbya sp. Heron Island J. Lineage (GTDB taxonomy): Bacteria > Cyanobacteriota > Cyanobacteriia > Phormidesmidales > Phormidesmidaceae > Leptothoe. Next base: position 53,215 of record NZ_AWNH01000105.1, on the reverse strand, counting down.
CAGCGTGATCAGGTTGTACTGTATATCACCTTCGAACTGAAGATAGTCCTGATTAACGTAGTTTATCGACAGAGATGCCTTTTCTGCCTGTGTCCTGGCATAATCGATAGAACGAGTTGAGAAGTCGACTCCGGTCACCTCAGCTCCCAGCTGAGCAAAACGGATGGTGTAGAGCCCGGGGCCGCAACCGAAGTCACAGATTTTGGTGTTTGTGTTGATGTTGAACTGGGTGTTCATCCACCCCACAGAACGATCGATGAACGAGGTGCGGCGTGAAGCAATATCAACATCATGGTTGAGATGAAGCTGCAGCATCTGCTCGGAGGTGTGCTTGTCATCCCAAAGTAAGGCAGCAGTATAACGCGACCATATCGCAGGCCGTTGATTAATCAGCTTAAGTTTTTCAAACATGTCATGATCCTGAAATTATGAAGAACGGATCAGCGACAATTTTAAACAAGTAATCATTAGATCATTGGGAGAATTGTCACTAACCAGAGGCGTTGATTGCAATATGAGAGAACATTTGGCACCTCCTTACCCCTATTGGACTCTAGCTTACGCTCTTTCAGTCCTGTTCTAATTTTGGGGGTCACTACAGTTAAATTTGACTGGCTCTAGCGTAACGTATACCCTCTTAAACTCTTTTTCTTTGATCGCCATTTAACACTTGGACAGGTATCGTCTAATGTCTTTAAACAAAGCCTCATACTCTGTTACCGGATGAAGATGGCCCCGTTCCTTGAAGACTCGCAGCACACTGCCCCTAATGGCCTGATGCTTATACTGAGCAAAGCAAAAGCTCGCAAAAAAGTCATCCGTTCCGTGCCAGATCTGCACCGGGTAGCTTATCTCCTCTAGGTGAAATCCCCAATCTCGATAACATCGGATCGCATCGTCTGCAGGACCACGACTCCCTTGGGCAAAACTCTCTTTGACTATGTTGCGGAAAAAGTGCGCATTATTGTCGGAACCAAGAATCAACGCTTTATCGTCGTCACTCATTGACGAGCGTAACAAGTTTGCGAAGCCTCGGTCGCTTAAATGTCGGGCAGCCAGCCCTATGAGCGAAAAGGGAATCTGAAACAAGAGTTTGAAGCTTAGCGCGATCCTCAAGAAGAAGCGATCCAGGGGTGCCAGTGAGCTTCGCAGGTCTTCGACTTGGGCCACAGGTGCCCAGCCCGCCACATCGTAGGCAAAAAGCAGCCGATTAGGGATTGCATAGGCACAGGCATTGATGTACGCGCCACCCCCAGACAAGCCGATGAGACCGAATCGTTCGTGCGACCTATAATCAGCAAAGTCGATGACGTCTTTCGGCCAGTCGAGCACATGATAGTTCATTGCGTGAGAGGAGCGACCGCAACCCGGTCTATCGAGGGCGAAAATCTCAAAGCCGGATGCGAGCGCCCATGGGTGACTCGGCGCTGCCTCAAATCGGGATCCCGGACACCCGTGAAAGTAATAAATGGGCGTTCCGCCTTCTTTTCCGTAGCGGGCGAAAGCTAAGATTCGCCCATCAGCAAGTGTGTGGCATTGCGTGTTGATTGCCTGGAAATCGATGTAAGGGAGTTGACGATCAATCATACGCTTCTATACATGAGAGGGATGATTTCGACGCATAACGTTGCCCATCAACCGCCGTAAATCACCTTTGCATTTTAACCGATCGACTCTCGGCGGTCGGTGTGCATGGGCAACGTTATGATACGTTTGGGCAAAGAGTAACTTTTCAATGACTAGGAAGGCGCTGGAAATCTTGCGCAACAATACCTTCTCGTATGTTTAAGCTAAGTCTTTGCGCGGTGAGTTGCCGAACTTGCGAGAATATTCGCGACTGAACTGTGTGGGGCTTTCATACCCAACCTCGAACGCAGCAGTGGAAACGCTATGGGTCCCATTCATCAACAATCGACGGGCTTCGAGGAGCCTGAGCTCTTTCTGATATTGCAATGGCGTCGTCGCTGTAAGCGCCTTGAAATGCTCGTGAAAGGATGACGGGCTAAGCCCCGCAACACTGGCCAACTCTGCCACGGTGAGGGGGTTGGAGTAGTCCTGCTTAATGCGGGCGATCACCTTAGCTATGCGGTCAGCCTGGCTCCCACGCCGAAGCAACTGACGCAGTATGCCGCCGTGCTGTGCTAGGAGCAGTCGGAAATGGATTTCACGTAGGACCAGCGGAAGTATTACCTTTGCTTCAAAAGGTCGATCAATCAAATCGACAAGCCGCCCCATCGCATCGAGCAGCGCCCCATCTGTCTTGCCAACATTGAGTGCCCAAGCATGCTCTTCTTCAATTTCGACTTCGCTCACCTCGTCGTAGAGACTGCGTACTATACCCATGTCAAGTTCCAATACGATTGCCACGTAGGGCTTCATCTCGGTTGCCTCGGTCACGCGCGAGATAACCGGCAGTTGATGGCTGACAATCAGGGACTCGCCCGCCGTAAAACTCACTCGGCGCATGCCCAAATGGGTTTCCTTACGTCCCTGGAGGATTAAGCAGAACAGGGGATTGTAAAGCACTGCTTCCAAAGCTGTAGGTTTGCGGCTTCGTAGAATGGTAAGTCCGGCAAGGTCAGTGGAATACAACTCCATGTCAGCCTGTTGGCAAGCTGCGTGGCGATCTGCATAAGCACAAACATGGGCAATGAGATCTTGGTTCTGCATAAACGCTTCCTTTTCAGTCCATAGGTCACATAGACCAAGATACGCATGTGGATCGTAAAACAATCAATAGCTCGGAGGATCAGGCAGATCTTTCGGAGGATGCGGCAGGCAGTCTGGATTGATTAGACCTAAATTTGGAACATAACCAGTTTAGGGATGACTATGACTGACAAAATCGCTCTCATCACTGGCGGTAGCGGCGGTCTTGGCCGTAGCAGTGCCGTGTATCTGGCCGAGAAAGGTGTTGGTGTCGTGCTCACATACCTAAGCCGTTCGAGCGTATCGAAGTTTCCGGCAGCATGAACCTTTAAAGATAGAAACAGCTAAAACATGAGCAAGACAATTTTAATTACTGGGGCCTCCAGTGGCATCGGTAAGGAAACGGCGAAGTTCTTCCAGACGAAAGGCTGGAACGTAATCGCCACCATGCGCACACCGGAAAAGGAAGAAGAGCTAACTCAGTTAGACAATATTCTGATTACTCGTTTAGACGTGACTGAAAGCAGTTCAATCCATGGGTCCATGGCCGAGGGTATCCAGAAATTCGGACGCATTGACGTACTGCTGAATAACGCAGGATACGGTGCCTACGGCCCCCTTGAAGCCTTCCCAATGGAGAACATCTGTCGCCAGTTTAACACCAACGTGATTGGCCTCCTGGAAACAACAAAAGCGATACTGCCCCATTTCCGCGCAAACAAGGCTGGGATAATTGTGAACATTAGCTCAATTGGTGGACAGATGACGTTTCCCCTCAGCACGCTCTATCACGGCACCAAATTTGCGGTCGAGGGTCTTTCCGAAGCATTGCATTATGAGTTAGAACCCTTTGGCGTAAAGGTGAAGATTGTCGAGCCCGGCATGATTCGCACAGATTTTGGTGGTCGTTCTTTTGATTTTGTCAATAACGAGACGATAGAAGAATACCAGGGTACCGTGCAAAAGCTCTTTGCCCACTGGGGTAGCGTTGGTGAACATGCCTCTGAACCCAGTGTCGTGGCAGAGGTAATTTGGACTGCCGTGACCGACGGTACCAGTACACTGCGCTATCGAGCTGGCAAAGATGCTGTTGAATTGCTGGATAACCGCAAAGCCCAGGACGACGAATTCTTTATCGGCAATATAAAAAAACAGATAGGGCTGTAAGTTGCAGCACGTATCCTCTTCTGAATTAATCCCCGAAACAATACAGATAACGGAGAATTAACTATGTCTCGTGATCAACACCGTTCTTCTGGATCTTCAGCGACAACCCGTCGCAAACTCCTCTCGACCGGTGCCATTGGTGTAGCAGCTGCTGCTACTGCTGCTGGCGCTCTAGGCACACCTGCCGCCGCACAGGACACTTCTACTGGTGTGACCGCACAGCCATCGCTAGAACCGACGGGTGAATTTTCAGGTCAATGCGCTTTTATAACAGGGGGTGCTCGGGGCATCGGCTATGCCTGTGCTGAAGAGTTTGCTAGAGCGGGTGCAAATATTGTTCTCTACGACATCGCAGGCAATATCGATACAGTCAACTATCCACTGGCAACCGAGCAAGACTTGGCAACGACAAAATCGAATATCGAAGCCCTTGGCGTCAAATGCATCGCGATTAAGGGCGATGTTCGCGACAGTATAAAGCTGGAAGAGAGTGTTGCACGTACAATCAGCGAATTCGGTCGTCTAGACATACTAGTCGTCAATGCGGGTGTCACACACGTTGGCGTGCTCGATGAGTTTCCTGATGAAGAAGTCCAAACGGTCATTGACATCAACCTCACTGGAGCCATCAAAACCACTCAAGCAGCATTACCGATCATGCGCAGGCAGAACGCTGGCCGCATTGTGATGATTTCCTCAATCTTGGGACGGATTGGCAACGAGAACTTCTCGGTCTATGCATCAACGAAATGGGGATTAATCGGTTTCGCTAAGAGCACGGCTCTCGCGATGGCCACACATAATGTGACATGCAATTCGGTGTGCCCAGGATGGGTGCGGACAAAACTGGCAGACAACGACTATATTCTCAACGCTGTGTCCCCAGAAAATCCAAACTTTGAAGCTGTGTCAGAGGCAGCCGCAGCAAGCTACCATCCTTTACCCATGGGAGCTTACGAACCTGTTGATATCGCACGAGTAGTCAAGATGTTTTGTGGTCAAGCTACGGCGATGGTTACTGGAGAAGTTTTTGACATCTCGCAGGGCCAAAACGCACGATTCAACGCTTGATGAGCGGATACGATCTCAGTAACTTAGGCTTCATAACGTCTCAAATCAGCGGCAGCCATGAAACTTGAACTCAGTACCAATGAATTTCAATCGCCCGCTGCATTTGAATAGTTAGGTTGATGGACAGATGCATGTTAGCAAGTAGTTTATATTCTTCTGAAAACAAAATAATCCCATAACTTTTTCCGGAACATCAGTCTTATCCCTGACAGGTGGCTAGCTGCCTAATAATTTGCTCTAATACGTTTGCCGCAGCGTTCAAGCTCTCGTCCTTGTCTGATTGAGCTGCAATCCAGAGCGCCGCATCGATCATGGCACCGTTTAGCAGTACCGCAAGGGCTTGCGGATCAACACTCGGTAAGATCTTTCGATTCATCAAATCAGCGATCGCTTCAGTCAGCGGATCAAGACTACTTTGCGCGTCAATATCACGTAGCCTTTGACCGAGAACAGAAGGCGCATCCTTAAAAACGATGCGCTGTATTTCTGGCTCAAGCGCAAACGTTAGATAGGCTCGGCAGACTCTCACAAAAGACTCCAGCGAGGTGTCATCGCCGCCGATTTCTAGGAGACGTTCACCCATTTCGTGATCAATCTCTCGCACAACGGCCTCAAATAACCCTTCTTTGCCACCAAAGTTGTGATAAAGCGCTCCTCTCGTGACGCCAACGCTGGCACAAAGCTTATCCATAGAGGTTTCGGTGTAACCGACTTCAAAGAAGCTCTTGCGGGCTGCTGCAATGAGCTGCGCTGAGGTCTCTGCTTTTTTTTGGGCTCGGGATTTTGACATGAAACAGTCGCTTTTATCTTGACATACGAAACGTATGCGAGTTATCACATACATAACGTAGGTTAAATCATTGGATATGTATAGGCAAGCAAGTCTTCTTGAGACAGTGCGTTCAGCAAATCGTCAGGATATTCCCTTTCTGGCGCTGATGGATTTAGAAGCCTCACGGTCACCTTTCGCGCATTCCTTTTGGGACGAGCTGCTAGCGCCAACCGGAACGTCTTCAGTTCAGCTCCTTGAATCAATGTTTCGATGTGGCGCATCCCTATGGGGGCGTATCGAAGATTTTTTGATCATTGAAAGAGATAAGCAACCGGTTGCGACCTGTGCGGTGTATCGCCCCTCATCAACGCCAGTCATAAATGGCCCGTTCAATCTTAGCAAGCTGCCCGAAATTGCTGAAATGCTTGACTGGAATACTTCTACAGCTAAAAGGTTTGAACAGGCTTATATCAAGGTCTGGGGAAACGACAACTATTTTCTTAAACCCCAGGCTGAGCTGATTGTTGAGACCGTCGCGGTTGCCCCTGGGCACCGAGGCTCGGGGCTCGGACATAGCTTAATGAAGGCAGCCTTCAAACGCGCTCGTGAAGCAGGGGCTTCCTCATTAGGTGTCATGGTGATCCATGGTAATGACCCAGCAAAAGCGCTTTATGAAAAGTACTTCGAACCGTTTATTTCTTTTCACTCTGCTTTCTTTGATGGCACATTTCCTGGTCTAACTAAGTATCGAGCCAACCTTAATCACTAGGAGAAAGAACAATGAATACGATGATCGTTATGTATAACCTTGCTGAAGATCAAAATGAAAAAGACTTTGAAACCTGGTTGAACGAAATCGACATTCCTGCCTATACAAAAATGTCATCAATGCGTAACCCCACTTATTTTCGAGCTGCGGCCCTTCGGGGTGAGGGCAAATTACCCCCATACAAATATGTTGTTGTTATCGAAATCGATAGCCCAGAGGCAGTAGAAAGAGAAATGGCTGACCCCGTGTGGGAAGTCTTTATCGCTGACATCGAGAGCCGAATAACTGACGCTACCTATATGACGGCAACTAAAATCGCGCCGTAGCTGCGTTGACTCAGACGTAAAAGGGGGTGAACTCATACTCAAGCGCAACCCCTTCACCCTAGGAAACCAATAGCAATCTAACTATATATTCAGCAGCAGATCTGCTGGATAAGATCTGCGTGATCCCCCCCTATTCATAGAACTTATACCGAATTTTTGCTGTATAACTCCGGGAATCCAGGGTGTTATCCAGCACTTTTGACAGTTAAGTATAGGAAATAGGGATCTTATCCAGCAGATCTGACAGATAAGCACCCCTATGAGGGAGTTATACAGCACTTACCACGGCACCACCCCAGCCGCCACGCTTGTTAGATCAAGTTAGAGAAGTCTCTCGATTAAAGCATTTCAGCCTTTCAACTGAAAAGTCTTATATCCACTACATTCGGGATTTCATCCTGTTTCATAACAAGCGATATCCAAAGGATATGGGAGCGCCTGAAATTAGGGCTTACTTATCACATCTAGCTCTTCACCGTAATGTGGCGGTATCAACTCGCCATAGCTTTGCCACCCATCTTTTGGAAAATGGCTATGATATCCGCACCGTACAAGAGCTATTAGGTCATAAGGATATAAAAACAACTATGATTGATACCCACGTGCTTAATCACGGTGGTCGTGGAGTTAAAAGCCCATTAGATACCTAATCTAAACAAGCAATGTTCAGGGACCATCATGAGACATCTTACACCGCTGCAGATGCCTGCTGACCTTGTTACCATCAGAAAGAGTCTCCCACTCTACTCTGCCATTGATCATATCAATATCTACCGCAGCAATAACATGAATCGACATCGGTAGTCCTAACAGTTCGCTAGGCACATAATCCACAAAACATAGTACCCATGAGGGTACTTTTATCTTTTACCTGGTTTAGCCTCGTTAGGCGACACGAGAATAAACAAAAAGGGAATCAATGGCCATAAAACCGAGTTTAGCGGCCAGTCGAGTAGATGCCTGATTGGACTCGGTGGCTCCCCAGACGGGTTGTTTCCCATTCTGAGCCATCAGACGTGCCAGATAGTGGAAGCACTGGGTCGCGTATCCTCTACGGCGGTAAGAAGGTAGAGTATCGATCGCCACATCCCATAGGGTTTCTGTAATAGCACCGGCATAGCAAAACGCCACAGGCTGGTCGGCTAATAGGGTTGTGGCGATTGTTGTGCCGGTACAAGTTGCAATTTCAAGTTCCTCGCGAAGGGTGCGATCGCGAATCGATTGCACCTCTCCAGGCTCAAGCAAACGCACAGACTCCGACGCAGAGTCTAGCAATGGATTGGGATCACTGAGCCTATGCAGAGTAGCTAGCTCGGAAGTCCAGTTTGGCAGCGCTCTTGTCACCCAATCGGCATTTTCCGGCACTGCGAGGATTTCAGTAGCCCTCTGAGCAATCTCTCTGATCAGCTCCAAGTCTGGTTGCCCAACAACAGCCGCAAGTTTGATGTCCGGCTGCAATACGACGCCTGTTGGTGTTGGGGTAAGTTCAACACCATAGGCATGACCACGGCCTGCAAGCAACATGCCTCGAACCTCTACCCAACGAGGAATATCAGGAAGTGCAGTGAGCAAAGAATCAGTTAATGCCATCTTTATGGATTCATAAGCTAACAAAAAGCGGCAGAGCCCCTGCGAGACTCTGCCGCCTTGCTGAACAGGAGTTCAGAGACTGTTCTACTGTGATTTAACCCAGCAGCTCTTTTACCTTGGCAACAACGCCGGTAGAATCAATGCCCTGGTGAGGGAACTGTTCCCAAAGGCCACCGCCACCTTCAATGTGGGTGCCAATGTAGCCATACTTAGGAGTCAGACCGCGCTCCAGCAACCAGGAACCCATGCGGCTACCCAAACCAGTCCTACGGTTAAAGGCTTCCACCACCACTACCATGGGAGATGCGCCAATTTTCGCCATAGTCTCTTCATCGACTACATTGAGGGTGCCCTTGTTAATCAACCCCACATCAATGCCTTGTGCCTTAAGTTTTTCAACGGCATCCAGAGCCCGGTAGAGGGCAGCCCCAAACGAAACAACATAGCCAGCGGTGCCTTCGCGGACGATATCATCTTTACCAGAGGTGAAGGTGTAGTCGCCAGCAAACATCTCGTTACCCTCAGTATCGAGAATCATCGGCACCTTAGACCGGGTGGAGAAGATAAAACGCAGACCGGGGTCGTTAAAGACAGACTTAACGCAGGCCCGCATCTGGTTGGCATCAGCGGGGAAATAGATGTTAGTGGGGTGACTGTCATCTAAACCATTGTCGGCGAACAGGTTGTTCATACCGAAGTGGCAGGTGTTGTCGGCCATGTCGTCAATGCCGGCATGGGAGAAGTGACACAGCAGGTTGGAGTAGTTTAGACGAGCCATGGTGATCTCGGAAATACACATTTCCAAGAACGCACTAAATGTGGCAAAGATACCCTGCTTGCCTTTCTCCATGCCGAAACCAGCGGCAGCAGAAAGGTTGCCGCGCTCTTGAATACCACCGCTGATAAAGATTTCTGGGTGCGCTTCACGGATAGTGTTGAGACCGCAGGAGCCTTCCAGGTCGCTATCAACAACCAAAACGCTATTCTTGCGTTCTTCTTCACCCATGCTAGCCAGTATGTCTACTACAGCGGCACCAAAGACCTTGCGGTTGGCATCCATCTTGTCAGTGGAGCCAGCGTACTTGTTGGGATTCTTAGGAGCCTCAGTATTCTTGAGAATGTCGGCGGCGGCCTGGTGACCGCGAGCTTCTAGATACTTAATAGCTGCAGGAACAGAAATCACATCGTGACCGTGGTTGGACCCCTCTAGACCCTCAATGCCGGGACACATGGGGCGCTTGAGAATTACGGCGATGGGACCAGGGGTGTTGATGGCTTCGCAAATGTTGGCATAAAGCACGTCGATGTCTTCACCATTGCACTCCAGGACCTTAAGACCGTGGCCTTCTAAGGTTCTCTTAACGCTGTAGCCAGGTAGATACTTAGAGGGGTTACCGGCAATGGTGACATCGTTATCGTCAATCAGCAGCTTAACGTTGATGTGCTGAGCAACGGCTAGACGGGCCGCTTCTGCGTCGTTACCTTCTTGCTGAGAACCGTCGGAACCGAGACAGAAGACTGCTTTACCAGGATTGGCTAGGGCAACGCCGTTGACGTAAGGCCACATGTGACCCAGACGACCAGAGCTAAATTTTACACCAGGGGTGAGCCCTAGCTCAGGGTGTCCAGGTAGATGGGAACCTGCAGCTCGGTAATTCATGAGCTGCTCTGCTGGCAAATCGCCATTCAGGGCAGACATCAAATACTGGGTGCCTACGCGGTGACCGGCTTCATCAAAGAAGGTAGGAACGTAGCTGTCAGGAGCACCTCGGAAAATAGCATCCAGAAGCATCACCTCAGGGACAGTATCGTAAGGGCCGCCAGTATGACCGCCAACACCTCGTGCCGCGCCGGTTGCGGTAAAGAAGACAATGGCATCGCGGCAAAGTTGAATATTTGCTTTGATGGTCTCGCGCTGCTCATCGGTCAGCGTTGGGGTGGACGGATCAAGACTAATGCGCTGGTAAGCGCCTAAGTCGATCGGAAATGCAGCCATGTCGTATCTCCCTTGTGGCGTCGTCAAGGGATATTTTCGCATTCCATGTAACCGGATGAACGAAAATCGCAGGGTTTTGTGTTAAGGAATACGGAATTATGATGTGGATTAATAATTGCTGGAATTAGTTTATGGCTAGTTCCAGCAATTATTGGCAGGCCATCAGTGTTTTTGAGCTATGGGGTGCCGATTAATGACTTTAACAGCAGCTGGCCGTCGATACCGACGCCGCCCATCAGACCAACGCGGACTGGATTAGTGGTATGGCTAAACATGGTGGCCATGGCCATCACGAGTTCTAATGGGGATAGGGTGTCGGCTAAAAAGCCGGACCATTTTGACTGGGATAACTGAAAGAAGCTATCGAAAAATTGGCATAGTTCGCGATGGTTAAATCGCATGAGGGTTTCTAGTCCAAATTGGTAAATGTGATGTTTACGGACGCGCTCTGTAGACCAGAGGCTCTGCCAGCCAGCTTGGGCGATCGCAGCTCCCACAGCGCCACTGGCAATGGCGGTTGCGATCGCAGCTGCCACATCTGGAGCCCGTCGCAGCATTGCCCCCACCATATATCCCGTTGCCGGATGCACCATGCTAGCTGAGCCACCAAACCCCAGTACCCGCTGCTTCAACTTTGGCAGCGGTTGATTCATCGGAAACAAACAATATTCCGTATGATGGATTTCACTGACCGTCACACCATCAGCACCCAGACGCTTTTGCAACCGTTTTTTGAGGGTGTCATAGGCCATGGCTGGAGCCAGGGCCAGGGACGTTTCTTCAACAAAATAGACATCCTCACCCAGGTCCATAGCATAGAGAAAGGTGGGTGGACCGGCTAGTTCTTCCTCAGAGAGATGCTCCGCCCGATAATCCATCAGCGAAAACTGGCCAGGAGCGACGGGAGGTTTTGAAAATTTTCCGACCATACCATAGGCCACCTGATATGCGACAGGATGATGCTTGGGTTGAGGCCGTTCGATGAGGGCCGCATTATGGCCCGTGGTATCAATCACCAGCTTGGCCTTCAGGTCTGCGCCAGCTTCAGTTGTAACGCAGCTATGGTCAGCGTTATGGATCACGCTGACCGCTTTACCCCGGTGCCAGTGCATAGACTGCAGCCGGTCTAGAAAATGTTGCTGCAGGTGATGCTTGTCAAATAGACCATAATCGCGATGGTGGCGAGTAGGTGCTGTCGCCGCTGCTTGACCAAAATAACTGACGGTGTTTTGCCAACAGGAACCCAGAAGACCGCTAAGGCCAAGGGTTTCTAACTCATCACACCAGACACCGTAGGTATTGGGCCAGGGAGTGTCGGGAGGTGTAGGAGCTAGCCCCTGGAGGGAGACCCCATGTTTGGCTAAGGCGGATGCCATGATGAGTGCGGCAGGCCCTGCCCCGATGATTAAGACGTCAAACACCGTTTTGGTTCTCCCAAATGTATTGATCCCCATAATCATTATTAACTATGACGGGGGAGGAAATTAGGATTGATGCTCTAAGGGATCAGGATTTGATCAGATCCAAAAATGTTGTCTGCAGAGGGGTTCCATGGAACCCCTCTGCAGACAACGGTATCGGTGGGACAGTTACGGTGACAGCATGTCCTAGAGTTAGTTAAAGGGGATTCATCCCAAATCCGAACCTTTCATAAATTTTGGAACAAATTCGCTAATTCTTGTATCCATGCAAGGTTAAGCCCACTATTGCAAGGATTACTCTTAAATTGTTAATTGCCTTACTCTGAAATCTTCTCCTATAGATGTCTGCTAACATCCTCAAACTCAGATCTGCGATCACGCGCAACCCCAAGCTGATAACGCCACAAACTCTAGTTGCGGAAGCGATCGCCCATATGGGGAACCCTCATGAACCTTGCCAAGTTCCCCAAGCAGACCTCAACACCTATCGGGTTGATTTTGTCACCCGAGAACTGCACGATGAGATCAGATCGCGCTATTTAGTCGTCGTTGATAATCCCAAAATTCTGGGAATCTTGACCGCATCCGATCTCCTGGCTTGCACATATCCAGACAACGATCCGACTGACCACACGATTAGCCATTGTGTCCTACAGTCCTTCGCCACACTAGCCGAATCAGCGTTAACAAACCTCTACACCCCGCTAAATTTGCTGCGACAGCATCAGCTGCGCCCCATTGTGATCCTCGATGAGCACGGCCAACTCGTGGGCTTGCTGTCCTACGAAGAAGTTCATGCCATTGCTTTGGCCAGCCAGGTGCAACCATCGACCGGCTCGCCTGCTTCCTCTAACTTTATCGCCAAGGCCGAACCCCAACCCCCTCTATCACCAAATCCCAGCATTGCTACGCAGCGAAATCAAGTGATGAATAAGATCATCGCTCAAGTGCATTCCTCACTGGATGTGCAAACGGTTTTAGATACAGCAGTGACTGAATTACGCGCTGTTTTGGAGTGCGATCGCGTCATCACCTATCAATTGCGTTCTGATCTGACCGGCAAAGTTATTGCAGAGTCGGTGGATCATCCGTCACGATCGGTGCTCCACAGCGAAGTTAGTGATCCCTGCGTCACCCCTGAGTGGCTTGAGCCTTACCTCCAAGGGAAAGTCCGCATCGTTAATGACATTCACGAGACAGAAATGACCGTGTGCCACCAGCAAATGCTAGTGGGTTTTGGCATTCGCTCAAAGATGATGGTCCCCATTGTGGTTGAAGGTGAAATTTGGGGCTTGCTGCTGGCGAGCGAGCAGGACATCCCTCGACAATGGCAGCCCGCAGAAGTTGAACTGGTGCGGCAGCTCGGGGTGCAGGTTGCGATCGCCATTCAGCAGGCCCATCTAGTAGAGCAATTACACCAGCAGCTCACCCAACGAGAACAGGATCAGCAACTCCTCACCCAGCGCAACCAACAGCTAGCAATTTCCAATATTGAGCTGGCCCGTGCTACCCGTCTCAAAGATGAATTTCTGGCCAATATGAGCCACGAACTACGGACGCCGCTCAATGCCATTTTGGGTATGACTGAATCCTTAGTCGAGCAGATCTTCGGGCCACTTAATGAGCAGCAGATCACATCCTTGAACACCATTGAACGTAGTGGCAATCACCTACTAGCACTGATTGATGACATCCTTGATCTGGCTAAGGTCGAAGCTGGCGCACTGTCGCTGGAACGGGTGCCTACCCAGATCGGCCCCCTTTGCCGCTCCAGCTTGGCCTTTGTGAAACAACTGGCTAATCAAAAAAGGATCCAATTAACAGAACAACGCACCGGTGATTCCATTCCAGATTTAATGCTGGATGAACGCCGCATCCGGCAAGTCCTGATTAACCTACTCAACAATGCTGTGAAATTTACCCCAGAGGGAGGCCATGTCACCCTGACTATCAGCCTGACTAAATCCACGACCGAAACAGACGAATATTGGCTCAAATTCACCGTTGAAGATACCGGTATTGGCATTGAGGCCAACCAGTTAAACCGGCTCTTTCAGCCCTTTGTGCAGGTGGATACCGCGTTGAACCGTCAATATACCGGTACTGGGCTAGGACTTGCATTGGTGAAGCGCATCGTTGACCTCCATGGTGGGGAGGTGAGCGCGACGAGCCAGCTCAATGTGGGCAGTTGTTTTACGGTGGAATTGCCCTGTACCAGCAGTGGTGACTCGCAGTTTATGGATTCAGAGACTCAGCGCTCCGGTAGTGGGGAACCTCAATCTCCTCAGGCTGTCAAGCCCCTAATCCTATTGGCAGAGGATAACAAAGACAACATTGATGTGATTCAGGGTTACCTTGCTGCGAAAGGCTACCAAGTGATTATTGCCAAAGATGGACGGGAGGCAATTGCCCTGGCCCAAGCCCAAACTCCCGACTTGATCTTGATGGATATTCAGATGCCGCGCATGGATGGGATAGAGGCGATGACTAAGATTCGCCAAGATGAGACGTTACAGTATACTCCGATCATTGCCCTGACAGCCCTCGCTATGAAAGGGGACTTGGAACGCTGCGTTGCCGCTGGTGCAAATGATTATCTGGCCAAGCCGGTTAAGCTCAAGCAGCTGATCGCCACAATGCAATCTCTTTTGACATCAGGCTAGACGCCTAGCCTAGCGGACCGAGGGCGAGTGAATTTGGGGTTATTTTCATATCTCCCCGAAAAGGTATATTCCACGCCATATCCCGAAATCGATTAAATTTGTCGAGACGTCGTGTACTTCTTTAACTTGTACGCGACTAGTGCACCGTCAAGACTAAGAATTAGGGTTGACGGTGCACTAGGAACTGTGGGCAGGTAACCAGGATTTCGTACAGACCCCAATAGCCACCCAGGAAAACCTCATGTATTCCTCAGGAGAAGTCTGCCGCTTCTAAATTCCTGCCTAAGTTGAGATTATTGTTTTAATTGTCTCTAATCGGCCAGAATCAATAGTCGTTTTAGCTCAATAGACACCCTGAATACGGTCGGCTACATCAGCATCATCTGTTCATCTAGACACTTGACTCAACTAGATGAGGGTATCGATGGGGATATCTAACCAATTAAACGAGACAGATAGGCTCTCAGCGCCTGACGATACTCCGAGAAACCAACAGAGAAAAGAGTATTGTGACCGGCTCCTTTAACTTTAACTATTTGTTTATCTTCGCTTGGGCAAATCTTAAAGAGATATATGGCATCACTCAAAGGAATAATATGATCGTCTGTACCATGAATGACCAATATCGGCAGATGACATCGCTGCATCTTATCAACGTTGTCTTCAAAGGGACATTGGTAAATCTGAGGCTGATTAGGATCTAAAACCGATGGTTCAGGTTCTAACTCATCTCTCCTAGTCTCATAGACAAATGCATGTTTTTTGAGAATATAGGGACCGCCCAGTCTGGCAATTAAGGCTAGCCCATCAGCATATGCACTATCCAGGATCAGACCAGCTAGAGCTGGTGACCCTTTTGCAGCCAGGTGAATTGCAGATGCACTCCCCAGAGAACGCCCCATAACGATAACTTGACTAAAATCTCGGCCAATTGTCTTCCCAATTCGGGGAACATCAGCAAGAATAGCTTCTGCATCCCTAAACATTGCTGAGATTGAGGGCATACCTGTGCTTCGTCCATATCCTCGATAGTCTACGACCCAACAAGAAACGCCACAATCAAGATACATTGAGACCAGTGCATCATAGTCTACTGCCATCTCACCGTTACCGTGAAAGATGATCAGCAGGGTATGACTTGCTTGACATTCGTGTAGATATCCAGCAATTTCAACCCCATTGGCAAGTGTTGTTGTTGCTATCCCAGTGGGAACATAATTCAAGGGTTCAGGTTTCGGGTAAAAAACTACCTGCGTAATGGTTTCACTATCAAGCATCATGATTCAGTCCACCTATCCCTATAACCTAATCGCTCACTGCTGCTAAAAGAAGTACTGTGCCTGTTTGGATAATTACATTGCTACTTCACTGGGTCTTCCACCTGTTACAAAGAACATGGTGATATCGTTCCAGTAACCGGCTTCACTTGCAGCTTTATCTATCTCCACAAAATACTCCTGCTTACACCTCTCCAATTGTTCCTCTGTCCAATTTGCAGCCTGCAGCCCAAATGCACTCTTAGCATTGCCTATCCACATAGCTTCCGGATCTTGACAGTAAAATCCTAATTGTTCGGTTGTGACTGAAATCTCCTGAAACCCAATTGCTGCCAGCAGTTGATAACAGCGCTCAGGTGTTCCCAGTAGCTGATTCGGATTCGAGATAGTAATACCGTGCCTTTGCACTACTGTTCGAAACAAAACTGATGCACTTGGAGAGGTTTCGGCAAGACAGGAAAATGCTACTATTCCCCCTGGTTTTAAGGCATTGTGCCACTGACGCAGTGAGGTTGGAATATCTGTCAAATAGACGATGGCCGAGGAACAGAGGATGGCATCAAATTGAGCCCCTGGCAGGTCTTGTTCATTAGCGTCTGCTTCCTCAAATTTGATATTCGTCAACCCTAAAATATCAACCTTTTGCTGAGCTTGCTGCAACATGCCTAAAGCAAAGTCAGTTCCTAAGACATGCCCTCTAGAACCGACAATTTGAGCTGCAGCAATAGCCGCTAAACCAGTTCCAGTGGCAATATCTAAAATATGTTGCCCCGATTGCAATTTTGCTAGCTCTACTAATCGAGTTGCAGCCCGTTTATGGAACTCATTCTCGTAGTTTGGACGGTTATTAAAGTCATTAAGAATGTGCTGTTTGTAAACAGTTAGGGATGAGTCAGTCATACCAAGCTATGGGGTTTGACTTTTCCATTATGTCCCAATACAAATTCTTGACCGTGACTCAGGCCCAGCCCCACAAAGTCTTAAACTTTGGCAGGTCATTTTTGAGAACTGCTTAGAGCAAAGCCTGATAGACAGTCAATGGCTCACCCTGGAGCTTAGGCAGTGCCTGCCATGGTCTGAGTAATGGTCTCCCTATCTAGATCAGTACCAATCACGACTAACTGGGTCTGGCGTGTTTCATCTGCTTGCCAGAGACGATCATAAAAGTGATCAAACCGCTGTCCTACGCCCTGTAAAACCAAGCGCATCGCTTTATTGGGCACAGCAACAAAGCCCTTAATACGATAGATTTCTTGCTGTTGCACTAAAGCCTGCAGGCGCTTAATGAGGGCACTGGGTTCGAAGGCTTGATCCAGCTCCAGGTAAACCGACTCAATGTTGTCATCGTGCTCGTGGTCTGCTTCGTGATCGTGATGGCTCGGACGACTATCGAGATTATCTTCCACGGCGGCATTAAAGCCTAGCAAAATATCTGGACTAATCGCGCCCTGCTGACAGGAAACAACCTTGACCCCGGTGGGTGCCTGTTGCTGCAGCCATGCTTGCACTCGCTGACTGCTATCCGCCGCCATCACATCAGTCTTGGTCAGCAGCACCATATCGGCACAGGCCAGCTGATCTTCAAACAGTTCCTCAATGGGTGTCTCGTGATCTAAGGAATCATCGGCCTGTCGTTGTGCTTCTAGGGCCTCTAGATCGCCAACAATTTGCCCGTTGGCCAGGGCATCACCGTCTACTACTGTGACCACACCATCTACGGTTGCTCCAGTACGGATTTCAGGCCAGCGAAAGGCCTGGACTAACGGCTTAGGCAGGGCTAAACCTGAGGTTTCGATGACAATGCAGTCAATGTCTTCCCGTCGTTTGAGTAGAGTTTGCATGGTGGGCAAAAACTCTTCTTGAACGGTGCAGCAGAGACAGCCGTTGGTCAACTCCAGAATGTTGGTATTAGGAGTCTCATCTTCGTCACAAACCTGACAGGATTTGAGGATTTCGCCATCAATACCGACTTCGCCAAACTCATTGACTAGTACCGCAATGCGTCGTCCTTGATTATTTTGTAATAGATGACGTACTAGCGTGGTTTTACCGGAACCGAGAAACCCGGTAACTACAGTTACAGGAATTTTATGCATGGATTTTTCCTAAATTCTTCTAAAAAGCTGATGGCGAATTTAAGCCAGAAAGATAGATTCCATAATCAATGTGGAGACGAAGGTACCGCCCACACCGCAAATGATCAACCCCACAAAGCGTGGCATGAGACTGGGGGAATCAGGTGATTTTTTTAAACATGCGTCCGCCAAGCCCATAGGCGGTGATCGCGATCGCAAGTTGAATCCCGGCAAACCCCAACAGATAGGCTACCAGTGGCCCCATTTCAGCCCCAAAGATGGCTTCGCCATAGGCAAAGCCATGAAACAGTCCGGCAACAGCGGCCAGGGTCGTAATAATCGTACTATTGGGTCGTTCTTTGAGCGCCAGCAGGACACCAAACACCAAAACCGATGCCGAAATCACCAGCTCGGGAAGTGGCAGATCAATACTCATCAAGTGCATGCCCGTACCCAAAAGAGAGGCCAGCACAAAGGCAATCGGCACCATTAAATTACGGCCCATGGCGGCGGCTAGCAGCCCTGATGCAATCACAAAAATCAGGTGATCCAGGCCGATGACCGGATGCCCGACACCGGATAAAAAGCCTTCGATGAAATTGCCCGGTGTCTTGCCACCCAAGGGATGGTGAGCCAGGGCAGGCAGCGTGGTGCAAAGCACCGTTACGAT
The DNA here is from genome assembly GCF_000482245.1 of Leptolyngbya sp. Heron Island J. GTDB lineage: Bacteria > Cyanobacteriota > Cyanobacteriia > Phormidesmidales > Phormidesmidaceae > Leptothoe. The sequence goes on along the minus strand of NZ_AWNH01000105.1, from coordinate 34,769 downwards.
CGCAACAAAACCTAGCTCAATCGAACGCCAAAGACTCTTAACCTTGAAACAATTCAAGGCGGCAAAATATGACCTCATCTGTACCTCGCAGATTATGAAACGGTAGGTTCACCATCGGCGGGCATTCTGACTGGGAAGTATAAAACTCCCTTCACAGCTGCGGGACAGTGGCAGATTTTCACTGCGCTTTCCCCATTTCTTCTAGCGGCTGCTCCCCACTAGAACCGATGCTAAGCAGATTAAACTTATCACCTTTTATTAGGTTTGCACATTGAAGCTCTACACCATTAATCATTTGTGATGGGTCTACTGTTGACCGGTAGTCCTTCAGTACGAGTGAGAAAAAGCGTTGAAACGATGAAAAATGCAAGAATTGCAAAAATCACATCGATCATCAGCAAAATGTTAATTTTAAAGTCGTCATCCTGTTCATGCTCAATAATTTGCATGTTCTGGCATTCCTAATTTATGGGTGTAGTGATCTTCGTAGAGCAGCTCAAGTTGACCACCATGTTCTTGTAAAAGGGCGAGCTGTCGTTTGTAGAGACCACGAAATAAGTTGGCAAACAGCAACGTAAAAATTGCAACAACCATCCCCGCTGCTGTTGAGACTAACGCTTCACTGATACCACCAGTGACCACTTCTGCATTAGAGCCAATGCCGCCAATTTCAATCGCATCAAATGAGCGGATCAGCCCCAAAATAGTCCCTAATAGACCGAGCAGCGGTGAGACTGTGATAATTGTTTGAAAAACAGTGTTAAATCGCTTGAGAATTGGTAACTCTGCTTGAGTGGCACTTTCTAGGGCCAACCGAAATTGGTTAGGAGAAGGTTTTTCCAGCTCTAGGGCTTCAAGAAAAATACGGGAGATGGGCAGGTGGATATTTTGTCGCAGGATAGCAAAGACGTCCATGGGCTGACGACGGTAGATTGCCAAAATTTTCTTGATTACTTTTCGCTGACTACGGTTAATACGTACCCAGAACACTAATCGTTCAACGGAAAGTGCGATCGCAATCAGTGAAAACAGAGTCAATGGCCACATGACAATTCCACCAGCCTGAAAAATCTCAGTCAAAGACATAAAAACCTGCAACTACCTCACCGAGTAAACAACCATCATCATGGACTCTATTATCGCTTGATGGTGGCCATGGTAAAACCGACGTTGAAGAGATTGATAGTGAAAATCCTGGTGACAACAGGAGCCATGGTTAAGTTCTATAACGCCCTTCAGCAGTTAGGCACCACCCAAGTCGCCGTATTACAACAGGCTCAGCTGGCCGTATTACAGCCAGAAGACTATGAGTACCCATTTTTCTGGGCCGCCTTTATCATGGTTGGCAATTGGCTTTCATGGATAGAAAAAAGTAATAGGGTCTATAAAAAGAAATGAAGGATGGACATGCTTGTCAATCTGCTAGACGTGTATTCAAAAAACCTTAATTAGTCCTGAAACAATTCCCATGCTAGAACTCGATAAAGATGACAAGGTCTCGCTAACGCGGATCTGTGGGCAAACCCTTGAGCCCAATGGCCCGGCCATAGAAAGCTGGATTAAACCCATTGCCCCCGACACTGTCCCTGCATTTCAGCCAGCCAAGGGAACTACGTTTGAGCTGGGGGCCTAGTATGCCAGCCTTAGATGCGATCGCAGCCTGGGATGAATGACTCCCGTCCGTTGGGCTCAACATGATGGGAACTGTACCACTACTGAATCCTGTCGACTAAGGTGTACTCCAGGGTGAAAAGATAAATTAGCACTAACTAACAACGTGTTTTTATCCCTACCGCCAAGAGCAAAATTCAAACTTACAATATCCTCTTATGTGGTCTCAGCAGGGACGGAGAATTTGGAAATGGCGACTTTCTGTCATATCTACCTGCAGTATTACCGGCCTGGTTGTAGGTCTACAATTCTTAGGAGCGTTTCAGCTATTAGAATGGGCTGCCCTTGATAGCTGTTTCCGATTACGGCCCCCCGAAGAGCGCGATCCGCGAATTGTCATTATTGGCATTAGCGAGCAAGATATGGCTGAAGGCATAGGCTGGCCTCTCACCGACGCTCTCATGGCCAAACTAATCAACCAGGTAGCCGCTCAGAACCCTAGAGCTATTGGTCTAGACCTTTACCGAGATGTGCCTATAGAACCTGGCCATCAAGACCTGGTACAGGTGATGGAAACAACCCCACAGCTGATTGGGGTGGAGAAAGTGTTAGACATGCCTGTAGCACCACCGCCTAGCCTGGAACAAAAAGATCAAGTCGGCATTGCTGATTTTGTACTAGATGCGGATGGCAAGATTCGCCGAGGCCTCTTTTCATTACGCACGCCGGATAATCAAATCAAAGTGAGTTTAGGGGCGAGACTAGCCCTCACCTACTTAGCCGCCGAAGATATCTCACTGCAAGAACTCAATCAATCATTAGAAAACTACCAGTTGGGTAATGCTGTCTTGCGACGCTTTGAGACCCATGATGGTGGCTATGTCAGAGCAGACGATGCTGGCTATCAACTCCTACTTAACTTTAGAAGCGGCAGCTGCACCGATATCTCCTTAAACTGCCCGTTCCAAATGATCTCTAAAGGAGAGTTTTTATCCGGCCAGCTACCTGCCGATCTGCTGCAAGATCGGATTGTTCTGATTGGTGCTACGGCTCCCAGTCTGCAAGATCACTTTTACAATCCCTACAGCTATGGTGAAGCAATATCGATCTCTGGGGTTGAAGTCCATGCCCACGTGACCAGTCAGATTATCAGCGCCACATTAGATGGACGGGCTCTGATTCGCACATGGCCTGAACCGCTTGAATATCTGTGGATTTTGCTGTGGTCCAGCGGTGGCACCCTATTGGGTAGCCTATGCTTGAATCGGCGACGCATCAATATTGGTCTTTTATGGCTGATCGGAACGCTCATACTACTACTCAGTAGCCTAGTCATAGGGGCCTATCTAGCCTTTTTAGTCGGGTGGTGGATTCCCGTTGTCCCTCCACTGATGGCCCTGACAGGGACCACCGTTGTTAGCACCACTTACTTACTCTGGAAAAATCTCAAGCTCTCTTATCGAGAATTGGAACAGGCCAACCAACAGCTAGCAGACTATTCCCAAACGCTAGAACAAAAAGTAGACGCACGCACCATCGATCTCCTAGTTGCCAAAGAAACGGCTGATCAAGCTAATCGAACTAAAAATGACTTTCTAGCCAACATGAGTCATGAGCTGCGTACCCCCCTCAACACCATTCTTGGTATGACCCAGGCCCTGGAAGAACAAATTCTAGGTGACCTCAACCCCAGACAAATTAGAGCATTACAGGCAACTGAACGCAGTGCTCACCATTTATTAGAGCTGATCAACGACATTCTAGATCTAGCTCGGGTTGAGTCAGGCGTGCTAGATCTAAACTGTGCTCCAACAGCCGTTATTCCTTTGTGTCATTTTTGTCTAACCATCGTCAAACAACAGGCTCATAAAAAGGGACTGCAGCTCAACTCTAAGCTATCTCATACCCTGCCAGCCTTTGTCATGGATGAACGGCGTATCCGTGAAGTGTTGATCAATCTCTTAAGCAACGCAGTTAAATTTACACCAGCTGGGGGATGCATCACTCTAGAAGTTGTTCATCAACAGCAACCTTCTCTTTCAGAGGAAACAGATGGTTCATCTCAAGATACCTTAAAATTTATTGTTAGTGATACTGGCATTGGCATTCAGCCTGACTATATCGACAAACTATTTAAACCCTTTGTTCAGATTGATAGTGCACTCAACCGCCAATACGCAGGTACAGGTCTGGGACTAGCCTTAGTTAAACGGATCACCGAACTCCATGGAGGCACCGTCACCGTCACAAGTGAAGTGGGCATCGGCAGCACCTTCACTGTTGAACTTCCCTGTAAAGCGATGGCTTCACCTCTGCCTAGTCAGCCGCCGCCAAGGCTTGACCATCAGAACCTCAGTGCTGCCGATAGAGAAGAACTCCCAACTATCTTATTGGTTGAAGATGATGTCGATAATATCACTGTCTTCAGAAGTTATCTCACCGCCAAAGGCTATACTGTCTGCGTGGCTAACAATGGTCATCAGGCAATTTCTGCCGTATTAGTCACTGTTCCTGATCTGATATTAATGGATATACAAATGCCAGGCATGGATGGACTCGAAGCCATGGAACGTATCCGGCATCAGCCGACGTCAGCTGATATCCCCATTATTGCGCTGACAGCATTAGCGATGAAAGGAGATCGAGAGCGATGTCTGGCAGCCGGTGCGAATGAATACGTGAGCAAACCGGTGAATTTAGGCCAATTGGTCATTACCATCGAACAACTTTTAGTCGCACGAGCACCTTCTACATGACCCGCAGGGAACCCCTTAATCCCTCACCTTTTTTGCCAAGAAATATAGGGTTATCTGTCGGGTGACTGTGACAAATATCCTCCTACCAAAATGGCAATGAATACTGTGGAATACATTTGTCCTGTAATCGCTTCTAAATTGGTGAGAACCAAGGCCACGTCGCTAATGGGCACAATGTCACCATAGCCCAGGGTAGTCAAGGTGGTGAAACTGAAGTGAAACACTCTTAGATAGGAGTCGTCGATCAGAAGCGGTTGGGAAAAAGCATCGATATTTAAGGTAGCCACCATGCCGTAAAGAAAAGCCCACAGGTAACCAATCATGAAGTATATGCTGATGCCTCCGCGAACGGTATCGGCGGTCACGGTACGGGTGGTAAAAATATCTCGTCCAATCCAGTAGATGGCAGCACCAAAGTAAAGCACAAAAATCGCTTGGGGCAAGAGGGATAAGCTTTGGACGCTGTTGTCTCGCCAGCCCATAGAGGCACTGAGCTGAATGGTAAAGGCGCTGATTGCGATCGCAACGTACCCTACAACCCACCACTTCGGTAACGGCAAACTCATGACAATCACAATCATGGTGTACATCAGCAACAGGGCTGAAAGTATGCCCCCCAGGCTGCCGGACAAAAACGGAGTGGCCACAAATGTAATGATTAAAACCGCCAGCAGCTGTCGATATTTCAGCCCATGGGGTTTGTGCAATTGTTTCATCCAAACTGCACCTGTACGCGGCGAGTTGGAATTACCTGCTGGTAAAGGATATCTTTGTAGTTAGCGGGAGGCATGATTGAATCCAGCTCAACCATCAGCTGGTCAATAGAGCGAATTTGTGTTTTCAGTAGCCCCATCACATCCATATCAAACGAAAACTCAATCGATGTTAGCCCCCGAAAACGCTCATTCAGCACCGACTGCCATGTGGGCTCATAGGCTAACCAGTGATAGCCCTTAACCTTGATAGCATTGGGAGCCGTAAGGGGACGGGGAGCATACTCAAAGACTTTGCGATCACCCTCTTTATCCGCAACGGTTGCATCACTACGAACCGATTCAATAACAATTTTAGTCGCCCCTAAATCACTTAATAGCGTGATTAGTTCCTGTTCTCGTTCCTCAAACAACATTGAGAAATAGTTGTTAACCGGATAGTAAAGGTGGCCCTTATCTTTGATACTGTAGGGATAATGTCGATACATTTGACCTGGAATCGGATGCTCAGGGGGAAAATGCACCTCAGCAGGTAGGTGATCAGGTGCAACCTGAATGACCGACTGGGCATACCAGGGTGAAAAATCTAGCTGGGCTAGTTGCTTAAACAATAGTCGGGCATCGTGGTTACGACGATTAATGGGGTTGTCTAAACCAGGTTTCTCATACTGCTGTTGAAGAAACGTGTGAATCGTCCAAAATAATGGAATTGCAGCCCCCGGTAATGACAACGCCGTTAGCGTTGGCAATGAATTAATACTGGCCTCAGTGATAAAGGCCAAAGATTGGATCGCCTTTCTCAGCTCAAGCTCTCCACGGGCAATCGATACATCAGTTTGACCGTTAAAAACGGATTGGTTAATCTGGCCAGGATCACCGGAAGCTTCACCATGGGCCAGCACATATAGCAGAGGTTTAGACAGAGACTGGTTCAAGGCTTCTGGGGCATTCACACCCACTTTTTGATGTTTGTTTTGAAACATAGCCTGCTACCGTTAGTTCTGCTCATTGTACATTTAGAGTCAAATGATGGGGCTGGGTCTAAGCCCTATCCAACCAGGCTTGACAGCTATAAGGCCCTAGCCTCGACATACGATTTCTCCATATTTACTTAAGGTGCAATGGGGAGTGAGCTCAGCTCTCTGACAGTCCCTCGGCCAAGCTGTTAATTTTCTACCACACCATTGCTAAAGAGTAAGCGGACATCCGAGATTTTATCAGGTAGGGTGGAAAGCTGCTCTTTAAACAACAACAAAACCCCTATGACTGCCCACAAGAGCAAACCATAAGAGTTCTGTATAGTAACTGCTTTCTAGAGAGTTGCTCTTTCCAGGTATTATCACTAATAGATAATGGTTACGTTACCTGGAGAGAGTTTCTTTTCCTCAAAAGTCTCTATGCGCTTAAGAAAAATTTAAGACTTGGGATTAGTGCGTAATCACTTTTTTCTATTGATTTGTGCTACGAACCGTAGTTTACACTGCTCACGTAAAAGAAGAACACACAGCTGAGGCGAACCATGCTTATGCCGGGCATTCATCATTTGTTGGGCCGTTTACGCAGGCTCAGGTTTCTAGTCAGTATACTTCTGGTTGTCGGCTTGGTTGCTATATCCAATGCGCCGGTTTTCTCACAGGTAGAAGTTGACGAAACTGTTGTCCCAGAACCCAGCCTTTGGCAACCCCAAGCAGGTACCTGGCAACCCGTGCCGTCCCATCGGGAGGACTTTGGCAAGATCAAGGTTGTCTGGCTCCAGGGTACGCCCTATGAAATGGGCTATCAACAGGGGAGTTTACTCAAGGATGAGATTGCTTCCATGGGGCGTGAGGTGATTTCATCACTAAATTTTTTGGGACGTGGATTGGCCCTTTCTCGTCTGGCGCGAAAACGGTCGTTTCCGGGTGTCGCTGAAGAATGTCGAGGTCTGGCTGACGGGGCTGAGGGCAGTGGTCTCAACTACCATGGCTGCATGGTTTTAGCCTTTGGAGATGTGTATCAGGATTATTTCACCTACTTGATCCCCAACGTTTTGTTTAATGTTGGCTGCGCCCACTTTATTACTGCCGGCAGCGCCACGGTGGACGGCAAAATGTACCACGGCTGGACCCTGGACAATGGAGGAGAGCCGATTCCCTACTGGATTGAGCATCCAACGATTATGATCCGTCAGCCCAATGAGGGCATTCCCCATGCCTTTATTGCTATTCCGGGTGTGGTGTGGCCCAATGCGGGGTTCAATGCGGAGGGCATCATTGTGTCTAACAACACGTCGCGCCCGGCAGACTATGAAGAGGTATCGCTGCAAGGGCGTAGTACGGTGCAGCTGATGTCACAGGTGGCGCAGTATGCCAGCACCTACGACGAAGCTAAAGCGATTATGGCCTCCCATGAGCGGATGCGGTCTAACCTGGTGATTATTTCGGACTACAAGTCTAATCAGGCAGGGGTGTTTGAACTGCTGGGAAATGAAATGGGGCTGCGGGAGCTGAGTGAGGAGGGGGTGTTGTATATGACCAATCACTTTGCTGATCCCGACTATGTGGGTCGCGATCGCACCTCTGGTGAGTCTAGTTTTAGCCGTTTCAAAAGTTTTCAGCAGCTGTTAGAGCCCGGTGGCTCCCGGTCGCTCTATGGCCAGATCAGCCCTGAGAAAGCGGTACAGGTCCTGCGCGATCGCACCAATCCCAATACAGGTGCAGTCAGTGCCCCATCGGTCTACGACGATAATGCCAGCATCGGCGGCAATGGCTCCCTACGCCAGGTGGTCTTTGATCCAGAAGGGCTACGGTTTTGGGTGGCTGCTGGAGAAGTCCCCATTCCTGAAAATCCATTTACCTGTTTCTCATTGGGCGAAATGCTGGGTCTGCCCAATGCTCAAGCCTGTACTGCATCTGCCATTAATTAAGGAAGTTAACTATGCGAACTGACACGTTAGCGCTGGCGCTATCGCCCCCTAATCGGCCTGCCGTGAAAAATCTAGCGGCGGGGCTAGTTACGGGCATTATTCTGGGCATTTCTTGCCTGTTTGGTGGCGTTGCCCAGGCCGCCGACATCGTAAATATCCAGTTTCTTGATCTACGGGCTAGTTTACCCGTCAGCGATCTTGAAGACTTTGTCGCCGATGGTACCCTATCCCCAGAGCTACAGGAGTTTTTGGAGCAAACTCCTATTCCCGTAGAAGCCCTACCAGTGCTGCTGGATACCGCCATCCCCGACACGGGTATTCCCCTGGGGGATAGCGATATTCAGTTTCTCTTGTACCAGCTCAACAAAATAGTAGGAAACCCTTCTGTCAGGGCGAATTTGGCCCCATTGGCCCAGGCCCTGAATTCAGCCTATTTAGACAACAATATGTCGATGCTGGAATTAATCAAGCGCTATCCGGCGGATGAGGTTCGTTTTGATATTCGCAAGCTGGGTATTGTCTATCGAGATGTAGATCTGTTTGTAGAGCGGCTCACCCCTCTGTTTAACTTTTTTAGTGAGCTGCTGCCCGACTTGGTTTGTGAATGTGATGCCACAGACGTGGCCTATACAGATGCAACTTATGCAGATGCAACCTATACAGATGCGGCCCACTGTAATCTCTCAGAGCAAGCACGAACTAAAGCCCTCACCGCCTTAGCTGACAGGCCTAGAGCATCGGAGCCAGGGAACATCAGCCAGCTGATTAGCCAAGAAACTCGCGATCGCACCACAACCCAGCCGCGCCATCCAGTGGAAGTGACTACCACCCTGGGACCGATACTAGTATCGATCTCGACGGATGAGTTGGCCACGTTGGTAGAAACGGGAGACCTGCCGCCCAGCTGGCCCCTATATATGAAAATAGCTGGTCTGGACAAAGAGGACTTACGACAGATTCTCACGTCTGAATTTGAACTGGATTTGCTGTCATTGGATCAGTTTCTCAATCAGCTGCCGGGAGAATATGCCCTGTTTCAGCTAGGACGGATTATTCACACCCCGTCTCGACAGGGAAATATCCAGGCGTTGCGGGGGGCAATTCTGCTATCGGCAGCGGATGATAACAAAGGCTCACTGTTGGAAATTTTGCAAAAATACCCAGCCCGCGCATTGTTTGTCGATCTCGCCACCCTGAGTCGCCTGGGACGCGCCCTCAATGCCAGAGGTGGAGTGGGCACAGCCACAGCAAGTATTGAAGATCTCTTAGTCGATATCCAGGCTGCCATTGCCGCCGACATTTGCAACTGTGAGCCGCCTCAAACAGAAGAGGCGTTCCATGGAATACCTGGACATCAAGCAGTGAATAGGCACGATGTTTCATAACCCCATGTTAGTAACCGAATCGCTATTTTGGTGCTGCTGGCCATGGCTTGTTTAACAGCCATGGCCCATGGGTAAGGCTGTAGTAAGCTCAGCTGGTAGGATTCGGTTTTGCCATCAAAACGATGGCTGCTCTAGGGTCTACTTTGTAAGTCTGGCTCTGCACAATGGGAGCGATCTCCAGGTCACAAAAATCCTCAGGGGCATCGAGAGCCGTGTTGATAATGCGATGCCAGCTGTCGGTTTTCTGGAGAACCGGCAGTTCAAACCTCAGGGGCTGCCAGTAGGCATTAAAGGCTACGTATAGCTGCTCATGAGCTTGGGGATGATGCAAAGTAAACGCTAAGCTATGAGAATCTTTACTCCAATCAGGCTGACCGAGATGAATGCCATGCCAGGTGACATGGGGGCTCTGACTCATATCAGTGACTTCTAGCAGGTATTCTAGTTTGAAGATTTCGCGGGCCTGAATAAAGTGAATCAGCCTCGCCACAAATCGTAGTAAGCCTGAGTGTTGCTCGACAGCACTCCAGTCAAACCAGCTGAGAGTATTGTCCTGGCAGTAACCATTATTGTTACCTAGCTGTGTCCGACGGATTTCATCCCCCATGAGTAACATAGGCGTTCCCTGAGACATCAGTAATAATGTCAACAGATTTTTTGTCTGTCGTAGCCGCAGTAGCTCTATCTCAGGAGTTGTAGTGGGGCCTTCTTCTCCGCAGTTCCAGCTGTAATTATCATTGGTTCCATCCTGATTGTTCTCTCCATTAGTATCATTATGCTTATCGTTATAGGACACTAGATCATTTAAAGTAAAGCCATCGTGACAGGTGACAAAATTAACACTGCGGTTAATATCAATCCCCTGTTTTTGATAGATATCTGGACTGCCTAAAAGGCGAGCAGCAAGTTGTTTAACAGTGTTTCTGTCGCCTTTAATAAAGCGGCGGGCATCGTCTCGAAACGGGCCATTCCATTCGGAGAACCAATCTGCTGTGCCCACAAATTCGCCGACATGGTAGAGGCCAGCCGCATCCCAGGCTTCAGCGATCAGCTTTGTCCCCGCTAGAATCGGATCTGCTTCAATGGTCCACAAAACATTGGTGGCTGTAATTTCTCCGTTGGGTAGTTGCCCTTTATTGTCGCGGGTCAGGACAGACGCTAAATCAAAGCGAAACCCATCCACATGCATTTCCCCAACCCAATACCGGAGACAATCGATGATCAGTCTGCCGCCAATGGGATGGTTTCCATTAAAGGTATTGCCACAGCCGCTGTAGTTACGGTAGTAAGCTGGAGAGTCTTCTAGGAGGTAATAAACAGAATTCTCTAAGCCTCGGAAGGATAAGGTCGGTCCCTGGTGCCCGCCCTCCGCCGTATGGTTGAAAACGACGTCCAGAATGACTTCGATGTCAGCTCGATGTAGCGCTTTGACCATATCACGAAATTCATTCAGGGGGCCAAGGGGATCTTGGCAAGAACTATAGGCACGATGGGGAGCAAAAAAGCCCAGGGTGCTATACCCCCAGTAGTTGGTTAGGCCAGGTCGAGCGTCCTCCGCATCAAAGTAATGAATCGGTAAGAGTTCTACTGCGGTGATGCCTAAAGACTTCAGATAGGGAATTTTCTCGATCAAGCCAGCATAGGTTCCTCGCTTTTCTGGCGTCACTCCAGAATTAGGATTGCGAGTAAAGCCCCCCACGTGCAGTTCATAAATGACACTGGCGGCATAGGGTATCCGGGGAGAGGTATCGTTCTCCCAATCGTAGGTGCTTGGATCGACGACAACCCCCTTTAATGCCTGAGCGCAATTATCACCGGGGGCAATTGCGGCTGAACGACTATAATTTTTATCACCAACGATGGCTAAGGCATAGGGATCTAGGAGCACTTTATCACTGTCAAATCGCAGTCCCTGGTCTAAGTTAAAGGGGCCATGGACACGGTAAGCATAGATTTGTCCGGCACCAATATCGGCAACAAAAACATGCCAGTAAAAAAAGGTTCTGTTGTGTTGTGGATCGAGGTGGATGGTTTGAGCAGGCTGGGCAGCGCTGGGGTGATCAAACAGCAATAAATCCACCGCAGTCGCATTTTTAGAAAAAAGGCTAAAGTTGACGCCGTGGGGCTGAACCGTTGCTCCAAGGGGATCACTTTTCCCTGGTGAGATATGGAATTCCATTACAGCAATTTGTCTTCCCGTCTAACCTGCGTCCCATCATGATTCGTGCGATAGAAATAACTTTCGCCTGTGGTTGGATCGAGCAGTTCTACTCGCCACCCTTCGGTTAAGGCGGCAAGACAAAGCTCAGCCGGACCACCCAATCCCAAACACCCATCGGACCAGGTTTCGCAACTGTAGCTCTCGACTTGAAGGGCCGCATCAGCCAATTCTTGGCTGAGGGCTGTTTTGACGGCAGTTGCGATCGCATCCGGCAAAGTCTCACCATTAGCTGGCTTGTCAACCGGAGCAGGTGTCACCCCAGCCATCTCCACCACCAGTTCCACAGCGGCAGGTGCCCCCTGGGTAATCACCGGATAATCGGCGACTGTACTCCATCGTTGCTCCTCTTCAACAAAAATCTCAGCCCTCACCCCATAGCGATGGTCAGGATCGATATCCCTCGGACTATAGAGCAAATGAAACGGAATTGGCACCTGTTGTCCCGTGGTGACAATTGTTTGTTCAGCAATGGACAGATCACTGTCAAGATCCACCAGTATCGCCTTCACAACAACACCCGGCTGCAGACCAATCCGCCCTTGATAGGTCACTCTGCCAATCACAGCAGCAGCAGTTTCATTGCTCAAGAGCATACCTCGTTCGGTCTGATCTTCAATTTGAATCCTACAATCCCCTGCTTTCGTATCGACGCTCAACCGTGTGGCCAACTCTCCCGACAGATTTGTGTATTCAATGCCATTGGCACTGACTTGGATATCGGCCTCTGTGCCATTCATCCAGACTTGAGATAGTCGACGATTATAAGCTCGCATTAATATCTGATCATCTTTCTCATAAACCCTTAACGCTGTACCACTGGTTTCGCAGAGAACCAGGGTCTCCTCCTGAGCGACGGCTGGCTGCTCACCAACAGCGATAACAGTCGTGATTCCGGCCAACAACACATAGCCAACGTTTCTTAAACCTATCATGCTCGCTCCTAATGGCACTGACCTATAAACACGACAGTAACGATAGTTTTTATGGGCATAGACGATCTCATTATTAATCTCGATGGACCATACAGTTCACATGGACCATACAGTTCACATAGTGGGCTAAATGAGGAAGATGCACTTCCACTCTTTCTGCATACTAGACCATCCGCCTGAGTCGACTACATGACAAAAGTCATTCATTCATTCACACACTGCGACTATGCTGCTATTATCGCCGCTGGAGATAGCCTATTCGCCCTAGCACACTTAACGCCTAACTGTTGTCAGCTCAAAAAAGTGTAACGTAACGAGACTACTCTTTTGATTCTTAGTAAGGACAATTTAGCAAGGACAATGTTGATGTCTGACATCAAAACAGCCGCTTATATGTATTTTTTATACGCCTAGTCATGAATAAAATTGAGCTGTATAAAAATGAACTAAACTACTTGTTTATACCCTTTACCTAGACATCCCGATCTTAGGTAAAGACAGGCATTGTTCTCTTATGCAGACAGCAGCTTCGACCATCGAAGTTTGCCTATTGTTTTCCAAAATAGGACTCTATACAGCGTTACAAATATCTGCAGTCATTGGTAGATATGCCACCCCTACGATCACACCAGCAGACAGATCACTGTTTTCAATCTTGATTTGGTCCTTTTTTGTTTAGTTTCACGCTTCTTAAGTATTCTCTTAAATCAGCATTGCCATGGCCCTAGACACTCGCTCCCAAGTGCAAACCACTCTACGATTAACGGCTCCCCTGTCCGGCTACTTGATGCCCCTTGAATCGGTGCCCGATCCAGTGTTTGCTCAAAAGATGGTGGGCGATGGTATTTCTGTTGACCCCATATCCAATATTCTCAGAGCCCCCTGTGACGGTGAGATCATTCAGATTCATCCCTCCCATCACGCTGTGACCCTAAAGACTACAGAAGGGATAGAGATTTTGATGCATGTGGGGTTGGATACTGTTGAGCTGCGAGGAGAAGGGTTTTCACCTCAGGTGAATCTGGGTGACCGGGTGACATCAGGAGACGCGCTGCTGGAGTTTGATATTGACTATGTGGCTCTCCATGCCAAAAGTTTATTGACTCAAATCATTATTACGAATACCGAACGCATTGCAGGATTTGTCTTTCAGCAAGGGCTGGTGAATGCGGGACAGGATATTGTTTTAGAGCTGGTGCTGGCGGCAGACCAGTCGCCCTTGGCGGTGGCCACTGGAGAGAAGGTTACGTCAGAACCCATTATTATTGGCAACCCCCAAGGGCTGCACGCCCGTCCGGCGGCAGTCTTGGTCAATCTGGCTAAACAGTATCAGTCTCAGGTGTCTCTGGTACGGGGGAGTGTCCGGGCCAATGGGAAAAGTGTTGTGGCAATTATGGCCATGCAGGTGGCCCATGGGGACTCGGTGACCCTGGAAGCTACTGGCTCAGACGCTAAGGGGGCGATTACGGAATTAACTGAAGCGGTGCGGTCTGGGTTAGGAGAAGCTGGGGCAGCTCCAGCACCTGCCAGCATCGATCAGTCGGCGCTCAAGGCCCCACCACCTCAGCCTAAGTCTGATGATCCCAACATTATTTTGGGGGTGGCGGCGTCCTCTGGCCTCACTGTAGGCAACACATATCGAGTACGTGAGCAAACCTTGGTAATTGAGGAAGTGGGAGAATCACCCGGTAAAGAGCGACGCAAGTTGGAGGATGCGATCGCAAAAGCAGCCCTAGAGATTGAATCCATTCGTGCTAAGGTCCACGGTCAGGGCAATCCGGGTAAAGCGGCTATTTTTGCCGCCCACCAGGAAATCCTGGATGACCCTGAGTTAATGGACATTGCCACCAGCGCCATCAATAAAGGTAAAAGTGCAAACTTTGCCTGGAAACAAACCTACACGACCCAGGCGGATCAGCTGGCCCAGCTAAACAACGAGCTACTGGCGGAGCGCGCCAATGATATTCGTGACGTGGGCATGCGAGTGTTGCGAATTCTCACAGGTGTTGAGGCCACAGAGATAAAGTATCCCCACAATACAATTTTACTGGCAGAAGACCTGACCCCGTCTGACATGGCGAATCTAGACCGTGAGCGGGTGGTTGGCTTTTGCACCCTGGCGGGTGGAGCCACCTCCCATGTGGCCATTTTGGCCCGGTCCATGGGGATTCCAGCCATTGCTGGGGCAGAGCCACGGGTATTGGACTTGGCCGATGGCACCCCGGTGATTTTAGATGGCACTAAAGGCACCCTCCGATTAAATGCCCCCGCTGACGAGATTGAGCGCACCCGAACCCATATTGCCAACCAAAAGGCCAAACAGGCTGCTGACCTCAAGAATGCCTTTGAACCGGCCATTACCCAGGATGGGCATCCGGTTGAGATTGTCGCCAACATCGGGGGGCTGCAGGATGCGGAGGAAGCCGTCTCCCTGGGGACCGAAGGCGTCGGTCTACTGCGCACTGAATTTATCTTTATGGAGCGGCCCCAGGCCCCCACGGAAGATGAACAAACCGGCATTTATCGCAGCATTGCCGAAGTGTTAGGCCCCGACAAACCGATGATTATTCGCACCCTTGATGTTGGTGGCGACAAACCTTTGCCCTACCTGACCATGGCTCCAGAGGAGAATCCCTTTTTGGGAGAACGGGGTATTCGTTTAGGGTTTGACCAGCCTGAACTACAGCGCACCCAGCTGCGGGCCATTTTGCGCTCGGCATCCGCAGGTAAACTGCGGGTGATGTTTCCCATGATTGGCCGCATCGAAGAACTGCGCATGGCCAAAGCCATGCTAGAGGAAGAACGCCAGGCCCTCAACCTCCCACCTGTGGAGGTGGGTATTATGATTGAAGTGCCTGCCGCCGCCGTTATGGCTGAGCAGTTTGCCAAGGAAGTTGATTTCTTCTCCGTGGGTACCAATGACCTCACCCAGTACACCCTGGCCATGGATCGAGGCCATCCCAAATTGGCTCCTTTTGTCGACGGTCTCCATCCAGCTGTGTTGCGATTAATTGGTCATGCGGTCAAAGGAGCGGGTCTTCATGACAAATGGGTGGGCGTCTGCGGCGGTATTGGCAGCGACCCTCAAGCCATTCCTCTCCTGATTGGCCTCGGTGTTAAAGAACTCAGCGTCAGCGTTTCGATGATTCCCAGCATTAAGGCCCAGGTCCGTTCTCTTAAACTCAGCCATTGTAAGAAACTGGCAGCCCAGGCCCTGGGGTTAGAAACCGCTGCCGAGGTGCGCAGTCTGGTGCCACTACCGGATTTGTAAGGGCACAGATGCCCAAGACAAGAATATTCCCCAATTTGTCAGGGTGCGGATGCCCCCTACATCAGCCCAACCCCTACGGTTCTAATTTTTTCTACCCCTATGACCACAATCGCCCCCTCTTCTCCGTCACAACATCCGTCACAACAACAATGGCGTAACCAAGCCTTTGGTCTCCTGCAAAAAATGGGCAAGGCGCTCATGCTGCCCGTCTCAGTGCTGCCTGTGGCCGGTATTTTGTTGGGCCTGGGGAGTGCTCGCCTGATTGAGATTCAGAAAATTCAAGAAGGTGTTTTAACCAGTGCCAAATTTGGCTGGTTGCCTGCGCCCCTGGCAGAGATTATGAAAGCCTCAGGGGATGCCATCTTTGCCAATCTGCCCATTCTGTTTGCCGTGGCTGTGGCCATCGGCTATACCGCTAATGATGGTGTCTCTGCCCTGGCCGCCATTGTTGGCTTTGTGGTGTTCCTGGCCTCCCTGGGAGTCTCCTCAATTCTGTTTGCCAACATCGATCCCAGCACCCTCAAACCCATTATGGGCATTCCCTCGCTGGATACAGGGGTGTTTGGCGGTTTGATTATGGGCTGTGTGGCCGCCTATATGTTCAATCGGTTTTTCCGCATTAAGTTACCCCAATACCTGGGCTTCTTTGCAGGTAAGCGGTTTGTGCCGATTATTACTGCGATCGCAGCCATCATCGTCGGTATCCTCATGAGCTTTATCTGGCCCCCGGTGGGAGGTGCCATTAACAGCTTTGCCAACGCCGCTGCTGCTGGGGATAACGTTCCCGTTACCGTGGCTATTTATGGCTTTATTGAACGGCTGCTCATTCCCTTTGGCCTGCACCACGTGTGGAATGTACCCTTCTTTTTCCAGATTGGCTCTTTTACCGATCCCATTACTAATGAAACGGTCACAGGCGACATCACCCGCTTCTTTGCCGGAGACCCCACCGCCGGTATTATCGGTGGAGCCTATTGGTTCAAGATGTTTGGTCTGCCAGCGGCGGCGGTGGCCATGTGGCACTGTGCTAAGCCCAAGAAGCGCAAAGCAATTGGCGGCATCATGATTTCTGCTGCCCTGACATCTTTTCTCACCGGCATTACCGAACCTATCGAATTTTCATTTGTCTTTGTCGCGCCGGTTTTATTTTTACTCCATGCTGTCCTAGCCGGGTTTGCCGACTTTCTCTTTGTTACCCTGGGCGGACGCATGGGCTTTACCTTTTCCCACGGGTTTATCGACTTTTTTCTCTTTAACGCCTTGGGTACCAAGGTCTGGCTGATTCTCGCCTTTGGTCCCCTGTTTGCTGCTCTTTACTATTTCAGTTTCCGATTTGTGATCAAGCGTTTTAACCTGATCACCCCCGGTCGCGAAGAGGACAGCGAAGAACTCGCGAGCAATTTGCCCCAGGATGCTGCCGCTATGTCCAAAGAATTAACTCTGGCTTTTGGTGGACGTAGCAACATCGAGAGTCTCGATGCCTGCATTACCCGTCTGCGCATCGGTGTTAAAGACATGGGCAAAGTCAACATTGCCCGCCTCAAAGCCCTGGGTGCATCAGGAGTACTGCAGGTAGGCAACAACGCCCAGGCTATTTTTGGTCCTCGCTCTGAAAATCTCAAAACGGATATGGTTGAATATCTCAAAACAGCTGGACCTGAAGCTGATGAGGTGGTTGCTCCCGTACCAGAAGAATCCATGGTTGCTGCTGCTATACCTGAAGTGACAGCCGATCCAGCTGCAGCTGAAAAAGCGCAGGGTATGGTTACAGCTCTCGGGGGTGCCAATAATATTCGCACAGTAGCTGCCGTCGCCATGACTCGACTGCGGGTGGAAATCACTGACCCTAATGCCATCAATGAAGAGGCCCTGAAAACAGCCGGTGTGGAAGCCATGATGCGGATACAGGACCAGGTATTGCATTTAGTGGTGGGGCTCAATGCTGAGCAATACGCTGGAGAAATTAGCAAACATCTTGGAGCAAGTGTTTAATGCCTCAGCAGCGCGCTGCCTTCATCTTTGACATGGATGGCACACTTGTCGACAATATGGCTTTTCATATGCAGGCTTGGCAAAAATTTCTGTCAAGCCTGGGGATGGAAATGACAGAGGCTGAGGTATGTCAGCAAACCCATGGCACCATTGAGCAAGGCATTCGCCGCATTTGTGGTGAAGAGCTATCCGATGCCGCTGTGACGACCCTGGCTAACCAGAAAGAATCTCTTTATCGAGAGCTATATCAACCCCATCTTCAACCTATCAATGGACTCAGAGATTTTTTACAGGCAGCTCAATCTCTGGATATTACTATGGCGCTGGGAACGTCAGCAATGCAGCCCAATATCGACTTAGTGCTCGATGGATTAGACATTGCGGCCTATTTCACTACCTGTGTTGGTGGCGACGATGTCACATTGGGTAAACCTCACCCTGAAACCTTTTTGACCGTTGCCCAACAGCTAGATATTCAGCCAGAGTGTTGTATTGTTTTTGAGGACAGTGTGATTGGGATTGAAGCTGCTCAAAATGCAGGCATGAAAGCAGTTGCCTTAACAACTTCAGTGCCAGCCTCAATGTTTACAGGTCAGTCAGCTGTTGCGTACATTATCCAGGATTATTCGGCATTTAACCCCCGACAATTGCTATAGCCACTGTCGACTGGCCGTTATTCTACTATAACGCCCCCAAGTCAGACTTTCTGTCATCTAAAGCCCCATAAAGGACTACGCTTAATCTGAGAACCGGCCTCGGACCCACTGTCTAAACTCTCAGTTATGGCTTTGCTTTTATACCCTTTAGTGGCCTTACTACCACTGATCACCGTTTTTGTTCTGTTGGTCATCGCCCGACGTCCTGCCGGACAGGTGATGCCAGCCGCTTATTTGGTAACAGTTGGCATCGCTTTGCTGGTATGGCGTGTGCCTATGGTGCAGGTAGCTGCTGCCAGTATTCAAGGTCTGGTAGCTGCCGCTGAAATTCTTTACATTGTCTTTGGAGCAATTTTATTATTGAATACGCTGCAGGAATCGGGTGCGATCGCAACCATCCGTCAAAGTCTCCTAGGTATCTCCCAAGACCGCCGCGTGCAAGTCATCATTATCGCCTGGCTCTTTGGCAGCTTTATCGAAGGCGCTTCTGGCTTTGGTACCCCAGCCGTGATTACCGTGCCACTCATGGTGGCCATTGGTTTCCCAGCCATGGCCGCCGTCGTTGCCGCCCTAATTATTCAAAGTACTCCGTCCACCTTTGGAGCCGTAGGTACGCCAATTATGATTGGCGCTGATGCAGGGTTAACCGGCGTTCCAACTGTAGAGCAGCATCTACTAGACCTGGGCCTGAGCCAGTCCGACTATCTATTTGCCATTGGGCGCTGGGCCGGTATCTTTCATGGCATTATCGGCACCTTTCTCCCGCTGGTACTAGTGATGACAATTACCGCAGGATTTGGTGAGCGCAAGTCCATGGGAGACGGTCTCGGAGCCTGGAAATTTGCGCTGTTTGCTGGTTTAGCCTTTACGGTGCCCTACACCTTAACCGCGTTGTTTTTTGGTCCAGAATTTCCCACTCTCATCGGTGGCTTAACGGGGTTAGGCATTGTTGTCCCAGCTGCACGCCGAGGCTTTTTAGTCCCGCGTCAGACCTGGGATTTTCCACCCCAACCCTCTAGCTCGCCCCCTCTTAACCAGACAAGCCCTCCCAGTCATTTATCTGCCGCTAAAGCCTGGTTGCCCTATGTCATGTTAGGCACATTGCTCATGGCATCACGCTTAAAATTTCTACCGATTCGCGGCTGGCTACAGTCAGTACGTCTCACCTGGAGTCATATTTTGGGGACAGAGATTACGGTTTCCACCCAGCCTCTTTATCTGCCACCCACTGTATTTATTGGAGTAGTAGCCATCACCTTTTTTCTCCATCAGATGAAGCCTGCTGCCATGAAACGAGCCATGGTTCAGGCCCTGCCCCTGTTACAAAAAACAGCCTTTGCCCTGGGTGCAGCCATACTAATGGCACGAGTGTTTATTAACTCAGGTGTGAACACCTCCGGTTTGGCCAGCATGCCCCTCACCCTGGCTGATGGCATGGCTGCCTTAGCCGGCCAAACCTGGCCTCTCTTTGCACCAGTGGTGGGTACCATCGGCTCCTTTGTTGCCGGTAGTGTCACCGTCAGCAACATGATGTTTTCCCTATTTCAGTTTGGAGTTGCCATACAAATTGGCGTACCCACTGCCATGATTTTAGGCCTCCAGTGTGTGGGAGCATCTGCCGGTAACATTATTTGTGTATCAAACATTGTGGCCGCAGAAGCTACCGTAGGTTTAGTGGGCCATGAAGGCCCGCTGATTCGTAAAGTGCTATTTCCCACGATCTACTACGTTAGCTTGGCAGGATTGTTAGGAATTCTGCTGCAAATCCTTGTTTCCACATCGTCATAGACAATCAATATTTTCACCCCTATCCTTGGGGTGTTCTCCCTACTGATCCAATATTTTTTTATTGAGAACTTTAGCAGTCTGGTCAAGCTCATAAACGATAGGTACCCCTGTGGCCAATTCCAACTTAACCACCTCTTCTGATGAGAGATCGTCTAAATACATCAAGATAGACCTTAAAGAATTGCCATGGGCCGAAATTAACACGTTTTCTCCTTGTTTGATGTGAGGGAGAATACGATTCTGAAAGTAGGGAACCGACCGATGCATGGTATCTTCCAGGCTCTCACCACCAGGTGGCCGCACATCAAAGGAACGCCGCCAGCGCTGAACTTGTTCTGCCCCGAATTCCGCTGCTGTTTCCGTTTTGTTTAATCCTTGCAGGTCGCCATAGTAGCGCTCATCTAATGCAGGGCTGGGAAAAATAGGCAACTCTTTGCTGGGATCAACCTTGTAATGATCCCAACCATGCCAATTAGGATCATCAGCATCATGTTTAAAGATAGGTGTTTTACCACCGCAAATATCGTCACACTCGGTTAAACAAATAACCGCTGTTTCCATAGCTCGAAACAGCAAGCTAGTGTAGCAAACATCCACTCGATAGTCGCGCAGCTTACACGAGGCAATTGTTGCTTCAGCCCGCCCTCGTTCGCTTAAAGGGACATCAACCCAACCTGTGAATCGATTCTCTGCATTCCAGAGGCTTTGGCCATGGCGTGTCAATATAAGTTCAGGCATAACGATAATAGTTCACTTGCCTATGTTTTGGACCTAAGAGAGATAAGTAACTTGTAACTTAAACTAAGACCATTCTAATGGTTTATTTCTTGGGACTATGCCATGATTTACACACATCGAGATATTGAACCACTAGAATGAGATGGCGATGATTGTTCACGCATTTTGACTTGACCCAGCCAGTAGGAGCCAGATTGGAGCATACACAACAATGACTGACTAGTACCCGATGGCAAAAACTTGGCAGTTGTTTCATCCACTCATCCACATTTGATAGTGGGCAAACTTATGCCACAGAGTACTAGGCTAGATCACACTTAGATACCTAAGGTACGAGGCTCTAGGCTTGAGGGTTTGTCATGGTGTTTACATCCCTCATCATCCAACACCCCTGACCCTAACGACTAAAATGTTTTAAGGGAGACAAACTGATGGTTAAGTTACGGATCGGAATTAACGGATTTGGTAGAATCGGCAGCCTTGTTCTACGGGGTGGCATCGACCATCCAGAATTAGAATTTGTTGCCGTTAACGATCTTGCCCCTGCTAAAAATTTGGCCTATTTGCTTAAGTACGACTCTACCCACGGGCGATTTCCCGGCACTGTTGAGGTGAGTGGTGAGGATCTGGTTGTCAACGGCACGATGGTCAAGTGTTTGTCCGAGCGAGATCCCGCAGCACTACCCTGGGGAGAGTTGGGTGTGGATTATGTGGTTGAATCTACCGGTCTATTCACCAAGTATGACGGTGCCATCAATCACATCGACGCCGGAGCCAAGCGAGTGGTCATTTCTGCCCCTACGAAAGATCCCGATAAAGTTTCTACGTTTGTGGTGGGGGTAAACCATGAGAGCTTTGACCCTGAGCAAGATAAAATTGTCTCCAATGCCAGTTGTACCACCAATGGCTTGGCCCCCATTGCCATGGTTATCAACGAGCAATTTGGGCTGGCAGAAGGCCTGATGACGACCATCCACGCTGTAACCGGCACCCAGCACACCATCGATGGCATTGGCAAAAAAGATCTGCGAGCAGGACGAGCCGCATCTCAAAATTTGATTCCCTCATCTACGGGCGCAGCCAAGGCTGTAGCGCTAGTTCTGCCAGACCTTAAGGGTAAGCTGACTGGTATGGCTGTACGAGTACCAACAACGAATGTATCAGCCGTGGACTTAACCTTTAAAACAGAAAAGTCCACTAGCTATGCAGAAATCTGTGAGGCGATGGCAGCAGCTTCGAACGGTCCCCTCAAAGGGATTTTAGGGTATACGGATGACCCCGTCGTATCGACAGACTTCCTGACTGATTCTCGCTCCACCATTTTTGATGCTGGAGCAGGGATAGAACTCAACTCAAATTTCTTTAAGGTGCTGTCATGGTATGACAATGAATGGGGCTACTCTATGCGAGTGATTGATCTAATCATATCCATGGGCAAGAAAGACAGAATTTTGAACTAGACTTGCTAGCAGATCCAGTTCACCACTGCCTCTGATTTTTTCCAGAGCGGAGTTAAACTCACCGCTGGAATCAGACTCATGAGGAAAGGCGATCGCAACAGGCGTAGTATCTAGTCAATAGTCATAGTTCACAGTAAAGTAAAAACCATCATCCTGGACATTATCACCTCGATCACTCAGGTCGACTAACGGTAATCCATAATCAAGTTGCAGACTTAGCCCCTCCAAGGGTTGATATGCAACTCCGAGACCTGCTCCCACCAAAAACCGCTGAGAGGCTTCTACATTGGGATTGCCGTTTTGATTCCATACATATCCCATATCTAGGAATGGCATGACTTGGAGGATAGATGTTTGAGTGTCTTGATCGCGGAGAACAGTAATTCGATCTTCCACTGATAGACGAAAACCATTATCCCCAGAACGAACATTTTGACGATATCCCCGTAGGGACTGCCCTCCCCCAATAACAAACTGTTCTGAGGCCAGTAAACTATCAGAGGCTAGTTGACCGCTGGCTTGCACAATCAGCAAATTGTTGTTATCTAACCGCTGGACTCGTTGAGCTTGTCCTAGCCAACTGAGAAATTGACTATCGGGAGTGGGGGAGCCATTATTGGTAGCATTAAATAGGCTAGTACCCAGGCTGAATTGAGATTGAAATGCCCATGCGCCAGAGGGGTCTCGCCGGATATAATCCTGACCAAATTTAATCACACTGGTACGACTAATGCCATTGGCATCCGGGCCGCTGCCAAAGGGAAAAGGAGAACCAAACAAAAAGGTCTGCCCTTCGCGATAGGCAAATCCTAAAGAGAGCGCCAGTTCTTCTCGTGGTGTACGCACGAGGGGTTGACGAAAGTTAACTTCATAAAACTCAGAGTCACCGCTGACATCCAGATTGGTCAAGGTTTGGGTGCTATCGCTAATCAGCGTCCGTAGCTGTAGCGTTCCGTCCATGGCATTTAACGGAATTTGATAGCCGATATCGTACAGGTTAGAGCCCCCAGTGGTGGAACGGTGATAAGCCAGGGAAATCTGGTCTCCCCAACCGGTCAGATTACGGTAACTGAGTCCGATGCCCGTACGCACATCCCCGACGCTGGGAGGTGAATAGTTATCGATGGAGAGATTGGCATTAAACGGTTTCGCCTCATCAACGGTGACTGCCAGAGTGCTTTCTCCCAGATTTTCTCCAGGGAGCAGGGTGCCTTCTACAGAGTCAAACAGAGGATTAAGTTGTAATAACCTGAGCTGATCTTCAATCGCCCCCAATTGAACAGGGGTATCGGTTCCTAGCTCCAGGCGCTGCTCTAGATAACGGTTTTGAGTTTGTTGATTGCCTTCAATTTGAATCTTACCAATACTGCCTTCAATCACCTGAATGAGAATAGACCCTTCAGTAATATCTTGTTCTGGTAGAATCGCCCGAGACGTGAGATAGCCCTGATCAAAGTAAAGACGGGTAATGGCATCAGCTAGGGTCTGTAGCTCTGCTAAAGAAACGTCTCTTCCTTCTAGAGGCTGGACTAGCGGATCAAAGTCTTCTGGTCCAAAGACAGTACTACCTGATACCTCAATTTGGTTGACAGCAATAACGACATCCTCATCTGGTATCGGCTGCTCTGTGGGAGATTCAGGTGGAGTAATCTCAGGAGTTGTTGCAGGTGGAATCGCTTCTTCAGGATTGGGTAGGGATTGGGGTAGGCGATCTTGGTTCGGGTTCGGGCGTTGGGCAAGGACTGGGGATACGCAAAGTATGGAAAGCAGAAGCGTGATTTTAGGAATATTCTGTCGCATAGATAGGAACCTAATGACATTAATCAATGACAAAGACAAGCAGGATATCTTCTTTCCTAGTAATGCAACTGGCAATCTGTTTCTGATGTAGTTTGACTCTTTTCATTTGAGATAGCTGGAGAGTCTAGATCTGGTATGTCCACGACAATGTCCACATCAGGGACTGTCGCACAAATGGGATCGGAGAGTAGCCGCGTTGCTTGCAGATCTATCCACAGTTCTAAAAGGTTAGATGGTAGTGTCGGTTCCGGTTCTGGTTCTGGTTCCGGCTCTGGTTCTGGTTCTGGTTCTGGTTCTGGTTCTGGTGCCGTATTGGTCAGGTTAAACGTGGCAGAGTCTAACATTGCAGCATCAGCAGTCACGGTAAAATCACCGCCTGTTTCATTTGCCGTTAGCAGACTGGCAGCGGTGGCCAATCCCGTGGCATCGGTCATGACACTGCTATCTGGACTGGCGCTGGCTCCACTACTGCCAGGATTTGCCGTAAAGGTGACGTTAACATCAGGAATCGGTAGTGGCGAATTGACAAAGTTTTCTGTGACTTGAACTGCCAGAACTGTGTCAAAAGATTCGTTCACCAGGGTACTTTGGCCATCTCCGGCCACCGCCATCAGGCTGTAGCCTTGGGATTCGAAAGCGCCAATATCCACTGGGCCGTTGAAGCGATCGGCCCCCCGTTGGTCTGTAGTCAGGGCTGCTGCTGTGGCCAGGGCATCACTACCCGCATCCAGCACGGGGCTGTCGAGATAGAAGGCGTGGGTTTGGGTGGGGCCGCCATAGTCACCCAGGGGCAGCAAAACTGGATCGAACGGCGCAGCGTTACTACCGACCAGGGTACTGGTGGTAAATAGTCCCTGGGAATCAACGCCAATCAGGTTATTGCCGTTGTCGACAATGGGGGAATCAGTGGCGCTTGTTCGGCGTACATCTGGATGTACCGTAGCCGTATTCTGGGCAACGATGCTGTTGTTCAAGGTGACCCGCGCTGTATTGGCACCGCCACCCACGTTAAGATTGAGAATGCCACCGGCTGAACTACCTGGATTAGTCACTTCATTCTGGGTAATGGTGCTATTAGTAATGGTGATGGTCGAGCCCAAGACGGCAGTTTGCCCCCGGTTGTAGAAGCCACCCCCACCAAAAACGGCTGTATTGCCAGAAACGGTGCTGTTATTGACAATTATCACCGCACTATTGTTCGAATTTTGTCCAAGGCTGGCAACGCCGCCGCCAACATTAGCCGTATTGCCAGAAATGGTGCTGTTGTTGATGGTCATCACCGCTGAATTGGGGGCTGGAGGAGCAGGAGATGTGAATGAGACGTTGGACAGGCCACCGCCGTTGCCACCGGCCATATTGCCAGAAATGGTGCTGTTGTTGATGGTCACTATCGCACCATTGGTGATAGTCCCATAGCTATTAATCGCCCCCCCATCATCCCGGGCTGTATTGCCGGTAATGGTGCTGTTGTTGATGGTGAGGCCGCCGTTATTGGTAATCGCTCCCCCATCGTCTCCTCGGCCACCAGAGTTGGCCACCCCACCGGAAAGTGTGGTTTCGTTGATTTCTAAATCGGCACCCAGGGCCACATGCAGTAGGCGGAAGTCAGGGGCAGCGGCATCTCGGGAAATGGTGTTCCCCATGCCGTTGATGGTCAGTTTTTCTGCTGCCGTGATTGAGGGTAAACCATTGTCCCCATCAACAGCGTTATCGACTGCGGTGAGGGTGATGTTGTCTGCCAGGTTAATGGTATCTGTTTCTACATTGCCATTGGCCGTATTAATGGCGGCAATCAGGCTGGTGGCATCGGTTGCCGTAAAGACTTGCAACAGCCCGTTATATCCTTTCAGGGCAGTCTGTTCAAAGGCATTCTCGGTGGTAATATTGCCGACTGAATGCTCCAGAATCCAGTTACCGTTTCGGCTGCTACTGCCGGTTAAATCTGTGCTGCCAGCAACATCGACTCCGGTTAATCCAGCAATTTGATCCAGTAGTGCCAGTCCACTTTCCCCTCGTGCTGTTAAACAAGCGTAGATCAAGATATCAGCTTCGGCACCAATTAACCCGCCCCACTGTTGTAACTGACTTCTATATTGTTCCAGAGTCTCATCACTGATATAGGCATTACCTAGCCAAAATTCTCCTTCATTGCCCTCCGAGACAATATGGATGGCATCAATAACATCTGTCGCTCCTACTTGGCTGAGAATCTCGGTGACGCGATCAATGCCATTTTCACTGGTGGGCACGACTACCGTAGTGGTCCCAGCCTTGGCTCCATAAAGTAGTTGGGTGGAATCGGGTGCGATCTCATCCAGAAAGACTAGCTCATTCGCATTGGTGCCGTTTTCACTAAATCGGGTGATAATTGGAGCGCTGTGTTGACCACCGTGGGTGCGAATTGTCTGAGTGGGATCTTCAAGAACTGATACTTGATTGGCAGCGGCTAGCTGCACTTGGTTACCGGATACTGTTCCAGCTATAACTACATCGCCTGGATTAACAGATGTATTTAATAACCAGATCCGTCCAGCATCATCTACGTCTACGCCAGTCGCAACGGTAACGTCTCCTCCAGTCAATAGATCTGAAAGAGAACTTGGCTCAGCTAATTCAGTCGTATTTTCGGCTGCTGGCATTTCCAGACTCAGTAGCAGCTGCGGATGATCAATCCGTACCCGTCGCTGACCCGGTATAGCGGCCATAGTGACGTGGTTGCCTGAAAGAGTGCCAGTATTGACGACGGTGCCACCAATGAGGCTCAGACTGTTGCCATCACCAACTGCCAAGTTTCCTGCGTTAACAATGCTACCGGGGCTGCTGCCAAACAACAGGCTATGGGGATTACCGATTAAGCTAGCATAGTCATTGTCACCGATGGCATTGAACCAAGCATCATCTATGGCAACACCATCGGCGGTAGTCACCATAAAGTCTGCTGGCACGTTTAAGCTGGCATCAGCGCCAAAGATGACTCCAGCTGGATTGATGAGATACAAGTTGGCGCTGCTGTTACTAACTTGTATGAGACCGTTAATAACTGATGGGTCACTGCCAACTACGCGCCCGAGAATGTTTTGAATATTTTGATTGCTGAGAAAGTTGGCTATTTCTCCTGAGCTTAATCCAAACTGCTCAAAGCTATGGAACAGGTTGGCTCCATCTCCTGATAGGCTACCGCCGTCGATATTGTACTGATTGCCATCTACTGTGACAACGGTTTGCGCTCCATTAGTATCCGCTGTAATTGATTGGGCTTGGGCAGGTTGCAGATGAAATAAAACACCCAGGAACGGAATTAGTAGAACACGGCTGGAGAGCACGGATTTTAAAGCTAACATGGTTGATAATATATTCTTACCAAGAAGTAACCTGACTTTATCTGTAGATTTTTCTGAGGAAACTGTTGCTAGGATAAGAAATAAAACACCAGACTTAATCAGGCATTCCACCAGACTATGCCATTCTGTTAAGACTCCTGAATTCAGAGATTTTACGGTGACTGAAATCTCGCATCACTCTCAATAAAGGTTTGGTAACGCATCACTTCTAGCGATATATACCAAACATCATGAGGAATCACCGGACTCTGATCTTGGCACCAATGGGAAGGATTCCTTCCCTCTGCAATCAACCGATGTACGCTTGAAAACGGTCAGCCTTGAAGTGACTTACACAAACCATTATGCAACAAAATGATGGTGACCAGTTTTCTAAAACAGGGTAGCCCACTTATGGATTGCGAATTTGCTCAATCTCAGCCTGATTGCCTTCCACTAAATCATCCAACAGTCCCATTTGACGAGCCAAAACCTGATCCATTTCTTCTAATACAGCAGCGGCTTTTAAATCTTGATCTGGTTGGTCCATCAGCTGTTGCAAACCATCCGACAGATCGGCAATAGTCGGTCGAACTTCGTAGGTCACAACTTGAATATAGGCATCCAGGTTAGCTTCTAGCTTTTTCAACTCAGCATTACGCAACCGTAATTGTTTATTTTGTCGCAGCAGCTGTTGTTCTTGATGCCGAATAATTAGCTGATGCTGTACCCGAGCCAGTACCTCTTGCACTCGAAATGGCTTGCTAATGTAATCGGCACCCCCCACATCAAAGGCCAACACCTTATCAAAGGCATCATCCAAGGCACTCACAAAAATTACAGGAATCCTTTGGGTTTTCTCCGACGCCTTTAGCTGCCCGCAGACTTCATAGCCATTCATGCCCGGCATCATAATATCGAGCAAAATCAGATCTGGGGGCACCGCCTCAACAGCCTGTAGAGCTCGTTCCCCATTAATTGCCTTACGTACCTTATAACCATTTTCCAGCAACATGGTAGACAACAGACGCAGGTTATCAGGAGTGTCATCAACAATAAGAATATCTGCAGTGGGGGCTGTCTGGGTGGAGAGAGTCATAACCTTGGTAAACACACAGGGTAGATTTAGAGGTCCAGAGACGATGTCTGAACCTGATTAATCGTAAGATTAACCTAATTCTTGGATTAAATCGCTAATCACATCCAGGCGAAAATCATCGACCAGGGCCATCAGTTGTTGGGCCAGAGAGCTATGCTCCGCTGGAATTTCCTGAACTAGCTGAGTCACTAAGGCATCATCACCGCTGATCGCCGCTTGACTAAGCCGAGCGATCCAATCGACTGGCATCACCTGCAGAGCTTCTGGTGACAACACTTGAGACTGCTCATTAACGCTGGTCTCTGTCGCGGCTGCATAGCGGTAGGTTATGCCTAAATGCTGTGCAATTGTCTCAAGCAAAATTTCTTCTTTAAAGGGTTTGCGCACAAAGTCATCACAGCCAACTGCTAGAACCGCCTCACGGTCAGTATCCATGGCGCTAGCTGTCAGGGCAATAATTTTAGGGCTATGGTCTTGGGTTTCCAGTTCGCGAATGCGTCGTGTTGCCTCATAGCCATCCATCACCGGCATTTGGATATCCATCCAGATCAGGTGGGGGGACCACTGCTGCCAAATTCTGACGGCCTCTTCACCGTCGACGGCTTCACGCACCTCAAACCCAAGGGGAGCCAGTAACTGTACCAACAATAGCCGATTTTCCCAACGGTCTTCTACGACTAAAATTCGACATGGGGGCTGGTTGGGGACTAGCCCAATTACCTGCTGGCTGGGCAGTTGCGCTGAACGATCCGTTGCTGTTCCTAATCGAACCTGGATAGCAAACCGAAAAACAGCCCCGTACCCCAATCGACTGCTAACGATAATATCTCCTCCCATCAGCTGAACAAATTTTCGACTGATGGGTAACCCCAACCCGGTCCCCTGTTGTACTTTACGACCTGCAGCGGTTTGGCCAAAGGCTTCAAACAGTTTGTCCACTTCATGGGCCGCAATACCAGGGCCAGTGTCCTCCACCTCAAAACATAGGAGTCTCTTGTCTAGGGACTGATCTAAGGGCTGTGCTCTCACTCGTAAAACAATACTCCCCTGCTCGGTAAACTTTATAGCATTTCCCAATAGGTTAATCAGTACCTGTCGCAGTTTGCCTTCATCGGTGATGACATATTGGGGCACCATGGGTGTGCGTTCAAATCTAAGCTGCAGCCCTTTAGACTTAGCCTTGAGGTTCAACATTTCTTCCAGGGTATCCAGCAATCGATACAGGTCAAAATCACTGGCATTAAAGGTGGTTCTGCCTGCCTCAATTTTGGACATCTCCAACACATCGTTGATCAGATCTAGGAGATGTTCCCCACTACGATTGATAATTCTTAGATGATTGCGATGTTCTGGAGACAAATCGGCATCACGACTCATCAGCTGGGTAAAGCCGAGAATAGCGTTGAGGGGGGTGCGCAGCTCATGACTCATACTTGCCAAAAATTCACTTTTGGCCCGATTCGCAACTTCTGCCTCCTCTTTGGCCCGCTGCAGAGTGGCCTCACCGTTTTTGGCTTGGGTAATGTCAAATAATGCGCCATCTTGCCAAAGCTGATCCTCTTCTTGACTAAAATCACCTTCTTCGTAAACCCAACGCACACTACCGTCAGCGTGAACCATGCGATATTCCAACTGAAAGTGTTTTTGGTCTGCGACGGCAGCTGTAAAGACTTGTTGCGCCAAAGTCTGATCGTCGGGATGAATCGAACTACTCAGACTGCGATTGTTGGGAGGAAGATAGTCAGACGCTGGGTAGCCAGTAATGGATGCGATCGCATCGCTAATAAACTCCACCGTCCAATCAGCATCTTCTCTACAACGATAGACTGCCCCTGGCACCTTATCCACTAAGGTTCTAAAGCGTTTTTCACTTTGGTAAAGCGCCATTTCTGTTTGCTTACGGTCAGTAACATCTGTTCCCACTGACAAAACCTCTATCAGCTTTCCCTGGTCATTCAAAACCGGCTCATTGGCCCATAGCACCCAAACTCGCTCACCATTGCGACGAATGTTTTCATTCTCATTCAGCACATACTGATCAGGGGATTGTAACAGCTCTGCGATCATTACTTCTTGATCAATGCCCGTCGCATCTTCAGCAGGCACAATCGTTTCCAACAAATTGCAACCCACAATCTCATCATTCGTGTAGCCAAAGAATCGCTGACCGAAATCATTCATAAATCGCACACGACCCTGTCGATCTGTCCGCACAATAATGCAGTTAGCCGTCTGCAACAGATTTCGATACTTTGCCTCACTCTTTTTTAGTGAAGCCTCCTGTGAACGCAACGCCGCTTCTGCTTGCTTACGCTCAGTAATATCTTGAATCGTCCCCAGCAAACAAGGCCGCTGTTCAATCTCAAGCGGTTCCGCCGAAAACAACACCGTTTTTCGTTGCCCCGTCCGTGTCCGCATTTCAACTTCTTGACCCCGAATTGAGCCTTGGTCTATCAACAAACGAGAAACCTGATCCCGTTCAGCCGGATTTACCCAAATATTTAGCTCAGCCGTGGAATGACCAATCACATCACCACGGTCATAACCAAAAAACTGCAAAAAGCTATCATTTACCTCAATAATGCGACCATCATTTAAGCCGCTGATAGCAATTGGATTAGGACTCAGATGAAATGCCTTAGCTAAAATTGCTTCAACATTAGACTGCATGAAGCCTTCCATAAGAGACATTAGAAGCTCGATAGTTGCATCATAAAATTTAAATTGCCCAATAGCTAATACGGCGTGCTGAACTCAGGGATGATTCTGCAGGGGACTGGCTTTGTTGGCCCAATACCTCCGGCAGTGGGTGGGATTTGATCATGAGGGATTGACACACCCACGACCTTTCTCAACTTGGCTGCTCAGATTGAGGTCCAGGATCTGTAACGCAGAGGATAAGGCATAATGACCCCAGCCTGTGGATTGCTACGGAATCCGTGGGTTAGCTATCGGTGTCAGTTTAACCCATGGAACAGCTCAATGATATCAATAGGTTATATACACAAACTTATTCGCAAGCAACCAGATTGAGTCAGCTCTGTTCTGCTCAATAACATTTACCCCAGTTTCCTTTCATGCTTACATCTACCAAAGAACTTTTAGAGATTGCCCAAAAACAAGCCTACGCCGTTGGCGCTTTCAATTTATACAATCTCGAAGGTGTCAAAGCCGTTGTTAATGCAGCGGAAGCCGACAATAGTCCTGCAATTATCCAAATTTTACCCAATATCCTGGAGTATGGGGGAGTGCCCCTGGTTAAACTCTTTATCGAAGCAGCAGCCTCGGCAAAGGTGCCCATGTCAGTTCACTTAGACCACTGTGACGATCCCACCATCATCAAAACTGCCCTAGAAGCAGGAGTGCAATCAGTCTTAGCAGATGGCTCGAAATTTTCCTTACAAGAGAACCTTGCTTTCACCCGTGAAATGACCATCCTAGCCCATGCTAAGGGGGCTACTGTCGAGGCGGAAATTGGTAGAATTAGTGGTACTGAGGATGGGATGACGGTGGCCGAAAAAGAGGCCAAAATGACCGACCCCAACCAGGCAAAGAGATTTGTAGCAGAATCGGGGGTAGATTTTCTTGCGGTTACTATTGGCAACGTTCATGGTCAGTATTACAGCGAGCCCCGCTTAGATTTTAATCGTCTCGCCAAGATTCGTCAGAGACTTGATATTCCTCTAGTGTTACACGGTGCGTCGGGTTTGCCTGCGCTCATGATCCAGCGATCGATTGAGTTGGGAGTCAGCAAGTTTAACGTCAACACTGAAGTTCGACAAAAATATCTCCAGTTTTGGCGAGAGTATGGAAAAACAGGCTCTCAAAGCGATCTATTAGCCTGTCAGAAAGCATCAACGGGTGCCATGCAAGAGGTGATTGCCCAAAAAATCAGGTTATTCGGCAGTGCTGGCAAAGCGTAGAAACAGTCTGACACCTAGCCATATACAGGGAAACAAAGCAAAAATATACACGTATCAGAGTTGATCTATGGTTCTAGGAGAAAAATACTTTCCATTAAAATGTTGGCGTGTCAAATAATTGGCAAGAATATTCACGTTTGAGCCACGAGGGAGCTGCCTCTCTCACTGATTAGTCCTCAGCAATAAACTGCCAGGTCTGATCTAAGCTGAAATGGCTCCACAGATTAAACTTCAGGTTATCGGGACTCGCTTGTACAAAGCCAGTATTGCCATTGGGGTGAACGCCAGTCCACAGACGCAGTCCCTGGTAATCAATCCCGTTGGCGGCCAGGCCAGGGGCGTCAACACGTTCAATACGGAACCAGCCAATGCGTTGGGGTGCTGCTATGGTTTCTCCTGTGATGACCTGTGCTGCTACTTGGTCAAAGGCAGGACGGGAGAAACCATAGGCTATTCTCAGCGGCCAGTTGACTGTGATAATAGAAACGACCATGATCAGTGACACTGCTGCTTGTCGTCGAAAGCGTTTTTGAGACTCGAAGGCAGGCATTGCCATCAGGGCCACAATCAAGGCTGCTAGGAATGCCGCCGCAAACAAGCCGAAAAAACGGAGTGCAAAAATCTCTAATGGTTTTAAGGATAGGAGAATCAGCAGGGTAGGGGGGAATACAATTGCGCTCCAGACCAAAAATCGTTTCATGATACGAGCCAAATTAACAATGACGTAAATTACTTTATTGTGAGTCCATCGCAATTTTGTCAATTTAAACTTGTGGCAATTTTTCAACCGCCTGTCTGACGATGAGCTGCATCGAGAAAATAAGAAAGCATATATTTTGTGGTTTGATCCCAAAAATTCTTCTCCGGTGCTTTAATCTGAATCTGTAGCCGCGATTGGGATTGATTGTGGAACCCACAGGTTTGAGTGTTCTGGCTCAATCGCTGTTATGCAGACGAGTTGCGATCCGCAAATGCATTAAACAAGAGACAATATGCCAGCAGCATTACCATCAAAATTGCCCCCGAGCGCGTAATCGTCAGAAACAATAGCTGATGGGCATCGGGCGAGACTATATAAGCATGAACTGCAACGCAAATCGGCACAATGACCATCAAGGCCCCAGCCAAAATCTTTAATTTGGAGTGTAAGGTTTTCTGCTGCAGAGTTGGCGGCGTTCGATTTAGTGCGATCGCTGCCAGCATCACCAATAGAGGCAAACCCAAAAAAGCGCTGCCGTACTGGAAGGCTTGGTAGCCGGGTACATGAAAACCACTAATTTCGATATCAGCATTCAGACTCGGAATTAAGTACGTCCCCCATCGGCCTTTGTGGGTGAACGCATCCCATATCTGATGCGTGTATGCACCCACTAAAATAGCAAATGCAACGGCGATAACGTAGCAAAGTTGTGTCCTCACAAACGGCAGGCTAGGAATATATGGTTTGAATGACAATCTAGATTCAAGCCATGCTGGCAAGAGTGCGATCATTGGCTTTCGCATCACGAGTTCGAATAGGAAGAATCCACCCATACCCAGCGGCAAACACAGAGAGAATAGCCCCGACGTGGAATGGGCTTGCGTGTAATCGACAATTGGAAAAAACAGCGGCAGGTCAGGAATCATGGCACCAATTGCGAAGGCCGAAAAGGGCACAACACGTCGCAACGGCCAAAACGGGAGGACAGCTACAATATGCGCTGGAGTAAACGGCATAGGATTTCAATTCAGATAGATAACGATGAGTGCTGTGGTAGAAAATAATCTTGAATTAACTGTAAGTACACTGGAAAGTAAGTTTTCTACCGTTTTAGAGAGTCTTATCTTCTCGAATTTTGACATAATGCTTCTGAAATTTATCGCGTGCGGCCTCAACTGAAAATTGCCAATGGATGCGGATACGCTGGTCATGCCGTTCTTGCACCAAGGCGAGCACCGCTTGCTCTAATTGGTCTTGTGTGGGAATGCGCTGATGCAAACAGCCTCTAGCCAGTGCCGAAAACTCGATCTCAATCATATTGAGCCAACTGGCTGACTTTGGGGTGTAGTGAAACTCAAACCGTTGGGCAAGGGCAAAGGCCTCCTCAGCCGTCAGGTATTCATAGAAAGAACTGACATTATGGGTGTTGAGATTATCCTGCACAACCTGGATTTTGTCCGCATTAGGATAGCGCGCAGCTAAGGCTTGAAAAAACAGAG
>NZ_AWNH01000104.1 GCF_000482245.1 Leptolyngbya sp. Heron Island J | reverse complement strand
TGGATGATATTACGTTTCCACTCACGTTTGAGGTGTATAAACCCAGAGAGCGACTCAATCCGACAGACCGCTATCGGACTAAACCGGAGATCGCCGCTGCCATGATTCGGGAGTTGTGTGCCTTAGGCTTTGAATTTGATTTGGTCTTGGCTGATAGCCTATATGGTGAAAGTGGCAGTAATTTTGTGCGAGTTCTACAAGAGCTGCACCTACCCTATGTCCTTGCCATCCGCTCTAACCATGGCGTTTGGTTGCCCAAAGACCAACACGTTCGCCACAACCATTGGCGACAATATACCCGTACATTCTCAGACGGAAAAACAGAGAAACGCTATATTCGTGAGATTATCTATGGCAAACGACGAACCATTCGTTACTGGGAACTGACGACCGATAAAGAAACCTTGCCACCCGCATCTACTTGGATGGTAATGACGTGTGTGGAGAATCTTACATACAAACACGTGGGCGATCTCTATGGGTGTCGGAATTGGGTTGAATATGGCTTGAAACAGAGCAAGAATGAACTCGGTTGGGCCGATTTCCGGGTGACCCATTATGCTCAAATTGAAAAGTGGTGGGAATTGGTTATGAGTGCCTATTTAATGGTGACGCTCTACACACCACCCCTGCGACCGGAAGGAAGCCTTCCTCCAGAACACACTGACTCAACGGTGTTCTCATCGTTTCTCAAGCATCGGTATTGGGAGGATGGAGAGGGTTGGAAGAGTTGGCTAAACAATCTACGTTTAATTCTGCTTCCTTGGGTCAGTTTTAATTTACTTAAGCCTTGGGTAGAGATTTTCTCTATTCCCCAGTTAATGGAAGGGTTTGAATGCTTGATTGCAATGATGAACCAATTCCCAGGGATAGCCATTCCAATACAAGAGAGTTCTCCTTGACATTTCTCTGGCTAGAGTCATTAAAGAGCGATAAGTATAAGCTAGCCCACTCACTCATGACTTGTTTGGGCTTTGCATTGAGGTCGGATGCAATCTCGTCAATAGATCGACCGGCTTTAAGATCTCTAAGAAGGTTTTGTTGACTGCTGTTTAGAGTTGACCAATATGCTTGCCACTGTGTCGTGGTTAGACCTAAGTCGTGGTCTTTTAAGGATGCCTTTAAGCGACTGAAAACAAGATCAGGCTGATCTTTAAGGGTGAAGATACGCCGAAAATGGGGCCAGTGAGCAACCTACATTTGATACTGTTCAAAAACTCTATTCCAAAGTGAGTAAGAAATTATCTGGCAAAGACAAACAGTTCACTCGCAAAATGCAGGTGCGTATTAATCGTATTGATGAAGCGCTGCGGGAGTTGCTTGCTGAGCTGGATTAGTTTACGCCTGTGGTTGTTGTCGGATGCGATCGCTATTCCGACGCTGATCCAAATAGGCCTGACTCGGATGCCTGTAACGTGTCATAGAAACTTTCTTTCGCCTTTAATTCCAAGGCTCGTTTGGTGTACCGCCCAAACACCCCCATGGACTTAATCCGCATTAGCCTGCGCACAAATTCAGGATTCATGCCCTCCAAAATTAGCTGAGTCCCAAACGTATGGCGCAGCTGGTGAGGATGAATCTGTGTATCCAGTTCCGCTAACTCAGCCAAATCCTTGATGCAGTTGTACACACCCTTGTAGCCCATCCGCTGCCCGCGATTCCGATTAGATAAGCTAATAAACAAAGGCGCATCAGCACTCGTATCAAATCCCTCGTTTAGACACCATCCCAGGTAGCTATCCAATGCCCCGCAGGCTTGAGCTGATAACGGCACAATCCCATCGCTACCCCACTTAGCCCCTTGAATAGAAATAGACTGATTGCCATAGTCCCCCACAGTACGCGCTGCCACCTCATTTGCCCGTAACCCATGCTTTAGCAGCTCAAAGATTGCCCGGTCTCGGGTGTAGCGTTCACCCCGAAACGGCAATATCGCTTCCAAGGTCTGGATAATGGATACCTCCAAATCCTTAACCTGGCTTGGGGCCTCCGTCACTTTCTCAAGGCTCAAGGCCGGATTGTACTGAATCAGTCGTTTGGCCGTCAGCCACTTAAAGAAACTCTGAATCGATGCCAGCGCCTGGTTGATACTAGCTGGGGATAATGTTTCATCTAATGACTTGGCCTTAGGCGTTGTTTTTAGATGAGTTTTATAGCGAGTTAAATCCTGCTCTATAACATCTGGCCATCCCTTTCCGGCTAACCACCGCTGAAATTGACGCAGCTGACGAGTGTAGGTTTTCTGTGTACTGGGTCTTAACTCCCGATCTTCAAGAAACCGATCCACCCAATCCGACTCATGAATTACCTGAGGGGCTACAGCCTCTTTAGGCCTGCCATCTTGGAACTCAATAAATGTGGGTTGTGGATCGGATTTAGCCATGGGGTGCTGCCATACTAATACAAAAGTATTAGAGATGTTCTTAAATAGTCATGTGGCTGAACGGAGTTTTAGGAAAGTGGATTTTGTAGGATCGAGCGCGCCTCTTCCAATGCCTTGGCCGCCGTCATCAGCTGTGTCCGAGTTTTGACCAACTGATTGCGTCGCTCAATTCCCGCCTGTGCTTCCCGATGGCGTGGCTCACCCGTTTTACCCAGATGAATGTGCCGTACCAATCGTTGCTGTGCCTGGGGCTGAAACATTTCCCTATGGGCCGCCAGTTTGTTGTACCAATAGGTACCGTAAGGCCGCTTAACAGCATAAGCATGAACTTCCGTTCCCTCAGGAGCAATATACTGTTTGCTGTCCGGTTCTAGCTGAGCGAATTGAGTTTCCAACTCAGTTATGGCTTCCTGGAGTGTCTCCATCAGTGGCACAATTCCCAGCGAACCCAGGTCCTGAGGGTTGCCCCGCTGTCGTAACATTAGTGTGGCTGCCGAGTTAGCCGACATCGGTACCGAATGCTGTGCCTGTGCTTCATCACCCACTTGAAGATTAACGGTTTCACCCTCTTCATTCGACTTAGCAAGTTCTGAACAAGCCACTAAATTAGGACACTGAGCCGCTAATAATCCCGGTGTTTGAGTAATCGCCTCACAGGAAAAACTAAACGGACAATACTTTCGGCTCATCGATTATTCTAGCTGCTTAATTAAACTATTTAGCTAGAACTAAGTTTGAAAGATAGGTGCCCATGGTGAGCACCTCCAGTAATGAATCGTTAAATCCCTAGACCGTTATGCATCTTTAACCCGTTCTTTGAAAGCCTTCCCAGCAGAAAACGCAGGCACAGTCGTCGCTGGAATTTTAATCACCTCACCCGTTTTAGGATTACGTCCATCTCGGGCCTTACGGTCCCGTGGCTCAAAACTACCAAAGCCAATCAGAGTTACTTTCTCCCCTTCCGAAACGGTCTCCATCACCGTATCAATAGTGGCTGATACCACGTTATCGATGACATTCTTAGGTAGCTCAGTAGAAGATGCCACAGCATCAATCAATTCACCTTTGTTCATAGTAGGCAAGCTTAGAACAGCTCAATTCGTTATAAGACAGCTCATATTAGACCATAGAGGCCACTTGTGGGCCACATACTTGAACCCACTACTTTGCATCTTGTACCCCAAAAATACCAACCTCTGCGCATATTCCATTTCAGCAGTTTCAGGAATGCGGTTCGCCAAACAGAACGACGGAGCAGGTAAAGGTATCAATCACCTGATGAGTGACATCGCTGACGGCCAGACCGCCTGCAGTGCGGCGACGCATCGAGCGCAAAATCACGAGATCCACATGGCGAGCAGCGGCCAAAATGACGGCAGCCGGATCATCATGGCGGACACATTTGATACCGTACTCGACCTGGTCTCCCTCAGCCATAACCGCGCGCAGTTGGCCTTTGAAACGTTGAAGGTCTTGGGCGGGACGAATGCGATCGCTGACGTGGAGCAAGGTAATAGAGGCCTCATGAGTAGCCGCAAACACTTGCCCAAACCGGATTGTGTGGATGGTTTGCGGGGTCATAATCTTAACGGGAATCAAGATGCGTTTTAGCTCAATCGGAGCTTTTTTCAAACGAGTCATCACAACCGGGCAGTGAGAGGCCCAAAGCACATTGTCGATGACGCTGCCCAAAAGGCGCGCCCGCAACCCTTCGGTCTGACTGCGGCCCATCACCACGAGTTGCGCATCATACTCACGGGTGGTGCGGCTGATGCCCTGGGCAATATCGTCGTCGATGCGGATTTGCGGGCGGGCTTCGGTGCCGACGGCATCACTGATGGCTTGGGCCGCTTGCAGAATTTTCTGGTGATGGGTTAAAGCCTTCAGCAATTGCGGATCGTCCATGTGTGCATGGGCGGGGGCGATCGCCAGCGGCACCACATAGCCTTTTTCATGTTGGGCAATGAAGGCGGCCATCTCAACCAAATAACGCTGCGTTGAAATATTTGACAACGGGACGACCACAACAAACGGCTTTGACGGTGTCCCCGCCGGTTCGAGCCAGTCATCCGTGCCATCGGTGATTAACGGCCCGGCGGGGAGGGGCAATTGACTGGCAAAGCGGCTAGTCGTCGTCGAACCCACCAGGGACGTGACCAACATCAGCACAATCACCGCGTTGAATACCGGAGCGGTGATCAGCCCCACCTGCAACCCAACTAAAGCGGCGGCCAATGTGGCGGCTACCTGGGGCAAAGACAGTGACCACATGGTCAAGATTTGCATGGGGCTATAGCGAAACCAGAGGCCCGCGATCGCCGCTGCCAAAAACTTGGCCAACAATAATACGAGCACAATGCCGACGGTCAAACCCAGGCGATCGGTGAGCGCTTCGATAAAAATCGGCACATCGAGCAGCAATCCCATGCAGACAAAAAAGAACGGAATGAACAGGACGCTGCCAACAAATTCCACCTTTTCTTTCACCGGGCCATCGCCCACCACGCCATTAACCGCTAAGCCCGCGAGAAATGCGCCCACGACCTTGTCGACGTTAATTGTCTGTGCCCCGACCGCCGCCAAAAACACCGCTAGCAGCACGAATAAAAATTGATTGCCCTGTTCACTGCCGGTACGGCGAAAGTAGAGCCGACCGGCCCAGTTCAGGCCAAAGAGCACGGCCGCAGTGTAAACTGCTAAACCCACCATTTGCAATGTCAGCGAGAACGGCGAAAAGTCACCCCCCTGTAGGGAGGCACACACCGCCAGTACCAGTAACGCCGCAATATCGGTAAAAATCGTCGCACCGACCGTGACGGTAACTGACTCGTCGTGGGTGACGCCCAGTCGCATTATGATGGGATACGCCAACAGGGTGTGAGACGACATTAGTGAGCCAATAAGCACTGCCGCCACCCAGCCAAACCCCGTCCAGCGACCCAACAAAATGCCCCCCATTAGGGGAATGGCAAAGGTGAGGAAGCCAAATTTCATGGCGCGATCGCGGTTGCGACTAAATTCCTTCAGGTCAATCTCCAAGGCGGCCACAAACATGAGATAAACCTTGCCCACATCAGCAAAGAGCTTTTCGATATCGCCCGCTGGGTCAAGTAGTCCTAAAACACTGGGTCCCAGCACCACCCCGGCAAACAAAAGCCCGACTAAGCCGGGCAATCGCAACCGCTCAAACAAAGGCGGTAGAGTCAGGCTCACCAACAACAACGTGGTAAACGCCACCAAAGGATTATCAATGATCAATTCCCTGAGTCCATCCACGGCAGTACCTCCTTTCAGTTGAGAAAGCCGCAAAACTATTCCATTCTCTGTCCTTAACGCTTGATGTGAAAATCTCTTGGACCACCTTAGGAGCAATCGTAAGGTGGGCAAAATCAGTAGACTCGAAATCAAAGCACAGATTTCTCAATATTTGCCCACTCTACAACTCATTTCGCCTGCCGCTCAATTCAGTTGTTAATCTGAAATTGCCTATTTGCGGGGCATGCAGCTATTCCAAGCGAATCATGTCCCCAGTTGATTAGTTGCCGCCGGAAGCAAACGATCAATAAAATAGGAGCTATTTAAATCACTGCTGTGCAACCGTTTTAAGAGAAATTGGACACTCCTTTTCTTAATGCCCCCGCAATTGTCCGCATAAATCACTTTCTAGCATTTATGTGTCTGTTAGTTAGTCGTTTTTCTGCGGCCACTTGATTTTGAGCCTTGTCATCGAGGTTGGGCAATGCTTTCAGCCTTGTGGCCCAGTTTCACACGAGTCGGGGCCATAGGCCTACTTGCATCGCTCTAAATTCTATAGGTTTGGCAAGGCCAGCCACCGAAGCGGGGCAGTTGTCCATAAGGCAAATCGTTAGAAAGGCCGATTTTCTGAGCTATCGTCAGGTTTAGGCATGGACCACTCAACGATGTGCCAATCCGGTAAATCTAACCCTCAATGCGTGGCTTTGCTGGAAATGCTAGACGGCGTAGCTCCAATGTCAGCGTCTTGATGGCTCCAGAACCACAAAGCGATTGCGCATAGGCTGCTTCTTTTGCAGCCTATGCGTTACTAGCGTTAACGCCTGGGGACAGGTCCCCACAATTACCAAATCAATCGTCTTGGGCAGCGCAGCAGCATCAACTATAAATAAACCTGAAGTCTGATAATGATTATCATTATCAGACTATAATTCGAAATAGCTCTGTGCAATCAAACCTCGAACTAAACGCCTAACCTTCAAGACTGTTAACACTCTATGCAATCTTCCAATCTGAAATTGGTGGCCGGTCTGCCTGGGGTAAGTAAAATCACCTGGATTAGCCAGTTTTTCAAAAACGCTTCGCACCCTCACTATTCAATCAGTTGGCCAAACAAAGACGAAGCATATTGAAATGTAGGAGGAATCAATGAGGCAAACAAACAAACTCCCCGTCACCGTACTTTCAGGTTTCCTTGGAGCCGGTAAAACCA
This sequence comes from Leptolyngbya sp. Heron Island J, assembly GCF_000482245.1. Lineage (GTDB taxonomy): Bacteria > Cyanobacteriota > Cyanobacteriia > Phormidesmidales > Phormidesmidaceae > Leptothoe. The sequence continues at coordinate 21,953 of NZ_AWNH01000104.1, read as the reverse complement.
CCGTGCTGAGCCATATTCTAAACAACCGAGAAGGCAAGAAGGTCGCCGTGATTGTTAATGATATGAGTGAAATCAACATTGATTCGGCAATAGTACAAAGTGAAGTTTCCCTCAATCGCAGCGAGGAAAAGCTTGTTGAAATGAGTAATGGTTGTATTTGTTGCACCTTACGTGAAGATTTGCTTGAGGAAGTTAACAAGCTTGCGCAGGAGGGTCGCTTTGATTATTTGGTTATTGAATCCACCGGTATTTCCGAACCTTTACCTGTAGCTGAAACCTTTACCTTTGCGGATGAAGATGGTGCTTCGCTTTCTGATGTTGCCGATTTGGACACAATGGTGACCGTGGTCGATGCGGTCAATTTTCTGGAGGACTATGAAAAGGCTCGATATTTAAAGGATACGGGTGAATCTTTGGGTGAAGAAGATGAACGCAGTGTCGCCGATTTGCTGGTGGATCAAGTGGAGTTTGCCGACGTCATTCTCATCAGCAAAACCGACTTGGTGATCCCTTCTGATATCGAGCGCTTAACAGCCATTCTTAAAACGCTGAATACGCACGCAAAAATAGTACCGATTGCTCAAGGCCAAGTTAATGTTGATCAGGTGCTAAACACCGGATTATTCGATTTCGAGCGCGCACAACAAGCGCCTGGTTGGCTCAAGGAGATGCGGGGTGAACATGTCCCCGAAACCGAAGAATATGGCATAGGCAGTTTTAGCTACGTCGCACGACGACCTTTCCACCCAGAAAAGTTTTACCAATTTCTGGCCAGCAAAGACAAATACGGTAAGTTAATCCGTTCTAAAGGTTACTTCTGGCTAGCTTCGCGACCTCAGTTTGCGGGTCACTGGAGTCAGGCTGGAGGAATAGCTCGTTACGGTCTCGCAGGGATGTTTTGGAAAGCCATCCCTAAGGAGAACTGGCCACAGGACGAAGACTATCTCGCCTCAATTAGAAAGCAATGGGTAGAGCCTTTTGGTGATATGCGTCAGGAACTAGTTTTTATCGGCCAGGGTTTGGATAAGGAACGTATCACACAAGCGCTTGATGAATGTCTATTAAGCGAGGAAGAAACTTTGCGAGGCCAAACTTATTGGACATCATTAAAAGACCCATTTCCCAAGTGGGGGCATAGTGCATAAGTTTGCTAATACGAATTCAGACAACACTATTTAAGGAGATTTCTCATGGTAACCGACAACCTTCACAACACTGTACCCGTGACCGTTTTAACTGGATACTTAGGAGCGGGAAAAACCACATTGTTAAATCGTATTCTTACCCATGAGCATGGCAAAAAAGTGGCGGTAATCGTCAACGAATTTGGGGCAGTCAGCATCGACAATCAGCTGGTGGTGGAGACAGAGGAAGATATTTTTGAGATGCACAATGGCTGTATCTGTTGCAATGTGAGGGGCGACCTGATTCGCGTCGTTGATAAATTGATGAGGCGGCGTGACAAGTTTGATCATCTATTGATTGAAACGACGGGATTAGCAGATCCGGCTCCTGTCATCCAAACCTTTTTTATGGATGATGAGGTCCGGAAAAAAGCCCGGATAGATGCGGTGGTGACCGTTGTGGATGCTCGTCATATCTGGCAGCACTGGGAAGCGGATGAAGTGGTCGAACAAATTGCCTTTGCTGATGTGATTTTGCTGAACAAGACTGACCTGGTGACAGAAGCAGAGTTAGAAGAGTTGGAGGAGCGGGTGCGGGGGATGAATGCCTTGGCCAAAATCCATCGCACCCGCGACGCACAAATTGGCATGGATGCCCTGTTGGGGATTGAAGCCTTTAACGTCAATAATGCGCTGCAAGTCAACCCAGAATTGCTGAATGGGGTGGCCCCTAAACATGATAAAACCGTTGGGTCTGTTACGCTGGTCGAGTCGGGTGAGCTAGATGAAGCCAAGATTACCGCCTGGTTCGATGACCTCATGCCCAATCAGGGACACGATATTTTTCGGATGAAGGGCATTCTCAATGTTGCAGGAGAAGACAACCGCTTTGTCTTTCAGGGCGTTCACATGATGTTCGATGGTTGCCTAGATCGCCCCTGGAGGCCAGATGAACCTCGCAAGAATGAGTTGGTTTTTATTGGTCGTAATCTGGAGCAGATGAACCTGGCAGAAAACTTTCGAGATTGTTTGGTAAGCCAGTAAACTCCAGACCAATGCTGAGAATAAAGAAACAAAATTTATTCAAGCAGCTGTGGGAAACCCGTCTTTCGGACTATGTAACAGCCGTTGCCTGGTCACCTGATGGTGCTCAACTTGCGGCCAGTTCTGATGCAGGCGAGGTGATGCTCTACACGCCTATAACGGGTGAATCAACATGTCTACAAAACTCCCAGGGAGAGTCGATAGACGTCCTGGCCATCTCTGCCGATGGTCAATTTCTAGCCGCTGGGGGCCAAGCAGGCACAGTCTGGATCTGGCAGATTGACGGTGATTCACCCACACTGCTAACAAAGTTGGAACATGCCCGTACCTGGATTGACCGGTTGCAATGGCACCCCAGTTCTCCGGAATTGGCGTTTAGTTTTGGACGTTGTGTGCAGGTGTGGCATGCCGTTGAGCAAACTGTTGTAACCACCTTAAACTTTGAAGACTCGTCTGTGTTAGATCTAGACTGGCATCCCCAGGGTACACAGATATCGCTGGGTGGGAATCAGCGCATTAAAACTTGGCAATCCCAGGACTGGGATAAAGCCCCAGAGGTGAGAGAAGCGGGTGGGGCTAGCTTGGCAATTGCCTGGTCGCCAGACGGTGCCTACCTGGCATCGGGTAATAATAACCGGTCGCTTTTGATGTGGGAAAAAGATAACTCATCTCCCTTGCGGATGCAGGGGCTGCCTGGCAAAGTGCGACAGTTAGCCTGGTCAAAACCGACTGTAAAGGGTACGCCTCTGCTGGCAGCAAGGAGTGGAGAAAGGATTGTCGTGTGGGCAAGGGCGGCTAATCCATCAAAGGGCTTTATTAAGGTGTTGGATGCCCATGAAGGGATAGTGCAAGCAATTGCGTTTCGGCCTAATACTCTCTTACTGGCGTCTGCGGCTGAGGATGATTGTTTGTATTTGTGGCGAAAGTCTGGCCAGATTGCGCAAATGTTGGAAGGGGGCTCTAGCGGATTTTCGTGTTTGGCCTGGTCTGAGCAGGGCACAATGCTAGCCGCTGGTGGTAGTGGAGGTGAGCTGTTTGTGTGGACCGAAACGGCTAGAAGAGGAGTTAAGTAGAACAGGTCAATCGTTTTCTGGTAGCATTTCAATCCCTCCCTTTTACAGGCGTAAGCGTTATGGTTCCCATCCTTGATTCTCAGAAGCTTCCTGTTACCATCATTACTGGCTTTTTAGGCAGTGGGAAAACAACGCTACTGAATCATATCCTTCAAAACTTTGAAGATTTTAAGGTGGCTGTTCTCGTCAATGAGTTTGGGGACATTAACATCGACAGCCAGTTCTTGATTGAGGTGGAAGAGGACATGATAGAACTCACCAATGGCTGTGTTTGTTGTACCATTAACAATAATCTCACGGAGGCAGTCTATCGTGTATTAGAACGGAAAGACCGTATTGATTATCTGGTGCTAGAAACCACGGGCGTTGCCGATCCGTTGCCTATCATGCTCACGTTTCTTGGAACAGAGCTGAGAGATTTTACCCAGTTGGATGCCGTGATTACCTTAATCGATGCGGAAACCTTTGACCCAGACCTTCACTATGAAAGCAACGCAGCGATGAATCAAATTCGCTATGGCGATATTCTTCTTCTGAACAAAACCGATCTTGTGCTTGAACCAAAAGTTCAGAAGCTGAAAAATCAAATTTATTCTATTAAGGAAAAAGCCAGAATATTACAGGCAACCCATAGTCAGGTTCCTTTATCGTTGATTTTAAATGTTCAACTAACAGATGCCGCTGTGGTCCAAGAGAATGCTTCTGCCGCCGATTCTTCTACCCAGCATCTCCAAAATGATGGGTTTATATCTGTTTCATTTAAAGGCGATCGCCCCTTTGCCCTCAAAAAGTTTCAGCAATTTCTCGACTATCAGCTTCCCAATAATGTGTTCCGAGCCAAAGGAATTATTTGGTTCGCGGAGAGTGAAAAGCGACATCTGTTTCAACTGAGCGGGAGCCGATTTGCAATAGATGATAGTAAGTGGAAAACACCGCCGAAAACGGAAATGGTGTGGATTGGCCGTCAGTTAGATGTACTCTCGTTGATGCAAAATTTAAATAACTGTATGACTCGATAACTATCATCAGGAATGGTTCCAAAGCCGCCATGGACGATGATCTGAATACATCGAGTGCTCTGGCAGTAGCGCCAAACGGCTCGACAACAGCGAGATTTTATAACGGCAGATGATATTCGCGATCAATTAGTGGCAGCGGGGAGCACGGTGATTGATCAACCAGGTGGATCTGTCCGTTGGCATCGACAGTAAATCAGGGCGATCGGAGTAATGGTTTAAGTGAATCTGGACTCTGACTTAGTTTGGTAACTTTCGTGGTTGTGTTTTTATAGGTGGTACACACATGACAAATGTGTTTATTTTGACCTGTCGCCAGAAAAACTTACTGAGAAAACTCGGCAGCTATACTGAAACTTGCAATATATTCACCTGATTTGAGCGTACTATATGGACAACTTGTAGCCTATCCATTTGACTTGGCGAGCTATACTGCGAAGAATCAATGTATCTACCTTGTTTTGGGCAGATAGACTGAAACTATCAGTCTAATAAGAGTTAGCCGCCCTGAACCCCTGATTCTGAACCCCACGGCATGAACATCACCGAACAACCAGAACGCACACTCATCGGCATCGAATGCCGTGCGTCCAACGACAACCCGCAGGCGATCGGTGCCATTTGGCAACGTTTCATGGCTGAGCAACTCGCTGCTCAAATCCCGAATCGTTCCGACGGCAACTTGATCGCGATCTACTGCGATTATGACGGCGACCACACCGAACCGTACACGTTCTTTCTTGGCTGCACGGTAAATGATGCGTCTGACCTACCAAGTGAGTTCACGATTCGTACGCTTCCGGCGGGGCGATACGTTCGGTGTCACGCTGCTGGCGAAATGCCTGCTGCGTTGGTGACGGCTTGGCGCGACATTTGGACTTCCGATCTGGATCGCGCTTATGACAGTGACTTTGAGATTCATGATCCCACGTCGCCCCAAGCGGTTGACATTTTCGTTGGCGTAGCTTGACGTGCCGGAGGGTCACTCGAACGGGCGAATAACAATGCGATGCACCGGAGCCGCGAAACTGGGCGTTTTCAGATGGACAATCACTCGTCGCGGCCCGATTACGCTAATCGTTTGGACAATCACTCGTCGCAGCCCGATTACGCTAATCGTTAGCTGGCTGTTGGTAAGGTGGTGGTAGTTGTTAAGTTATCAGTTGGCGCTTAGCATCAAGTGAGCAAAAGATGCAACAAACTTTGAACATTATGGAAGGCAAAAAAACTCTGATTTTGCGGGCTAAGCAAATTGCAGACAGTATCCAGACGTTCTCTCACCCCTGGAACCCAAAGTCTGAAATATCTGGAACCTATCTCGGACGTACAGTTGGATTAGAGCGTACCGGCGTTAACTTTGTAAGGGTTGCTCCTGGTAAGGAGTCCTTTGTTTATCATTCACACTATCGGGAGGAAGAATGGATTTACATTTTGTCGGGTTGCGGTGTTGCGGAAATTGACGGAGAGGAATTTGAAGTGAGTTCAGGAGATTTTATGGGATTTCCAACTCCTTCGGTTGCTCATCATCTTAGAAATACAGGCGACGAAGACCTAGTGTATTTGATGGGAGGAGAAAATCTAGAAGTGGAAATTGCAGAGTTTCCGCGTCTTCGAAAACGCATGCTCCGTCATGGAGATTCAATTGATATTTATGATGATTCTGATGCTAAACCCTTTGGAGCATTAGAATCATAGTGAAGTCTCAAAGCTGCCAGAGTTAGTTGGTTGGATAGAAAAAACTAGGATACGTTGAAGCGCTCTGTGGAAAAAGCCAGCTAACAAGTCGATGAAGCGGCAACTTCAAAACTTTGTGCTTCGTTCTAGCTTTTTCGTTGCCGCTTATCTTAGCCGTTAATCCTATTTGCAAGTTGCTGGGGCCTTCACCAATCAGCGTTTAGACAGTGAACTACCTGTTAGGGAAAGTCGTTCCTTCCACACATAATTCGAGACCTTACAGCACATCTCTAGAGCGTGCTTAATTTGATCGGCTTGCGGTTTTAGCTTGTACTCATACGTCAGGTTGAACATCTAAAAGAACAACTGATGGCAGTTCAGATAAATTGAGAGCAACAGGGCCACTAGATCGATGTATGGATGAGGCGCTAAAGACAATAAATGATTTTAGATACGTTCAAATCCGATCTAGTATTTGATTAGCCACTCTTTAAAGACATAGCCCCATGACTACCTGGATTAAGGAGACTGATCATGCTTTCTATCTGATGGAAGGCAATTTTTACCTTGAGAAAATTGTAAAAGAGTCCCGTCCAGAGGGAACTGGTGAGCCCGGCGAAAAAGTTATTACATTGGCAACGCTCCAAAGATGGTTGACGGATTCGGACTTTGAAAAGCCTGGCGCTATGGTCATCGCTGTCGGTATTGGGGCCTCAGAACCAGACCCAATGCCGGTAGACCCATCACCTGTCATAGAAATTATCAAGAAGCCAACATCCGTAGAAGTAGGAGAAGCATTTACTATCAAAGCAAAAACCTCTAAGTCGCTGGTGGGTAAATCAACTGACTTGTATGTGGAGGTCAATGGCAAGTTTTATCTCCAGACTAAGAATCCAGCGCATAAGCCGGTAGTTGCAGCCGATGGGACTTTCAAATTTAGCTTCCGATTCTCCAGTCCAGGCACCCGAAAGATCAAGATTACCTTAGAAGACCTCAGTCACACATTTGAGATTGTAGTAAGGGCAGTCTTTAGCATCACAAATTTGCCATCTAAGGTAATTGCTGGCGAAGCCTTTATTATTTCAGGTATTGCTTCCTCGAAGGATAATGGGCGACCCGTTCAGCTTTTTATAAATAACAAACTTCAATCCTCAACAGCTAAGGTCCAGGCTGATGGCTCCTGGAAATTTCGCTTTGGTTTATTTAGCATAGGCAAACGAGCTTTAAAAGTTGCTCTCGGCGATCAATCGTTGGAACGCCCAATCCAGGTAGTTCTTCGTTCTCTATTCGAGGAGAACTTCAAGGTGCCTGAAGAGCAATTGCGGAGTTCAAACTACGTTTCTACTACATCTTCTATTCTAAAGAACATAATATTCACAGGTGGCTTCATGGAGCCAAGAGGACATAGTTGGAAACCAACATCCTATGCAATTTTTTCTGACAATTCGGCCTCAATCAAAACGCTCAGTCCTAGTCAGCGCAACTATGGGATTGACTATGTGGTAACCACATCTGGCGATCCAATCCACAATTGGTATCCTGGCAGGGTCACCAAGGTCGGTGCCGAGGGGAGTTATGGTAATCGGTGCCATGTCGACTTTTTTATATTTTTTGAACTCTCTGGCAAGTTCTACCAAATCAAAGGGGCTTATGCTCACGCCAAGAGCTTTTCTGTCCGAAAAGGAGATTACGTCAAGCAGGGCCAATACATTGGCGTGATGGGTGGTACTGGAGGGAACTATACCTATCCGCCTCATGTGGATTTTAGATTGTGGATCAACTATGGTAGCAAAACCGTTGATTTAAGCCCGAACGTTGTAGAGAAACAATTACGACAACAGGAGAATCGATAACCGTCGTACCTGCATGCCGCTCCGCGGCATACTAACAGGTCGATTAGCCTAGAAAGCTCCATGCGGAACAGTTCAAAAACTAAATTCTTTTTTCAAGACTCACTCTGGCTTCTGAATTACTTTCTCTAGCTGACGCTGTTTTGCCCTAAGGTCAATGCTCAAAAATCTCACATAATCCCAGGATGACTGGCCAAAAACTGTTCCACCTGGGTTAGCACCTGAGCATCATGGGTGCTGGTAATGGTTGGGACACTCTGCCATTTTGGTGCGAGCCATTACTAGACCCATTATTGGAGGCCGGATTCTTCAAAGAGGGGGCACAGGCGATACCGTCAGAACAGCGATACCCAGCCCGTAAGGCTTGGTTGACTTGCACTACGTGGTGAGAGAATTTGCGATGGTCACAGACCGGCCTTCGGCCATCGCTATCGTTGGCATCCGGTAACCGGTCGGCTTATGGGCGTGGAGTTGCGCTAGACCTCCCTAACAGACGCAATCGTTGCTGCAGCAGGAGAGATCGTCAAGAAAGAGTCCGGCCTGGCGATAGGCATCGAGGGGTGCAGGGTCGATGCCGAGGCGCTGGGCGATCTCATTAGCAATGACAGCAAACCTCTGGCGAAACTTATAAATAAAGCAAAAAATTAGGTCGCCATGGCGCACGGAGGGACCACTCACAAACAGACCTGGGGTAAGTGTGGATTCGTCATTTTCCGTGAGTGCCGCATAGCCCTTGGACCAGTCAAACAGTGGGGAAATCTGTCTCAAACTAGTGTCGAACCCGGTGCAAAGAATTGGGGGATGGGCCGTCACCCACTTCTGGTATTCGCTGTAGACCGCGTAGCCACCAGTAATAGGTTCAACCTCTTCAATGGGCGCGTTCCCCACCAGCTTCAGGCGACCGGTGTTATAGACAAATTTCAAACGCTGCAGAGTGTAGGGCGATAGGGAGATGCTGGGATCGGGGTCGGGATTCACCCAGGCGTCACTGCGATCAAGCACGCTAACTTTCTTGCCTATTGCTGTTAAATTGGCCGCTGCATCCATACCGCTTTCATAGCCGCCGATAATGATAAATTCATCGCCCTCTAAATCGGTCCATGTCCGAATCTGACTGTTGTGGAGGCAGTGTTCTGCTCCTGGGAAAGGATTGAGTTTAGGATATTGATATTCTCCGGCGGCCCAGATCACAAACTGGGTGGATATCTCGCCGCTGCTGGTGTGCAGGGTAAACCCTCCCTGGGGCAAGGGGGCAACACTTTGCACATCCACCTCAGTTTGAATCGGCAACTCAAAGTAGTCAGCAATCGTTTGCAGATAAATGGCGTACTGCTGTCCACTGATGTGCTCTTGCTGGAATGCGATCGCAGGCGAAGTCTTCAAGGTGACTGCATTCAGGTCGAGCAGCCCAAAGCCATGGCTAGGAAATGACGGCGTGATCAAGCTCATCTCTTTGGGCCAGCGGATAAAGGAGGCTCCCACCTGGTGTCGGTCTAAAATAGTAAAGCGCTCCAGACCCAGCTCTTTGAGCACGACGCCACAGCCAATACCTGCTGCTCCCGCGCCGACAATCACAACGTCATAGGACAGATCCGTTTGGGGGTGGTTCACGCTGGTTTACCCGAATATTAAGAATATACGAGAATAATAATCATTGTCACATTTATTGTCCAGTTGGGTAGTGACAAGATTCAGGCTGCTAGCTCCTGATGATTCCTCTTTGCCAGAGCTCTTCCTGCACCTTATCCCATCCAAGCCACTGTGGTCAGACCGAGGCTAATGCAGATTTTTGTCAGGGCGCTGACCACTGACATGCAAGAGTATAGTAATGATAGTCATTATCATTATACAAAGCTAAGACGATGGTTGATGACACTCAACTCATTCCCATTATTGAAGTTTTAGAAGGGCTGGAATCATTGATGGATCAAGCTCCTTCGGACGATATCGAAGGAATTCTGCTGGTGGCTTGGTGCAAGGTCAGCAACACCTTACCAGAGGATTTTTTGGCAGCAACCTGTGAAGATGCTAGCGCGGCTGGATTACGCCGTTACCTCCGAGTAAAGGCATTTTTTGATGACCCAGTTCAGTATCCAATTTCGTCCCAAGAGTTAGATGATTACTACCAAAATCGTCTGCCCATCGATAAGGAGCAAGCAGAATATTTCTTTTTTGACTCAACTGACGATCAAGATTGATACAGTCGCATTGAATGCGATCACATGGGCTGACAACTGCGCCCGATTTCGGATACAATAATGATAACTATTCCTATTTATTCGTTGACAATGAAAGTACTGAGTTCTTTAGGAAGTGCAAAGAAACGTCATCCAGATTGTCAGGTTGTTCGGCGCAGAGGGCGTACTTATGTAATTTGTAAGTCAAACCCTCGCTTCAAAGCGGTGCAAGGAAAAAAAATGAATAAGAAAAAACGCTAATAAGCCTGTTGAAAAATAGCGGAAAAATCGATAAAATGTCTATACAGATTGGGCTTTAGGATTTTTTGTCACGACCTCTGAAGTCCTTTTTAGCAGCAACTTTCATGAAACTTTAAACCTATCCTCCAACAACTCTATTTTGGGGGATAGGAGATAATTTTGATTATTGACCAACTATGATCCCATGTTGGATTTTAGTCGGCGTTTGAATCAAGAGTGAGTTGTGTTTCGCCACCAATTGAGCGATCTCCTAAGCGTCAAGTACGGAGACATTGATAATCGAGTAAAATCGATTGTAGATGCATTATGATTAACGTCTGACGAGGAATTCCTAAACGAAACATGACAACCTTCCGATGGAGTTCCCTACTGGGTACTGATTCAAGATAATGGTTTTATTTCACAGCTGATCGCCAGATAACAACGCGGGCATCGGAGTTGCAGGCACCGAGGTTTCTGAAAATGTATGACTCTTGGCCGCAACTCGGTAATTGCGACCGTTCTTCTTAAGAGAGAGCAAGCACCCTTAGGCTGCATTGGAAAATATTGAGACGACAAATGACTCAGGAACTTTAGCGACAGCGAGAAAGTTGCCCACAGGCCATGATTCGAAAGTACGCGCCCGGTGATGAACTCACGATTGGTCGAATCTACTACGACGCAGTGCATCAACTGACCCGCGATGACTACACTGAGGAGCGGCGTAACGCCTGAGCCACTACCATTGAGGGCGGACGATGCTTGGGCTGAGAAATGGCGCAGGCGATGCGATCACAAGCAACCTTGGGTTGCAGTTGTGGATGGTGAGATCGCAGGCTTTATCGAATTCGATGCTGACGGGCATGTAGACTACACCTACGTATCCCCGGCTCACGCTGGCAAGGGGCACATGTCGGCAATCATGGAGCAAATCTTCCAGGAGGCGCGACGGTCCAATCTGATCCGTCTCTACGCCGAGGTCTCCATCACAGCGCGCTCCTTCTTTTTTGAGCGCCATGGTTTCCGCGTTGTCCGCGACAACCCACACGAAGTTCGCGGCGTTCCAATCCTTAACTACATCATGGAGTGTTGGTTGCATCCGGGCGCAGAATAGCTGGGGTAGATAAATTATCCGCAGAAGGATGATGAACAAATCCTAATCAATTTCAGGTGTGCAATTTAGGAATGTAGGATCTTTAAATGCTTAGAGAAATTGGTAGAGATATTTGGGTTGCCGAACAGTCGTTACGATATTTTGGCCTCAACATAGGGACAAGAATGACAGTAGTTCGGCTTGAAAGTCGCGAATTATTAGTTATTTCTCCGGTTCAAGTCAGTGATTCAATTTTTAATCAGCTCGGCGAACTTGGACTGGTGAAACATATGATTGCTCCTAATCTTTATCACTATTTATTTGCCGCCAGTTTCAAAAAAATCTATCCAAATGCGACATTTTGGGCTGTACCAGGACTAGAAATTAAAAAGCCAGATTTGTTAATCGACCAAATCATTAAGGATAGCGAAAACGGGCCATGGAGTGGGATTGAATACGTATTTTTAGATGGGTTCAGAACGCTTGGGTTAAACGGGTTTGATTCACTTAACGAATGCGTCTTCTTTCATGCTGCAAGTCGTACTCTAATATTGACTGATGCTGCCTTTCATTTTGATGAGAGCTTTCCAATACTCACACAATTAGTGACCAAAGTGATTGGGGGATATAAAAGCTTGAGTCCATCATTATTAGAGTGGGTTGCAACAACGGAAAAGAATAAATTAAGAAAATCGATCAAGCAAATTTTAGGCTGGGACTTTGAGCGCGTGATTATGGCTCACGGCAGCATCATAGAGCAGAATGGGAAAGAGAAATTCAAACGAGGATACGAGAAATTTTTAGGGGAGGCGTTGGATATTGCTGCATAACCTTAATGAACGCCAACCGCCGCTGCCTCACTCCAGCTCCCAAGAGAGATTTTTCAAGCCACTATTGTCCATAAACTGCGGCTAACCCCAGGCTAGTCAGCACGGATGCCAATCCAAGACTAAAGCCGCCTATGAGCACTATCCCGTAGGCGATTTGGTGTAGCTCGATCTCACTCAGCAGCAAGCCCAAAATGGACCACCGTTTTCAGCAACAGCTCGTTGTGACTGATCACCACCCGTTCAGCCTGAAAAGAACGCTTTTGAGTGAGCAGTCGTCTAGATTAGTCGAGAAATGCCTGTACAGCAGCTTCGTTGCATCTGCCACCTAATCCGGTGACAATTGTGCAGGTATTGGTCATCAGCATACCTGTATAGGTCCCTGCGGGCGTGCCAGCTTCGCCTAAGCTGTCGGCGTAAAGCGGCTCGTCTGAAATGCCAATATCTGTCTCCCGAGAAACCGCTTCAATCAGTCCAGGGTTGCTAGTTGACTCTATAAAGACAGTAGGTATATTGCTGTCTTCAACAAGATCGATTAGTTCTCTTAAGTCGGCGGCTGACGGACGAGCCTCAGTACTAAAGCTTTCCAAAGCGGCCTCAATGCGAATGCCATAGGCATCGGCGTAGTAGCCCAATGCATCATGGGTCGTCACAAGGACCCGCTGCGATTCGGGGACCGTGGCTACCTGTTGCTGAATCCAACTATCGAGTTGAGTGAGCTGAGCGATTAGGGTCTCTGCATTAGCCTGATAAACTTCGGCATTTTCAGGAGAAAGCACGCTCAGCTCCTCTTGGATAACGCGAACTATTGCAATGCCATTTTCGGCATCGTGCCAGACATGGGGATCAGGTGACATACCCTTTTCGCCGTGGTCATTGTGACCGTGGCCATGGTGTCCATGTCCATGGTGTCCACGGTCACGATGACTGCCATGATCGTGAGCTTCGCCTAAAAGCGGTTCGGTAACGGCAACTTCGGAAACGGCAATTAGAGGGGTGTTTCCGTGTGTCGACTCGGCCATTTGAATAATGTTTGGCTCGAACCCGTAGCCCCCATAAAGAACCAAATGGGCAAATCCAATAGCCCGTCTGTCGGAAGGCGTTGCGCTGTAGATGTGGGGATCTTCACCCGCTTCGATAAGACAGGTTACGTCCACGGTATCTTGAGCGATTTGCTCAGTGAGATCGCACAGGACGCTATAGCTCGCCACTACTCTAGGAGTGATTTGGCTGTGGGCAGACTGATGGCCCAGAAGCAGCGTGGAGACTCCGCCAATGGCAGCAAGCGCAGTCAATAGGCGAAAAGAAAGTTTCATGGGCTATCGTTTCACAGATGGCTAGAGTAGGGCAAATCTAGAGTAGGGCAAATCTAGAATGATAATCATTATCATAGTGGTTTGCTAGGGTAAATCTAGCCCTTTAGCCTGTCAACACGACTAAATTTTTGAATTGTTTAACTTGCACTGCCATGGACAAAAAGCGGAATCGCGGTGTAATGCTTTTTATCTCCGTGTTGATCCATGGTTTGTTAGCACTTTTACCATGGCTAGAAAAGTCCCGCCCTTTGGCAGTGTCCTCAACTCTAACAAGCCCAACCCACACAAAGTTCGCAGCGTTCTCATCCTGAACTACATCATGGAATGTTGGTTGCATTCGGACGCAGAGTAGTTGGGATATCTGAACATCGAACCAGGAGCATTCGAGTTGTTTTTCAAAACGTAGACAAATTTGGACCAGCTCTCTATTATGAGAATGATAATCATTCTCATTTTAATGATTTTGGTTTCGTCCTCAGCTATCCCATTGGCTTGCATGAAAGTCAAAAAGCTTGCAGGAGAAAGCCTAGGTCCCCTATAACCATTCGTCTATGCTAAGTATTGAAGCTCCGAAACCTCAGCTAAAGAGTTCATTTCTTCAGCGGCTTCAGAGTCCAGAGCGTCCAGTGATAATTTTCGATGGCGCAATGGGCACTAACCTGCAATCCCAAAACTTAACTGCCGAGGACTTTGGTGGAGCAGCATATGAAGGGTGTAATGAATACTTAGTCATCACCAAGCCAGAAGCCGTGGCGAAGGTCCATCGTGATTTTCTTGCAGCGGGGGCAGATGTTGTCGAAACCGATAGCTTTGGCTCTAGCCCCTTAGTCCTAGCAGAGTACGATCTGGCCGATCGCGCCTACGAGCTAAGTAGAAAGGCGGCAGAGTTGGCGCGCAGTTGTGCAGATGAGTTTACGACGCCTGAGAAGCCAAGATTTGTTGCCGGTTCCATCGGGCCAGGCACCAAGCTACCGACCCTCGGTCATGTTACCTACGATGAACTGAAAACGAGCTTCATGGTGCAAGCAGAAGGTTTGTATGACGGGGGAGCCGATCTTTTTATCGTGGAAACCTGTCAAGATGTTCTGCAAATTAAGGCGGCATTAAGTGCCTTTGAGGCAGTGTTTGCAAAAAAAGGGACACGTCTCCCTTTAATGGTATCTGTGACCATGGAAATCCAGGGGACCATGTTGGTGGGGACCGATATCTCTGGGGTACTGGCAATTTTAGAACCGTTTCCCATCAGTGTTTTAGGCCTAAATTGTGCGACGGGTCCCAATTTGATGACGTCCCACATTAAATATCTATCGGAAAATTCCCCCTTCCCCATTTCCTGTATTCCCAATGCAGGACTACCCGAAAATGTTGGCGGTCAGGCGGTTTATAAAATGACCCCCGAAGACTATACAACTGCCATGACGGGGTTCATTGCGGAACATGGGGTTCAGATTGTTGGGGGGTGCTGCGGTACGCGCCCAGCCCATATTAAAGCGCTAGCCGATGCGGTGGAACACACCCCACTCAAAGAGCGTGAAGTCCGACAAAATACGGTGGGGGAGGTGCGAGAGTCCCTATCCTATACGCCAGCGGCAGCGTCCATTTATTCCGCCCAAACCTATCAGCAGGATAATTCTTTCTTGATTGTTGGCGAGCGATTAAATGCCAGCGGGTCTAAGAAAGTCCGCACCTTGTTGAATGAAGATGATTGGGATGGGTTGTTGGCGATCGCAAAATCCCAGGTCAAGGAAGGCGCTCATATGCTGGACGTAAACGTGGATTACGTCGGGCGGGATGGCGAACGGGATATGCGAGAACTGGTGTCGCGTCTAGTGAAGCATACGACGCTTCCCCTGATGCTCGACTCCACCGAGTGGACCAAAATGGAAGCAGGTCTCAAGGTCGCCGGGGGCAAGTGTTTGCTCAATTCCACCAACTATGAAGATGGAGAGGAGCGATTCTTTAAAGTGCTGCAATTAGCGAAGGAATACGGCGCAGGTGTGGTCATCGGCTGTATCGATGAAGAAGGCATGGCTCGCACCGCCCAGAAAAAATTCGAGATTGCCCAACGGGCGTATCAGGATGCGCTCAAGTTTGGGCTTCCCCCCCATGAACTTTTCTTTGACACCTTAGCTCTACCGATTTCAACAGGGATTGAGGAGGATCGGGAAAATGCTAAAGCCACAATCGAAGCCATTGGACTGATTCGGGAGAATCTGCCCGGTGTGCATTTTATGCTAGGAGTCTCTAATGTTTCGTTTGGCTTGAGTCCAGCCGCGCGCATTACCTTAAATTCGATCTTCCTCAATGAAGCGATGAAGGCTGGGATGGATGGGGCGATTGTCTCGGCGGCCAAGATTTTACCGTTATCGAAGATTGACGATGACCATCAACAAATCTGTCTCGATTTGATCTATGACAATCGCAGATTTGAAGGAGATATTTGCACCTACGATCCGTTGACGAAGCTGACGGAAATTTTTACGGGGGTGAGTACGAAGGATGCTAGAGCGGGGGCTTCTCTAGCCGATTTGCCCATCGACCAACGCTTGAAGCAACATATTATTGATGGCGAGCGGATTGGCTTGGATGAGGCGTTAAAGGTTGCGTTAGATGCGGACTATAAGGCCCTGGAGATTGTCAATACGTTTTTGTTGGATGGAATGAAGGTGGTGGGCGAACTGTTTGGCTCGGGTCAAATGCAATTGCCCTTTGTGTTACAGTCCGCCGAAACCATGAAGTCTGCGGTTGCCTTCCTCGAACCCTACATGGAAAAAGTCGAAGGGGAGGATGAAGATCGCGGTAAAGGGAAATTCTTGATTGCCACCGTTAAAGGCGATGTCCATGACATTGGGAAGAATCTGGTGGATATCATCTTGACCAATAATGGCTACAAGGTGATCAATCTGGGTATTAAACAAGCCATTGAGGCCATTGTCGAAGCCTATGAACAGCATCAGCCGGATTGTATCGCTATGAGTGGCTTGCTGGTGAAGTCCACCGCATTTATGAAAGACAATCTCGCCGCATTTAATGCGAAAGGGATTACGGTCCCGGTGATTTTGGGCGGTGCGGCACTCACACCAAAATTTGTCTATGGAGATTGTCAAGAGACTTACAACGGGCAGGTGATTTACGGTAAAGATGCGTTTGCCGATTTGACCTTTATGGATCGGCTGATGCCTGCCAAAGAACAGCAGTGTTGGATTGATACCGAAGGCTTTTCAGGGGAATTTGCTCAGTTTAACCAAAAGGGACGCAAGGCGATTGAAGATTCAGATCGGGAGAGCGATGAGCCGAAAGCCGGTCAACCCACGGTCATTGACACTGAACGCTCAACAGATGTGGCAATCGATATTGAACGTCCTGCGCCGCCCTTCTGGGGGACAAAGATTCTTCAGAGTAACGACCTGGATTTAGAAGAACTGTTCTGGTACATGGATTTGCAGGCACTGATTGCTGGCCAATGGCAATTCCGTAAACCAAAAGACCAATCTCGTGAGGAATATGATTGGTTTCTGGCATCAAAGGTTCACCCCATCTTGGAAGACTGGAAGCAAAAAATTCGCACAGAACCCTGGCTGGACCCCACGCTCGTGTATGGCTATTTTCCCTGTGCGGCGACGGGTAATTCTGTCCATGTTTATGAGCCAAGTGTGATCGAGAATGGCTCTACCCCCAAAGACGCCACACCGTTTGTGACGTGGACCTTCCCCCGGCAGAGATCTGGGCGTCGGCTGTGCATTGCGGATTTCATTCGCCCGATCGAACACAATGAATTTGATGTCTTTCCCATGCAGGCCGTCACGATGGGAGACATTGCCACCGAGAAAGCACAGGAACTTTATCGAGACAACAGCTACACCGATTATCTCTACTTCCACGGGATGGCGGTACAGTTGGCGGAAGCCTTGGCGGAATGGAGTCATGCCAGAATTCGGCGGGAATTGGGCTATGGGGATTTAGAGCCAAATAACATTCGTGATGTCTTAGCCCAACGGTATCAGGGGTCTCGGTATAGTTTTGGCTATCCGGCTTGTCCGGCGGTGATGGATCAGGTGCCACAGTTGGAGTTATTGGGGTGCGATCGCATTGGGTTATCGATCGATGAAAGCGAACAACTTTATCCAGAGCAATCCACCACTGCTTTTGTCAGCTACCATCCTGTTGCTAGATATTTTAGTGCTTAGATCGAGCGGCAATGAGACCACGCTTAAATATGGGTGGCCTCTAGTTTTTCTTGCTAACTGTTCTTGCTGATTGCTAGGTATTGGCATAGCTTATTTCAACTGGATTGGCTTTCAAAATAGAGGTCTCCAATGAGAGAAACAAACGATGGATCGAATCCTGATACTGCGATTTTGCCCCATCACTTTATGATTGCTCACATCTTGGAAGCTGTTGACAATTATGATCCAACCACAGAGGTGATATTCCTGTTGGAATCTTTCGAGAAAGTCACGTTCTTCTACTTGAAAAACTTACCCATTACACCACCTCAATGCTACGGGCAAGTACGTAAGACTTGGGATGAATTTAAACCAGGCGTTAGTGCTTTGCAATCCGAACCCAAGTGTCAGATTTGAGGGAAAGGACATGCACGGCACCTAAGGCATGGGCGGGCGCTGTCGGCGTTAGCTGATCATTCAGCAAGGTAAGTAATTACCATTCAATTTCCTGAAGGTTAGTTTGTCATTTTTTTAAGTATTGAATAAAACGTACGTGAAATGAAAAGGGGGGTACATGACTAGAAAAATTTTGATCAAGAATGCCCAGCTAGTCAATGAAGGTAGGGTGTTTTCATCTGATGTACGTATCTGCAATGAACGCATAGAAAAAATGTCTCGATCAATAACACCCTCTGGGAGTGAAGAGGTCGTTGATGCATCTGGATTTTATTTGCTGCCTGGAATGATTGATGACCAGGTGCATTTTCGTGAGCCTGGGCTAACTCATAAAGGGACTATTGCAAGCGAGTCTCGGGCGGCGGTGGCGGGTGGTATTACGAGTTTTATGGAAATGCCTAATGTAAACCCCTCCACAACCACTATTGAAGCCCTAGAGAATAAATATGAAATCGCTCGGCAAAGTTCGATTGCCAACTATTCGTTTTATTTAGGTGCCACGGAAAATAATATTGAACAAATCAAACGCCTGGATCCAAGTAAACATTGTGGCGTTAAAGTCTTCATGGGTGCTTCAACCGGTAACTTATTGGTTGAAGATCCAACGGCACTCGAAGATATTTTTCGGAAGGCACCAACACTAATTGTCACTCACTGTGAAAGTGGTCCGGTGATCGCGAAAAATCTAGCCCGTGTTGAAGCGTTAAATCGTCCCATCGTTATTAACGATCATCCAGTTATTCGAGATGCTGAAGCGTGTTTCGCATCATCGTCCTTGGCGGTAAATTTAGCCAAGCGTCATGGCAGTCACTTACATGTTTTACACATTACCACCGCCAAAGAATTAAGCTTATTTGATCCGGGGCCGGTTGCTAATAAGTCCATTAGCGCTGAAGCCTGTGTTCATCATCTATGGTTTAGCGATCAGGATTATACAGAACTTGGAAACCTGATTAAGTGTAATCCAGCCATTAAGGCAGCCAGTGATCGCGCCGCCTTAATTCAAGCTTTGCACGAAGGTCGTATTGATATTATTGCCACCGATCATGCGCCGCACACTTGGGAAGAAAAGCAGAGAGATTATCCAAAAGCTCCTGCTGGGTTGCCTTTAGTACAACATGCTTTACTTACCCTCTTTGATCAAGTAGCTAATAAACGTATATCTCTTACTCAGTTAGTTGAAAAAACCGCTCATAATCCCGCTATTCGATATGGTGTAATTGATCGAGGTTACATTCGTGAAGGGTATTTTGCTGATTTGGTGTTGGTCGATAGGTCAACACCTTTTACGGTGACACCTGAGAATACCTTTTACCATTGCGGCTGGTCTCCTTTTATGGGGTATAGATTTAGTGTCAGCATTGTGAGTACTTGGGTTAATGGTCAATTAGTGTTTGATGGTCAAAAACTAATTGAGTGTCCAGGAGTTTCAAAACGATTGGAATTTAAGGGTTTGAGATAGGTATTTTTGGGATAATGCAGCGTTCAAGCAGACAACGCTGCACGTCGCAGCTTAACTTAGCGTTATATTTCCTTGGCCAGAGTTCTAAATAGATGCATAAAGATGATTTGATAAAGTAATGTCAAGAGATATCTGAGTTATCACTTTCGGATAGATATTTTGAAACGGTTTATTCCCTAGGCACTGGCGATGAAGGTTGAATGCTTCTCAAAATGGAATAGGATGACCTGTCTGGTAAATATAAATCTCACTGAGGTATTTTATGGGATTGAATGACTGTCACAATTTTCAGGATTTCCGAAAATTAGCCAAACGCCGACTACCAGGACCAATTTTTAATTACATCGATGGAGCAGCCGATGATGAACAGACCTATCGGCGTAACACTGAAGCCTATGAAGACTGTGATCTTATTCCGAACGTGCTTGTCGGTGTGGAAAATGTGGATATGTCAGTTGAGGTGATGGGGCAAAAACTAGACATGCCTATCTACTGTGCCCCGACAGCATTGCAACGCCTTTTTCATCATGAAGGAGAGCGTGCGGTTGCGAGCGCTGCTGAAAAATATGGAACGATGTTTGGGGTGTCTTCACTGGCGACAGTAACTGTTGAAGAAATCGCAGAGATCACAAACACGCCGAAGATGTTTCAGTTCTACTTCCATAAAGATCGCGGTTTGAATGATGCGTTGCTTGAACGCGCACGAGCAGCGAACTTTAATGTGTTGGCATTAACCGTCGATACCATTACGGGTGGTAATCGCGAACGGGATTTGCGTACGGGATTTACTTCGCCACCAAAATTAACACCTTGCTCCTTAATTAGTTTTGCGACGCATCCAGCATGGGCCTGGAACTTTTTCACAAAAGAAAAGTTTGATATGCCACATTTGTCTGGCCATGTCTCGACGGGAACGAATTTAGCCGTCTCTGTTGGCGATTACTTCTCAACAATGCTAGATCAATCCATGAATTGGAAGGATGCCGAAAAACTCTGTGCACAGTGGAACGGGCAGTTTGCACTGAAAGGGATAATGAGTGTGGAAGATGCCAAGCGTGCTGTTGATATTGGTTGTACGGGCATTATGGTTTCTAACCACGGTGGCCGTCAGCTCGATGGTTCGCGCAGTCCCTTTGATCAACTTGCAGAAATTTGTGATGCTGTTGGGGATAAAGTTGATGTCATTTGCGAAGGTGGTATTCAACGCGGTACGCATGTGCTTAAGGCGCTATCTGTTGGAGCTAAAGCATGTTCAGGGGGGCGGTTCTATCTCTATGCATTGGCCGCTGCTGGGAGAGCAGGCGTTGAGCGTGCTTTAGGTAGTATGCGCACTGAGATTGAGCGTGATATGAAATTGATGGGAGTGACCAAGCTCGATCGCTTGAGTAGAGATAATCTACGCTTTCGTCACTCATCTAGACGGCCTATGTAAATACTTGAAGATTACACCTGTATGTTAGAAATAACTACTATCAAACAAACAGCCCTCAATTATCTCTTGTCTGATCTGGAAGTATTTCCAGATCACCATCACTTGTTTGAGGTTGTAGGTGCAACCTGTTTTGATAATAATGAGTGTATGGTTAACGTTAGTATCGTCGGTTTGGTCGGTGAATATTGGAATGTTTTTGTCGATAGCAATACGGGAGAAATTTTACCAGGCTGCGAGTTTAATGCAGATTGTCAAGACTTGAAGGAACTCCATCAATATTCTCATCTGCCTGACTATCTAAATCAGCTACTTGATCGCCTGACTGCAGAAGAAGTTATTAGGCAAATTAAACGGCGTCGATGATTAGTGCGAACGAGTGGCCGGGTTAGCGATGGTGTAATTCAGGAACTCCAATCTTTTCAGAGTTATGAGTGCCAGTAGCGCTCTGGTTGTGCTACGTTCCATGCGACGATATAAACAGAACAAGGTAGTTAGTTATACTGCATAAGGTTTCTCATCATGAAGATCCTGAATGTCGCAATCGTTGGTGGCACTCATGGTAACGAACTGACCGGAGCTTACTTAGTACACTGGAAAGTAAGTTTTCTACCGTTTTAGAGAGTCTTATCTTCTCGAATTTTGACATAATGCTTCTGAAATTTATCGCGTGCGGCCTCAACTGAAAATTGCCAATGGATGCGGATACGCTGGTCATGCCGTTCTTGCACCAAGGCGAGCACCGCTTGCTCTAATTGGTCTTGTGTGGGAATGCGCTGATGCAAACAGCCTCTAGCCAGTGCCGAAAACTCGATCTCAATCATATTGAGCCAACTGGCTGACTTTGGGGTGT
Source organism: Leptolyngbya sp. Heron Island J (assembly GCF_000482245.1). Taxonomy (GTDB): domain Bacteria; phylum Cyanobacteriota; class Cyanobacteriia; order Phormidesmidales; family Phormidesmidaceae; genus Leptothoe. Next base: position 153 of record NZ_AWNH01000104.1, on the reverse strand, counting down.
AGTGAAACTCAAACCGTTGGGCAAGGGCAAAGGCCTCCTCAGCCGTCAGGTATTCATAGAAAGAACTGACATTATGGGTGTTGAGATTATCCTGCACAACCTGGATTTTGTCCGCATTAGGATAGCGCGCAGCTAAGGCTTGAAAAAACAGAG
>NZ_AWNH01000103.1 GCF_000482245.1 Leptolyngbya sp. Heron Island J | reverse complement strand
CCTAATTTTGGACAGTAAAATCAGATAATAACGAGTCTAGACTGACATGTATCAATCTGAGACATCCTACGCTTCCTGCCTCCACTTTTTCTCAAATTCGCTGGGCGTTAAATAGTCCAAAGACGAGTGAATTCTCTTCTTCATATACACCTCGTCTAAAAACTCTTCTATTCTCTCATACACTTCATTAAAGTTGCGATAGTCCGACAAGTCAACCTCCTCTTCTTTAATGGTTCTCATCAGTCGTTCAGCATAGCCATTCTCATAGGCTTTACCCACACCCGCCATACTAATCGCTATCTCGTTCTCTTCCAATAGCTGAACATACGCATTGGCTGCATATTGAACGCCTTGGTCTGAATGATGAATCTCTGGAATACACTGCTTCAGTCCTTTCTCTAATGCTGTTATCGTTAACTGTTTCTCCATCGTCCTATCCAAGTGCCAGCCTCGAATACTGCGGGTAAACACATCCATTAACACCGCTAAATAAACAAACTCATCCCTCAACCGGATATAGGTGATGTCGCCAACCCATATCTGCTCTGGACGCTCGACGACCAGTCCTTTGACTAGATTAGGATACCGCTTATAGCCATGGACACTATTCGTCGTGCGTTTCCGGCGTATTCGTCGTTTGGCAAGGAATCCCAAGTCTTTCATTAATCGGCTGATCCGTTTGTGATTAACCGTCCATCCCTCTCGCTGCAATTGTTTAGTAATCCGTCGATATCCATAGGTTGGATATCTCCCCGCCACATCAATGATCGCTTTTTTCAGGGTCTCTTCTTGCGTCTGTTTTGCTGATTTTGTCCGATAGTAATAGCGGCTTCGGCTGTAGCCAATCACATCACAGATTACCTGGATCCAATAGTCTCCTTTCAACTGCTCAATCATGGCTCGTTTCCGCTCAGATTCCACAAGTCCGAAGCTTTTTTTGCTACCGCTAATTCCATTGTTAGCCGACCCACCATGCGTTCTAATTCTGCGATTCGTTCGGCTGATTCATTCCCACTTCCGTTGCCTCCAAACGCTAAATGCGCCTGGTTTAGAAATTCATTGCGCCAACGATTGATCACGGACGTATGCACTTTATGGGCGCGACTCGCTTCGCTGACACTCCGTTGGCCACTGACGATCTCCAGCACGACTTTTGCCTTAAATTCGCTACTGTAGTTCCTGTGTTTACTCGCCATATTCTTTACCCCTATTGGACTCTAGCTTACGCTCTATCAGTCCTGTCCTAATTTTGGGGGTCACTACACAGCAAACGCCTCAAGTTTACCTATCCCTTAGCCATGACTTAAAACGGATATCAAAGACCCGCACCATCTATACCAATTGTTTGAACGTCAGAACGAGTAGAAACCTTTTGACGAGTCCTTGATATCACTGCTCTAGTGTATGAGGACCTCAAACTAGATCAATTGTACTGCTTTTTATGCCAATCTCATACCAGTTTTAGGTCTAAATTGACCCAAAATGACCCAACGCAATTACCCCCTAGCAGAAGATGATTGCGTTGGATTGGCGCTCAAACCCTTTGAATTCGGTGGTTTTTAGCTCTATGCTTAGGAAAGCGGATGATGGGACTCGAACCCACGACATTCAGCTTGGGAAGCTGACGTTCTACCACTGAACTACATCCGCAGTGGTTAGATGCAATAGTAGCAGCTAATTTTGCGGCTTAGCATTCTTATTTTACGTTCCTTAAATGTCCATTGATATGCCATTATCATTGCTGAATTATTCCTTAAAATTAATGTTGAATATTCTTATTTGCCGATAATACGATAGTCTCGGAAGTAGCGGTTTCAAGAGTGCGCTTCGGTGATTTTAGCCATTGCTGTGTTGGGTCATTCAAATCGACACACTTTTTCGATACCGGCTGCATTTGGTGTTTGCAAAATAGAATGCTGGCGAATGCGATCGCATCCCCATTCTAGCCAGCTTTGAATTCTCCCCCCTTCCCAACGGCGCAAAAATCCATCGCTGTTGGCACTTAGAATCCACTGCCCATCAGCCCCAAACAGGACTGTACTTGCTGTGGCATTATGTCCCCTCAGGGGGTTACCAATCGGCTCACCGCTCAAATCCCATAGCCGTAATGTCTGATCTCGACTAGCACTAACAATATATTGACCGTCAACACTAAACGTAACTGCCACCACATCGCTCAGGTGACCATTAAACGGTTTAGCCGTGAGGGGGCGGCCATCGCGTCCCCACAATCGCAGGGTGCGATCTCGACTAGCGCTGATCAACATTTCACTATCGGGGCTAAAGGCCAAAGCATTGATATGATCCAGATGCCCCTCCATGGGGTCACCCATCGGATTCCCTTGCGTGTCCCACAGGCGAATGGTGCGATCATCACTGGCACTGGCCAACAGTTGACCATCGGGGCTAAACACCAATGCGTTGACCTCATCGTCATGTCCCGTGAGCGGTTGGCCAACAGGGTTACCTTGCAAATCCCATAGACGGATAGTCTTGTCGTCACTGGCACTGGCCATCAGAGGCTGGGTTGGATGGATGACGACTGCATTAACAGCGGCCTCATGTCCATTCAGGGTTGCGATCGCATTCCCCTGACGATTCCACAGTTTGACAGTAGTATCGGCACTGCCACTCACAACTGTTTGGCCATCGGGGCTAATATCCACCGACAGTACCGCATCGGTGTGACCAGTCAAAGGAGGTACAAGAGTCTCACCAATACTGTTTAATATCTTGACCGTGCGATCATCACTGGCGGTTACCAGGGTTTCTTTATCATCACTAAGAGCCATGGCATTCACCGCACTAGCGTGAAGACGGGTGGATTGGCGCTGTAATGCAGTTTGCATATCCCACAGCCGCAGGGTATTATCTTCGCTACCGCTAAGAATAGTGGCACCATCGGGGCTAACGGCAACAGCATAGACATAGTATTCATGGCCCATTAGAGGCGGTCCCACAGGCAGCCCATCACGACTCCATACCCGCACGGTATTGTCATCTGCACCACTAATTAGCCACTGACTGTTGGGGCTAAAGGCGAGGGACATAACATTATCGGTATGACCTTCTAATTGATGGAGTAAGTTACCCTGACGGTCCCAGATGCGCACAATCTTATCGTTACCCCCGCTGGCAATCAGACGACCATCAGGGCTAAACGCCACTGAATTAACGGAGCCCCTATGTCCTCGCAATGTGTTAAGTAGCTGGCCCTGAGGGCTCCATAGATGAATCAACCCATCTTGTCGGCCACTAACAATTTGGGTGCTATCTGGACTAAAGGCTACTGACCAAACAATACTTTGACCATCCGCCTGCCAGGGTGGAGACAACAACTTGCCTTGACGGTTCCAAAGTCTTACAGCGCCGCCTTGATCGCCACTGACGATCCAGGAACCATTGGGGCTAAAAGCTACTGTTTTCACATGTCCCCAGTGATTTGCCAATGGATTACCGATCGGGTTACCTTGTAAGTCCCATAGACGCACGGTCATGTCTGAACTAGCGCTAGCAATTGTCTGACCATCGGGGCTAAAGGCCACTGACCAGATGTCATCCGTGTGTCCCTCAAAGGGCTCACCAATGATAGTGCCATCTTGATTCCACAGACGGACAACATCATCAAAGCCGCCACTGGCAATCGTTTGGCCATCCGGGCTATAGACAGCTGACCACACAGCTTGCTGATGGCCGCTCAAACGGTTTTTCTCCACTGTTACACCAATGGCATTTCGTAGCGTAGAGCGAACAGCAGGGCGCAGCTCTCGCAGCCGCGTCTGGCTGCGTCTGGTCAATTGGAGCGATTCTAACAATCCTTCTACAGGTTGGGTAATTAGAGCACGACTCACCTCTGCAGCTCTCTTATCTAATACCAAGCGACTGTTGTTTCTAAAGGCCAGGGCACTAGCTCCTGCAGCAATCAGAAACAAAACACTCATCCCTGCTAGCAAAGATTGCGTAATCACCATGCGGCGTTTTTCACGCTGGGCTTCAGCTTCGACTGCTGACTGACTGGCGGTGATAAAGGCTTGTTGTTCTGGAGTGACTGCCGGGGTTTTCTGATGGGTCTGACTATCTTGCAGCCATTGGCTTGCGATCGCACTTTCAGCCCCGCGCAATAACACATCATCGCTGTGATCTTTTTGTTGCCATTCCAGGGCACGCTGCAGCCATTTTGTATGGCTTTGCACATGAGCACGATCGGTATCGAGGGTACGAATCAGATGACTAAAATGGGTGGTGAAGTTACCGCGCTGTTGGCTAAAGTCTAGCCATTGCACCTTAGCCAGCTGAGGATGCAAATCGCCCGTATTAACTGGCTGATGCAAAATCGTGACAAATCGCTTATTAAAGCGAGCACCGTGATCCACTTCTAATTTGCAATAGGGCGAGTTAACAGAGCGAGGAGACAAAACAAACAAAAAGTTATCGGATATTTCAATCCCCTGGTAAATCTCTCTTTGAAAATTAGCGGTGCCTGCAGCAATACTTTCTTGATCAAACCAGGTGGTTTTACCCTGACTTTGCAACGCACTATTCAGTTTGCGAGCAATATCTGCATCAGCACTTGAATAGGAGATAAAAACATCAACAGAAGACGGGGGCGGCTGGTCTAAACTGGCCTGAATAAACTCGCGGTGAAAGGTTGTCGCTGGATAGGATGCATGACCTACAGCCGTCTTTAACCAGGCTTCGGCATGGCGTAAATCATACCCCCGCAGCAGCACACTAGAATTCTGATGTTGTCGTTTCCATTTCAGGGCTTTGACCAGTAAAATCTTGTGTTGATTATAGTAAACGGCATCTTCATTGAGGGCCTTGATCAGATCCCTGTCGTCAAGCTGATACTCTTCTCCACTCAGAGGGCTAGTTAAATCGATATATTGCAATGATGCCAGCTCTGACGGGCTCTCAGCCGCTCCTAGAGGGTTTACCAACAAAGGAATTATGCGCTTATTGAGCGCCAGGGCATATTTTAATTCGTATTGACAATACTTAGATTTAAGCGCATCCGACGATAACAAATACACCATGGAATCTGCTTCTTCAATACCCCGATTCACCGCCTGCTTAAACGCTTCTCCAGTGGGAATGTCTGTCTGACTGCTCCAAACTGTAAATCCCTGTCGCCATAGCGCCCGTCGCATGGAGTCCATGACCTCAGCATCCGCCTGGGCATAGGCTAAAAACACTTGAGTCATCATATTATTTGCATTTTTAATGCTTTCAGTGATGAACTCGCCGTGTAAATCAGTGGGAATACAGGGAGGCTGTTCGCTCTTAAATAGCTGTTTGAGCCAGGTTTCTGCTAGTTGTCGAGTTTCTCCCAACAGTAGAAATTCTGTTTGTTTTTGCTGACGTTCCCAGGCAAGGGCATCATTTAAAAATCGTGTGTGATTTTCCACATAGTCCTGATGGCGATGGAAAATCTGTTTAAGATCAATGAGAGACTGTTCAAAGTCATCTTGATCTGCTCGCATATATACCCAGTTAATTTTGCTAATCTGGGGGTTCATATTATCGAAGCTAGAATGTAATCCCTTAGCCTGATAATCATGCCATTGGCCATCAGTTCCGTTGGGATGACGGGATTGCCAGATGCCTCGCTCAATCTGTTCTACATGCAATACGGGAATGATTCGTTTTTGATACCGGAGGGCAATTTCGATCTCTTTTGCACAGTAGGCTGAGTTGACTGAATGGGGCGAAATCACAAATAGAAAGTTATGGGACTTCTCAATGCCACTGTCAATCTGGTTCTGAAAGTCAACAGCCAGGGGAATATCGTTAAAGTCACACCAGACACGATGGCCAGCCTCTGTCAGTCGGTTACATAGGGTAATAACAAAGTCCTTGCTGTCAGCACGACCATAGGAAACAAAGACATCGTAGATATCAGTCATAACAGAGATTGAGAAATCAAGTGACCGGTGTTGCATCGGGCCTGATACAACACCAGGGTGCACTCCAATCCTATTCTAGAAGTAGCTTAACTCAACCTCAATCCTGGTTTCTGCACCGGCTACCAAAAATACAGCATCGCCAAACGCTGGGGGGCCGGTCAATGCTTCGGGGTTTCTGGAAAAGCCAAATCCCTCTGCGGGCATACCTACAAAATTGCGGTTAAACTTGTTGTCACTGTTAGCATCGTGGAATACCGAGACCGCATAGCTACCAGGATTAAGATCCTCAAAGGTGGCAACCAAGGGGGCATCCTCTGCTGTTTCTATACAGATCGTTTGTACGGCTTGCTCACGGTTGCTGGGAAAACCGTCACTGCTGTTAAACAGGTTTAGACAGACCTGCCCCTGAGGGGCACTTAAACCACTAATCTCAACGGCTAGCTGAGTTTGCTCAAGTTGCCCCTGGGCTGGATAGGCCAAACTGGCCACTGTGGTTATCATTAGAGCATCCACGATAATGCGTTGACTATCCATTTACCATCTCCTAATGAACATTTGGTTTAGCCAGTTGCTTTACTTTACTGATTACCCACTGTGATATCCGCACGCTTCAATCAAGCCCTATACTTACTGGACCAATTACTGGACCAAACTTTGGTAAACGATTGTCTGAAACTATTCGGGAGATAGAAAGCCCTGTCCCCGAGCCATAATCAGCGGTTGGATCTGAGGCTAGAAACTCCTCTAAGGTAAGACCGTTTGCGATCGCACTTTCCGGCATTACCCCGGCATTCCCCAAGGTTTCATTTCCCCGGTATGGTCAAAATGCCAGTGGGTGTTGACTAAAAACCGGATCGGTTGATCACTGAGTTCAGCAATTGCCGCCTGATTTTTTTCCGTCAGCGGAGCAAACTGATCGTCAATCAAAAATACACCATCATCGCCAGCAGACACCCCAATGTTGCCACCTTTCCCCACCAGCATGTAGATATCTTCAGCCACAGGAATTGATTGAATCTCAACTTGCTCAAAGTCTTGACCTTGGGCCTGACTGACCGGACTCAACAGCCCTAATCCCAGCCTTGCCAACGCGGTATGTTTAATAAACCTCATCAATGTACCCTACGAATGATTTAGCCATACATGGTTTAGTCATATCTAGCACATTTAACAAAAAACAAATCAAAATTAATTATTCAAACTCTATCGACTAACCGATCTCCTCTTCCCGCAGTAGCCCAGTAGCTTCCCTGACGCTAATCGGACCGACAAAATACTCTCCTTGTACGGCATCACAGCCAATTTCTGTTAACCAATCTAACTGTTGCTGCCTTTTAATACCCTCAGCAATAGTTTGTAGGCCTAAAGACTTACATAGGGTGATCATTGACTCTGTCACTACGTGATTCACTTCATTGAGATCAGTGGGACCAATAAAGCTGGGGTCAATTTTGATGGCATTTACAGGCAACTGATGCAAATATCGCAAACAGGAATAACCCACACCAAAATCATCAATCACAATTTCCACACCCATATCTCTGAGCCGATCAAGCAAGCTTTGGGCCGTCTCAAAATTTTGTACCAGGCTGCTTTCTGTAAATTCAAGCCTCAAACTGTTATCCGCTGGTCTACAGAAGGTTAAAATCTTCTCCAGTCTGAGTAAAAAAGACTCTTCTAGCCGCTCATCCAAGAAGTTAATGTTAATCCCTAGAGAGCGCTTAGGGAAAAGGGTCTGCCAGCATACCAGTTGCTGACAGACCGTGCGTAACACCCATTCTTCAATGGATGAAATCAGTCCAATTTCATTGGCAATATCAACAAACCGGTCTGGCATCAGCAATCCTGCTTCAGGATGTTGCCATCGCAGCAGAGCTTCAAATGATTCCACCTTCTGAGTTTTTAGATTAATAATCGGTTGATAGTGAAGCAACAGCTCTTCATTTTCCAAAGCTCTGCGCAGATTGTTCTCAATTTGCAGTCGCTGTACGGCTTGCAAATGCATATTGGCATCAAAGACCATATATTGCCCACGGCCCCTATGTTTGGCCCAATACATGGCTACATCAGCATTACGCAACAGATCTGAGGCTTGGTAATCATGGTTATATTTGGCCAGGGCAATCCCAATACTGACGCCAGGAAATAATTCTCTGCTGCCGATGTTAATGGGGGATTTAAATATTTCTAAAATTCGCTCTGCCACCATGATGGCTTCTGCTAGATCATTAATCTCTTCCAATAGCACAACAAATTCATCACCACCCAGGCGTGCGGCCAAATCTGTTTCACGGATAACGAGTTCTAACTTTGCAGAAATAGCTAACAGTAGTTTATCGCCAACCAGATGCCCCAGGCTGTCGTTGACTAGCTTAAAGTTATCAAGGTCCAAAAATAGCACCGCCAGCTGAGTTTCAGGATGTCGCTTGGTGCGTTTGAGAGCCAGTTCTAGCCGTTCCATCAGCAGACTACGATTGGGTAGCCCTGTAAGTTCATCATGCAAAGCATCATGCTTTAGCTGTTCTTCTACTTTGACGCGATCGCTAATGTCGCGAATGACGGCCAACGTATGTTTTGGGTTGCCCTGAACATCCCGCACAAGCGACGTGCCGATACTGCACCAAAAATAGCTGCCATCTTTGCGTAGATAGCGTTTTTCATGAAAACAATAGGGAATCTCATCAGTAAATAGGCTCTGGAGAATCGCGTTGGACTGAGCCCGGTCAGCGGGATAGGTAATTTCATGAATCGATTTGGCCAGTAGTTCCTCGCGGGAATAGCCCAGCATTTCGCAGAAACGTGGGTTGACATCGACAAATTTGCCATTGAGGGAACCGTTGGCTAACCCTACTGCAGCTTGGTTATAAATACTGCGATAGCGTCGTTCACTGTCTTTTAGAGCGCTCTCAGTCTGACGACTCTGGGTGATATCGACCGCCATGGTCATCATGATGCATCGACCATCGGTGAGTGATTCCAGGGTGGAAGAGCTGAATGTCCAGATCCGCTGTTTACCCTGGGCCGTGTAAATGGTTACCGCCTCATGAGCCATGGCCGCTGTCGGAGGATTGCTGGAGGCGATACTCTGCTCTAGCAGGTCAGTACTATTTTCACCAAAGGCTAATGCTGCCCAGGCCTGGGTGGTGGGGATATCCTGCTGGGTGTATCCGGTAAGTTGAGTCCAGGTGCTGTTGATGTGCAGGACCTCACCATCGTCAGCATGGAGCATGATAGGAAATGGAGCCATTGCGATCGCATGGCGGAACCGTTGCTCACTCACCCGCAGATATGATTCAATTTGCTGACGACGTTTGACCTCCTGATTTAATCGATAATTATGTATTACAACAGCAATCAAACTAACGATCAGACTGCTCATGGTCAAACAAAGAATAGTCTGGTTTATCCCCCAAGCCAGCTGTGCCTCACGCCAATTGAGCCATACCTCTGTAAAACTAAACCCTGCACTAAAATCCATAGGAAAACCCTGTGACGGAAACTCCTGTACTACAGCTTGAGTTATCCTCAAGCATACTTGCAGGTCTTTCAACCTGAGTATGGCGTTCAAAATATACGTAGACCCGATCACTGACGTCTCAATTGCTCCATTTGTGGCTGTTAGCAGACTGCAAACACTCCAGATACACTGAATATTATTAATTTCTCTTCAATTGCAAGAGACTGTCTAGAGGCACACCGATTGTAGCCTGACTAATTTGGCCAAGTTTTGGCCAAAATTTGACCAGTTTTACACACGTTTAGGATGCATAGAATGATCAGCAGCGAACTGCAACTCTTGAAGCATGAATCTATGATTCGATTCAGCTTTTTCCTGACTATGCTGCTTGCAATGAGATTATGGGAAATCATTGCACCCTGTCGTCGCCTCTCAGCGCCCAGACTGATGCGCTGGTTTAGCAATATTGGTTTATTGATTCTAGGCACAATTATTTTGCGAGCTATATTCCCGATAGCTGCGGTAGGGGTAGCCATGTTCGCCGAAAAACAGCAGTGGGGATTGTTTTATACACTTTCTATCCCCTATTGGCAATCTATAGTGTTGACCATCATTGGCTTAGACTTCACGACCTATTGGCAACACGTGATATTTCACAGTTTCCCAGTGCTGTGGCAGCTCCATAAGGTCCACCATGCCGATCTCGATTTTGATGTCACCACAGGGTTCCGCTTTCACCCTCTCGAAATTTTGCTATCCATGGTCGGCAAGATTTTAACAATTCTTCTGCTCGGAACTCCAGTTACTGCTGTTCTTATCTTTGAAGTGCTCCTCAATGCGACCTCCATGTTTAATCATGGGAATGTCCAGCTGCCCAGCAAACTAGAATCTTTACTCCGTTGGATTGTCGTTACTCCAGACATGCATCGGATTCATCATTCTACAATCACCCAGGAAACCGATAGCAATTTTGGCTTTAATCTCCCCTGGTGGGACTATCTATTTGGCACCTATCGGCCTTGGCCCTCCGTCAGCCATCAAAAAATGGCAATTGGCCTGACTGAATATCAAAAAGACTTGCGAGTTGCGCAGCTGCAGTGGATGCTGGTGCTGCCTTTCCTAAAACAACCATCAAATCATAATGCATAACTCTGTTATCGCTGCATTCAGCCGAATCAAAAGGCAGAACGCTAAAATAAGACCTAGGGTTGCAAATTATACACAGGTCATCAAAATATCAGACAGGTATTGCAGTGTATCAAAATCATCAGTGGCTGGCTAATTCGGTAGGCAAAGGACGATGACTCACCTTAGTAGTGCCCGCTCTAGGCCGCCTGCAGCGCAATCGATTCAGACAGCAGTCCACCAGGTGATTGCGAAAGAATCCCTCAACAATGAGCGTAAAGTTGCCTATGTCAAGGTGATTGTCGTACTGATTTCCAGCATTTTAGATGTCTTCGTCTTTTTCTTTCCACAGCGCATCCTGGGTAAAACCTCAGTTCCACCCACCATTGCCCTCATCTCCGTCAGCGCCTGCATCATTTACACCGGATGTCTGATTGCCCTACGTCAGCCTGCTGCCTGGCGTTGGCTCCCCAAGTTACAGATTGCCATTCCGCTATTTGATGGTCTGTTATTGGCCCTCTTTATTAGCAATATTTCAAACGTGCTGGGAGCAACGCAGCCGCAAATTGTTACCAACGTTGCCGCCTTTTGTTGTCTATTAGCGGTATCCGGCGGCATTCGGATTCGACGTCAGGCTTCGGCAATTACCACTGTTTTAGCACTAGCTAACTTTAGCTACGCCATAGTTCTATTTCAACTAAACCTGGGAGTGGGTATTTTTGCCCTCTTCACCATTTTAGGCACCGGCTTGATGAGCATGCTGATCTCTGGCATTGTCCACCGTCAGGGTAAAAACGAAGCAGGTCGTTTACTCATGCAACAGTTCTTGCCTGCTAACGTTGTTGAAGCCGCATTCGAAGCACCTACAGCCCTGGTCCAAGCTCCCATGGCCTTTGATGTCACCATCATGATGACGGATTTACGAGGCTTTACGAACTATGCTGAAAAGCTTGAACCCGCTGCTGTCTTTGAGTCTTTAAACCAGCTCCAGGGGCTGTTGTCCACCGTGGTCAAACAGCATGATGGCTGGGTGAACTCATTTATGGGCGATGGCATGCTGGCAGTATTTGGTGCCCCTACAGTGTTAGCCAACCATGCCGATCGAGCCGTACAGGCAGCCCAAGCAATTTTATCCGAGGTTCAACCCCTCAGCCCTCTACCCATTGGTATTGGCCTACATTCCGGCTCAATTGTCGCTGGCTGCTTGGGCACAGACGGCCATCTAGAATTCTCCGTTATCGGCGATACGGTCAATGTTGCCTCCCGGTTAGAGTCTTTAACCAAAGAGGTAGACTCTTCGATCCTGATTAGCAAAGCCACCCAGCAGCGGCTTAAAAGCCTATCGCTGCAGTCGCTGGGCAAGGTACCTATCCGCGGTCGCGATGAACAGATTGAAGTATTTGTGCTGCCCCCTGGCTAACGGCGGTCTTTACGTTTATCTTGATTTTCCACTGAGGCCCTTGACAATTTCTAGTATTTTGATGATCATCAAAATATGTCAGCTAACCAATCTCGTTCCGTTGAAGAAATTGCCGCTACCTTTGCGGCCCTGGGACAGCCTTCGCGACTTAATATCGTGCGGCTGCTTCTATCGGCCTATCCCAAAGGATTACCAGCAGGCGAAATTCAACGGGAGCTAGGGATTACCGCTCCCACCCTGTCTCACCACTTAGATAAGCTGCGTCAGGTGGGGATTGTCCAAGCAGAGAAAGATCGCCAATGGATTTGGTACAGCGTTCAGTCCAATACCCTCAAATATCTGATTGATTTTCTCTTTGAGGAATGCTGCACCCGGAATCGCGTCGTTAACCCCGACACCCTGGAACTGGCTGAACCTTGTTCTGATCGTCCGGATTGATTTTTGCAACAATTGGTAGGGGCGTTGCATGCAACGCCCCTACCTCCATAAATGGTTTGATTTTTATTTTGATATTTCTCAAAATACCGAAGGGCATCGATCATGACATCAACTGTTCTCAACCGTTTTCATCGCAGTGTCCAAAAGCTAGACAGGGTTTTTATTGCCATTGCCCTGATCATTGTTGTTCTAGCCATTTTCGTACCCGCCCAAGTGACCAGCAGCTTAGGTTTCACGCTAAAAAACCTGGTACTAGTCTCGCCCTTTTTGCTACTGTCCATTGGGATTGCAGCCTATGCCCAGGCCAGCGGTGCCGATAATCTGATTGCCAAGGCATTTCAGGGTCGACTCTCAGCCATGATTGTGGTGGCATCGCTGTTTGGAGCATTTTCTCCCTTTTGCTCCTGTGGAGTCATTCCACTGATTGCCGCCTTACTCTCCATGGGAGTACCAGTCTCAGCCGTAATGTCCTTTTGGCTGGCCTCCCCACTGATGGACCCATCCATGTTTATCCTCACCCTGGGCACATTGGGGCTGCATTTTGCCATTGCTAAAACCCTGGCCACTGTTGCCATTGGCTTACTGGGTGGGTTTGGTACCCTGGCATTGATGAACTCAGGCATAGCAACGGCTGCTTTTAGCAACCCTCTTCGAGAGGGAGCCGGTAACGGTGGCTGCGGGGGTAGTCGCGTACGGAATCCCAAACCTGTGGTGTGGAAATTCTGGCCTGAGGCCGAACGCCGGCAAAAATTCTGGCAGGGAGCAGGTAAAAACGCCTGGTTTCTAGGTAAATGGCTGGCGCTGGCATTTTTACTAGAGAGTTTGATGTTGGTATATGTGCCCAACGCCTGGATTCAGACCATTGCCGGTGATGGCAGCGTCTTGTCCATAGTGGGTGCCGCTTTTGTAGGGATTCCTGCCTATCTGAATGGCTATGCAGCTTTACCACTGGTGGCAGGTCTGGTTGACCAGGGGATGGCTCCAGGGGCTGGTATGGCATTTTTGCTAGCCGGTGGTGCTACTAGTATCCCGGCGATGATTGCAGTCTTTGCCTTAGCTCGTCGTCCAGTTTTTTTGGCCTACCTGGGCTTTGCCTTTATCGGCTCAGTCACAGCCGGTCTAGCCTACAGTATGTTGTTTTAATCTCTCAATCATCCAATGTATCCCTTTTCTGTTTTACCGAATGTTGATCTTCAACCCGGCGATCCAATTGCCGATCAGTGTCTTCAGCGAGGATTGACGACATTTCACCAGGCTTGTCACTGGGTTAAAGCGTTGCCTTATGAAGCAAATTCTAGCAGTGAGGATTCGCTAATCTTATTTAAGGAAGACTGTGGCAACTGCACAACAAAACACGGCGCGATCGCAAGGCTTGCGGCTGCCCACAACCTACCCATCACCAAACATCTAGGTTTCTACCGTCTCAACGACAACATTGTTACCGGGGTCAATGCTATTCTCCGCCCCCATGGTCTCGACTTTATTCCCCAGAGTCATTGCTTTCTGGTCTACGGTGAGTATCGCGTTGATCTAACCGCAGGCAACTGCAATGGCAAAAACAAAACCATCGAAGACTATGACTTTGTCCTTCAGGTAGCTCCCGACCTGACCGAAGCCCAGCACAAGTCCATCTATCTTGAGCACCTACACCGCTATTATGCGATCGCGCCTCAGCTGGCTACCTTGGGTGAAGACAAAGTATTTGAACTGCTGATTAGTTGCGATCGTCAGCTGAAATATCAGTGTTCTATCATGGCCAGCCGTTTAGCCCATGCAGCTGGGCAGCTGTAAAAAATGAAAACCACCCGCTAAACTCTAACGTTTGGTGGATGGTCTTGCATCTCGATCTACTAAACGTTTGTTCTTTCGTTTCCTTTTTAACCCATCCATGACTTTTGATCACAAACCCCGTATTCTCTTTCTCTATGGTTCTCTCCGCGAACGCTCCTACAGTCGTCTGCTGGCAGAAGAAGCGGCCCGTATTATTGAAGATTTTGGGGCCGAAGTGAAGTTCTTTAATCCCCGTGGGTTACCACTCCATGGTGCAGAGCCCGACACCCATCCTAAGGTGCAGGAGCTACGTGAGCTTTCGCTGTGGTCAGAAGGCCAGGTGTGGTCCAGCCCTGAGATGCATGGCAATATTTCAGGGTTAATGAAAACTCAGGTTGACTGGATTCCTCTAAATATGGGTGGCGTTCGACCGACTCAAGGACGAACACTTGCCGTTATGCAGGTATCTGGCGGCTCTCAGTCGTTTAATGCGGTCAATTCAATGCGCATTTTGGGGCGCTGGATGCGGATGTTTACGATTCCTAATCAGTCGTCGGTGGCCAAAGCGTATCAGGAGTTTAATGAGGATGGCACGATGAAGGAGTCTGCTTATCGTGATCGGGTGGTGGATGTGATGGAGGAGCTGTATCGGTTTACGGTGCTGCTGCGGGATAAGGTGGATGAGCTGACTGATCGCCATAGTGAACGTAAGGCAGCAGCAGCGAAGCAGTTAGAAGAAACGGCTAAGAAAGCCCTGAGTTAACCAAGAAGAGGAAAAGCACAAGTATCTCATTCATCATACTTAACTGTAAAAAATGACACACAACACCCTACTTAGCTGAAGCCATGAGTCAAATATTGAGCATAAGTTCTGTGAATAAGGGTTTTATTAACTAAAAGCGACAGATAAAGTCCATAGAGGTGGACCTTATCTGTGTAGTTAGACTCATCTATCGACCAGAGTTTTGATCATCCAGATCATCATCCAATAGCCCGAAGATAGCGGTTGTTCCTGCGACGGCGATCGCGTTTGTAGTTGTGCTGAGCTGCTTTTGAATATCAGTTGGATTCTCAAGACTAGCAAGATGGATGCTGGCAGCAATTGTAGTAGAGGTAGTAATAGCAGCAAAAGCAAGAAGTAGTTTTTTCATAGCGGGTTACCTGTTCAACTTGACCCCAGTATCCAAAATCCTCTCAGTACTTGGTGTTCAGCGATTGTCCAGTGGATGTTCAATGATGTTCAATCCTGTCCACTGCTGTTCGCTCGGCTAGAATGATATGTAGGCTAAACCTGCTGAGTAGCAAGACGAATGGGGCGATCGCGCAAATTAACACTCACTGATTGGACAACAGCGAACAATGCTTTGATGCAGTACTTCGAGGGAAACAAGTCGAAGCTGAGTACTCATGTGGACATGTCCCGCACGACCATCACCAATTTTTTTAACCAGAAGCCAATTGGAGATAGTAGTTTTCGTAAAATCTGCTTTGCACTGCGGTTAAATTGGCAGCAGGTTTCTTCAGGTGAGCCCACCTCAGATTCTTTACAAAACCAACCTTCAGATCCAACTCCATTTGATGAAATTCTGATTGAGCAGGTTAGAGAGCGCTGTCGTCAAAAAATTCTGGAGCGGCATAGCCGGATGCGGTTGCTGAGTGGGGAAGAAATTGGTGTTGATCAGCTTTATGTTGATGTGTGGTTGTTGGAAAAGCCTGAACATCAACATTTCAACACCCCAAAAAGTCTTTTAAGCAACTTTGATATTGAAAATGATCGTTTGGCATTGGGCAAACGCATCCAGCGTAATCCGGGTTTTGAAATTGCAAATAGTACTTCTAAGCTTGTTATCCTAGGCAAACCGGGTTCTGGAAAAACGACATTTCTGAAGCACCTGGCCATGGATTGGTGCAAAGGCAAATTTCAGCCCAAGCAAATTGCTGTCTTGATTGAACTACGTCGGATTCAAGACAGTTATCGGAATATATGGAGTTTAGCTGCACAAGAGCTAGGTCTAGATGATTGGCAACAATTTGCAGAAGTACAGAGAGAAATTGACCAGCTCAAGAACAATCCAGAATTATCAATTGCTAGAAATAAAACAGAAAAAATCGAAGATTTAGAAAAGCAATTAGAATCTTTTCCTTTACATCATTTTTTAGAGCAAGGAAGACTTTTAATCTTAATGGATGGCTTAGATGAAGTGCCAACTGATAAACTTCGACGTGCTGTACAAACTCAAATCAAGCAGGTTTCCCAAAACAAATATTCTAAAGAGAATCGAATTATCTTGACTTGCCGTACTCAAATTATAGGAAAAATCCTAAGCGGTTTTACTTCGGTGGAAGTGGCAGATTTTAGTTCAGAACAAATCAAACAGTTCGTTCGAAATTGGTTCATAGCTAACGGACAGTCTGAAGTCGAAGCAAGCAAACAATGGGAAAAAATTGATCATGCTATAACTAATCAGCCCGATTTGAGAGAATTGGTGGTGACTCCAGTGTTGTTGAATTTGATGTGCTTGATCTTACAAGACACTAGAGAAATACCTTCGGATAGAGGTTGGCTCTACAGCAAAGGGATCAAATTACTACTGAGCCGTTGGAATAACGAGAAAGAAATTGAGGAGTGGGAAATTGGGACTGAAGCGTATCGTCAATTAAGCATTGAAGACAAAGAGGCACTGCTCATTGAGATTGCAGCACGCAAATTTGAAAATCCAAAGAATTTTGTCCTATTTGAGCAAAATGAGCTAGTTAAGCAAATTACTCAAAAATTGCAGTTAGCTAACATACGAGAAGGAACTGCCGTGCTGAAAGCAATTGAAGCTCAGCATGGTTTGCTGATTGAGCGGGCCGATGAGCTGTGGTCGTTTTCTCACCTTACCTTCCAAGAATATTTCACAGTTCAGTGGCTAACTCAGATACCATCTCAACAGCTAGCTGAAAAGATTGCTAACAGACAGTGGCAAGAAGTTATAAAGCAACTTGTGAAATCACAACAACCCGCCGATCGGTTACTCCGCTTGATCAAACAAGCCATTGACCAATCCATAGCTCAAGAACCCGTGCTTCAAACGTTCTTAGATTGGTTACACCAAAAGTCAGGTACGCTCCAAACCGACTATAAGCCTGCAGCAATTCGAGCATTCTATTACTCACTTACCCCCAACCGCGACCGTGACCGTGCTATCAGTTTTACCCGTAACCTCACTCTCGAACTCGCTCGTGACTTCAACCTCAACCTCGACCTCAACCTTACTCGCGACCTTGCTAGCGACCGTAACCTTAGCCTCGACCTCGATCGCTCTCTCGTCCGCACCCTCGCCCGCTCTTTCGTCTGGGACCTTGACGATCTCGACCGAGCTTACGACCTTGCCTGTGACCTCGCTCTCTCGACTGATTTAATTTCTCATCTGCGTCAACTTAAGAACGAATTACCAACATCCAATTCCCAAAAAGATGCTCAATTCTGGTGGTCATTGCATGGAACTCAATGGCTCGAGCGACTTCGGGAGGTAATGATTGAGTATCGAAATATTGGCCATAATTGGCAATTCACTAAAGAACAACAGCAACAACTTCAGCGTTACTACAAGGCCAACAAATTCTTAGTTGACCTGATGAACATTGAAGGGGCGGTTAGTGAGGAGTGTCGCGCTGAAATTGAAGAGGGATTGCTATTGCCCTGGGCAGAACTTCAGCATCGTCAACCTCATCTCTATGGAGAACTGCAGGCATAATACCCTGCTTAAGGATGCTTGACCTACTCAGTTTTTATCTCACACAAGCAAGCACCTACACGCATCTATCGAGTTATCCATAGCCCAGAGAACCTTCATACATACTGCATCAAGAATTATCCAAACGAGGAAGCAATCACAGTTTTATCTTCTGATCAGTTTGATTACATCATCCCATACTGTGAAAGTTTACCCGTGGGTTACTACTCAATTCCTGTTGTCAAATTTCGACCAGGAGTGAGATTTACGGATCGCTACATCCTCCAAATCATCAATGGCTACCCCATTGTGACAGCTATAATTCTGTCATTGACACATGCCTTTACCTATAGACTGTTGCTAAGTGCTAGACTATTCTCAACACTTGTTGAGACTTCTTAAGAATCGGGCCTACATCCCTTAAAACAATAACTTAAAACACGTGGATATGATGGAAGCCACTAAAAAGTTAAATGAATATCTGTTCATAGCCTAAGACTCACTTGCCAATAGGTAGAACCCTTTCAAGACATACATTCTACCTATTAATCATTAGCGTCATGAGACTATAAATTGGGACAAAATACTCTCATAAGTAAAAGCTGTCCTATGATTCCTATCATGATGTGAGAAACCTCTCATAAGACTTTCATCGGATACTTACGCATGGGTGAGACTCTTAAACAAGAGTTAACCCATTCTTAATAAATATCTGATGCTCACCATATGTGCTGCAACGCTAACGCCCTCTACCGCTATGTTTAGACCACAACGGGCCTATTGCCAAAGTGGATGCTGAAAACCACCGCAATAGTTAAGAAAAGTTTAAGTAGCGTTAAACGTAATAGTTAAATTGCGGCTCAGGGTAGCCAGGAGGTCACATTGTTTTTAGTGAACCAGACGAGTAAACAAGTTTCAACCGTCTTCTTGCAATCAAAGCGTCACCGATCATCTCTCAATCGACGTTGGCGCATCGCCTTATACTCCCATGACACCATGGGTCTAGGCCATAAGCGACGTAATCTGCTGATCGCTCAAACGCTAGGAGCATCCAAACTAAATGCGGACATTCTGCTAATTAGCGGCATGCGGGATGCCAGTGATTTACCCACACCTGATGGCGTAGACAGCATTACCTTACCGGCCTTACACAAGCGGGCTGATGGACAATACGAGGCCCGCCGTATGGGTATGGACTTAGAGGATATCATTCGGTTGCGATCGCAAATTATCCTCACGACCATCCAAAACTTTCACCCAGACGTATTTATTGTCGACAACGTCCCCCGAGGCGCTGTCAGAGAACTAGACGCCACCCTGGAGTATGTACGGCTGTCTAACCGGCAGGAACCGTCACACCCAATCCGCTGTATTCTCGGTCTACGGGATGTGTTAGACACCCCCGCTAAAGTAAAAAAAGACTGGCAACGGGACGACAATATAGAGGCTATCCGGCGTTACTATGACACCATTTGGGTTTACGGAGACCCCAACATTTATGACCTACGCCAAGAATATCGACTTCCCTTCGACATCAGCACCAAACTACGCCCCCTAGGATATCTTGACCAGCGCGCCCGGCTAAACTACGTCAACCCGGCTGTGCAGGCCACTCTAGAACGGCTAGCCCTACCAGCAGATAACGACATTGTTCTTTGCGTGGTGGGCGGCGGACAGGACGGAGCTGCCTTAGCCACAGCGTTTGCTCGGGCTACCTTGCCAGCTAATACAACCGGTATTTTGTTGACTGGCCCCTTTATGCCTACCAACATCCAGCAGTATCTCTATGGCCAGGCTGAGCAAAACCCACAGCTACGCATTGTCGACTATATTGAAGAGCCAACATTGCTAATAGAACGGGCTAGCCGGGTAATCTCCATGGGAGGCTATAATACCACCTGTGAGATTCTCTCTTTCCAGAAACCAGCTCTGATTATTCCCCGTGTTACCCCACGGCTAGAACAGTGGATTCGAGCGAAGCATCTCGAACAGCAGGGTCTGGTGGATGTTCTACATCCCAAAACATTGAGCGCTCAGGCCTTAAACCATTGGTTACACCAACCCATCACCAAATCTCAAAAGAATACCTCTATTAATCTCAATGGCTTAGACAATCTGCTCATCGAGCTACAGAAACAGCCGATGATGGCCCAGATGTCATGGCCCCATGTTTCCTAACCCCACATTTTTGCAAACCTATGATTCCTTCTAAACCTATGCGCATTGGTTATGTTGTCAAACGCTATCCTCGCTACTCCGAGACATTTATTGTCAATGAAATTCTGGCCCATGAAGCGGCTGGGACTGACATTCATATCTTTGCTCTGCGCCCACCGGAAGATACTCATTTTCAGGATAAAATCTCCCAGGTGCGCGCCCCGGTCACCTATTTGCGTAAACCTACCCAGGGAAGAGTAACCTCCTCTCTCATTACCTTGTCACCGACTCCAGCCAGCTATTTTTGGGCAGAGCTCCAGGAAACGGCTAGCGTGATTCCTGATATTTGGACTAAGTTAGAGTATGCCATCGGAGAACGCTCTAGTGTAGTTTATCAGGCGGTATGGCTAGCCCAAGAGATTCGACGACGAGAGATTACCCATCTCCATGCCCATTTTGGTACCGTAGCCACTAATGTGGCGCGACTGGCGGCTTACTTTGCTGGGGTGCCCTATACCTTTACCGCCCATGCCAAGGATATTTTCCATGAGAGTGTGAATCCAGAAGATCTGCGTCGTAAGTTGCGAGCTGCATCCACGGTAGTGACCGTCAGTGATTACAGTGTGGCCTATCTGCAGGAACAGTTTGGCCAAGATGCCAGAAAAGTGCAGCGGATTTACAACGGCATGGATCTCAGTGAGTTACAGTTTCGTTTACCCACTCAGCGGGCACCGAAGATTTTATCTGTCTGCCGACTGGTGGAGAAAAAAGGACTCTCTTACCTGATTGATGCTTGCGCAATGTTGCGCCAGTGGGGGTGTGAGTTTACTTGCCAGATTGTCGGCACGGGAAATTTAGGGAGAGATTTGCGATCGCAAATCCAGGCCCTCAACCTGGATGACTGGATCGAACTCATCGGGCCTCGCCCTCAACGAGAAGTTTTTGAACTGATGCAAAATGCCGCCGTATTTGCAGCCCCCTATATCATTGGCAAAGACGGCAACCGGGATGGATTACCCACCGCATTATTAGAAGCCATGGCCCTGGGCACCCCCTGCGTCGCCACCGACGTTACTGGTATCCCCGAAATTATTCAAGACGGCGAAACTGGCCTCCAAGTAGCCCAGCGAGATGTCACCACATTGGCCCAGGCTCTGCAAAAACTACTCACGTCATCGACACTGCGCGAGCGTGTAGCCAGCCAAGCCCGTGAACTCGTAGAAACTGAGTTTGACATCACCCAGAATGCCGCTGTCCTGCGCACGCTTTTCCAGCATCACAACCAGGCGGTCAAAGCTTATTAGTTGTAAGGGAGTAGGGAGCACGCTGCATTCCCCACTCCTCTCCACAATCAAAACATCAGGAGACCCCCCATGCGAATTGCCTACATCTGTGCCGACCCCGGCATCCCTATCTTTGGTCAAAAAGGTTGTTCTATTCATGTGCAGGAAGTGATCCGGGCATTACGCCACCAGGGAGCCCATGTGGAACTGTTTGCCGTACGCTGTGACGACCCACCTCCCGAAGATCTAGCCGATCTAACCATTCATCGGCTACCCCCTATTCCCAAGCTCGACCGAGCGGTGCGCGAGCAGGCTGCTCTCTCTACCAATGACGACTTATGGAGAGAACTAGAGCAAGCGGGTCAATTTGATCTGTTTTATGAACGCTACTCTCTTTGGAGCTATAGCGCTATGGAACTGGCTCAGCAGCAGCATATTCCTGGCATACTGGAGGTCAATGCGCCCCTGATTGAAGAACAGGCTCAGTATCGAGGTCTAATCCATCAGGACGACGCGGAACAAGTAGCACGCAGAGCTTTCCAGGCAGCTAGTCAACTAATCGCTGTTTCCCAGGGAGTCAAACACTATCTCACCAATTGGGTAGACGCAGAAAAGGTGCAGGTGATTCCCAATGGTGTTAATGAGTACCGCTTTAGTCAGAACATTCAGCCGACAATCCCTAAAGAGGCTGATACTTTTACTGTCGGTTTTGTCGGTTCGCTGAAACCCTGGCATGGTCTCTCTCATCTTGTCAATGCCTTTAGTCGGCTACACGAGCGGTTACCCCAGAGCCGTTTGCTGATTGTTGGTGACGGACCTCAGCGCAAGGATATGGAGGCAGAATTAACCCGTCAGGGGTTACAGTCTGTGGTTCACTTTACGGGGGCCGTCTCCCCTGAACAGATTCCTGGACTCTTAGCCTCAATGGATACGGCAGTTGCCCCCTATCCAGACAATACTGACTTTTATTTCTCACCCCTCAAGGTGGTGGAATACATGGCAGCTGGATTACCGGTCGTCGTCAGCCGCATAGGACAGCTCACCTATTTGGTGGATGATAACGTCACCGGATTACTGTGCTCACCGGGAGATGAAGCCGCCCTGGCGACTGCTCTAGAGCGACTTTGGCAATCGCCCACTCTAAGAGAATGTCTGGGACTGATGGCCCGACAACACATTTTGACGCATCACACCTGGAATGGTGTGGCAAGACAGATTATTGCGATCGCCCAAAGTCACTCCGAGCTCCCTGTTTACGGTTAACCCCAATTACAACCATCCCAGTACGGGCGCAGGCCCTGCGCTCGTATGCATAAATCCTATGAAACAATCAACCTCTATTTCCCAGACAGCACCAGGGCTATGGCGAGTCCTGTGTGCCTTTTGGCCCTACGTACAACAGCAGTGGTCGCTGCTGTTGGTGTCCGGCATTGCTCTGCTGGCTGATGTTGGCCTGCGGGTATTAGAGCCCTGGCCCCTGAAAATTGTCTTTGACTATGTTCTCATTCCGGTCAACGATGCAGAGACCACAGATCTATTCGGTCAGGCTAATCTTGACCCTATTATCCTGCTCACCATAGCAGTACTGAGTATTGTTAGCGTCACTGGATTGCGTGCCATTGCAGGCTACTGGAGTACGGTCAGTCTCGCCATCTTGGGCAGTCGCGTCATGGCTCAGGTGCGCAATCGTCTTTATCGCCACTTGCAGCGTCTATCCTTGGACTACCACAGCAAAGCCCGCAGTGGTGACCTGATTGTGCGCGTCAGCAGCGATGCTAATCGATTACAGGAAATTTTGCTAACCGCTGCCTTACCGTTGGTGGTCAGTGTCTTAACCTTGGCCAGCATGATTGGGGTGATGGCATGGTTAGATTTTAAGCTCACCCTGCTATCCCTGGTCACATTTCCCTTATTTGGGTTTGCAGCCACCCGCCTGAGTCGCCGGATTCGCAGTGCCTCCTTACAACAACGTCAGCGGGAGGGGGCCGTTGCTGCGACTGCTGCCGAATCGCTCTCCGCCATCAAACTGGTACAGGCATTATCTCTAGAAGATGCCTTTGCTGATGTGTTTGACCAACAAAATCGCAGTAGTCTGGCCGAGAGTGTGGAGACCAAACGACTGGCCGCCAACCTGGAGCGGACGGTGGATGTGTTAATTGCTCTTGGAACCGCCTTAGTGCTCTGGTATGGAGCCCGGCTAGTGATTCAAGATGCGCTGTCTCCCGGCGATGTGCTGGTGTTTTTGACCTACTTAAAGAATGCATTTAAGCCGGTGCAAAACTTTGCTAAATACACGGGGCGGTTATCCAAAGCAGCGGCGTCAGGCGAGCGGATTTTGAATGTATTGGAACAAAAACCAGATGTTTGCGATCGCACCGATGCCACCCCAGCCCCCATCTTCAAAGGTTCTGTCCAGCTGCAAAACCTGCACTTTGCCTATACCCCTGACCAGGAAATCCTGAAAGGGATTAACCTCTCGGTGCAACCAGGGCAACAGATTGCCCTCGTCGGTCCCTCCGGCAGTGGTAAGTCTACCTTGATGAGTTTGTTGTTGCGGCTTTATGACCCCACCGCTGGCCAACTTAAAATAGATGGGCAGGATATTCGTGACTACACGCTAGAGAGCCTGCGCCCCCAAATCAGCGTCGTCTTGCAAGATAGCCTATTGTTTGCTGCTACCATTCGAGAGAATATTGCCTATGGCATTGCCGGTGCTAGCGATCGGGAGATTGAAGCGGCGGCCCGTCTTGCCAATGCCCATCAGTTCATTATGGCGCTGCCCCGGGGCTACGATACGGTGGTGGGCGAACGAGGTAGCACCCTGTCTGGCGGTCAGCGGCAGCGAGTTGCGATCGCTCGTGCTGCCATGCGGCGCACCCCCATTTTGATCCTTGATGAACCCACTAGCGGTCTTGATAACGCCAGCGAACAGGCTGTGGCTGAAGCCCTGCGCCGCCTCGCTCAGAACCGCACTACATTTCTGATTACCCACGATCTGCATTTAGCCACCCCTGCTGATCAGATTCTCTATATGGAACAGGGACAGGTGGTAGAACAGGGCAACCATAGCGAGCTAATGAGAAAAAATGGTCCCTATGCCACTCTCTTTAGGATGCAGTCCGCTATTCAAGATGATGTGATTTTGTCACATTGTTGATGATTTCGCCTGGCCATTGGCTAAGCACAAGGTCAGCATCTATCACATTGTTTTTTACCTAGAAATTGGGCAGGCACAAGGCCAGCCCCTACCGTAATATCTTGTATGCCAACTATCAATCGCTCTAATCACCGTATCGATCCTAAGATTCCTTTTCTTGAAACTGCTCTGAATCTTCAGCAGGCCAAACACCGACTCTGCACAGTTATCCCGAATGTCCAGCGGATAACAGCAGCCAACCTGGTGCGGCATAAATTGGGTCGCCGTGCCCTAATCGAGTATCACATTGAGACCCATAGTGGCCCCCTCACCCTGCTGGGTAAAATCCGTGCCAAGGGGACTGACTACACCAGCTATCACCTTCAGCAAGCGCTGTGGAATCAGGGGTTTGATGACAACAGTCCAGACGGTTACTCAGTGCCTGAACCCGTAGGCGTTATTCCTGGCTGGCGGATGTGGCTCCAGCGCAAGGTGCCGGGCATTGCTGTTACCGAGCTGTTGCCCACTAACGATGGGGTGGCCATTTGTCACCGCATTGCCGGTCTGGCCCACAAACTGCATGGCATCCCCATGCCTACAGCTAAACAACAAACGCTCACTGATGAACTGAATATTCTCCATGCCCGCTTACCTCGGGTTGCTCAAAAATATCCCCACTGGCAAACTCCCATTGAGAACATCTTAGACGCTTGCAATCAAATAGTTGCCCATCATCCAGCCGCTGATTACACTACACCTGTGGTAGGCATCCATCGTGACTTTTATGGCGATCAGGTGTTGGTAGACTGCGAACTGATAAGTCAGCGCTGGCGCTATCGCATCTGGCTCGTCGACCTGGACCTTTATTGCCAGGGACACCCAGCCCTGGATATCGGTAACTTTATTGCTCACATCACAGAACAAAGCTTACGGGAGACTGGTAATCCTAATGCGATGGCAGATCGAGAAACGGCATTACGAGAGACGTTTATCAATACCTTCTCCATCCCTGGCTTATCGGCTGAGAACCTACGCTATGAGATTGAGCGATACACCCTTTTAACCTTGGTGCGCCATATCCATATCAGCACTCGTATTGCCACACGAAATCACTGTACTGAATTACTTTTAGCCCTCTGTGAAACTCGCTTAAAAAGCTTCATGAAATGCTATTCTCTTACAAAAAATCCCATGAATTAACAAAACTATCAATTATGCCGTTACTGCTTTAGAGAATGAACCGATCTGTTAGAAATGCCATATATCAGCATCTTTGCAGATAAAAACATAGTTCGGATCAGCAACGCCTCAATTATTGCTTCACGACTTAGCATTACTCATATTTCTTATCCAAAAGCTCTTCCATGATTCCAACAAGAAAGAATTTACTTTATTCCCTCTACATACAATTTAGAGAGAATTTGCCATTAATCGGATTAATTGCAGCCATCTCCACTATTTTCTTAGGCAAAGTAGTCTTCTTTCATCTCTGGCATGACGTTCCCATCGCTCAGCTCACCAGGGATATAACAGCTATCGGTGGCATTCCTGCCTATGCCGGTTTTCTTTCTCAAATCGGTCTCTTCTGCTGGGCTGCCGCAGCAATGCTATGTTTTTTTAGCGCTATCGTTATTGAAAACCATAGAATTCATCAACAGATCAGGCAGTTTTTGTTTGCTTCAATGTTTCTCACATTAGTCCTGGGTCTTGATGACGCCTTCTTACTCCATGAAACTGTTTTACCCGCGTTGGGCATACCAGAAAGAGTTACCTATGCTAGCTATGGCGGGTTACTGCTTTTTTACCTATTTAGATTCCATCGACTGATTCTCAAGATGGGCTACCCATTGATAGCGATCTCACTCGTCTTCTTTGGCCTTTCCTATACATTAGATTTTGTATTAGATATAGCGTATCTCTCTGCTCCAATCCCACTCCTGGCCTCAGGACGACTCTCCTATCTGCTTGAAGATGGTGCAAAATTCACCGGGATTATCAGCTGGCTGGTTTATTGCTTCCAAATTGGCAAATACTCAATTAGGGCCAGTGCAGCCAAATCAAATATTGGGCTGCACCACTATTCCAGTGATATTTCAACACAACAAGCAACACACAAGGTACACATTCCTCAAGATCGTTAACAATTGCACTTTTAGTCCAACTCTTTTGTCATCCCATTAACTTTCTTGAGTACACGGCTGAGCAACTCATCACCTAGTCGCCATAGGTTGGCCACAATGATAACAGTAGGGCAAATACTTGTATGTGGGCTGATGACAGTGATTGCACTCCTGGTGCTGATGATAGCCACAGTGTGGACAATGGCTATCGTGGGCCTGGAGCTTTTTGGCGCACTTAATGCAGCGTGACTTTTGTATGCGGCCTGCCGCTTGAAGTTTAGGGTTAAAGATAAACCGTTGAGCAAACTTGATCACACCAAAGCCCAGCAGCGGAATCAGCAAAATGTAAATGTAGCTGACCAAAAACAGCAGTCTACCAAATAGGACAGTGACAATGTTAAAGACAGCGGTAAACAAGACTCCCATCTGCATAAACTCAAAGGCTTTGAGAATTAATGGGATAAAAAAGATGACCAGGAGATGCCAGCTAATTAGGGCAATGAGGCCATAGCGTTTACGCTGGGCGATAGTGTAAACGCCAAAGGCGACCAAAATCAGAGGCACTAGGAAAACTGCCTGAAAAGCTAGCTGAATACTGGGATACCAGAAACTGGCTCTGTCATACCCCTGCTCAACGGTTTGAAATGCAGCATTTTGGTTGAGGAGGGTGAGAAAAGCTGCACTTTCTGGATTTGATAGGAGTTCATCCTTCAGGGTTGTAATTTCTGCTTTGAGGGCCGTAATCTGAGCCTCATTCTCTGTTAGTGTCGCCTTGGCCTGGTCGGCACTGGTTAGATTAATGGATTGCTCACGGGGTTGTTCTGCAATTTCTTCTAGGAGCGTAGAGTCATACTGCTGGCGGATGGTGCGATTTGTATTTTCTAGAGTTGCGATCGCATCTTCCTTCTCGCTCAACTGCTCCAATCGGTTAGTATTGTCCGACTGTTTAATGGCATCCTTGGCATCCGCATACTGCAAACAGAGATCGCTTACTTCCCCTAAGCGATCAATCGCTGCTCGCTCATACTGGGGTTTTAAACCAACATTGTTTTGATCAGCTGCCCAGCGAACCAGATTAAAGTCTTTATCCTCAGCCGTCTGAACACGATAGCTATCCCACTCGGCATAGCAAGGATAAGCCTCAGCAGGAGACATATACCATTGACCAACATCATTTAAACCAATAAACACATTGGTCAAAATAAAAATATCGATCAGGATAACGACTACCAGGCTAACTTTATTTAGCGGTTCATTATTAAGGGTGCGGGAGCGGTGAAAAAACCGCCGCAGGGAACGACAGAATCTATAAAACATGGAACTATCAGGCACGAAGCCCCTTAGATGTGCATCTGCCACATTGTGTCACTGGTACCAATGCATCTTCCATGAGCATCTTGCAGCCAACAGAACTCAGCATGATGCAATCGGTAGAGAGCGAAGCTGACCGAAATAATAGGAAGTAGCGCCCTTAAAATCTAGCAGTAAACCGTATAAGTTCTGTGAATGGACAGGATCTTAAGCCAAAATGATAGCTAAAATCTGGGTTCAAGTTTCGCGGCAATTACTTGACGCAATTACTTGACGTTGACGAGCAAATGATAGTTTGGAGAAACGAGAGGGTTGAATAAACCCATTAGCTATGGTCGCACTGTAACTATGTTGATGAGTGAAAACGGCGGTTTTCGAATAGCGTTCTCTAGCAGTCCTGACTTTAAATCTCCTGATACGCACAACTATTTGCTTGAAAAACGAGGGGATTTTATTGCTTGGGGTGCAAATTTATACCATCAAGCATTTGTTGAGCGTGAAAGCACAACGCTGACAATTCGTTGGGAGCCAACCCAGGGGCTATCACATTAGCATTATCCATAGATTTTATTTACAAATAGCTCTGGTCACGCATCTGTTTGTTAAGCTTCAGGCTAAACTATTCCATAAAACTGAAGAATACTCTTGTTGAGCCACTCGACTATGGAGCCGATTAACACTGCAAGATTACAAATTCGCGAGTTTATCTCTGCAGACGTTGATCCTTTTGTCAGCTTTATGACAGAGCCTGAATCGACAAGATTTCTAACATTTACAAATGAACAAACAACTAGTGAGGGAGCTAAAAGCCTAATTGAGTTGACGATTGCTTCTTATAGTTCTGAGCAGCCGATGCTTGCGTTTGCGGTTGAAGAACAGGCTAGCAAACGGTTTGTCGGGTTTTGTGGCTTGAACCCTCATGATGATGCAACGGTCGAGGTGATGTATGCGGTGATGCCGGAGGCAAGGGGACAGGGCTACGGGACGGAGATTGCGATCGCAATCTCCCAATACGCCCTCAACGCATTAGGCTATCATCGAGTCATTGCCCCCATTTCACCCACGCATCAATCTTCGCAAAGTGTTGCCAAAAAAGCCGGGTTCAAAGACCATGGCCTTGTGAAAATGCCAAGCCTCCCAGACAAAGCACACCTGTTTGTTCTTGAGGGAGCAACACGCTAATCATGGGTGACCTGCTCAACGACCTCTAAAAACTCTTCAATTACCGGAGATACCTGCTGTCGTCGCCAGGCAACGGCTAGCTGCAGTTCTAAAAAGTCATCGACGAGTGAACAATAAGAAACGCCGGATAAACCAACTTTTTGCAGACTTTCTGGTACATATGTAATGCCAGTGCCAGCAGCAACAAGACCAACGCGGGTTTGATGTTTACTGTCACGATAAACAATATTAGGCTCAAATCCAGCCTTTCTGCACAGGGCTAGAAATTGGTCATATAACACCGGTCCCTCATGGCGTGGATGTACGATAAACGGCTCGGCTGCCAGGGATTTTAGCGATAGCTGGTGTTGTCTGGCCAGGGCATGACCTTCGGGTAGGGCAATTAAGAGTCTTTCGCCCTGCAGCGGATATAGATTTAGAAAAGATGCTTCTAAGGGTGGATGGAGAAAACCAATATCGATCGTCTCTTTTCTCAGACCATTCACTTGGTCAAGGGTACAAATCTCGCTCATGGCTAATTTGACGTCGGGATAGCGATCGCGAAAATTCCGCAAAATATCCGGCAGTACCGTGTGCATCGATGAGGGCGTAAAGGCAATCCGCAGCGAACCGACTTCTCCTCGATCAATGCGCTGCGCCAGCTGGACCGCTGCATCCAACTGCTGTAATGCTTTGCGAACTTCGACTAAGAATGCAGTCCCCGCTTCAGTTAGCTCTACCGTGCGTTTTGTCCGATAGAGTAGCGTTACCCCCATTTCTGCTTCCAGCCTGTGAATCTGCCTGCTCAGGGCAGGCTGAGTAATCTGTAGACGAGCAGCGGCCCGACCAAAGTGGAGTTCCTCGGCAAGGGTGACAAAATACTGAAAGGCGTGAAGCTTCATAGTAATAACTTTATGTTATTAATACTGTCCTAAAAAGCATTGGACAGTATTATTCTCACCTGTTTATGGTGGGATACATCCCCTGTTTCTGCAAAATTTATGTCAGTCCTGTCTAACTGTTATGCAAGGTGACACATGATGCCACGTTCAAGATGGATTTCAGGATTGGTTCTTTTTTTGATGTCGGTTGGCGTTGCGATAGCGATCAGTTCGCTAACTATGCCTGATCAGAACATAAGCTATCCCCACAGTTCCGCGTCCGATACGATCACAGCATCTGGCTACACACCTGGCCCAGCAGCGTCGGGGGCTGGTCTCATCCAGTTTCCTACCGCTTATCAACAGCAGTTTGTCCAGTATGCAACCGTCGATTGCCCTAATAGCAACATTGTTAGAAAGATGTACGTCAATCGTCCATCCCTTGAGGCGCTTGCCACCAGTAAAACAGTACCCAGCGGTACTGTGATTGTGATGGAAACTCACTCTGCCCAACAGGGCAACAATAAACATCTGACCCCCACAGGATTAAACAATGTGTTTATTCGAGAAAAGCGGAGCGGTTGGCGGGTTAATGCCGACAGCGGTGAATGGCGCTCAGCCTGGTTCAGCCCTGCTGGCAGGCTGGTTTCCAGTAGTCAAGGGTCCTGTATTAGCTGTCATACTATGGTTCGCGATCGCGACTATTTGTTTACCCTGCCAGCACTGCTAACGGCAGCGAGAACAAACCAGGTGCAACACCAGACAACAGAATTTGGCACCTCTGTCTGTCGATAGTACTCATTTAACAATACACAGGAAATTCTATGAGACGTTTTATTTTCCTTATTTTAGGAGGAATTATCATGGCCGGTTCTGCGGGCAGCCCAATGCCAGAGATGGTAGCTGCCGAAGTTGAAGAGCATCAAGACGACTTGCGATCGCTATCGACTCGCTTTGATCACCCACAGGCACTTCAAGGCTGGCAAGAATTTCAAGTGGAGGGATGGGTGCCGAAGTGGGAGCCTCCTAGCATCGAGAATGACAGTTTAATGCTACGACCCAGATCCTCCGGCTGGTTTGAAGATAATACAGCGGGTCATCTTTATCGTCAGGTAACTGGAGATTTTATCGTTACAACCCACATCAGAGTAGACGGCACTCAAAGCCCTATGCCGCAGCGCTCATTCTCCTTGGCAGGTCTATTTATTCGAGCACCACGGGCAATCACCCCCGCGAACTGGACACCCAATCAAGAAAACTGGCTATTCTTTAGTGTTGGCACCGCTTTTCCAGCTGGTCAATCACAGTTTGAAGTCAAATCGACCTACAACAGTCTTTCCACATTAAAAATTTCCGATGCGCCAGAGGGCTGGGTCCGATTGCGGATTGGTCGTTCTGGTGAACTTTTCACGCTGTTATATCAAGCCGAAAACTCTAGGGAATGGCAAGTTCTTGACCAGTTTATTCGCCCTGACTTGCCCGAAACGCTCAACGTAGGTTTAACCGCCTATGCTGATTGGGATTCGTTAGCTCCAGATTATCCCAACTATCAGGAATACAATGAACAGGGAGCATCAGAGCAAAGTGCAGATTTAGTAGCCTATGTCGAATCAATTGATTTTCGTCGACCCAGCACGCCCCGTTTTCCCCTAGCAACCCTTGACCCAAGGGTTTCTTTTAATCCTCAACTTTCAGAAACAAGGCTGAGAGAGCTTATGAGTAACTAGTTCAGGTGTTAGTGTTGTTTTTGATTTTCAATAATGCTTACCGTAAAGCGAATTGCTGCCGTTTTGGCAGGGCTTGCCGCCGCTGTGACGGTTGCCTACAGCCAACCAGTAAATGCCCAAAAACCCCCAGATTTTCAAGGTCGATACATTGCTGCCATATCTGATGGTGATATGCGTGCCTATGCTTATATCGACGGACAGCTGGGGGAACCACGAGGACCTGATCAGCTTTCATTAGTAACACTACCGCTGCCCGCTGCGCCTGAACTGACCAGCACAATTGAAGTCTCTAATTCTGTTATCAATCCTGTTTACAGTCTGGTGGCTTCTCAAGATGGCAACACTATTTTTGTGGCTGAAACCAAGCAACAGCGAGAGCTGGACGATCAGCTGATTAGCGATCTTGATCTGGGTACAACCCTACGCGCAGTTGACGTATCGGACCTCTCAAACCCAACGGTAATCGCGGCAGTAGAGGTAGGTATTGATCCTCAAGGAGTTGCCCTCGATGCCAGCGGTACCACACTGGCCCTGGCAACTAAAGACCCAGATGCCCCACCGACGTTTGTTACGTTTACCAATGGTCGCTTTGGTGAGCCAGTCCAGCTAACGATGCAGGACTTCTCACCCATAGCAGAGTTACCGGACGGTGGCATGCTACCCCATCATGTAGAATGGCATCCTACGGCAGATATTATCGCGGTCAATGCCAATTTTCGAGGCCAGGTGCAATTCTTTAAAGTTACTCGCGATGCTGATGGTAATGTTCAAGATGTAATGCCCTGGGGTAACCGCGTTGTCACCTCTAAATGGCCAATGTCTGGCAAGTTTTCTCCCGACGGCAGTTTTTATGTAACCAATGATTTGCAGTGGGGACCCGACGTTAAGGGCTTTTATATCAACGCGCCGCCATCCCAACTCACCGTGATTGAGATGGCTCCGCTCGATGAAACTGAGACAGCTCAGCATTTTGTCGTGGGAGGTGTTTCTTTACCAAGACATGCTGAGAGTATCGCCTTCTCCAACGATGGTACTCTCATTGCTACCAGTAATATTGGTCAGACATGGCTTTCTCCTGATGAACCAGGCTACAGCCAATCGTCGCTGTCTCTGATTCAGTTTGACCCTATAAGCGGTCAGATGACTAAGACGGGCGACTGGACATTTGATGGCATTCTCCCGGAAGGGATTGCCTTTGATGCGTCTGATCGGTATGTTGTCGCAGGGGTGTTTGAATATGAGACACCAGAACCACGGCGCGGAGCATTAGAGTTTTGGCGTGTGATTAATGGCACCAGCTTAGAGCGAACAGATTATAGAATAGAAACCGGACCTGGTGCCCACTCACTGATAGTCGTTAACTAGTATGGGCAATAGCTTTCACCTAAGTCTCAAAAGTGGCATGGCAGGATAAACTGTTGAAACATTATTCACTGCCCACTGTTTCAGCATCCAGCATCAGGAGAAATTTGCCTTGCACCCAGCCCTCGGTGTAGGGCTCATTGTCTAATCGAATATGGTTCCAGGCCGTGCTTTGATCGGCCTCAGGTAAAAAGCTGGCTAATTGCTCCATGATAGTGACAGAATCACCGTTGACACCATAGCCAACATTGGGCTGGTTAGGTGCCGGCCGCAAATAAATCGGAATCGGTGCCCTTGCTTTTGGCCCCACCAGCGTAGCGGTCTTTTCTATGGTCTGGCTACCTTGAGCTCCAAGGCCCAGCTCAGTTGAGGGTAAATGACCAGGTTAATCAGGACTGCGACACAAATTACCACATTTAAGAATCGCTGCTGGGTAGTCATCAATAACGCATAACATTCGACACATACTACTAGTATTGCCTGGTTTGACTACTTTACGTAACGTTGCATTGCTTAACTTCACTAGATCTGACGGCCCAACCAAGCTGATAGCCCCTCGGTTTTGTCAGCGCCTGACAGGGTTTGTCAGTAAAGGGAAAACAGCCAAAATCTAAAGGAATATGCATAGAAATCCAACCATCGCCAGCTCTTAAAACATACTGGTGAGCTGTAGGCACAGTCGATTGAAGACAGTGGCCGTTATGGTTTACAAGGGTCTATTCGATGGAATTTAAGCAGCTTATTCTTTTAGGGCCTCCCGGTATAGGTGTTAAGGAACAGGCACAGGCATTGTCCACCCACTGGCACATTCCCCATGTATCCATGGGACAGCTGATCCGTGATGCTATCGCCAAAGGATCGGCTGTTGGACTGGAGGCGCATCCATATGTGCAAGCTGGAGAGCTGGTCCCGGATAATTTAGTTATGAAGCTGCTGCGAAGACGGTTTGAGCAACCAGATGTCATGCTGCAGGGCTGGGTTTTGGATGGATTTCCCCGAACGCTGGACCAGGCTCAAAGCTTGAATGAGTTGTTATTGAAAGTAGGTCAGCCTGTAGCAAAGGTGGCTGAGCTCAAGGCCATGACCGGACTGTTGATCGATCGATTATCGGCCCAGGCCGGTCCAGAGATACCAATTTCGGCTATTCGTCGCCGTTTAACCCACCATCGACAAGAGATCACACCGTTACTTGAGTATTATCGGCAGCAACAACAGCTAACAACCATTAACGCCAGTCTCTCTTTTGCTGAGATTACCCAGGCACTATTTGAACTGTTTCAAACAGAAACAGGAGCCGCTCGCTTTATTCGCGATGAATCAGAACTAAATTCTCTTTTAGCCAATGAATCTCTACTGGTGGTGGATTGTATGGCATCCTGGTGTGGTTCTTGCAAGCTGGTGACGCCGTTAATTGATCAGTTGGCGGATGCCTATAAAGACCGTGCGAATGTGATGAAGATAGATTTTGATGCAAATCAGCAAGTGCCTAAGCGATTTGGGCTCAAGGGCATGCCAGCAGTGATGTTCTTCAAAGGTGGTGAACTGGTGGAAACGCTAACAGGTGTGAAACCTTATCAGGCCTATAGTGCCGCAGTAACTCGTTTTCTAAAGTAAATCGTCAGAGATTAACGTAATCAGATACTAATAGCAGAATTTTGGCCTGACAGCTGATATTCAGGCTCACATTTCAAGCCCACATCGGGCTTATTTTTTTGTTCATGGACTCATCAGGTAATCATTTAGAAGAGTTCATCATTAACAGAGTTGATAACAGATTTTCTCTGATGCAGACAATTTAATCTGATTAGCGCTGCAAATATGGTCATGTTAACGACTATTACTCAACGATCACAAAACTCTCTTAGAGATTTTATGGTAATAACATAGACGTTGTTCCATAGTGATGGGTGAGACTATAATGTATATGGTCTATCATAGCTACCTTTCTGAATGTCGCCCTTTGCCGTTGCTGAATTAGAGGATGAACCGGTCTGAAAGAAGTGTAATTAGTCCAGACTTTACAGATGAAATCATAGTTCGGATCAGCAACGCCCGCCCTTTGACCTGTTATACGTCATAGACTCATCCCTCCAAAGCACATTGCTCTCACATGACTGCTCCCTCCCTTCGATTATTGCTCTCAACGTTGATTGACTATGCAGGGCTATTTTCTCCTGCAGCACTAAATATGTCAGCAGCGGTTGCTGCCTACGAACGTTATAGTAGGAGTTCCTATCGCTGGATGTTGGGCCGGTTTGTGGTATCCCTATCTCAACTGCCTCAATTTGAGACTTGTTTAGAACAGTTAAGCCGACAATATGCAGCTGCTTTTTGGCCGCTCAGCATTGCCCTGGCCCCATCTGCAGAAGCACTCGATAGATTAGCGCCGTGGCTAAAAAAACAAAATAAGCTGACCATCTCAGCCCTTGAATTTGAGATGGCAACAGCCGATGCGATCGCACCTCTACTCCCTCATCTCCCCCCCCATAGCGATCTCTTCTTCACCGTTCCTCTAGATGACAACACCCTTCCCAACTATCTTTCCACCCTCCAGGGAACCCGCGCTGCTGTTAACGTTCATACGGGTGGACCAACCGCCGCCGATTTTCCCAGTGCCGAAGCCCTGGCTCAGTTTATAGTGGCCTGTGCCAGTGCCAGAATTCCCTTTAAGGCGACTGACGGCTTGTCCCATCCTTTACGCAGTTGGCAAACTCTACCGAATGGGACCACTGTCCAGATGCATGGATTTCTCAATGTGGCTCTAGCCGCCGCCTTTGCCTATGGCTACAGTGCTACAACAGCTGAGGTAACCGCTATTTTAAACATCGATACCCCTGACGCTTTAATTTTTTTGGCGCAGGAAATCATTTGTCAGAGTCCTAACCGCTTCCAGACATCAGCAATATCCGCCAGCGCCAGACATTTACCCCTGGAGATTTTGGCCCATGTACGCAGTCGGTATTTTCTCGGTATTAGTTCCTGTTCATTCCAAAAACCCCAGGCTGAGCTTTACCAGCTAGGTGTTACGAACGTCATCGATGCCAGAGCTACCGCCAGTAATTGCATTGTTCGCAAGGGTGCCCCAAAAACCCTAAGACTGTCGTCTGTTTAACCCGAGCACGCCAACGAACCATACACTGCGCCGTGACTACTCAAAGCCGTCAAAGCGCCAGGGCACCGGATCAACAGCGACCTCATTCATATACAGTCCCCAGTGGAGATGGGGGCCTGTAGATGCCCCGGTGGAGCCAATCGCCCCGATACGTTGCCCCGCCTGGACAAAATCACCTTCACTAACGTCAATACGACTGAGGTGAATCATAATACTCAACAGCCCCTGGCCGTGGTCAATACCAACGGTATTACCATGGAGTTCAAAGCCCTCGCTCACACGTCCCACAAGCCGAATGTAGCCGGCCGCAGGCGCGACCACAGGGGACCCGGTAGCCGCCGCATAGTCTACGCCGCGATGGTAATAACCTTCGGCAAATTCACCATTGTAATAACGCTGTACCCCATATTCAGAACTCACTCGTCCCTGACTTGGACGTAACAAGGGGCCGTTCCAGTGGCGGTCCGGACTGACTAGTTGCTTAAATGCATCGACGCGATCAAATTCATGGTCTGTCCCCAGACTGCCACTCCCTCGCAGGGTGATCCATTGGGTGCGGAAACTGCGATCTCGTACCCCAACTGCCAGATTACGGGTTTCTTCCTGACCACTGACCTGAATCACCAGGCGTCCTGGTGGATCAAGGGGGCTCGTGGGCACAAAGGCGCGAAAACGATTATTGGCTAAGGGAAAACTGGGATACTCTTTGCCATTCGCCGTAACCGTTGGCGGCACGCTATTCCCACGACTCGCCTGCACAATCACAGAAATGGTATCCCCCAGCTGAGGAGATGTGGGTGTAATCGTCACGTCGTAGGCATGGGCTGTTTGACTCATCCCCCCCCATATCACGATGCCACCAGTCGCCAATAGCCCTGCTAAAACCTCTCGACGTCGAATGACCATACACTGCGATTTCCTTACTTTAATTATGTGAATCTTGACGCGACTCAGCCTAACTATTCAAACCACCCTTCAGAGGCACCCCTAAGACAGCAAATCTTAGATAGGTATAAGTATCGATATCCACAACTAACAACCAATCGTGAATATACCAGCCCATCACTAACGTGGGTGCTTGTGATTTTGACTAAGTATAAATACCCTGGTGCAACATCCCAGCAGCAGACTGGTGATGATTGCCAGTTCTATGTTAGTCGCCTGGTTCCTAACAGTATCAATGGTCATCCGGTTAATGGCAGCATTAGTGACGACCTCCTGGTATTCCAAAATCTCTTGATATTTCAGTTCCATCATGTCTTCAGAGACCAGCATAGGCGTTCATCGGTAATTTGGGCAGTGCTTGTTGGATAGTCTTTGGCTGGTCTTTATAGACTGCCCGTGGCACTTATGAACTCAACAAATTGTATTGATATGCGATCGCATCAACCCCACCGATCGACCGACCTCAACAGGTTGTCCCCAAAAAATCACAGCCCTCTCCTGACTCGGGTTCCGTAGCACCTCTACAAGCATGAGATAGTGTTATCACCTAAATAGCCGTATTAGCCGACACGTATCCTGATGTTGATTGAACGTCTGTCCCACAAGGATTTTAGCGCCCTGGCACAGCTCTATAAATCCACCCTACTGGAGACTGTTTTGCCATTCTGGCAATGCCATTCTTTAGATCCTGACTACGGGGGCTACTTTACTTGTCTAGACGTCCAGGGGAAAGTTTACGATACCGATAAATTTATCTGGCTACAGAACCGGCAGGTCTGGACATTTTCTATGTTGTATAACCGTCTAGAACAATGCTCTGACTGGCTGGAGGTCGCTCGCCACGGCGCAGATTTCTTAGCTAACCACGGGCGTGATGAAACAGGGAACTGGTACTTTTCCCTGGACCGTCAGGGTCGTCCCCTGGTGCAACCCTACAACATTTTTTCCGATTGTTTTGCCGCCATGGCCTTTAGTCAGTATGCTCAGGCCAGTCGCAATAGCGCCAGGGCTGACTTGTCAGTTCGCAACGCTAAAGAAATTGCACTGCAGGCCTACAACAATGTCCTACGTCGCCAGGATAATCCCAAAGGTCAATACAACAAGGTCTATCCGGGCACTCGCCCCATGAGGTCCTTAGCAGTGCCAATGATTTTAGCAAACCTCACCCTAGAAATGGACTGGCTACTGACACCAGACCACCTTGAATCAGTCCTCGATCAAACCGTTCACGCTGTCATGGAAGAGTTTTTAGATACCGAAAGCGGTTTAGTCTATGAACACATTGCCCCAGACGGCTCTCCTATCGACTGTTTTGAAGGACGACTCCTCAATCCGGGTCATGGCATTGAAGCAATGTGGTTCATGATGGAAATTGGCCAGCGACGCCAGGACACAGCGCTCATTAATCGCGCTGTTGAAACTACCCTCAAAATTCTTGAACGCGGCTGGGACCAGGAATACGGCGGCATTTTTTACTTTTTAGACCGCAGGGGTCATCCCCCTCAGCAGTTGGAATGGAGCCAAAAACTCTGGTGGGTCCATTTAGAAACCCTGGTAGCCCTGCTATTGGCCTATCGCCTCACCCAGAGAGATGACTGCTGGCAGTGGTATCAAATCGTTCATGACTATGCCTGGTCTCGATTTAATGATCCAGACCACGGTGAATGGTTTGGTTACCTCAACCGCCAGGGAGAGGTCTTACTATCCTTAAAAGGCGGTAAGTGGAAAGGATGTTTCCATGTGCCCAGAGCCCTGTATCTCGGTTGGCAACATAGCCAGGCCATGGCCTAACGGGCTGATTTCTTTTGGGCACGCGAGGGGGGCAGTCCTAAAATTTCACTTGCACATTGTATCCACTGCTCTGTTTGCTGCCGTAGCTGTTCTTCATCAACACCTTCAAAGGGAAAGTCCTTGTCCAGCTGCTGCCAAAACGCTGGGTCTTGATTAGAACTCGAGCCGTGGGATAGATCGTTGGCAGATTTGTTCAGAGCCATAACATTCCTTGATTAGCTGAATAGGTCGTGGGTACTCAACTACTTTCAAGGTGCCCATTGATACACAGCTTTTCAGAATACTGGGGAAATTCAAGTAATCTTGACGACCAACCGACTGCGGGAAACACAGAGCTTAGAACAGGAATGTCCTTATTTAACTACAGTCTTGTCCTGGAGTGACGTAAATATAGTTACGAATACAGTGTATTCACGAATAAAGAATGACTAGCAATAACCCTGATAAACAAATGTGACACTCTTCTTGATTAACCCAGGTGTCACAGTATTGATTACTTTCACCTAAAACTAGAGCTATAATGACGCCAATCGTGTCTTCCTTGGTTTGTCTAGACCGCTTTATTACGTTTTATTCTCAGTAAGGTGCAACAGTTGGGGACTTATAAACACTCCTCATGTCTGCTCAAAAGTATCTATGTAAGAATTGCACACAATCATTAGTACAAATGAACTAAATTATGGTACTATTCCTCGGTGGCTAATCCTCTAAAACAAGGTTGTGTCCTGTTTAGAAAAACTATAATTATCTATTTCATTCATAGGCCTTCATTGATTGCATCTATAGCGCATGTTGATTGTGAGGTTTAGTCTCGAAATAAGACAAAAGTTGTTCTAATCACTACAGAATTGCCACTGGTTCATCCCTAAACTTTGGAGTTAGCCAAATTCCCGAGAAGACACGTCTACACAGTAAGTGGAGTGAGTATAGAAAAAAAATTAATCGACTTTGATAGTTCGGTTATTGCCCAAGGGAAACCTCACCTAAATGCCTGAAAACCTAAGTCATACTGATAACGTAGAGATTGTCGTTTATCCTTGTTCTCTCAGGTAGCTCTAATCTTAGTTTATGTGGATTTCTCATCTACGCAATTTAAAGTAAGGGCAATGGAGAGGTGTTTTATGAGAGTTACTTCATCTAGTGCCATCAACACTGTCACTTAAGGTAAAATCAAACTCATAATGAATCCGACTTGAGTTCGTTTTTCTGTAAACACAACAGGTATTTTGTTTGACCTTAACCTGGACGTTTGAAACGGATTTTAGGGAGATTTCACCAAATTGAAATCCGATCTTGTTGTGTTCTACGTATTACAGATACAGCTCGTCATTTAACAAATCAAGCCAGGGGTAAAGGTCGAACCTACTCCCTGCACTCGACACACTTTTTCCAGCGGAGGTCCACTAAAAGCTATGTCAAAGCTGAAAGCCCCAAAACGAACTCCCCAAGTTGCCTACAGCACTGATACAGTCCGTACCTATCTCCAGGAGATTGGACGCGTACCTTTGCTTACCCATGAAGAAGAAATCGTGCTGGGTAAACAGGTGCAATGCTTAATGGCTTTGCAAGCAACTAAGGAGAAGTTAGACGAAGACCTTGGTCATGATGCTAGTCGCGTAGAATGGGCTCAGGCTGCTGGTATTTCCGAGACCGAACTAGCACATCAGCTAAGGCATGGTCAGCGAGCAAAGCGCAAAATGATTGAGGCAAACCTGCGACTGGTAGTGGCCGTAGCCAAGAAATACCAAAAGCGCAACCTTGAGTTCCTAGATCTGATTCAAGAGGGCACGCTGGGTCTGGAGCGCGGTGTTGAAAAATTTGACCCGATGAAGGGGTATAAGTTTTCCACCTACGCCTACTGGTGGATTCGGCAGGCAATTACCCGTGCCATTGCTCAGCAGTCACGCACCATTCGGTTGCCGATTCACATTACTGAGAAGCTCAATAAGATCAAGCGTGAGCAGCGGGTGCTAGCCCAAAAGCTAGGTCGTAGCCCATCGGTTGGTGAAATTGGCCAGGAGCTTGATCTATCCCCCGAGCAGGTCAGGGAATATTTAACCATGTCCCGCCAGCCCATTTCTCTGGATGTCCGCATTGGCGACAACCAGGACACAGAGCTACAGGAACTGCTAGAGGATGAAACCGTATCCCCTGAGGACTATACCGTTCAACAGTCACTGCGGCAGGACATTCGCAATATGCTGACCGAGCTGACTCCTCAGCAAAAGGAAGTCATCAATCTACGCTTTGGTTTGATTGATGGTACTCAGCTATCCCTGGCTAAGGTAGGACAGCGCATGGGCATCAGTCGTGAGCGTGTTCGTCAACTAGAGCAGCAAGCCCTGAAGCATCTCCGTCGCCGTAAGGCTACATTCCAAGGCTATTTGGCAGCTGGCTAAAGCGACTTTAGTTTTTTCCTGGACATCTAAACAGACTCCTAGCCGAGGCTGGGGGTCTGTTTTTGCAGCTGTAAAATACCTTTATGAGGGGCCTAAAGATTCTCCCGGTTCTAACCGACTGCCGTTGGCAAAGGCCCAGCCAGACTGAGATTTCTTACCCGCTGGCTGTAGCTGATACAACAGTAAATACCCAGCACCTGTAGCTACCACAGGCCCATGGTTCTTCCAAATAGCCGCTATTTTGCCAGGGCTAGCGGGCTCTAGTTGGCTATAGGCCTGCTGGAGGGGCTGATAATCCTGGGGCAGGTGAGGCCAAACACTGTCAAATAACGGCACGGTGGCACTGATTTTGAGGGGCTGCTGGCGCAGCTGGGTCACACAGTTGGGATAAAACCCCCGAATCTGATTGTGAATATCTAAGGCTGGACGTTGCCAGTCAATCATGTAGTCATTTTTTTGAATTAGCGGTGCATAGGTCGCATACCCCTCAGTTTGGGGAATAGGGCGAATGGCTTGACCATCGAGCTTATGCAGTGTGCTCAGCAGCAGTTCAGCGGTTAATTTGGACAATGTATCAGCAATGGTCCAAGCATTATCCAATAGGCCAATGGGAATCGTTTCTTCAAGCAGCATGGGGCCAGTATCCATACCAGCATCCATGAGCATGGTCGTTACCCCCGTTTCGGTTTCACCATGGTAAAGACTCCATTGAATAGGGGCGGCCCCACGATAGGTAGGCAAAATTGAGCCATGGCCGTTAATCGACCCCAGCCGCGGCATATCTAAAATTTCCTGCGAGAGAATTTGACCGTAGGCAACAACAACAAAGGCATCCGCTTGTGATTTACTTAGAAATTCAAGGGTATCAGTGTCTTTTTTAATTTTTTGGGGTTGCAACACCGGAATACCCGCTTCAGTAGCCACGGTCTTGACTGGAGACGGCGTCACTTTACTGCCTCGCCCCCGTCGTTTATCTGGTTGAGTGACGACAGCAATAACTTCAAAGTCAGGCGCTTTAAGCAAACGGACAAGGCTAGGTACCGCAAACTGCGGGGTGCCAAAGTAGACAACTTTCATCACAAGCAAGGACGCGGAATAGGTGAGTTGATTATCAGCATGCCGTTAACGGCGATCAATAGCAATTTCAATCCGGCGATTGCGCTGACGAAATTGAGATGTGCTGTTATCGGTAATGGGACGGTTTTGACCATAGCCGATGGTAATCCAGCGATGCTCTGGTAAATTGCCAGCCAAATAGGCCCTTAAAGCACTGGCTTGTTGAAAGGCTAGGTTGAGGCTTTGGTAGGGCTCCAGATGGTCATCGGTATGGCTACCAATCAGGATGGTGGCGTTGGGATATTGGGCCAGATCTTCAAAGATACTGCTCAACAGTTCTGGCGCAGTCGTCAGGAGGCGAGCTTCACCAGGGGCAAATAGGGCATCACTGGGCAGGGTAATCTTGAGTTCGGTCGTTTCCAGAAGCGGATGTCGGGTGGTGGGCTGGGCGGACACATCCGTTTGTAGATCAGTGTTTGCCTGCTCCGTTGGCTCTAGATCAGACCGAGGGGCAACAGATTCAGGGTTGAGTCGACGCTCTAGCTCAACCAGCCGACTCTCGACTTCTGCGGTCGATTGAGCCTGCCCAAGCTTACTTTCCAGGTCAAATAGTCGCTTCTGGATGGTTTCAAATTCCTGTTGCAGCGCCGCCAGTTCCTCGGTAGCCAGCTGATGCTCACGGTCATTTAAGGCCGCTGGGGGCGTCGTGAGTGGCGCAATGGGTTGGGTGGGAATGGGAATGGGCTCGATGCGTGTTTCGGGGGGAGGTGCCGGTCGCCAACGGCTGGGTAAACGATAGATTTCTGTAATCACTCGATTGGTTCGCCGTAGCGCCACCTCCTGCAAAGGCATCTGTTTGCCGGGGGCAGGCATCAAGCTGGCCATACCAATACCAAGTAGCCAGGCCAGGGGCATCCCCGCTAGTAAGACAGCCACACCTAATAAAACATGGGCTCCATAGGTGAGCCAACGTCGAGGGGGAGCGGGCGGAACAGCCTCAAGGGTGGGAGATATCTCGGAAATTGGGTGAGGCGTAGGGAGGTTGGGGTATTGCTCATCAGACATGGCAATGCTCCTCTAGCTTTGACTAATACTAAGGCCAGCCGTCCCACGGGTTGACTTCTACTACATTGTCATCGTTAATCACAACTAGAAAATCAAGCTGAGGACTCTCGTCGGGGATAGCAGTAACCAGCTCAGGGATATTGAAAGCATTTACATCTCGCTCTGCTTCAG
The DNA here is from genome assembly GCF_000482245.1 of Leptolyngbya sp. Heron Island J. Classification (GTDB taxonomy): domain Bacteria; phylum Cyanobacteriota; class Cyanobacteriia; order Phormidesmidales; family Phormidesmidaceae; genus Leptothoe. The sequence goes on along the minus strand of NZ_AWNH01000103.1, from coordinate 105,487 downwards.
GACTAGTGGCCTCATAGCCCGTGACATTGCCCTCCTCGTCCAGACGGATGCGGTAGCGGATTTCAGGTCCAGTCCGATCAGGATCGCGATTCTCGATAATGGTGCGTCTGAGCTGCTGGTTGAGTGCAAGTATGCGATCGCGATCGCGAATAGGCGTAGCAATTGTGTTAGACAGTTGCCCACCGGACGTACTGACCGCAGTAACTTCAGAGTTATCCGGTTCAGCGCTGCTATCTGCTGTAATGCTGAGTGATTGTGTCGATGATTGTTCTTCAGCACCATCGTCATCGCCAGATGTATCGGGTAGTGCCTCAGACTCCGGAGCCAAAGGTTCGGGGGTGACGATTTGGTCAGCCACTACCTCCACTGTGCCATCTGGCAGAAATGTGACATCAAACTGAGCGACGGCTCCTGCCACCGTTTCATCAACAGGAATATAGGTAAGCGCCGGTAGGGGAGTGTTATCGATATTTTCTAGAGCAGCGTCGTCTGAAGGATTATAGCCAACGATATCGCCATTTTCAGCTACGGCAACTTGATAGCGTAAGGATTGCTCAAAGGCAGTATCGCTTGGCAAAGCATCGCTAATTTGCTGCTGTACCTGCTGTTGCAGAGCTACGAGCTGAGCGGCATCAGTGATCGTGGTCGCCTCAGCCTCTGGTTCGATTTCGCTGTCGTCAGGTACGGAGTCAGCGGTCTCAGGCGCAGTGGCATCATCGCCAGGGGGGGCGGTGATAGGCACATCCCCTGTGGGCTCCTCCAAGGTAACCTGGGGGTCTAGCCCCTCCGGTTCAGCCAGTTCTGGCACCGGCAAGAAGAACAGTCCTAGAGCGGCAGCAGCTAAGGTACCCAATCCCAGCAATGGGGAGAGTGCTCTTTGGGTCAGGGGTTCTTCCGGTCTGACATACTTACGGGGCAGCGGTGCCAGATTTATCGAAACATCAGGTAGCGTTTGAGCATCAGCATAGAACTGATCGATGGCTTCAGCCATGTCAAACAGCTGCACTGTAGAAAGCTTGATAGTTTGCAGGGCAGTATCGTCTGCACTCTCACCAGACGGCGCGTTTAAAATGCCAGGCTTAACAATTAGACGGTGGTACTGGCCTTCGTCGGGTTCAACCGCTACCAGTGATGACTGAGAGGCTACATGCTCTGGATGGTCTAGACCACTGATCAGCCGTTGGCAGTAAGCGCTCACAGCTCCAACCAGGGCATTAAAAAACTCCATGCCACCGGACAGAGATTGATCAATACCAACGAATTTAAATTCAGCATTGGCTAGAATCGAGAGCACGTTGGAGGTGTCTGCACTCAGCCCTTCTAACATTAAGCTGCAGTTTGGCAGCACATACTGTCGTTGAATCGTCATGATATCTCCCCATCAAAGAGGCTAGCCCAGAGCCGCTCTTCTCCCCGAGTGCCAGTGCATAGCAATAGCTGAGTTAATAATGAGAGGGCTAATTCATCCAGTTTTTCATCCGTGCTGTAGGTTAACACCATCGCTCGCTTAGGATTCATACGAGCCCGAAAGTGAGCCCGAAATCGCTTCAGATATTTGGCCAAGCGAAAATGGTGATCGAGAGTAAGTTGCTGATCCTGCAGTTGTTGATATCCCAAGAACAGCTGACGAATCAGCACCGTTAATTTACGGCACAGATAACATACAACCAGGACCAATGCCTTAGCCTCTTCTAATGTGAGCGGCTGCCGCTGGTTAAACTTTCTGAGCGGATTGGTGCTACGCAACCGCCAGAGATACACTCGACTTTTGAGCACATCCTGCACTCCCAATTCCTTGATAGCAGTCAACATCACCTGAGATGCATTCAGTTCAAGGGCTTCAATGGCAAGCATAATAAAGTCTAGCTGCGTTTTGGCCCGGCGGGGGCACTCATCGCTTTGGATGCCGTAGCTTGGCAGCTTGTCCAATATTGGCGCTCTGACAGGTTTCTCTGGTGGGCTTTTAACGGTCATTCCCTATAAGACTCTGATGAAGTTAATCGCTGCAGTGGATAGTGATACATGGGCGAAAAGGCCAGCTCCTATCAAAACATAAACCACATCCAAGTTTAAACCCTGAGTTTTTTTAATAGGAGAACCTTAAATTCTGGATGAACCTGTGGTTTGGGTCAAACGATGGCGGTTGGCTGTGCTCCTATAGTCAGCTGTATTCCTAAAAGCCCTGTCTATTATCAACACTTATTCATATCTCTATGAAAGTACCCGGTCGCTGTGCCTAAATGAACGCGATTTTGCTGAAATGCTCGCGCGGATAGTCTTGAGCAGATAGCGGCAGGGGACGCTAGCCTCAATTTTACGATCTACAAGTACGGGTGCTACTGTATGGGACGTTAGTAACTATGTACTTTATCTATGCAAGGGCCGGTAACGTTTCTGGCAGGGACAGGGGTGGGCTGCCTGGTGAGCTGGTTGATTTGGCAGTCTCGGTATCAGGTTGTGCGGGAGCGGGCTAAGAGTGACCTAGTTGCTGAACGTGCCACCATGATTGAGCAGTTGCAAACCAAGGAGACCCAACTAGGCAATCTCCGGCAGCAGCTCCACGCTCTGCAAATAGATCTACAGCAACAGCAACAGGCGTTAACGACAGCGACAGCTCAGCGAGCAGCGGCTGAAACTAAAGCAGCCTACACGGAACAGCTACAGACACAACTACAGCAGCTGCAAATAGACAAAAATCAGCTCACAGCCCAGCTGGCCCAATGTCAAACCCAGCTGCAGGAACAGCAACAGGCCGTCGATGGCAAGCTAACACTGTTGCACCAGGCCCGAGAACGCTTGACGGAAGCATTTAAGGCACTGTCGGCAGAAGCATTGCAAACAAACAATGAGACATTCTTAAATTTGGCTCAGACAAAGCTGGGGCAGTTTCACTCCCAGTCGAGTGGTGAGTTATTACAGCGACAGCAGGCGATTGATAGCCTCGTGCAGCCACTGCAATCGTCTTTAACTAAGGTAGAAACCTATCTACAAGATCTGGAACGCAATCGGCTATCGGCCTACAGCCAGCTGACTGAGCAGATCACCCAGCTGGCCACGGGGCAGCTGCAGCTCCAAACGGAAACTGCCAACTTAACCAAAGCGCTCAGGGCTCCCAATGTGCGAGGACGCTGGGGTGAAATTCAGCTAAAACGAGTAGTGGAGATTGCGGGGATGGTCGAGCACTGTGATTTTAGCCAACAGGTAACGACTGGCAACGGGTCTTTACGCCCCGATATGGTGGTGCAGCTACCCCAGCAGCGTCGTATCGTTGTCGATGCCAAAGCTCCTCTGGCTGCATACTTAGAGGCTCTGGATATGACGGATGAACCGTTACGTAGCAACAAGCTGAAGGAGCATGCCCAACAGGTTCGTCGCCATATTCAGCAGCTGGGGCAAAAAGCTTACTGGGACCAGTTTCAACCGAGTCCTGAATTTGTGGTGCTGTTTTTGCCCGGAGAGATTTTTTTTAGTGCTGCCCTGGAACAAGACCCCGGTCTCATTGAAGCTGGGATTGCCCAGCGGGTGATTCTGGCCACCCCCACAACGTTAATTGCCTTACTTAAGGCGGTTGCCTATGGCTGGCAGCAGGATGCCGTTACGGAAAATGCTCAGCAGATCAGCACGTTAGGTCGGGAGCTGTATGATCGGCTACGGGTGTTTACCGGCCATTTGCAGAAAATGCGGCGGGGTCTGGATGCGACGGTTGATACGTTTAATAAGGCAGTCGGATCTTTGGAAAACCGAGTATTAGTGAGTGCTCGTAAATTTAAGGCCCTAGGAACCGCTACCGGGGATGAGTTAGCTACTATTGAACCTATTGACCGACTGCCTCGGTCTGTACAGCAGGAGTTGGATGAACAGGAAGGAGCGGGTAGGTAAGGGATTTGGGACCGTGGTGATGCGAACAAATTACGAACATTGTATTTTTCTGTCATGACTATTTAATACTATGAATAGGTTATGGCCCTAAATTTTTATTGATGCTCACTGCGTTCAAATCGTTACAGAATAGCCGTCTAACTCAGCTGTTACTGCTGGCAGTAACGGTGCTGGTGCAGAGTGTGATGGCGATCGCAGTAGCTAATTCTATTTTTGTCAGCCAGCTGGGGGCTAACCGTCTGCCCATCGCGTTTATGCTGATCGGCCTGTGCTCGATGCCGGCCTATATTGCAGTCAGCCAGGTGGTGCAGCGGGTTCGGACGACTCAACTTTTTTGTGGAGCCCTGGCGGCACTGCTGGCAGCGGTCATTGTCCTGCGACTGGCACTGCCCCTAGACTCCACACCGGTTTACTACGGCCTGCTGATTGTTAGCTTTTTTCAGTGGGACATTTGCAACAATATTCTTTATCCCAGCCTACTGACTGACTATTTCAATACCCTGGAATACAAGCAGTATGCTCCGTATATTGGCATTGTCCAAGCCACTGGTGCTTTAGTGGGCGGGGGGCTGGTGGGTGGGCTGTCGCGCTGGCTCCGGACTGAGGATTTATTGCTGTGTTTGCCAGTAGTAATTGCGATCGCACTGGTCCAACTCGCCTATCTTGATCGCACCCAGCGCCCCTTTAGCAGCAAGTCCGGTGCCACCGTCGGTGTGCTTGAATCACTGCAATCATTTCCAGAGCTAGCCAAGCGCTATCCGCTCGTCATTTTCCTAGCCGCCAGTAGCTTTCTACTGGTAATCATCTATCTCAGCTCCGAATTTTTATGGTTTAGCATCTACGGCCAGCAGTTTAACCAACGGCAGCTAACCGGCTTTTTAGGTCTGATGCGGGTAGTGGTTAGCATCGTCCAAATGTCTGTCCTTTACGGTCTAACCCGACCCCTGCTGCGCTGGTTAGGGGTAGCCCGCATGAACGTGGTCTTTCCCATTACCACCCTGGCCGCCTTTCTAGGCTTAGGTATCAACGGTCAGCTACCCGCCGCCATTGGTCTACAGCTCAACAGCGATGCCCTCTACAAAGCCATCAACCTGCCAGTCCATCAGCTTAACTACAACGCCATTCCCCAAGAATTTATGGGTCGGGTTCGGACCCTCAGCGATGGTTTGATCTACGCGGTGGGGCTGACCTGTGCTGGGGCGTTTCTGTGGCTGTGTGAAAATACTCTCACGCTGCCCCAGATTACCTGGCTTGTCAGCGGTCTGGTCATCCTATTTTTGCTAGTCAGACTGCCCATGGGGCGCTTTTATACCGCCGGGTTGGAAGATCTGATTCGCACCGATGCCATTGACTTAGACCAGCTGGCCAGCCGTCAGGCGGTATTGCCACTAAAAAGCACCATCCAAACGTTGCTGCAGTCCGGGGACCGCTATGACCAGATTAAGGGGTTAGACCTGGCAACACGATTAGGGGCACCGGCCACATTTTTAGCAGATGTACTGGCACTACTCCCCGAAGCCGATCGGCAGGTGCGCTCGGCGGTGGTGACCCTGTTTAGTGATGGCTTTGATCCAGGCATGGGCTTTGGTACAGGTGATCCAGAATCAGAAGAAAGCGGGGTTCTAGAAGAGACCAGGCTATGGTCAGTTTGGCAGGAGCAGCTGCAGCCAGATCAGCCTCTGGCCTGTCGGTTGACGGCGCTGGAAATTTTGATGGTGCAGCAACAGCCAATCGAAGAGGAGCGCTTGGATGAGCTGTCTAAAGCTGATGATCCAAGTTTGCGATCGCTAGCCATCGTCGCCAAGCTCCAGGGCACAGCCATTACCGATGAGGCATTTACGACGATTGCCTCGGCCATGTTAGATGAAGGCATCGCCAAAGCTGTCATCCGAGTGGTGGCTCGCAGTGCCGATGCCACCTTAGTCGAACTGCTGACTACGCATCTGTTGCCCCAGGGCAGTGCCGCTACTCAACAGCTGGGCTTAGAAACACTGGCCAATTTAATGGAAACGCTGCCCGATGCCAGACGGACCCAGGTGCTGACGCTGGCCCAGCGGTATTTTGCCCATACCCAGCCAGAGGTGAGGATTGCTGCACTCAATCTGTGGCAACAAAGCAATGATGATCTCACCCCGCTGACAACAGCCCTGGGGGATAGTCATCCCCGTGTACGGGAACAGGCGGCTACCTGGCTGGCAGCAAAAGGAGGTCTGGCCGAGGCGAAAACACTGCTGGCAGCGAAAGAACGGGAAACGGTGAATAGCGCGATCGCAACCATTGGTAAAATCCGTACCCGGCAGGCCAGCGACATCTTGTACGCTCATCTGGCCGACAATTTTCAGCAGGTCGCCCATACGCGGCGCTGGCGCACCCTGATTCCCCAGACCGATCCTAACTGGCAGCCGCTGGCGGTAGCGATTGAGGACTACCACCAGCGGCTGCTTCAGAAAGTACTCTATGTGCTAGCCTGTCTGGGCCATAGCCGCACTGTGAATACGGTCAATCAAATTTTTGCAACTACAGATAGTCGCGATCGCTCCAATGCCATTGAGGTGCTGGCATCCCTCAGCCATCGTCGATTTATTTTGCCGCTGTTGCCCTTGCTAGAACAAGACGCCGAAACTACCAGCTTCCCTCAAGACAGTCCGTTATCACTGAACTGGTTACGGAACAAAGGTTATAAAATCCTACTAGAGGCCATTGAATCCAAGGATCGATGGTTACGGGCCGGAGCATTAATTGCCCTGGCCAAAATCCCCAGAGCCTCGCTCAAGGATGTTGATCCTGTTGTTCAGGCGGTCGCCCGTGATTTATTTCCCACCCCACCACTGTTACAGGATGTCTACACGGCGCTACAGCCTTCTACTCCCGACACGCTTATGAACCGTCTACTGATTCTCAAAGATGTCGCCCTGTTTCAAAATCTCTCCTTAGATGAACTATTGCTGATTGATGAAGCGATCGTACCTCAGCAGTTTATGGCCAGTGAGACTATTTTTGAAGAAGGAAGCTGGGGATCTCATCTGTATATTATTGCTTCAGGGGCAGTGCAGATTGTGAAAACCGTCGATGATGAGCAACGAGAGATCAAGCAGCTGGCTGCTGGCAACTATTTTGGTGAGATTGCTCTGTTTGATGATTCGCCTCGATGGAATGGAGCAATTGCCAAGGATGATTGTATGCTGCTAAAGCTGGAGAAACAGCGGTTTATTAGTCTGACGACACAGCGGCCCCACATTTTGCTGGAGATTTGTCGGTTTATGAGCCAGCAGTTACGAGAAACAGATAAGTTTCGCTCAGCCAAGAAGTTTGTGGCTAATAATGCCCGTGTGGGAGATGAGACACTGCAAAGCCTGTAGCAGACTGTTATGAGTTAATGGTGAAGGTTGACATAACAATTATGTTGAGTCAACTGGGTTCAGCCACACATGCCGTGGGAACATCCCCGTAGGGGCATTGCATGCAATGCCCCTACGGGGAACGGTTCGGATGATTGGGGCGAGAACGAGCTATCCTGACATCTTTTAGACTACGCGTTTCTGAGCCAGTAAGGTAGCAAAGGTCGCTTCAATAGGGTTGCCGTTACTATCTTTGCGATGAAATGTTCCCCGTTGTTCCTGATACTCACAGATATGCCAGTGGTTGTAGTAATTACGCAGTTCCTGGGGTGCAAAGGTAGACGGGAAGTGAATGGGACAGGGAGACTCCGACGACGAAACCGGGGCAATGATAAAGTTGTAGCCCTGGGGTTTAGTTTGAGCCTGCATGTTTTCAATCACACTGGACAGAGTGTTGTACCTCAAAAACTGAAAAACAACTGTGGAAATGATCAAATCGTACTGGTCATCGAGAGCGGCTGATTCAATTTTGTACACACGAGCTTGAAATCTATCTTCAGCCTTTTCTGTTTGAATAATCTCCTGAAGATGTTGAATAGCACTGGCATTTTTATCTAACGCTGTCACCCGATGCCCCTGAGCGTATAAGTAAGTAGCATTGCGACCTTTACCACAGCCTAAATCTAAGACGTTCATCGTTTGATAATTTGCCAAAGGTCCTTGGATGAGCGCCTGGACATCTCGGTGAGGAGCGGCAAAGTGATATTTCTTTTGAAAGTAGTCCTCGGAGCGACAGTAAAACTCAACAAAACAGCGCAGGGGACCTAAAGGTTTGACCCGATGCCAGGCTTCTGGCGATACAAAAAAGTCTGTATGCTGTGGAGTGATGATATTGGTAGACAGGAGTTCGCCAGTTTCATTTAGGGCCTCATATTGCAACTGACCTGCTACTACCGTGATTTTTCCCCAGGTGCCTGACTTTGTATTGTGCTGGGTTTGAAATGATTCTGGTAATGTTATTTCTGTCCAAATAGGTAAGTTTTTGTATTTCACCAGTGAGTCTGTAATTGCTGTTGTCATGGGTCACTTCTGCAGTCTTGCACTGCCCTCAATACTGACCGTTCTAACTAAGACTTCGACAGTAGTTTTTCGCACCCAGCCTTAGCCAAGCACTTACATCAAAGCCTACTTATCTGCATATTGGCACTTTCAGAACAAGTGCCTTCCTTGGGCAACGCCCTAGCTATTCTTCGTTTTCTCCGGAGTCCCTGCTTGCACCAGCTTCATCTGCTCTCCACAGCAGATTTCTGAATGGGGCATACTTTCTGGACAGGGGCATGGCTTTTCATAAACCAGCTGGGCTCCACACTTCTCACAGGCATAACGCGCACCGACTTGACGTGGCATACCAATTGCCTCCCTAGATACACGTGTTGAGCTGAAATAAGAACAACCTTAAAAGGAAAAATCGCCTTGCGCCTTTAAATAGTTGCCTCTCTACTCGACACAGCTCACGCCTTGATGATATGTCGATAAACCGATATGTGCAAGTCGTTCTGTGGTTGATTCGAAAGGATGGATTAGGGACATCAATTGGAGAAACATCGGGAGATCCAGGCACCGACACCTCTGCCCCAGTAAACGAATACAACATCCATCTCGCTTTATTAAGGTTCACGCAGAAACTGTTGTATTTTTTCACCAATATTTACTTGACATGTAGCAAGAAAAAAGACGATAGCTCATATATGCAGATCATGCATTAATTTTGAGCAAAAGCCGGATAGAGGGATTGTTTTTTTCGATACTGATCGCGCATTGTTTGGTCAATGAGTTGAGAATAGGATCAGTATGCCGAACAGCAAGCAAACTCTCGTCGTTGTTGGCAATGGAATGGTCGGACATCGGTTTCTCGAATTAATGGTCGAGAAGGGTGGTTGCGATCGCTGGAATCTGATTACATTTTGTGAGGAACCCCGAGTTGCTTATGACCGGGTCAACTTGAGCCAATATTATGTCGATAAAACAGCCGCTGACCTGACGCTGGTGGAACCAGGGTTTTATCAAGACAATGACATTCAGATCTATATCGGTGACCAGGTAATTGAGATTGATCGCGAACAGCAGGTTGTCAGATCGGCCAACGGGGCTGAGGTTGCATATGATCGGCTAGTTTTGGCCACTGGCTCCTATCCATTTGTACCACCGATTAAAGGCAATGATGCGACGGGAACATTTGTCTATCGCACCATTGAGGATTTAGAAGCGATTAAAGCCTATGGGGAACAATCTCGTGTGGGCGTTGTTGTCGGTGGTGGCCTGTTGGGGTTGGAATGTGCCAATGCCCTAAAGTCTTTAGGGCTAGAAACCCATGTAGTGGAGTTTGCCCCCCGGTTAATGCCGGTACAAATTGACGAGGCAGGCGGTGCCATTCTCAAAGAAAAAATTGAAGCGCTGGGGGTACAGGTACACACCAGTAAGGTGACAACAAACATTGTCAGTGAGAATGGCAAGCTGGTATCGATGCAGTTTGCCGATGAAACATCGTTGCAGACGGACATGATTGTCTTCTCGGCGGGGATTCGACCCAGGGATGAACTGGCACGCACCTGTGGCCTGCAGATTGGCAAGCACGGCGGCATCGTGATTAATGAATCTTGTCAGACCTCTGATCCCACCATATATGCCATCGGCGAATGTGCGCTGTATCAGGGACGGATCTTTGGCCTGGTAGCACCGGGATATCACATGGCCGCCGTCGCCAGTGATTGTCTGCTGGACGTGGCAGCAGCCCAGCAGTTTACCGGAGCAGACATGTCCACCAAGCTCAAGCTGCTGGGGGTGGATGTGGCCAGCTTTGGGGATAATTTCGCCAAGACTCCTGGAGCCAAAGAGCTGGTGATAACCGATACCGTGGCAGGCACCTACAAAAAGCTGGTGGTCAATGCAGAGGGTTCGTTGTTACTAGGCGGCATTTTGATCGGTGATGCCTCTGCCTATGGCACGTTGTTACCGCTGGTGCAGAACCAGATAACATTGTCGGCTAATCCGCTGAGTTTGTTGGTACCGACAAGTGGCGTGACAAATTCACTCAGTGTGGAGAACCTGCCGGATACGGCCCAGATTTGTTCCTGTAATAATGTAAGCAAAGGACAGCTCTGTGAAGCCATCCGTGAGGATAGTCTGACAGATATGCCCACGCTGAAAAAGTGTACGAAGGCGGGGACTGGCTGCGGTGGCTGTGTGCCGTTGGTGAAGGATTTGTTGACCTCGGAACTGAAGAAGGCTGGGGTAGAGGTAAAAAATCACCTGTGCGAACATTTTTCCTATTCTCGTCAGGAGCTGTATCACCTCCTGCGGGTGGGGCAAATCAAGTCATTTGATACGTTGTTGGCCACATACGGGACCGGGTATGGCTGCGAAATTTGCAAGCCTACGGTGGCATCAATGCTGGCCTCTGCCTGGAACGACCATGTGTTGAATACGCCTCACATCGGTCTACAGGATACAAACGATGCGTTTCTGGCCAATATCCAAAAGGATGGTACCTATTCTGTGATTCCTCGCATACCAGGAGGAGAGATTACCCCTGAAAAGCTGATTGTGTTAGGTCAGGTGGCCCAGGAGTTTGACCTGTATACCAAGATTACTGGTGCCCAGCGGGTGGATCTGTTTGGGGCCCGAGTGGACCAGCTGCCGCTAATCTGGCGACGGTTGGTGGATGCGGGCTTTGAGTCGGGTCATGCCTATGGTAAGGCGCTACGGACGGTGAAGTCCTGTGTGGGTAGTACCTGGTGCCGGTTTGGGGTGCAGGATTCCACCAGTCTGGCGATTGAGTTAGAGCTGCGCTATCGCGGGTTGCGATCGCCTCATAAACTGAAGTCAGCCGTATCAGGCTGTACGCGAGAATGCGCCGAAGCTCAGGGTAAAGATTTTGGCATTATCGCCACGGAAAACGGCTGGAACCTTTACGTGTGCGGCAATGGCGGCATGAAGCCACAACACGCAGTACTGCTGGCGGCAGACATTGATAAAGCAACCCTGATCAAGTATCTCGATCGGTTTTTAGTGTTCTACATTCGCACCGCAGACAAGCTAGAGCGCACCTCCACCTGGTTTAACAAGTTAGAGGGCGGTCTAGATTACCTGAAACAGGTGGTCATCGAAGATTCTCTAGGGATTGCCGATGAGTTAGAAGCCCAGATGCAGTATCACGTGGATACCTATCAGTGTGAGTGGAAAGCAACTATCGAGACTCCAGAAAAGGTCCAGCGTTTCCGGCACTTTGTTAACGCAGATGATGCTGATCCGTCACTGGCCTATGTACAAGAACGGGGGCAAAAACGTCCGGCCACGGAGGCGGAACGGGTGGTCTTAAACCAGAGTCAGGCTCTCGTGACACCGCCGCAATACTGATTGTTTTACCGGCGGGCCGCTGGGCCGCTGATGTTGTCTCAGAAAGCATTTAGAACTATAGGAATTCCAATGGTGCAATCATTATCGACTACGTCCGTGAACACTGACACCACAGGATGGGTGACCATCTGTACATTGGATGCGATCGCGCCCAATACCGGCGTCAACGCCCTATTAGGCACAGAGCAGGTCGCTATCTTTCGGATAGGCGAAACAGATGAAGTGTACGCGACAGGAAACTTTGACCCATTTAGCCAGGCGTTTGTGATGTCGCGGGGTATTGTTGGCGATCGCCAAGGAGTTTTAAAAGTTGCATCGCCAATTTATAAACAGAACTTCAACCTGAAGACAGGGGAATGCATGGATGACGCCACCATCTGTCTGCCGATATATCCGGCACGGGTCGTGGATACCCAGGTTCAGGTTAGTATTAGCTGTCGATATGATGACAGGATGATAAAACCCATCCGGTGAAGTGACTCGATTGTCTTCATGGGGTGCTTTACCCGGATGCAAACGCACCCTATAAGAGGCATAGTCAATGATTTTTATAATGTTGTTAATCTGTTGGCACAATAGGATGATGCCACTACCAAACAGCCCCCAATAGCCTGAGCAAAACTTGGCTGTTCACCAATGATTAGCACTGCACTCGTCACACCAAAAACAGGAATTAGGGTTAGATAAAATGCCGCATGACTTGCCGGTACCGTTTGCAGAGCAATGAGATATAACAAAAATGCCAGAGCGTACTGCATAATGCCTGAACCAATGGCAAGCAGCCAAAACGGCAGGGAAATGTTGGCCGCACTGACCGCATAAACTGGATTAAGCAGCGATAGCCCACCAAAACACAACACCGTTGTTATTAAGCCAATCGTTTGCTGCGATGTGGTCAGCTGCAATGGATGGGCTGTTGCGATCTGACGTTTGCTTAAAAGCGCATAGAATACTGCAAAAAGAGTTCCCACTAGCACCAGGACATCGCCCATAAGTGAAGATTGGTCAGTATTTTGAACATCTTTTAACATCAATAAAGAAACTCCCACAAAGCTAATGCTAGCCAGCAGCAGCTTTAGGCGTGTCAGCCTCTCATTTAGAAAAATCGCAGCCAACAAAATGGTTAAAATTACCTCAGTTGAGCCAATCAGTGTGGCATTGCTGGCAGTGGTCATTTGTATGCCGACAATACCAAACATGTAGGCGAGGGCGGGTTCAAAAATGCCAGCGACTCCCTGTTTGAGATGTTGCCAGGAAAACGGTAGCTTTTGAGCTGTTAGCCAACAAACCGTTATTAAAAAGAGAACGCTGGAAAAGAGCTGAATAATCAGCAGCGTTGTTGGCGTAATTGCTGATAAGGCGACTTTGGTCAGGGTAACGCCCATCCCCCAACAAAAGGCGTAACCAATGGCAAGCAAGGTGCTGTTCATGGGTTATGTAGCTGGCAATATTTTTGTTCTACTGGGCAGCTATCGGCCGGACATGCCTCTTCTTCACAAAGACGACAGATGGCATAACTGCGAAGCTCAGAGGTTGTTACTGCTGTGAGCATTTTTTCTAGGAGTCGGGTTAGCTGGTTGCGATCGCTCTGGGTCAGTGAGCTTAAGGCAAGCTGTAGCTGCTGCTTGCGATCGGTCAAAATTTCCTGACGTCGCTCATGACCTCCCTCTGTGAGAAAAAGAGCTAGTGTTCGACCATCCACCCCAGACCGACGTTCCACCAGATTCTGAGCTGCGAGACGGTCAATCAGCCGTACAGTCCCCGGATGCGAAAGGTTAAGGATTTGCCGGAGTGTATTAATTGAAAGTCCAGGATTGGCTCCTAGAGTAACCAGAGCAGCCGGAGCTTCTCCACCGTATCCGACAGTTTTTATCGCTGAATTTAGGGAGTCGACCAGGCTAAGGGCCAGCGCCCCTAGAAGATTAGCAGTTCTTTCGTTATCCATATTTGACCGAGATAATATCTACCTCAAAACATGTATGCATTATGCATATTTTTTAGGAAATTGTGTAGTAAGCGATGTTGGGCTGCGATCGTCTATGCATTCTAGGAGTCAGGCTGAGCTATGGTGGCACAATCAGCTGAGTCATCAGATAAGTTTTCGTATCTCATTAAGTTTTCACTACGGGTAGAGTGCAGCCACGACAACTACATTGCCTAACGCTAAAGGTGCTAGGTAGCAGCGCCCATACCCCACTAGAGAGTCGTCGGCTTAAAATCCTTCTTCTCCCCAAGCAGCAGACGTCTTTGAAGCAGCGGCTTCGCTAACAGCAGGGGATGTTTCTCTGGCTTCAACAAATCTGTTGGTAGAAATGCATTCTACATTAGCGGGCAAAACAACATCAGATTTGTAAAAACAAGCAAATTGACCATCAACCAGGTTGGAAATCCTACTAAAGTCAGCGTTGGCGACCTCAATACGTCTCTCTCCGTCCGTAAATCTGGCTCCATGAAAACAGCCCAGGTAGGCAAATTTTTCGCCACCTAGACAATAGAACCGAGCACCGACCAAATAAGCATGACCAAAGTCCGTGGCTTCAGAGGTCACCGTAGAACTAAAGTCAACGCCAGCTAAATTAGCACCTGTGAGAATCGCGTTTGATAGATCGGCACCGTTAAAACTGGATCTGGCCAAGTTTGCTCCAGTAAAGTTGCAGCCGCTTAAGTTAGCTGCGGTAAAGTTGGAACTTTCTAAATTACAGCCGGTAAAGTCGGTACCGGCTAAGTCAGCTTGCTTAAAGTTAGCGCGGCTGAGGTTTACCCCTTTACCCACAGCAGCTGGCTGATATTCTGTAACAGGTTGCTTGATGGGAATAACAATCTGAAATTTGTACCCCCGCCCTTTTAGCAGGACAAAACGGCTGTTGTGAATGACCGTTGGGTGATTATCATCGAGGGCATCTGCATTTAGCCCCGGATAGTGGCCAATGAAGGTAGACGAGTCAATCTGTGCACCTGAAACCAACACACCGATATGCTCACTATCAGGCATAAACGACGTATTCATTGGATCGCGATCTAGGTGGCCCCCAACGATATAGTTATGGGTCAATGCAGCGCTCGCTAGGCTAATGTCCTCAGCGCCTTCTAGGATGATGACCTTTTTAGCCCCGTACTTGGCCTGTGACTGGGAATGAACTGCATTGACAGGATTGAGTTTAAGAGTTTCAGGGGGTTCCATAGGATTTGCCTGCGGTAGCTACAACCACGTAGAGGCTAACGTGTAGTCAGGCCCTGGTGGATTCTGTATCCCCGGATTTTAGCTAGCAAATTTACTTAGTAACACCCATATTCACAGAACTTATATGTGACACACCCCGAGCTAAAACACTATTCGGCCCGTGGGGCTGATCTGGTGGCGATCGCAGAACGTAATCGTCTGGTCCGAGATCTTCACGACAGTTTGGGCCATCATCTGGCCGCGATTAACATTCAGCTTGAAAAAGCCAATGCCTATCGAAGACGAGACCCAAACCGTGCTAGTAGGGAATTTCTAACAGGCTGGTGCATCCCCCTAAATCAGCAACAGCATAACTCGTTGTAGCAAGCTAAATGATACGAGATTTATCTAACAAAAACTGATAGGCTACATCTGTATAATAACTGAGCCAGCTGGTAATACCTATAAGTTTAGCTCCATCTTCAAGCAGGGACTTCCACTCTCCGAGAAAAAGTAGCCACGGCTTAAGGACAGTATCAACCCCAACAGAAATGCCTAGGAATCCAATCGCTATCAGCATAAATCCATATTGAGTTCGCAAGATAATTCGGCGAAACCAGAAAAGATACACGACGACCGCAATCATTATTAGCATCAAAACTGTATTCTGCAAGATGCCGATGTAGGTAGGAACTAGCTCCTCGTGAAGTAGGAAAAAATCGTCAATTAACAGATACATAGACAGACAGGCAGAAGCCAGAAGAAAAGGGATGACTCTATAGTTTTTGGTCTGTCTCAAAACACCTGCAACGAAGAAGCAGATTGTTGCTGCCGCACACCATAGAAGAACACCGATATTCGAGAGCAAACCGGAGAGTGGGTGAATATCAGCAATCGAGAAAACATCTCCAATTAACTTATAAATAGGGACCTGAAATAGTACTTTAGCTAGACCAATTGCCAGGATCAATAAAATTGAAGGAATAAATATAAGCAGATGCCAGCGCTCTTTGAATATCATCATGAGCAAATCAAAATCTCTCTATTGAGAATCTTTCAAAGGATATCTAAAGCCAAATTCCAAAATCTTCTTAAATGGCGAAAACCACTATTTCACAGTTAACAGTAAGCAACTGTCAAACATGTATTGGGCTTAAAACATAAGCTCTCTATAACAATAAGTCGAACTTCTTGACAGATCTAAAACATCTATATGAGAAGAGTTTTGTCAATCATAGAGTCTTTCGCTGTAGCAGTTTGAGTCTAGGAGTTAATATGAATTGTATTGACTAAGTCAAAACTGTAGGTTGTGACTCAGTGATTTTGGATGGTTGATGCACTGATTCGGTATACAGACAAAGTTTTAGAAATTAGTCGCTTAACTAAGGAAAGCGTTTGAAAGGACAGCGGATTTTTCTTCAAACTTCGACTTTAAGAAAAGGTTAACATAAGATTATGGCAATCGCCCATTCAAAATTAGCCTTTTGCAAAAATGCTGATGGCGGTCAATGCCTGGCCAACTATTTTACAGGCAAGGTTTTAATCCCTAGTGCAGCGTGTCAAAGCTAAAAATGGGGATTTCGCCCTTGATGAAGGGTGAAGAGTAAAGAGTGACTCTTCATCAGGCGATTATGTTTTTGCCCTGTACATAGAGATATTTAATCCTCAATCATCACATTACGGGCCAAAACCATAGGTAGCTCAGGCTGACTGAGACCGGCTATGTGTGACGGGTCTAGATACTGCCGGTAGGTGTCGTCCTCTGCTAGATAGGTCTTGAGAAACGCCACACTCATCGCCTTAACATAGTCTTGAGCCAGCTGAGGGTTAGGTCCTAAAGCTTCCTCTGGCAAGGCTATTGGGTCTTCACTCCCCTGTGAATCATAGATTGCTGAAAAGTGAGTACCACCTTCTATTAACAACAGATAGCGCTCCGGTACCTGTAGCCAGGTAAAGGGGCGAAGTTGTTCAGCTAGGGCCGGAGTTACCGTGTCGGCACTGCCCGAGACAATCATGGTAGGAATTTTGATATTGGCCATACCGGCGGGGCCAAATACCGCACTATCGAGAGGGTTAATTGCGATCGCAGCCTTCACCCGGTCATCGTGTAATTCTGGCAGAGGCTGTGGCAGAGACGGCACCAAACACTGCAACAACAGCGATAAATTTAGCTGTTTAATCTGGGGTGGGCAGCTCTGCTCCAGGGTGTCTAAATCAACAGTAGCACCAGCTAAAGCCAGTGTGGTGTAGCCTCCCATGGAATGCCCCAATACGCCAACGTTTTGGAAATCGAGCCGATCGCGCAGGGTGGGGTCGCGTAAGGCATCCAGCTCAGTGAGTAACGTTTGAATATCCAAAGGTCGGCGCACCATTTCCTCTGGTTCAACGACTTCACCCACTTCGCCGCCTAAGAGGGCTCCGATTTGTTCGTTATTGCTGCCTGAATGTTCAACGACAGCCACAGCAAAACCATGGGAGGCAAGATGTTCGGCTAAATAGGCTAGAGTGGTGCGATCGCCACCCAAACCATGGGAGACAACAACTAGCGGTAGTGTGTCTCCTGCAGGCAGATAGAGATCGGTGGGTAACGAGGTTTCTGTTAGGGTGAGCAACTGCCAAACACTCGGACCAGGTGATGTTAGGTCGCGAGCTGACACGTCAGCTTTTGCGACGCCGTCACCCACATAGCTAGCCTGTTCATGAATTTGTGTTGTTACTGCTTGGGTTTGGTTGATTTGATTAGTGGCGGCTCTGGCTACGCCTAACAGGGTTTGCAAATCTACCCGCACCCCCTGAGTCGGAAAATGCTTCAGCACATTGAGCGCATTCAACCCACCGTCAGGGTCCGCTGCAGCCAAGATCAAAGAGCCTCGAATCCCAAGGGCTCCATTTTGTCGTCCCTGGGTTTGGATTAACTCTCCCAGCCACTGTAAAATTGCCTCTCCTTGGGTGGTATAGAGAAACCGGGAAACCGTTACCACATCTATATTTGCACTGGTTGACAATCCACTACGCAGCCGTTCAAGCCGTTCTGGGCTGAGAAAACGGCGCAAGAAACTAAGACTATTAGGAAGCTCACCTGTATCTACATAGGTTTTCAGATCTGCAACTTCAATGTATCGTTCCAGTGGGCCAAAGCTCGCATAAATACGTTCCACCCCCAAAACAGGCGTAGTCAATAAAAGCAGTTGCAACAATCCAGTCACAGCTGTAATGAATAGAAACCGTAATCTACGATTTAGCCAAAATCTTGTTAGCATGTGAGCTCCCTGAGGTTATTTATAAAGTTTGTTGTCGATAGATTGGTAGCCGGATATTTTGCCGATAGCTCAGGGGTGCTCTATAAAAGGCTCTTGCAGCTACTGTTGTAGGGAAGCCGAAAAAATTATGGGAGTAAACCTCGCGTAACATCTTGCTGCAAAACATAAATCCACACCTCTGCTAGAAACAATCAGCAAAGACTAATAATTTTATTTTACTAAACGGTTTAGTAAAATAAATATAGCACTACTGAACCGTCTAATTAACTAGATGTCAATACCTAATATGCCAATGCTCTGATTGTCTGACAGATGCCACCGCACATGGCTGCTGTAACAGCGATGGCAGAGTCTGAGTTTTCAACAGTAGCGTCAAGGGCAGCAGCAGGGTTAGACGGAGGATCACTTTATGTGATTACACTAGTTCCATCTACAATTTCTCTGGCGTCTTTTCTAACAATGTTCATAATAATACTCAAAAAAGTCAACTATGGGAAAGACGTAATCAAAGTCTCCCAGGCTTCGAGGATAGTCTGCAAGTCAGCAGGCAAATCCTCATTTTCAGCGGTAATCTCAACAACAGTTTCATAATTAATGAGCGTGAAGGTACCGTGTGTGGCAAGATACTGATCTTCATTGGTATAGCTCATCTGATCAAGGTTAGAAAAGTTTTTCCGTTCTAACAGCATGCCAAATTCGGTGGCGACTGAGTGGGAGACCTGACGTGAGGGAATGACCTCTAATGCAGCGTTATCGTCTGGATTGGAACTTATCAACTCCCTACTCAACGTGCCGTCGGCCGTTAGCGTTGTGATATATATATTCCCGGCAAAATCGTTACGAGCTCTCGTTTGAAAAACAACCTGAGGGGCTAGATCCTCAGGACGCTCTAGTGAGCGGCGAAACCAGGTGGCTGTTCGACCTTTTTCGTCACTGGCGGTTGTATTTTGAATAATCTCTGAAACATCTTCATTCAGATGGTACACCCATTCTCTTTGAAATTCTCGATGCTCTGGCCAGCTGTCTCTTTGCAGGTTGCCGACCTGGTCTTTTGGTCCATCGTTGACGAGTACTCGAAATCCTGGAATGGTCTCCTGTGTGCACGTTACGCCGAATTCAGCAATGCCAACACAGCTGTCCCAGGTGGCGGCCTGGACTTCTAGAATTTGTAGATTTTCTACGGGTTGCTGAACCTGTTGTGCAACCGTTTCGAGTAACGTTTGGCTAATGTCTGCAGAAAAGTCTCTTTGGTTAAAGTCAGTGCTATTGGGCAAGGGTTCTAGATACAGACGACGGGCGGCGCGATTGCTGCGATAAACCCATCGTTGCTGCGAGCTTTCTACCTCTACCCGCCATCCTTTTGTCTCTGTGTCTGTGCAGCTTTCGTTCGGTTGCGCTAAACCCAGACACTGATCGCTCCAAGTTTGAGGTGTCGCTGTTCCAATAATGATATTTTCAGGCGGAACATTCAGACGTCTCGCCAAGTCTAGTTGAATGCGGCGAGCGACTAGACCTGGCAGAGTAGAGGGCAGGGGCGCATCAGCAGGGAGAGATTGGAGGGCATGGGCAGCTCCACTGGCGAAAACCATTAAACTGGCGAAAAGGCTAGCAGCTTTAATAGACATCCTAAAAGTAGTCTTCTGAAATGCACTGATTCACGTACTAACGTACGAAAGATAGCCAAAGCATTCACGAAGTAGGTGCTAGTTATCAAATTGGATACAAGGAAGTTCTGCTAGGAGACCGTGTCTCAAATAACAGAGTGATCAAAATTTTGCAAGACCCGAAAGGGTTAATTTTCTCTTTGAAGCAGACCATCTTGCACATGAATAACACGACGGGTTTGTGCTGCGATATCGGGCTCATGGGTGACAATGATGACAGTAATTCCTTGGCTGTTGAGTTCGCTGAGAAGTGTCATCACTTCGTAAGACGTTTGGGTATCGAGTGCACCTGTGGGTTCGTCAGCCAGGACCAATGCTGGTCGATTGACAAGGGCGCGTGCTATCGCAACCCGCTGCTGTTGTCCCCCAGAGAGCTGGCTGGGTCGATTGCCCATGCGATCGCCCAGCCCTACCCGCATTAAAGCTGATTCTGCCTGTTTTCGCCGCTGACGACGGCTCACCCCCGCATAGATCATCGGCAGCATGACATTTTCTAACGCAGTTGAGCGAGGCAGCAGATTAAACTGCTGAAAGACAAAGCCAATGCGCTGATTGCGAATATAGGCCAGTCCTTCGCTGTTTAGCGTGGTCAAGTTTTGTCCTTCCAGCACATAGTGGCCAGCAGACGGACGGTCCAGACAACCGATAATATTCATCAGGGTAGATTTTCCGGAACCTGAGGCTCCCATAATCGAGACATAATCACCTTCTTCAATGGTTAGATCAATCCCCTTGAGTACGGGGACATTAACTTCACCCAACTGATAGGTTTTGCGAATGTCTTCCATCCAAATCATGGCAGCCATAGATGTACAGACGTTCCATGGAACGTCTCTCCTATTGAACGTACAGACGTTCCATGGAACGTCTCTTCATTAATTTTTGGACCTGATAAGACCCTTTTCTAATCGCTTCTCAGGGCAATAATCGGATCTAATTTTGCAGCACTGCGGGCGGGAATCACACCGGCGACAATACCAATCACAAAAGAAAGACCCACTCCTAAAACAATCGCCCAGAGAGAAATTACAAAGGGAAAATCAAATAAGGTGGCGGCGATCCGGGCAATGGCCACTCCCAACCCTACTCCTAAGCCTCCACCCACAGCCGAAATTGAGATTGCCTCTATCAAAAACTGACTCAAAATCGCTTGATTGGTCGCCCCGACTGCTTTACGAATACCGATCTCTCGGGTGCGCTCTACCACTGACACCAGCATAATATTAGCAATGCCGATACCGCCTACGACTAGAGAGATACCTGCGATCGCAACCACCATAATCGTAAACAAACCCACCGTACTGGTCAATGTCTCCACCAAATCAGCAGCACTCACAATCCGAAAATCATCTTCATCACCCTTGGCGGGATAAATGTTATGACGCACTCGCAACAAGTTTGTAATCTGGAAATCAGCTGCTTCTAACTGGTCTTGCTCAGTCACTTTTATCGAAATACCCTGAACGGCAATCCCGCTTAGGGCGTTGTTGCCGACCAACCGAGCAGACATATTCGTCAGCGGCACATAGATCTGTTCGTCAGGATTCTCTCGACCCTGGGCCCCCTTCTCATTGGCAATCCCAATCACGCTATACCGCTGTCCTTGAATGCGAATACTTTTGCCAATAGAAGTATCGCTACCAAATAATTCATCTTCTACAGTTGGTCCCAATACCGCCACTGGCTGAGCGGCTGTCAGTTCATCTAGGGTAAAAAAACGTCCCGACTGCAGTGTAATGTTATTCACCTCTGCATAATTTGTATCCGTGCCCAAGACGGTTGTAGACATATTGTTTTGGGCATAAACCACTTGAGTTGTTTGTTGTAGATAGGCCGTCACGGCTCCAACGGATAACACCTGGGACTCAATCGCCTGGGCATCGCTCCAGGTGAGCGTGGTGGCACTGCCACTACCCTGGCTGACGTTGCCAGTATTTGCAGCCCCGGCCCGCACCTGCAAAAGATCTGCACCCAGTCCCTGCAAATTTGCTTCTGTAGCAGACTGTACCCCTTGCCCTACAGAGGTGACCGCAATTACGGCGGTGATGCCGATGATGACACCTAACATGGTTAAGGCCGTGCGCAATTTGTTACTCCAGAGAGCTGCGATCGCCATCGTTAAAATCTCTGTTATGGAGATTGATGGCAGGTAGGTTAAACGTGCTTGAGTCTTAACCACCAGGACCTCCTCTTGGTGCGCCATCGCTAGGGCCATTACCAGAGCCGTCCCCCGGTATCAAAGGTGGACCGCCTCGATTTTGTCGATTTTCAGGTAATCCCTGAGCCGCACTCAACACAATTTTTTCATCCCCCTCAAGTCCTGCAATCACCTCTGTCTGATCATCAAATGTTAATCCAGTTTCAATCGGCTGAAATCGAGGCACCCCCTCTGCTGTCAGCACCAGCACACCTTCTCCCTGCTCTTCTCGTACAACGGCAACGGTGGGCACCACCATTACATCAGTCAGTTCACCGGCTTGAAATTCAATATCTACATTCATTCCAGGCTGTAGCTGCGCTGCTTCAGAAAGATTGACCCGCACCTCAAAACTAGTCACATTAGAACTGACCGTTGCCTGCTCTGCAACCTGGACTACGGTCCCTTCAAACTGCCGATCTGGGTAGGCATCAGCTTGAATCTTAGCCAGCTGCCCGGTTTGAATCTGAGCAATATCAGTCTCTGCCACGTTAGCAACAACCTGGTAGTTAAAGGCTAACGAGAGAATCGACGATGACGACGATGACGACGTTTCGCTGGCGGCAGTTGATGGAGAAACAAAATCTCCTGGGTCAGCATAGCGGGCAGTGACAATCCCGCTAAAAGGAGCCCGAATCACCGTATCTTCAATCTGAGTCTCAACTGTGGTTAAAGCACCTTTCGCTTGGGTCACAGCGGCTTCAGCCTGATCGATTTCTTCTTGGCGGGTACCCGCTTGGCTAAGATTTAATGCCTGCTGTGCGCTTTTCACCTGGGCCTGAGCCGTATCGCGAGCGGTGCGGTAGGCCGTGGTTTCTTGCGCGGAGATCGCCCCCTGGGAATAAAGGGCCTCATAGCGACTCAACTCCTCTTCAGCCTGGTTTAAGCTAGCTTTGGCACTGGCTAAGGTTGCTTCAGCTTGGGCAATCTCTTGGGGGCGATTGCCAGCAACCAGCATGGCCAAATTTGCTTGGGCTGAGGCCAGCTGCCCTTGCGCCTGGAGCAACTGGCCTTGCAAGTCAGAATTGTCCATATAGGCCAAAACCTGACCTATTTCTACCGCATCGCCTTCAGCAACGGTCACGCTTTCCAAACGGTCTGATGTTTTAGGGCTAACATTCGTCAGTTGCTCAGGCTCAACGGTCCCGTTAGCTGCGACCGTAATTGGTAGCGTGGCAGTTTCAACATCAACCGTCAGCGTTTGGGCTTGTTCTTGCTGCTGGGGGATCAGAACAAACTGCCGATAGAGCAGATAGCTATCGCCTGTGAGGATGCTCAAAAGCAAGAAGCCAACAGTACCTTGAACAAGGCGATGTTTAACTGGATGCTTAAAAGCGGTTCCTGCTTTCGAGATAGGACTATGGTCAGAGAATTGGGGCAATGGCAAACTCATAAAAGGAGCCCTGGTCAATGCCCTTAAATTAATTGAATTTTGTTTATTTTTAATCTGCCAAAAGTCACTAACGGACCATGAAAATTTTCACATTCCCCAGCTCAAATGGACGAACAGCATATTTAAGGTTGTCTGCCAATGAGTTTTGATCCACGTAATCGTAAAGGATGCGATTACACAATTTTACGTCCAGTGGAAAATATCATAAATTTCCTGCAGCTGCATAAATGCAGTCTCAATTACACATGGGTTTATAACATCCAAAAATTGTTTTTAATGAAGACATCCACCAGCAGACCCAGGACTAAAATCATCCCTACCGTCACTGTAGATCCTAGCTCGCAGATTGAGTAACATTGAGTTGTTCTGATGAAGTATATGACATTAATAAAGATCGATCTGCAGGCGGAGATGAGACTGTTACATCCACTGTTCTAAAGCCATCGGACCGATCGTTCTTAACAAAATAGGCTCCAGTAAAATTCGCCCCTTGCAGATTGGCTTCTTCAAATAAGGCGTTGTCTAGACGGCTGCCCATGAGAATTGCACCTCGTAAATCGGCTCCTAAAAAGCTCACTCCTCGTAAGTCAGCTTTACTCAGATCGGCTCCAGTCAAAGAGGCTCCAGTAAAATCGGCCCACTGAAGATTAGCTCTGATCAGAACTGTCTGGCTTAAATTTGCCTTAATCCATAGGGTATGAGGAAGCTCAGCTTCAATAAACTGGGCTTTGCTAAGATTTGCTTTGATTAAATCTGCATAGCGGAGGTTAGCCCGGTTAAAGTTGGCCTCCCGCGCATCTGACTGCATCAAATTTGCTTTGTACAGCTGAGCTTCGCTGAGATTTGCTTTGCGTAGTGAGGTGTTGCCCAGGTTTGCCTCTATCAGCTGAGCCTGACTTAGATTAGCCCTCAGTAAGTCGTTGCCGTGAAAATTGCTGTAGCTGAGCTGTGCGCCCACTAGACAACAACCTCGGCAATAGTCGCTGTTAAAATCGGGTCGTAGGGATTGATTTTTTTGTCGCCATTGATTCCAGACAATAGCGCCTTGTTTAAGCCATTGAATATGCTCAGAATTAGCCACAACAGTAACCTTCCTTGGGATTTTATTAAATGTTTTTACCGATAGGGAGGGATGGATACTAACGTGAGATTGTTGAATCGATGAAATAGCTGCTAATTTTCTGCCATCGAGTATTAATAGAGTGCATGCTATTTTGCTAAACCGTTTAGTAAAATAGCATTAATTTTACCAGTCCGTTTTGCTAGGCAAATATCAATACCTGTGTTCAAAGTAAGGATGAGTGACTCCAGGCCGCAGGGCATTAGGCACTTTCTTTGGGGCGAACGTTACAGGCTAGGTCGGTTCCATTGATGAACCAGCCCCAGTATAAAGTTGTTGCCATTTTAGGAATGCGATCGCAAGCTGGGCTAACCAAGCGAAAACTCCACCACCATATCGTTATAGTCGCGATCGCCAAGACCGCTTAAATCTTCAAAGCCAAACATATTGTCGCCCAGGAGTCGAGCGTGGTCATCGTTGTTGTTATTGGCCCCGGCATGGCTAAAGAAGACTTCTCCCGTGGCTGGATTGCCGCCATCAGCCACCAGGAAGATAGCCAAGAATCCGCCAGCAGCGAGTTCAGCAGAGAATGTGCTGACCTGATTATTTTTTCCGGTTAGTTCTATATCGAGTCGGTTGGCCAGAGCCGCTTCTTTGTAGCCAGCATCGCCGGGTTGTAACGTGTTGCCGGTGAGGGGATCGCGGATGCCACCGTCAATCAAGTCAGTCGTGTAAAACCCGATGGTACTGTTCAGGGCCGCTTCGCGATAGACGGTAAAGTCAACATTGACCACACCAGTCTGGCCAGTCAGGTCAATTGCAGCCGCATCATTCACCAACAGATTGGTTGTTGCCGTTTGGGTAAAGGTCTCGACCGTTAGCTGGGTGCCTTCCCCAAAGTTAAGCGCCACTTCAGTGGCACTAATCACCGCTGGTGTTGCTAGCTGAATCGTGCCGTCTACTACCAGCTGAAATTCTAAAAACTGTCCTTCGCTAACCTGGCTGCTATCGATACTAAACGCAGGCCTGTAGGCAGCTGGTAACCGACCGCCTTCCAGTAAAAAGAACTCACCGATTTGAGTACGGTTAGCACCGTTCACGTCAATAATCCGAATCTCACCCACGCTTGCAATATCCACCGCTTGCACATGCAGACGCAGGGTGTTGTCAGTCCCTAACCCGGTAATCTCTAACCCTGATAGCGGGGTGAGTTGGGCCGGCTTGTTGGGGGTGATTATGGTTTCGTTAACCAGACTGTAGGTTTCATCGATCGTCGGCTCGGTGGTGGGCAATGAATTGCCAATGGGGTCGGTAATGTCTTGACCAGCAGCCAGGTCCAGACCAACGATGCCGTTAAAGTCAGCCAGGTCGCCACCGGACACAGTAATGTCGTAAGCGGTAGCGCTGACAGCGGTGATATTGCTAACCGTCGCGGTGGAGCCACCGGACACAGTGAAGTCAGTAGCGGTAATGTTTTGGATGCTTTCGCTAAAGGTGACGCGAAACACCAGCGTATCAGCGTCGGTCTCGGTGGTGGCTGGCGTCTGCCGGGTAATGCTGAGCAGGTTGGGAGCCAGGTCACGGTTAAAAACGGTCAGGGCATTATCTGTGGTGCTAACCACAAAGACTTGCTGATTATTAGGGCTAACAACTGCACCGATGGCTCCTGCCAGTTCATTAGCTCCGTTGACCCCATCTTGATCTTGAATCACCTGGTCGACGGTGAGTCGTCCGGCCGCGTCTCGATTAAAGACGGTAATGGCACTATCGCCAAAGCTAGTAACAAATACTTGGTTGCCATCGGGGCTGATGCTAATGCCAGTAAATCCGTCCACGGTGACAATGCCGGTGCCGCCGGTGCCGCCAAAGAGTTCAGCACCATCGTCCCCATCAAGCACCACCTGGGCAAAACTCAAGGTACCGTCAGCATTGCGATCAAAGACGGTGATGGCCGCATCAACGGCGCTGGCGACATAGACCTGGTTGCCGTCAGGGCTGACTACGACTCCCGAGGCTCCAAATAGATGCTCGACCCCATTCTGACCGTCTTTAATCGCCTGACGAAAGGATAAATTACCTGAGGCATCTCGATCAAAAACGGTAATGGCGGCATCGTCTTGGCTGGTGACAAACACCTGGCTACCGTCAGGACTCACCGCCACCCCTGAAGCTCCAAAGAGTTCGTTGGCTCCACCAAAATCGTCGACAATGGCCTGGCGAAAAGTGAGGTTGCCAGATTCATCTCGATCGAGCACCGTCAGGGCTGAATCCACTGAACTGACCACATACACCTGACTGCCGTCGGGCGCGATCGCAACATCAGTTGCTCCTTCCAGGGCTTCAATATCACCCCGGCCATCTTTTAGCAGCTGTTGCTCCGTCAGGATGCCAGCACTATCGCGGCTAAACACCGTCAGGGAATTGTCCCCCGTGCTCGCCACAAACACCTGGCTACCGTCGGGGCTCACCGCCACCCCAAAGGCCCCAAATAATTCGTCTACCTCAAAGCTATCTCGGATCACCTGACTAAATGTCAAATTCCCAAACGCATCCAGATTAAAGACCGTCAGGGAAGCATCGATTGCACTGGTCACAAACACCTGGGTGCCATCGGGACTCACCGTCACCCCCGATGTGCCAAACAATCGATTCACATCCGGATCGCCACCATCCAGACTGCCATCTTTGATCGCCTGCTTAAAGGTCAGCACCAGGGTAGCGCTATAGGTATCCAACACCGACTGCCGAAATGTTTGAGTAGCGACGGGGGGCCATTGCCCATTCCCCACAACAGTCGCTGCCGCCGTCACCACAGCCCCGGTCAACTCTGCCAACCCTGCGACAAATTCCGTACCCGCATCCCCGGCAGCTACCTGACAGGCCAATAGGGTCAGACGGGCCGCATCAGCGGTTCTAAACCAGCTTTTCAGATGCTGAGTATAAGTATTGAGATTGGCCAGTTGCAGCTTGTCAGCCCCCAGCTGCAACTCACCGGGCGCACCATGGGCCACCAGGGTCAGGGATGTGGTGGGATGCTGACGCACCAACTCACTAATTTGTTCAATGCCATCACGGTTCGGGTCCAGCACATGGGCACTGACCCCAGGTCGCAGCCCTGCCAGTAAAAGTGGCAAGTCATCCACACGACTATCAAAAATCGCCAGGGCAGTTTCGTCGATCTGGACGCGCGGTTCTATCGGCTGACGATGATCAGACTTAGCAGGAAGTATAAAAGATGTCATAGGGGCTTTTTTATCGGTAAATCTGACGGATAAGCTTGGTCGCGGGAGAGCAGGAGCTATGCAAAATTAACGGCGGGCAGCGTCAGGGGCTCCCCAGGGCTGCTCCTAATGAATTAAGTGAGCTAACTATACGTTCGATAAATAATGAGCCTGACCCTGGTACAGCCCAATCAGCGTTATTGGGTAGATAGACTTTTTTCCTATCCAAATGTCCAGTGCCCCCGCAAATCATCAGCATCCTGCATCCGATGCGTGGCCAACAAACACCGAATATTTATCGGTCTTTACAGACCCATAACCTTTAGGCTCAATCTGTTAGGTGCTGATGCTGGCGATGCGTAAACGAGAATGTATTGGTTCCTAGACAAGACTCCCGGATGGCCCAATTCCGCCCAAAGAGAGAGATTTTAGGCAAATTGCAAGTTCCCTGACTAAATAAACGATAAAGCCCTTATCATGTAGCCTTGATTGCCGGTATTCGTATGTCATGGTCTTAGAGAGTGGTTTGCCTGATTTGCACGGTGTTTTAGCGACTGCTGCCGCCGCTACGGACATCATGGTTGAAGATGCAGCCATTGAAGAAAACCTGCGTCAGTTTTTGCTGGTGCTTTCCGTATCTTTGGGGGTGGCCACGCTATCGCGGGTCGTCAGCTGGCTGCGGAATATTCCCTACACGCTGCTGCTGCTGCTGGTTGGTCTAGGCTTGGCGGTGCTGAATGTGCGACTGGTGAATCTATCGCCTGGGCTCATTTTGTTTATCTTCTTGCCGCCGCTGCTGTTTGAGGCGGCCTGGAATATCCGCTGGGAAAACCTCAAGCGAGACTGGATACCGATTGTGCTCTACGCCATTGTTGGGGTGGTGATCTGCGTGGGCGCACTGCTTTGGGGATTGCTGAATGTGGCTGGAGCATCCCTGGCCACGGCCCTACTGGTGGGGGCCAGTCTATCGGCCACCGACCCGGTTTCGGTGGTGGCCCTATTTCGAGAACTAGGGGTGAATAAACGGCTGACGACGCTGATGGAGGGCGAGAGTCTGTTTAACGATGGGGTGGCGGTTGTTGCCTTTAACCTGGTGATTGGCATTGCCCTGGGTGTAGAACAGTTTGACCTATCGGTGACCATTGCCCAGTTTTTGGTCTTCACCGGCATTGCCGTCAGCACGGGTGCCCTGATTGGTTTTGGCATTTCATTTTTGACCCAGCGGTTTGATCTACCGCTGGTGGAGCAATCGCTCACCCTGGTGTCGGCCTATGGCACCTACATTGTGGCGGAGGAGCTGGGGGGCTCTGGAGTGATTGCGGTCGTCACTACAGCGTTGATTTTGGGCAACTTTGGGTCCCGCATTGGCATGAACCCTCGGACTCGGCTGGTGGTATCAGAGTTTTGGGAATTTCTGGCATTTTTTGTCAACTCCATTGTGTTTTTACTGATTGGGGATCAGGTGGAGTTCAGCAGTTTGAGTAACTATACAGAATCCATTGGCATTGCGATCGCAACCATGCTGCTGGCTCGTTTGATCAGTGTCTTTGGCCTCAGCT
This sequence comes from Leptolyngbya sp. Heron Island J, assembly GCF_000482245.1. Taxonomy (GTDB): domain Bacteria; phylum Cyanobacteriota; class Cyanobacteriia; order Phormidesmidales; family Phormidesmidaceae; genus Leptothoe. Next base: position 76,340 of record NZ_AWNH01000103.1, on the reverse strand, counting down.
TTTTTAGCAACATGATCACCCCTGATAACACAGACATCAGCTGGCAAGGACAAACCGTACTCTGGTGGGGAGGACTGCGCGGCTCTGTCTCCGTCGCCCTGGCCCTGAGTGTACCTGCCGCCCTAGCCGAACGAGAAGAGATTATTGCCACGGTCTTTGGCGTCATGTTGTTTACCCTGCTGGTCCAGGGATTAACCACCAAACCACTGCTAGAAGCATTGAATCTCCTAGGTGATCAGCCCCTACGACAAGAATACATGCAGGCCATTGCCAGACGGGTGGCCCTCAACCGAGTCATCGGCCGGATTAAAGAACTCATGGAGCGACAGGAAGTTGACGCCGAATTTGGTCGCTATCAGCTCGCCTTAGTCCAGGGTCAGGTGGACAAACTCCAGGAAGAATTACAAACCCTGCAGGCCAAATATCCAGACCTGCAAACCTTTGCCGCTGAGCAAATCAAAGAAGAACTATTAGCGATTGAGTCAGATACCTACGCCGAGTTTATCCGAGCTGGACAGATAAAGGACGAACTAGCACCGCTCTTACAAGAAGTGTTAGTGGATTAACCTGCCACCGGGTTGTCCTAAAGAACAACCCGGTGGGGTTTTTAAGGAACCCTGAGCCCTAATCTGACATCTCTAATCAAATATCAAGACAAAATCAAGACCCAATATATTTACTTAAATTGACTGAGATACTAAGCACAAAGCACTAAAGAGATACATATTGCATCGGATTATCAGTATTTGAGTCTGTATATGGTTCTGGTGAATGGCTGGTGACTATCAGGTTGCCAATGATTGGCTTATCTACTGAGCCATTACATGCTCTACACCGATACCGACTAGACTCAACCGTCTGATAGCTGCGGTACATCCTGCTCTAGCAGGGCATTATTCATATTCAGCCAGTTTTATCCACATATAGGAGTTTTTATGAAAGCGTTTGTGACTGGCAGTACCGGTCTGCTAGGTAGCAACCTAACCCAATTGCTACTAAGTCAGGGATTTGAGGTAATTGCATTAACGCGTGAGTTAACCAAAGCCAGTAAGGTTCTAGAAGAACATCCCAAGTTGAAAATCATCCAGGGAGACCTGCAAGAGGTCGATGCCTTTGCCCATTATCTACAGGGCTGTGATGTGCTATTTCACACCGCATCTTACTTTCGCGAATCCTTTGATTATGGCGATCACTGGCAGCAACTTAAGGCCATTAACGTCGATGCCACCGTCAAACTGCTCGAAGCCGCCGATCAGGCTGGAGTCTCTAAGGTGATCCACGTTAGCAGCGCCTGCGGCTGTGTCGGTATTATCCGTGGCGGAGCTCCCAGTAACGAGTCCACGCCCTTCCAGGAATGGAACCATAAGAATCCCTACTTTAAGAGTAAGCTGATGGCTGAAGAAGCCATTTCTAATTTTCTAAAATCCCACAAGCTTCCCGTAGTCCTGATTTTGCCCGCCGGCATGATGGGACCTAACGATTCTGCCCCTACAGAGATGGGACGGTTTATTCTTAACTTCTTAAAAGGTAAAGCTCCTGTGATACCGGGTGGTGGGATTCCCATTGTGGATGCCCGTGATGTGGCCATGGCCATGTTATCCGCCGTCTATTCCGGTCTGCCCAATGAACGCTACCTGGTTACCGGGGGCTATTACTCGGTCAGTGAAATCATGCATGACCTGTCCGAAGCTAGTGGGCAGCCAGTCCCTAGCAAAAAGCTACCCCGATTTGCGGTCCCCCTATGGACATTTTTGCAAAACCTGATTGGTCGCATTAGGGGGAAGAGACCTTTCTTTCATGGCGATATAGTGAGAATCATGATGTCAAGACAGTGGTTCGACGCCTCGAAAGCAGCTCAGGGGCTAAAAACCTCCTATCGTCCTCTGAAAGAGACTATCAAAGATACAGTACAGTGGTATCACCAGAATGGTTACTTACGTGATACGTAAACTGTGTTATTTCTTGTATCAAAACTAGATAAATTCACAACAAGATCACATAGAACTCCATAGATATTCCGGTAAAATCCCTCATTACTAGGAATATAGGTCATGGTGTGAGATACCCTATCTGCTGGAGACATTAACGATGGTATGCATCAGAAGTTGTGCAGCCCTGATCATCAGTGGCCTGTTAGTCGGGGGGGGTAATGTTGGGGCGCAGTCGATTACCCCCAATGGAGCCAATACAACTGTTACGAATGTTAATGGCGACCATCAGATTACAGGGGGAACCCGCTCCAACGATGGAGAGAATCTCTTTCATAGTTTTGAACAATTTGGTCTTACCTCAGCAGAAGCCGCTACCTTCATAACTCAGCCCAATGTGGTGAATGTAATTGGGCGAATTAATGGTGGGAATCCATCGATTATTAATGGCCAGCTAGGGATCACAGGCAGCACGGCCAATCTATTTTTGCTGAATCCAGTGGGGGTGGTATTTGGTCCAGATGCGACCCTGGCGTTACCGGGCGATCTGAGTGTTTCTACCGCTGATGGATTGGCCTTTGGAGAAGACATTTTGGAGATGGTGGGCACCCCTGACTATGGCAGTCTTGTGGGTAGTCCAACGGGGTTGGTATTTCGGTTGAGTCGCCTCGGTTCAGTGGTCAATACCGCTAATTTAAATCTTGGTGAAAACAACTCGCTGATGTTGGCGGGTGGCACCGTTGTTTCCACCGGCAATCTATCAGCTGGAGAGGTTGCGATCTCATCTGTTGCCAGTGAACAAATGATTCGTCTCAGCCCAGACGGTTCACTGCTCAGCTATGACATTGCCCCCAGCGGCGACACAGTATTATCTCCATTCACCCTGCCAGAACTCTTAACGGGAGCAGGGGATACTACCATCAGTAGTCTGGAGTTAGACACCGACGGAACTGTACGACTGGTCAACAGCGACCTGGCCATCCCAAATACCCCTGGCACCACCATTGTCAATGGAGAAATCACCGCCAGGGACATTACCCTGCTAGGAGATACTGTCGGGATGGTTAGCAGTCAGCTCGATGCTAGCGACCCTGACGGCGGTGGTGTCATCCAGATTGGTGGCAGCTATCAAGGCCAGGGACCATTACCCAATGCCGAGATTGTCTATGTCAGTGCGGATTCTGTTGTCGATGCCAGTGCTACGGTGAATGGCAACGGTGGTGAAATCATTGTCTGGAGCGATCAAACCACCAACGCCCTGGGACAGTTTTTAGCCAAAGGCGGTCCTAACGGTGGGAACGGCGGTCTGATTGAAACTAGCGGTCTGCAGGGGTTAACCCTAGGGAACAATACTCCAAATGTATCGGCCCCAGCGGGCACCGCCGGTTTATGGCTGATTGATCCATTAAATGTGGAGATTGGCAATTTTGAAACAACGCCCTTTGACGAAACAGGTGATGTTTTCAGTCCCCTGTCCTCCCCTGCCCAGATCAATGTTGGTTTAATTATTGATGCCCTGGGTCAAGGAGGAACGGTAACCATAACCACAGGGACTGATGGTACAGAAGAGGGCAATATTACCCTGGTCAGTGATTTGTTCTATGACACCATTGATGGTGAGGCGACCTTATCTCTACAAGCTGCGGGCAGTATTTTTATTAATGGTACGATTCAGCCAGATTTAGAACTCAACAGCGAATTCGGCCTGCCGCCACAGCCACTGAATGTGGAGCTGCTGGCGGATACAAACGGCGGTGGTGTAGGTCAAGTGGTGATTGACACGGTTGGCGAAATCTTTTTTGGCAGCGCCATTAACACCTCTGGTGGAGATCTAACCATATCAGCCGACAGCAGTAATTTAACTAGAGCAGGCGATCTCTCAGCTATTCTTATAGCGGGCAACAACACTGTTGATACAACCGCTATCTTTTCTGAAGAGGGACTGGGTGGATTGGTGAGCTTAACCGGTACCGCTGGTAATCGGCCTGGCATTCTCATTGAAGAGACCGCTGCAATTTTCTCAGGTAATGGGATTACGCTAGTTGGCAACAGTGAGACCGATGTTGGGGTCCGTATCGATGGGAATCTGAACACACTTGACAGCTCTCTGGAAATCACTGGTAATAGCACCACCAATCCCATAGGTATTTTAATATCGGACGAACTAAATACAGGCAACCAGCTAACTCTAATTAGCGACAACGATATTCAAGTGGAGAGTTTGGTCGCCAATGGTGATATTACCGTGACAACGCCAAAGTTCTTTAGAGCCTTAGGCATTGCTCAACTGTTTATGTCAGAAGGAAATTTTCCTGATTTAGAGGGCAGTGTGCTCAGCCGTAACGGCCAGGTCACCATTACCCACGGCGGCAACGGTCTGACTCCGTTTGATGTGGGTGATGCTGGGGTCAATGGTACAGCTGGTGCCATTGTTGCAACCGAGAGTGAGATTCAACCTGTTGAGTCTTTTCTAGGCGATGAGATTCGAGGAGATATTTCAATCTTAACAGGAGACCCGCCTGATCCAGACCCGGACCCCGATCCGGACCCCGATCCTGATCCAGACCCGGACCCTGAACTACCGGATGTAGATGACTGTGATGCCGATTGCACCACCAATCGTCCCAGACCAGAACTTATAGATGACAATCCAGAGGTGGTGATCTCAGTTGAACCCCAACTGCTACCCGATGCCCAGCAGGCAATTTTACGGAATGAGACTCGCTATACTGACGAGTTTCAAGACTATCTCAACCTGGGTACAGAAGAAGGCACCATCCCCAACCTGCCGCAGGTCCAGATGGAGCTGTCGTTAATTGCGGAAGAAACCGGCGAGCCGCCCGCCATTATTTATGTCTCCTTTGTCCCAGGGGATACAGCAGGTGAGCCTGGTGCAGTGGCTCCCAAAGCTGGTCGTGAAATTCAGGCCACTGACATCCTTGAGTTGGTGGTGATCACACCGGATGGTCCACCCATTCTAAAGACGCTGCCGGTTCAGCATGAACAGTTGCAAAGAACCGCTGATCGGTTCCGTCGTAATGTGATTAATCCCGGTCGGTTCCGCACCCGCACCTATCTGAGTGCAGCTCAAGCGCTAGATTCCTGGCTGATTGACCCCTTAGAAGCGGAACTCACACAACGGGGGATTACCAATCTGGCCTTTGTGATGCCGCCTGGATTACGATCGCTCCCCGTATCCGCCCTCCACAATGGCGACCAGTTTCTGATCGAGCGCTACAGCGTCGGACTGATGCCCAGCGTTAGCTTGACAGACCTGCGCTATGTGGACGTACGCCAGACCGAAGTCTTAGCCATGGGAGCCTCGGACTTTGCCGACCAGCCTGAACTACCCGCTGTCCCCATCGAACTCAGCACTATTGCCGACCAGCTATGGCCCGGCGACTTTGTGATCAACGAAACCTTTACCCCTGATGCCCTTAAGGCTAGCCGCGCCCGTAAACCTTACGGCATTGTCCACCTGGCCACCCACGGTGAATTTAAAGCGGGCAGTCTCGACAATTCCTACATTCAGTTTTGGGACCAGCGTCTTAGCCTCGACCAGGTGCGATCGCTAGGGTTAAATGATCCCGCTGTTGAGCTGATGGTACTCAGTGCCTGCCGCACAGCCCTAGGCAATGAAGAAGCCGAACTAGGATTTGCTGGCTTAGCCGTACAGGCTGGAGTTAAAACCGCCATCGCCAGCCTATGGAAAGTAGACGATGTGGGCACCGCCGGACTGATGACCCAGTTTTACACCAGTTTACAAACCGAACCGATCAAGGCCAAAGCCCTACGCCAGGCCCAACTGGCCATGCTCAATGGCGACATTCAAGTAGAAAACGGCCAGCTGATCTGGTCTGGGGGCACCCTGGAGCTACCGGAAGATCTATCTCAGATTGACAGTAGCCTCTTTTCCCATCCCTATTTTTGGGCCTCTTTTACCACCATCGGCAGTCCTTGGTAATAAAACCCTTTCTAAACAGAGTTCGCAGAGCACTTAGAGGATCAGTGCTTGAGAGTCGAACCTATCCCCCTTAACTCTTCGGGTATAGGCGAAGCACTGCGACGGTCTTAGGTAGCGTCCTATACCTTCGTCTAAAAAGTATTTCTACGGAACTTTGGCTGCAGTATTCGTCATATAAATACAATTCCATTCTTCATGAAACCCCTGAGTCAAATCAGGGGTTTTTTCTTATCGCTCTACAAAGTTCGCATTAAAAACCCTTAATACAAGAGGCATTGAGGCTCGTTTCTTTATAGGTGTTTCATAGTTAGGAACAGTGCCCCAAGTCCATTCGTCTGCCCCCATCTGCGCTAGTATGTTCATACGATTCAGCGCAAATAGCTAGACTTTAGTCGCAAGCTTTGAGGTGGTTAGATGAGCTCCAACTCAGCCAAAGGTCGTAGTTAATCTAAGCGGTTGTGATGAACTGCGGCAGCTTTCCCGATGCAGCAGCGAAAAGTATGCTAAGTCTTTTTATTAAGTAATGAGCACGAATCCAGTCGGATTCGTGCAGAAGTCCTGGCTAAAGCCCAGTAGATGGAATTTATTAGCGATTTCATTATCATTACTTCATAGATGTACAAAATACCCTTGTTTCCATCCGGGGGTATTTTCCTGCAAACACACCCTTCGCTGAAGACGGGTGTAGCCACACTAAATTCCAGCTTTTCTTTCGGGAGGGGATTCCCGTTATCGCGCAGCTTAGGAATCAGGATTTATTAATGTCCAGCTTTTTGCCCACTCTGGGAGTAGCCACTCAGGCGTCTACATCCTAACTCTTTTTCCCGAGGGGAGAAGACACTTGGAATCTAGCTCCCTCTCCGGGGGAGAAGGCTGGGGTAAGGGCTATGCGAACATCAGCAAAGTCAAAACTAACTGTTTGCTCCCCATTCCTTAGCGGGGGAGATCGCTATCCCATTCCCGATCCTCTTCTATGTATCGAATCACTGTATCGAGTCACTTTGTTATAGAGAGATAGAGAGCTTCAGGAACTTCTATGTTTAGGCTTATTGTTGTTGATAGAGTCATTCGGTTCCAGCGCTTCAATAATTTCCCGTTACCCCATCACTCATCCACCCATCTACAGCCTCAACCTGGGACTTTATTGTTGTGCAATCTCCTTACTCCCGCTCTCCGCATAATGCTTCAGCTCAGAGCTAAGCCATCCGACCAGTAGCAAACAACCGATACCCAAACGCCATGGATGCTGTTGCAACGAAAAATTGCCAGAGGCTAGTGGGGTTTAGAATTGCTCGACTACTGACAAAAATACAGAGGATGCCAGCGGCGACAAAAATCCAACCTAACTGCTTCATGAATCCAAGGGGCATAAATACTAGGAGACAAATACCAGCACACAGTAAAAAGATTGAAGCATCGGCAGCAAGGCCACGCCAGAAGTAAGGGCTAACATTAGTTGTGAAGAAAATGTTTTTGCCTAGAAAATAAATCCCAAATAGCATGAGGACTAGGCCGATAAGTTGAACGAGTAATCTCATAGTGACGGGCTCTGTTGTTATCTGGCTAAATACGGTAAACCTAATATCCAATATGCATGGTATTAGACAAAGTTTGTATTTTGCGATCGCAAGGAACCCGTCAACAGTGTAACTACACCCAGAGATATGTTTTACTGAGGCTCACGAATACGTTTACGCAGGGCGGCGACCCCCATGCCGATGAGACCAGGAAGGAGAGCTGGTGTGGGAATGGGTTCAGCGGGAGTATTGTCTTTTACTAAGAAGACACCAGATTGACGCCTTGCAGCCCCTGAGTCGCCGATACCAATAAACCTGGCGACTATCAAAGTATTTGTGGATACACGGACCATAGTGGAGGAGTTATCGACAATTTCTTGGTCATACCATCCGCGAGCCCCCCCTGGCAGGGTCAAGCCAAAGAGAGATAAAAATGCACTATTTTGTGCTCTAGCTCCCGAAATTCCACCTGTATTAACGCTAAAAATTTCACCTCCAAAGTCCTGTTGTAGAGATAAAAATAACCCATTTACTGCTTCACCATTAGCCCAGGAGTAACTTGGAAATCTAGTCAATGCACTATTAGGGCTTAATCCATCTGTTTCAGTTAATTTTAGCCAGGTCAATCCAGTTCGACTATCTTGTACGACTTGTGAGCCATTTAACGTCTCAGCCTTTAGATTGAAAGCGTTTGCACTCCTCTGCGAGCAAGCTAGTAGGAAACCTACTACGCCTAATCCAACTGTTATTTTATGCAAAATGGGCTTCATTATTCTCTTTCTGCTTCCTGCACATTAAGTGGTCAAGCACAATGCGGATAACTACAGGGGATGAAAGATTGAAAAGGCGGCTAAATAATTGATGTATGGAGAGTTGAGCCTTTTCAATAAGAGTATTCAAATCGTCCATACATTTGACAGGAACAAAACCACCAGCTGCGCCGTCTACCTCAAATTTCTGACTGAAATAAAAAACTTTCGTGAATACGGAATTAAATTGCTACATATCGTTAGAGCGTCAGTATCATTGAACGAATCAAAATGCTAGGCATTGATTACCTTCTTAGTAGTCCTCGATAAGGCTAGTATGAACGTGATTTCGCCATGAGTGACGTACTATAATTAGCTGGGTTTGATGCTGCGTTATGGCTTAAATATCTAGCGCACATCGCACTGGGAGCATTTTAAGAGGTATTGCAGGTATGGAACGGTTTCGATCACTGGCGCGATCGCTTATGGGCATATTTCTGGTTGCGATCGCGACACTACTTGTCAGCTGCAGTTCTGGCGGTCAGGCGGCTGCACCCCCCACATACTCCACCGAGCAGATCGCTCAGATCGCAGTTTACGCAGGTCGTATTCAAACGTCAAAAGACCGTCTTCCCGAGCTAGCAGGCTATATCCGTGAAGAAAACTGGGCTAATATCGATAACTTTATCCACGGTCCCCTAGGCGAACTCAGAGAGCGCATGAACCGCTTAGCCTTTCAACTATTACCCGACGATAAAGCCGAAGCCTTGAAACTATCAGACAAGATTTCAGCCGACCTCGAAACCATGAGCGCCGCTGTTGGCGCTTTTGATGGCAACCGCACCAATGCGGCTTACATCAATTTTGCCAAAGATTTGAGCACCTTGCTCAACCTCGTACCCACCGAGGAATCAGTTGTAGATTAAGCCACTGGATGACACGAATTGCTATTGTTGGTTGTGGAATAGTTGGCGCTACCCTAGCTTACGAGCTGAGTCGCCACAGCCATCTTGACATTCATATCATCGATCAAGAGAATCCTGCCCAAGGCTCTACCCAAGCAGCCTTGGGCGTTTTAATGGGCATCATCAGCCACAAAGTCAAAGGCCGCAACTGGCGACTGCGTCGAGACAGCATTGAGCGCTACAAAACACTACTCCCCGAACTAGAAAAATCTTTAGAACGTCCGATTCCTCACATCCAGGGCCTAGTCAGCCTCTGTTTTGACCCTGAACAAATCCCACGCTGGCAATCGCTCCAGGCCAAACGCACCAACCAAGGATATCCCTTAGAAATCTGGTCACCACAACAGCTACACGAACGCTGCCCCCAGGTAAATGCCAATACGGCAGCCGCCGCCATCTACTCCCCCCAAGACGGTCAGGTTCATCCCCAAGAACTAACATTAGCCCTGGTTGAAGCGGCCCAACAGCGCGGCGTCACTACCCACTGGCAAAGCCCAGTTTTAGGCTTAAATAAACGAGCTGGCTATTGCTCTCAGCTCCAGCTACCCGAAGAAACCTTAGAAGTAGACTGGGTGATTATATCGGCAGGTCTAAACTCAGCAGACTTAAGCCAGCTCGGGCAAGAACCACTACCGATGATCCCAGTGTTGGGCCAAGCCATAGAAATTGAGCTAGATCACCCCCTAGATGACAATATTTTTCAACCGGTGCTCAACGGCCATGATGTCCATTTGGTGCCCTTAGGAGAAAAACGTTATTGGGTAGGGGCCACCGTAGAATTTCCTCCCGGTGGTGAAGCGGTTGAATTTCCCCTAGGTGATGACATTGAAATGGTGCCGAACCTGGAGTATTTAGAACAAATGCGCCAAATTGCCATCAGCTACTGTCCAGCCGTAGCCCAGGCAAGAACCCTGCGTCACTGGAGCGGATTACGACCTCGTCCTCAGGGTCAAGGAGCTCCAGTGATTAAGCCGTTAGCAGGCTATGAAAATGTGATTTTGGCAACCGGTCATTATCGCAATGGAGTGTTGTTGGCACCGGGAACAGCAATAACTGTGGAGACCATGTTGAACCTAACTTGAACCTGAAAGTATGAAGCCGTTGCTGATTTAGAGAATGAACCGATCTCAAAACAGTGCGATTCGCCCAGACTCAACAGATGAAATCATAGGAAGGATCAGTAACACCAGTATGCAGACACTCTCCTAAAGCAGCAACATTTTCACAACCTAGACAAAAAGAATTAGCAGGCACTTTGGCATTTATTTTGACCCATAGGCCTTATAAGCTGAACCTCAGGAATAGATCAATGGCTACCCCTAAGATTTTTCAAGTTCATTGAGAATCTTATATTTGAGGAGTACATCAGACATACTTGGCTCAGAAACCTCAGTCTTTACTTTCTTCTGAGGCTTCTCTTTTGTTGTCAGAACTTCTTTGGAAAAGAGCAGAAAAACAGCAGCAAACACAATGATTGCGGGAAGAAATACCATGGGAACTCCTTGGGCACAACGATCAACGAGATGACCTAAGATGTCCCTAGGTCACCTGAATAAAACCCCTCATATCCGCCACTTTGATGGCTTGACGGTAGCAAATCACCCTGAAAGTGTTAATTATGTTCGCTGATTAAGGAGGATGGGCTGGTTTGCAAAAAATAGGTAAATACTCTTAGTTTTTCGTTACTTTTAATGTACGGCTACGTGAACATCCTGATCGCCCTGTCAAAAATAATCCTGATCGCCCAATCAAGCATACTGGTGTTTCACAAAGTTTGGGATAACAAAACTCAGGCCCCCCAGCATTAGGGATTTGGGGGCCTGAACAATCTTTATCTCAGCTGATGAGCGATTGACGCTCCAACGTCACGCTATAGCGGCTAACCGCTTACACCAAAGAGGGCTCTTTAGTTTCAGATGTACCGCCAACAATCTCGGGGGCAACCTCAAAATCTTCAGCCACCAGACGAGCTGTCATTTTGGCAGACATCATCACGCTAGGTGTACCTGCCCCTGGCTGAGTTCCAGCCCCAACTATATAGAGGTTTGCAATATCCTCACTGCGGTTATGGGGTCTAAAGAATGCCGACTGGATCAGTGTAGGCTCAGGACCAAAGGCATTACCGATGTGGGCCATCATGGTGTTCTCAAAGTAGTCAGGGGTAATGTAGCTGCAATGTACCAACCGCTCTTTGATATTGGGCAGATAGCCCCGCTCATCCATAAAGGTGAGCACCTTGTCTTTTAGTTTTTCACCCGTCTCATCCCAGTTGATGCCCGAAGCATTGTTAGGAACTGGTACCAGAATGTAGGCCGCATGATGTCCCTCAGGAGCCAGGGACGGATCGGTCAGGGTGGGCAGATGCACATACTGAGAATAATCTTTGGGCATGATCTTGCGACCAAAGATATCTTTTAGTAGCTCCTCATAACGGGGACCCAGGATAATGCTGTGGTGCCGCAGCTTGGCATTCTCGTTACCGTCAGCCTTAAAGCCAAGGTACATGACAAATACCGACATGGACTGCTGGGTCACTTTTACCCGCAGGTCGCTGTTCCAGAAACGATACTTAGACTCAATCATCTTGCCATAGGTGGTGGCCCAATCTGCATTGGAGACAACCGCATCGGCCTGCATTACTGTCCCATCAGCCAGGGTAATGCCCTGAACAACTTTCTTGCCGTTTTCTTTGGTGACATTGATTTTGCTGACTTTGGCGTTGTAGATAATCTTGCCCCCCAGGTCCTCAAATTTTTTCACAAAGCCGCTGACCAAAGCACCGGTGCCGCCCATGGCAAAGTGGATACCCCAGGTACTTTCAACAAAGTGAATCATGGCGTAAATGCCAGGGACTGAAAGAGGGTTACCGCCTACCAGCAGTGGTTCAAAGCTAAACACCTGACGCAGTTTGTCACTCTTAAAATATTTGCTGGTAAAGCTAAATAGGGTGCGTACGGCATCTAGCTTCAGCAGTTCGGGCACCACCTTGAGCATGGAACCGACACTGCCAAAGTGAGTATAGCCTAGCTCCAAAAATCCGCGTTCAAAGACGGCTTTGGCGGCCGCGTGGAAACGATGATAGCCTTCTAAATCGCCGGGTTCACCTAGCTCTAGAATCTGTCGGCGGGTGTTCTCAGGGTCGCTGTCATAGTCAAAGAAGGTGCCGTCATCAAAGTAGATGCGGTAAAAGGGCAGCACTGGCACAATTTTGACGTAGCGACTGGTGTTGGGACCACCCGAGATACCAGACTTGATACGCTTGCTTTCGTCGACAATTTCGGTGGGGAAGTCGTCCTGGGTGAGGGCTGCTTTATCACGCTCTAGGGAAAACAGTTCCTCAATAAAGTGAGGGACCGTGATTACCGTCGGTCCCATGTCAAAGGTAAAGCCGTCTGCTTTCCTGACGTAAGCGCGACCACCGGGGGCATCCAGCATTTCCACAATGGTGGTATCAAATCCTAAACTTTGGAGGCGGATACCCATGGCAAGTCCGCCAATTCCAGCCCCAATTACGATGGCTTGCTTACGCCCCATAACCAACTCCCGTCCCAATGTAACGAACACTTAATATTTATTTCTAATATTGTAGCGTTCTAAGGCGATCGCACTACCCTAACTCAAACGTGGTTACACCAAAAATTTTGTTGAGGGGTAACTGTGGAGCGCTCTGGGTATACATCCGCGCTGTTTCAAATACACAGCGCATTTCATAGTGCTCAGCCAGGGCAATGGCGGCGCTATTAACTTCTGGGACATCTAAATAAAATGGCTGTCCTGGGGGAACGTTGGCTACCAGGGTTCGGAAGATTGCATCGGCCATGGTTGCGGTGTCGGCAAACAGTGGGCCAATCTTATAGCCACTGCGGCAGGGGCGCAGGACGCCATAGCCCACCAGGGTTTGCTCCTTTACTATGGCGATGGCATGGTGATGGGGTTGGATAACCCAGCATTGGATAAAGTGCGATCGCACCTCAGGAAAAAATTGCCGATCATACTCAACAACTTTCTCCACTGGCAATGCGGCCAATGGTGTGCAGCTCGAAGCAGCGCTAATGCCCCCACCCAATCCCTCATAGCGGATCTGCCGATACGCCAGGCTAAACCCAGACTTGACGTAGTTTTCCTGTTGGGCAACCACACCGTCTAGGCCAACATTACGCCCTTTGAGAGACTCAAGCGCTGCATGCCAAAGGGCCAACCCGTGGCCTTGCCCCCGAAATTCTGGTTTGACAATATAAAAGCCAATAAAACCAAAGGAATCACCATACTTAATAGCTGAAATCGAAGCCAGCGGTTCGCCATCGAGAAACCCCATCAAAAACCCAGTGGGGTCAGCATGGTAAAAGCAATCAGCATCGTACAGCCCTGGATTCCAGCCTTCTGCAGCAGCCCAATCAACGGCAATGTCTAGCTCGCCGCGAGTCATGGGTCGAATATGGCAATGATTAGAGACCACGGTATTTTGATCCGATCAGCAGTTGTTATCCTTAAGCGCCTAAACTCTGGAGCGCCAAGCGAAACTGCTCTAGCCGCCGCCGATTCACACCCAAATCCGATTCACCTAACCGCGCCGCAGAACGGATGGCAACGGTTTTACCATCGGGCGAAAAATAAAATTCAGCATCGTCTACAAACCCCATCAGACGGCTGGTAAACTCGACTCGAATATACTCATCGGTCTGTTCAACAATTTCAGTACGGGGCTGATTGTTCAAAACGGCCACCAGTTTGTCGCGGACCGCATCAGATGCAGCTGTATACTCAATCGGCGCAATATAGTGTTCATCATCACTAGCGCTGCTGCTAACACAGTTAGGCGAGGTGGGACAGGCACTCAGTTGCTGCTCATAAACACCGATATCAGTGGGGGGAGTACCCGTAAATACTCCTTTGAGACCCGGCAATACAGCTACAGGTGCAGCTAAAGCAGGAGAGCCAGTGAACAATAGGCAAATGGCAACCAACAGGGGCAGAATAAATCGAAATAATTGCATGGGGACTGGGTCTAAAAGTTCTGTAAGCTGCTAATCGCTGGTCACATTGGTGATGAGACTGAGTACCTTGTAAGGTATTGATGACGCCACCAATGTAATGCGCAAATATCCTAATGCACATTTGCTGTACCAGCTCCTATTGATTGTAAGGGCGTTACCGGTTTAAGGAATGATTCTGTCAAGGATATCTATTAAGTGCCGCGCGGCACAACGTAAGCGCTACCTGGGCTCAGGCGCTACCAGGCTGAATTGTTTGCTGCTGCTCTTGCTGTTCAGCGGCATCAGTTCCTGTGGCCCCAAAAAGCCGGTGATTCCAGATGATGTCGAAGCCATTGCCCGCAGCTGTTACGAAACCCTAGCCACCCTTGAACGAACGCCAAAGCTTGAACCCTCAGAAGCGATGGAAGATGGCACCTATTTGATCCTGTGGTCCATGGTAGAACTCCCTGAGGAGAAGGGTTCATGCATCGTAGATGGCAGTGGTGAAGTGATTTTGCTGACGAATAATGCCGATTTGCAAGAGGAGCCACCCGCCGAATAATGATCGCGACTGTTCCCGTCAATGGTCCTCTTAAAGCACTTGATTTTCCACCCCTATTCTGAGCACAGTAGACTCCGAGCCAGATATTAAGCAGTCTCGCAATCTTTTCGGAATATGCCGAGTCTGGGCGTTAGTATGCGACTGTGTCCAGACATCACGTTACTATGGCGGATTACCTGACGCTTAAAACGGTGCTAGAGCAAAAAATATCGGCGCGTGAGTCAAAGCTATCGCTGATTGACCAGCTTTGTCGTTCATATTTTTTGTTCCATAGTCAACCAACTGACAAGGTTTGTTTATTTTTTCATGGTTTCACTGCTGGGCCATACCAGTTTATTCCCATGGCCCAGATGCTGCACAAAGCTGGGTTTAATGTACTGGTGCCTTTACTGCCAGGCCATGGTCTGGCAGGCCAGTGGGGACCTGGCAACCCCCCACCGCTAACCGATGATCCACGCATCTATCTAAAATTTGGTTTGCAGTGGCTCAAAATTGCCAGGATGATGGGGTCCCAGGTCGTGATTGGGGGGTTATCCGGTGGTGCCACGCTGGCTACCTGGCTGGCGATGGAAAAAACAGATGAAATCTACCGGACAATTTTGTTTGCGCCCTATTTTAGTTCTAGTAGCAAGGTGATCGATTTGTTTGTTAAACATATCGATACGTATTTTGAATGGGAAAAACTGTTGGGACCTAGCTATCCAGGGTTTGAGATTTCTGCCCTGCGGGCGGTGTTGCGGATCGCCAAATACAACTTTAAGCGCATTAAAAAGTCTTCCATTGCCCCAATTTTTATGGTTTCTAGTGAAAGCGATCGCGCTGTGAATAACTATGACCATAAGCGTTTTTTTGAGGCGGCACTCGAACATCAGCCCTACTGCTGGTATCACAGCTTTGCGCGCGTGTTAGATATTCCCCACACGATGATGACTGAAGCGGAGGGAAATCGATATACCAATCTGTTGACCGTAATTACTAAAGCGAATATTGAAAGCAATTTGACCTGGCATGAGGTGGAAGAAATTGCTTATCGCATGACCAAACGTCGTACCTTTAAGTCGGTAGTAGCTGAGCTAGGCTGGGAAGATAAGGTCTCTCGGGATATGCCTGCAATGATCACCCTGGTCGATAAGTGGAGTATTGCGGTAAAGCGTGAGTTACAACATCGCAAGCGATGGCGACGTGACCGACGGGATGATTAAGGGTTGATTGATGGGGGGTGGCGGTGATTGATGGGGGGTAGTCTATTGTTAGTGGGATTAGGCGTTGGCGCGGTATTGACACCGACCGAGACAGCAGTTTTGTGGGGATTACATCATCCCTACTGGCTGGTTGCGATCGCAATTACCCTAATCATCTTGCTGCAGCTCAGTATCTCCCTCACCGGCCAGCTGCTCCATCGTCTTCTCAAGTGGCTGGGTCGTTCTCCCTTCTCCCTGGGTCGCTGGCTACTGACCAAAACAACGACCCCAGAAACCTCTCAAGAACAACAAATCGCAACAATCTTACAGCGACTCAACAGCCTGCAGGAAGAACAGGCAATATTGTTAGCAGAGTTAAAAAAACAGCTGCCTAACAAAGAATAATGCCGTTGCTGATTTGGAGGTTACACCGATGGATCAGCAACGACCATTCACCAGCATCTTGTAGATGACATCATCCCGAGCCTCAGCAACACCAGAAAATTTATCGTTAGAATTCCTGCTTGCGTAAAAACGGCACCACGGCTTCACTCACTTTTTCTGCCCAATCTTCTTGGGCATAGTGACCCACTTCTTCAAGTTCCACATATTCCCCGTCATCTAGACCCTGGGCAAATGTCTTAGCATCCGCCGCCGATAGCCAGGGGTCCGAGATGCCCCAGGCCACCAGGGTAGGTCGTGGCCAATTGGCAAATCCCTGGGCAATCTGTTCGGTGATTTGGGGCATTTTCATAGCGCGGATGGTCCACATCAAGGCACGACCCACATCAGAACTTTTGAGAAATGGGCGACGATAGATATCCAGATCTTCATCAGATACCTGATAAGGGCCACCGCCTTCTAGAGTGCGATCCACTAACAGCGGGTCCTGGGTCATCATGTCACCGACAAAAGGCCAGCCCATCATCTTTACTGGCAACGGTAAATTTGCCTTGGGAGGCAGGGGCGTATTGAGAATAATCAGCTTCTCAATTTTGTCGGGATGCTGAGCAGCATACAGGAGCCCGGTTGCTCCCAAAAAACCCTGAACGACCAGGGAAAATCGGCTCAGTTCCAGGGTGTCAATATATTCACTCAGGGCATTGAGATAGGTGGTTGGGTCATAGGCAAACTGACGCTTGTCAGGTTTAGACGATGAACCGTGACCAATCCAGTCGGGCGCAATGCTACGAAATCCCTGGGCTGCCAGGGCGGGCATGACCTCCCGCCAGCTATAGCTTTGGGAGACTAAACCATGGAGCATCAAGACAGGCGGTTTATCGTTGGGATTATCAGGGACTAGTTCACGGTAAACCCACTGTAGGTCCCCAATTTGCACGTCCTTCTGCTCGATTTTGGCCATAGACTTTTTCTCCCACCTGTGAGAAAAAGCTTACCGTATTATTGTGGGTTAAGGGATGGGCTTCTAAATAGCTCTGGAAATAAGGTCGAGAGGAGGAGGAGATCCGCCATAGATTAATCGACCAGCGTTCGCGATCGGGATTGATCACACGGTGCGGATTTTGACTATTGAACATGACAATCGCTCCCGGTGGCAATCGATGAACTTGCTCCTGGGCTCGCCTGGGATAGCGTTTGTCATAGCCAGCATAGTTGGCGGTATAGCCCCACTGGGTCGGGCTGGTGGACAGGTTAATACTGACGGCTGGACAGGCGGCATAGGGATCGTCACGATGCTCTCGAATGCCAATGCCGCCATAGGCAACTAAGCCCACATCGGGTTGCAGAGCCTCTTGATCCGGCAGACCAATACGATAGGCCCGTTGATAGATGGTTTGGCAGAAATGCCAAAATTGAGGCTGACGCACAGCCAGTTGATAGGAACGGCCACAGCTGCCTAAAACGGGCTCATGTTCTAACCAGTAACGTTGCCGTCCTATGCCATAGCTGGAGGTGTCTAATGTCAGTAGTGAACGATGTTGGTTGAGATGTTTACGGAGCTTATGCTGCTTGGCCGGTGGCAAGATGCTGATAAGTTTGAGCATGCAGCTAACGGGGCGGTGAGAACTAAGACATTGGATGTGTGAATATCCTGAACTACTCTACAAATCTGCCACGGGAATAGAACTAGATTGGAGCAAACATTAACGATTGGATGCGTCTGTTAATAATTGGCTGAAATCAGGTTGTACAGAGTATCTCGCTGTTGGCTGGGACGGTTGAGGGTGGCGATCGCACCCGTCAAATCTGCCACCGATTGACAGGTTCCCCCCTGGGCTCCGGCCATGGAGGTAATATGCTCTTCCATCAGGGTACCCCCAATGTCATTGCAGCCCCAACGTAGTGCCTCAGTAGCGCCGTCCAGACCTAGTTTGACCCAGCTCGGCTGATGGTTTTTGATCCAGCGACCCAAATAAATCCGGGCAACTGCGGTGAGCAAGAGGGCATCGGCTATCACCGGCTGGTCACGACCCACTCGCTTACGCAAAGGAGCCGGAGCATCTTGGCCGACAAACGGCAGCAAGATAAATTCACTAATGCCGGTCTCACCCTGAGATAAGGAGCGCTGCTGTAGCTGGCGAAGTGTTTCAAAATGGCCAATTTGCTGCTCAATCGTTTCAATATGGCCGGATAGCATGGTACTGGTGGTAGGCATCCCTAGCTCATGGGCCGTCGTGACAATCTCCACCCAGGTCGTGGCATCAATTTTTTCAGGACACAGCACCCGTCGCACCCGATCATCCAGCACTTCAGCGGCAGTGCCGGGTAGCGAACCAACACCCGCCTGGGCCAGTTCTCGGATCACCGTGGCAAATGTTAAACCATCCTCACGGGCAATAAACTGCACTTCCTGCGGTGAAAAAGCATGGATATGGAGCTGAGGAAATTTGTCCTTGATCGTTGTCACCAATTGTTGATAGTGGTCCAATGAACGGTCATTGACTTTTGCTGTCGGATTCAGACCTCCCTGCATGCAGATTTCCGTTGCCCCGGTCTCAACGGCTGCCGTGGCTTTTTCAAGAATGTTTTCCCAGTTAAGCCAGTATGCTCCTGGCTGTCCTTCATCTCGACGAAACGCACAAAAACTACAGTGCTGTTCACAGATATTGGTGTAATTTATATTGCGATTAATGACATAGGTGACAGTATCACCCACCTGTTGCTGGCGAAGCTGATCAGCCGCCGCTCGGATGGTCTCTCGGGCGGCGGCAGTAGGCTGGCTTAGTAAGGCGATGCCGTCATCTGGCGAAATATCCTGACCGTTTAGGGCGCGGTCTAGAATGTCGACTATGGGCGTGGTTAGTTGGGAGGGCATAACACTGACTGCGATAGATGATGTTGAACAGGCTGTAGGCAATTATCCTTTAAGAAATCATCAAGCATAGAGGTTAGCTCTTAACATCTTTCTAAGAATCCTGGGGCTGACGTGGAGGATGATTTTGCCTGGGGGCTCAGAATTTATCTTTGAGCGATGCAGACCTGGTTTGAACGATGCTTTCAATCGGTCTGAGCAGCTCTCTCTAAGTTTGAATTTATTTTGAAACTATTATGCTTCAACTATTGGCTGGTGATATTGGCGGTACTAAAACTATTCTGCGTTTAGTACAGGCGGACAGCACCGCAGATAGTGCTCAAGAAACCCTCTACGAACAACGATTTGTCAGTAGTGACTACACCGATCTGGTGCCTATGGTCAAAGACTTTTTGGCGACCGCTCCGGTCTCGGCTCAACCCCAAGCGGCTTGTTTTGCCATCGCAGGCCCTGTGATCGACAATCGTTCTCAGCTGACCAATCTGGCCTGGCTACTGAGCGGCGATCGCATTGCCGATGAACTCGATCTTAAGGTAGTCGAGCTGATTAATGATTTTGCGGCGGTTGGCTATGGGGTGCTGGGTCTCAAGTCAGAGGATGTCGTCACGCTACAAACTGGTGACGTTCACCCGGATGCTCCAATTGCCATCATTGGGGCGGGCACGGGGCTGGGTCAAGGGTTTTTGATTAACCGCAATGGCCACTATCAGGTGTTTCCATCCGAAGGTGGCCATGTGGATTTTGCCCCCCGCTCAGAGCTGGAATTTCAATTGAGGCAATATCTTTTAGAAAAACATTCGATTTCCCGTGTCTCTGTAGAACGGGTAGTTTCAGGTCAAGGAATCATTTCGATATATCAGTTTTTGCGCGATCGCGACTTTGCCACCGAGTCTAAAGAGCTGGCCGAGATTGTCAGCAACTGGGAACGCGGCGCAGGCAAACGGAGCGAACTGCCAGATCCAGCCGCAGCGATTTCCGGAGCGGCAACCACCGACCGTACCGCCGAGCGCACCATGGAAATTTTTATCGATGCCTATGGTGCAGCTGCCGGTGATTTAGCCCTCATGCTGTTGCCCTATGGGGGCCTCTACGTAGCTGGGGGTGTGACTGCCAAAAATATGCCCCTGATCCGCGACGGTAGTTTTCTATCGGCCTTTGGCCATAAAGGGCGAATGAGTCCGCTGCTCGAAGATGTACCTGTTCATTTGGTCACTAATCAGAGCGTCGGCTTGATTGGCGCAGCGGTGCGGGCTGGACAGATTGCTTAACAGGAAGTGTCAGAGAGTAGTGGGGTGGCACCCTGACAGTTTTGTCCATGACTGACACCTAAGCACTGAGCAATTTCCCCACTGCCCTTTTCTTCCTCAAGCTTTCCAATTTGGTCGCAAAACTTCTCGCTAAAATGGTGGGCTAGTGATAGGACAAGTAGCACCTTTATGGCAGGTCATAGTAAATGGGCAAATATTAAGCGCCAAAAGGCGCGGGTTGATGCCGTTAAAGGCAAGGTGTTTGCCAAGCTGTCGCGAGAAATTATTGTGGCGGCGAAACATGGCGGCGGTGACCCGGATGGTAACTTTCAGCTGCGCACAGCCATTGATAAGGCCAAGGCAGCAGGCGTTCCCAATGACAACATTGATCGTGCGATCGCAAAAGGCACTGGCAAACTAGGCAGCGATGGCGACCTAGAAGCCATTCGCTATGAAGGCTATGGTCCTGGCGGTGTGGCAGTGCTGGTGGAAGCTCTGACCGATAATCGCAATCGCACCGCCGCCGATCTGCGGGCCGCTTTTAGTAAGAACGGCGGCAACCTGGGGGAAACCGGCTGTGTCGGCTGGATGTTTGAGCAAAAAGGTGTTGTTGTCGTAGTAGGCGAGCTAGATGAAGACACCCTGCTAGAAGCCGCCATTGAAGGAGGAGCCGAATCCTATGAGCTAACCGAGGTAGATGAGGATACTCCTGGCGCGGAGGTATTGTGCCCTCCTGGCGATCTAGAGACTCTCAGCGATCATCTCAAAGCCGAGAGCTATCAGGTGAAAGATATTGAAATACGCTGGGTGCCAAGTAATACTGTGGATGTCACCGATACTGACCAGGCCAAGTCTCTGTTAAAGATGATGGATGCTTTAGAAGATCTCGATGACGTGCAATCGGTGACCGCTAACTTTGACGTGAGCGAGGAGATTTTATCTGTGGTCTTTTAGAAGATCTTTCTAGATGCGTCTTTAAACGTTTGGGACGTTGCATGCAACGTCCCAAACGTTTAAAAGAAAAATGTCTGACCCTATAAAGCCCCCAGGGTCAGACAGCTCACCTGTAAAACGCGTTTCCACAAGATTGAAACCATCATCCAAATGCCCCCTCGGATGAAAGGTGCCTTGCACGCGTTCTTCAGAATTACTATTATTTTCCCCTGGGGTTCTAAGAAAAAGCTTCGCCGTAAATACGTAAATTCAAAAAGCAATGGCCCAAAAATTTGGGCCATTTTACGTATATTTACTTCATAGATATTTTTAATCGAGCCCTACCGAGCCTTTTGAGCGTTGCTATGGCTTATCTTCAGTCACAACATTCTCTTCATAAAGCGTTAAGAGTTTATCTATAACGCTGTCGATGGCGAGAGTATCTGTAACAACTTCAATGGCATCATCGGCCTGGCGTAGGGGAGAAATTTCTCTCGTGCTGTCTTTGTAATCGCGTTCACTGATGGTTTGGGTCAATGCGGCCAGCTCAGGAACGGGCTGACTACGACTGGCCAAGTCTCTCTGGCGTCGTCGGGCGCGCTCTTCTACCGATGCAGTTAAAAAGATTTTTAGCTCAGCGTCGGGAAAGACATGGGTGCCAATATCTCGGCCATCAGCAACAACGCCACCCGCTAAGCCGTATTGCATCTGCTGTTTAACTAGTGCTTCACGCACAGAGCCCTGGGCAGCGATCGTGGATACGTTGGCGGTGACTGCTGCGGTGCGAATGGCTTGGGTAACTGAGGTGTCGTTAACCCAGACTTCTGGTGGTTGGGGACCGTGATCTGATGCTCTGGCAACAAGCTTGATGTCACACTTGGGTAAGAGGTCAGCAACAGCGACTTCATCTTCGGGGTCACATCCTTGGGATAGAACGTACCAGGTGAAAGCACGATACATAGCACCTGTGTCTAAGTAGAGTAGCCCTAATTGATGAGCTAACTGTCTCGCTACGGTCGATTTACCAGCTCCAGCAGGACCATCAATAGCAATGATGGGTCGCCGTGCGCGTAATACAACGTTATCAATTAATCGGGTCGTACCTACAAGTGCTGCTACTGCCAACATACCAACTGTTTCGATTTTTTCTAAGGGGGCTAGCGTATATGGATTTACTAGTTCTATATACTGAGGAACAACAGCAGGTGCCGTTTCTAAGTACTGTAAGACGATGCGCACGAGAGAATGTTGCGATCGCACACCTGCTCTAAATTCTTGCTCAGCTCTCCTCAACCCCCGATAGAGTATAACTGCTTGTTGGCGTTCTTGCCCGTCTAAATACCGATTTCTAGAACTTAGGGCCAGACCGTCAGCCTCCCGCACGATTGGACAACCAATTACAGCCCCCGGCAGATTCAGGTCGCGGACCAGCTGGCGAATGATAGCTAGCTGTTGACCATCCTTCTGGCCAAAATAGGAGCGCTGGGGACGGACCAAACTGATGAGCTTAGTAACCACCGTAGCCACCCCATCAAAATGACCAGGTCGAAACTGACCGCATAAAGGCTGAGCTAGTGTCGGTGGGGGAATCACCTTAACCAGCGCGTTCGGTTGATTAAAGTCAGACCCATAGAAATCCAAGGGTGATGGTGCAAAGATACAATCAGCCTTGGCTACTTCACACAGCGCTGCGTCCACTTCTAAGGTGCGAGGATAGGCCTCTAAATCTTCATTAGGGCCAAACTGAAGTGGATTTACAAAGATACTGACAACAACGATATCATTATCGCGACGAGCCTGACGAATTAGACTGAGATGCCCTTCATGCAATGCTCCCATGGTTGGCACCAAGCCAACAGAACCTGACTGACTCCCTAACCAGCATCCCAGTCCCTCTACCGTTTTTAGTAACCGCAAAACAGTCCCCAAACACCTCGCTAAACACAAGGTTTAACGATAGCAGACCGCCATACCACCGTTGTTAATGCATCAACGGCTACTCAGCAAGGCCCGGCGGTTTTACAGCAGGGGCTGAGTATTAGCAGATATGGGCCACAGGGCTAACGCTTCTGTGGCACCTGAGAGGCAAGTCAATGACAACACCAGGCAGCATTCCTGATGTCTTTAGGGCATGACTTCAATCTTTACAGGACCTACACCCGCTGCTCTTAAGCCAATAGCACTAGCAGCTCCGGCTGACAGGTCAATAATCCGGCCATGGCTAAAGGGACCACGATCATTGATCCGCACAACGACCTGACGCCCGTTGTTTAAGTTCGTCACAAGTACCTCAGTACCAAAGGGCAATGTCCGATGAGCGGCGGTCATTGCATTCTGGTTAAAGGATTCACCACTGGCACTTCTGCGACCGTGAAACCCAGGGCCATACCAAGAGGCCATGCCGCTGTAGCTAGAACGAACAGCTGCCACTTGCTGGGCCGGAGCCGGTCTGCCAATCACCTCAGTAATCGGTTCAGCTGCACCATCTCCAAGCAAACGCCGCAAGCGGTTAGTCACCTGCAGCAGATTTTCTGCTTCATTATCGGTAGCATCGGGCAGCTGTACTGTATCGCCCAATGTCACCAGTGGCCTATCTCCAGCCATCACCACATAGTCACCATCATCCCAGTGAGCCGTTAGAGCGGTCCCATAGTCGCTCAGCTGCTCTAGCCGAGCGGCCATTGCTTTGGCATCGATAATCACATCATCAGCTGGAGCTGGAGTAGAGGTCTCCAAAGGCAACCAGCCGGAAACGACGTCGTTGGCGACGGATACTTCAGTGTCGATGTAGGTGAGAACAGGAATATTTCTTACGTAGACCGTTGCGGCTTGCCTATCTTCGTGGACATGGGCATTAACTCGAACGGTGGTCGTCGACCTAAGAGATTGTTGTAGAGGGTTGGTCGAGGAAGATTCTAAAAAGGACTCAGTGGTTAAAGCTTCAAGAGCTTTGTCGTCAGCTGTGTAAGATGCTTGGGCGTAGGCCCGTTCAGACATTGGAACGACGGTAGCAAGCAACGCTGCGGCTGCTACACGACTCATAAAACTTTTGTTCATAAACCAGATTGCACCAGGCGTATGCGTCTACATCGCAGAGCAAGAAGTGGCAAATTCAATAGATTGAACAGGGCAGCTTCAAGATGACAATGCATCGCGGACAAAAAAATGGCAACGCGAGCTAATCTATCACGAACAATTTGTGATTTAAATCCGCATTTTCGCCCGTAAAAACAGACAATGGCTGGCCACCATAACTTCACAGTTTCTTCATCGATGAGCGCTGAGCCATGAATAACAAGGTTTGTAGACAATTTCCTATCTGTCCCAATGGAGCAATTAGTTTTTGAAAAATTATGTATGACTTTAGGATGATTACAGATTATTAATAGATACCAAGCAAGTTTACAGTACGTTCTGGGTGACTAGTCTGCTGTCTTGTTTAGTTTCCATGACCCAAATGTTCTTGTTGACGAACATTTGATGAAGGTTTTGACCCGTATCCAGCACGATGGACCTGACAAAGGCGTAGCGGTGCTGTCGTAAAGTAATCAAGTCATTTTTTGTAAGGGCTATGGATTATCGGCAAGCAGGGGTGGACGTTGAGGCGGGTCGGGCATTTGTGGAAACCATTCGCAGCCTGGTAGAAGGGACCCATCGGCCTGGGGTTTTAGGTGGATTAGGTGGATTTGGCGGCTATTTTGAACTGCCTGAGGGATATCGACAGCCCGTTCTCGTTTCAGGAACAGACGGGGTGGGTACCAAGCTGAAGCTGGCTCACAGGCTCAATCGCCATAATACGGTCGGTGTTGATCTCGTAGCGATGTGTGTCAATGATGTACTGACATCAGGGGCTGAGCCACTTTATTTTTTGGATTATTTAGCTACGGGACAATTAGCGCCTGAGCAGCTGACTCAGGTGGTGGCAGGTGTAGCTGACGGCTGTCGCCAGTCGGGGTGTGCGCTGCTAGGTGGAGAAACGGCTGAAATGCCTGGCTTTTATGGCCAGGGTGAGTATGATATGGCCGGGTTCTGTGTAGGTATTGTGGAGAAAAGCGCCATCTTAGACGGTTCTCAAGTGCGCACAGGGGACGTGTTAATTGGCTTGCCTAGCAGTGGTGTGCATAGCAACGGCTATAGTCTAGTGCGCAAAATTATGGCAGAAGCTCCCCGACAAGAGACCTTAGTCGGTAGGACCGACAGTCGGTCTGTGGGGTATGGCTGGGATGAATGTCCTGAGATGTTGTTGGGCCAGTCCTTAGGAGATGTGCTGCTGACCCCGACGCAGCTCTATGTAAAACCTGTACTGGCTGCTCTTAAGCGTGGTTTAGAGATTCATGCCATGGCCCATGTTACGGGCGGCGGGTTTCCTGAAAATTTGCCTCGCTGTCTGGGGGAAAATCAATCTATATATATAGAGGCTGAGAGCTGGCCAATATTACCGATCTTTAAATGGCTGCAGGCGGCGGGTGATGTTGCTCTGGCTGAAATGTTTAAGACTTTTAATATGGGCATTGGTTTTGTGGTCATCGTGCCTGCGGATCAGGCTGAGGCTGCACTGGCTCATTTTCAGCCTGCTTACCCAATTGGCAGAGTAATTGCTGGCAATGGAGTGGTCAGTGGTTTGCCGGAAGGTTAGGATACGTTGGGGAAAGAAAATTTTCTAGGCAAAATTTTCATCCATGTATATCGGAGGAATTGATTTTGAGCGCTCGGACGGGTAGCTGGCAGCCAGCTGCGATCGCACTTTTGGCCATTATTACCGGCCTGATTTTGACTAGCACTTTGGTCATCATCAACCCTGGACAGGCTGGTGTCTTAAGCATTTTAGGAAAAGCCCAAAATGCCCCTTTATTAGAAGGAGTTCACTTTAAGCCACCCTTGGTGTCTTTTGTGGATATTTACGATGTCACAGTTCAAAAATTTGAGGTACCTGCCGAAAGTTCCACGAAGGATCTGCAGGATTTGCGGGCTCGGTTTGCCATTAACTTTCGGTTAGATCCTAGCAACATTGTGGAAATCCGCAGAAAGCAGGGAACGTTGGCCAACGTAGTTACCAAGATCATTGCCCCCCAGACCCAGGAATCCTTTAAGATTGCGGCTGCCCGTCGTACTGTAGAAGAGGCAATTACACAACGAACCAAGCTTAAGGAAGATTTTGACGATGCTCTCAGTAGCCGTCTAGAAAAGTACGGCATCATCATTCTCGACACGAGTGTGGTTGATCTCTCATTTTCAGAAGAATTTGCCCGAGCGGTAGAAGAAAAGCAAATTGCTGAGCAAAGTGCTCGTCGAGCTGTGTATGTAGCCCAGCAGGCTGAACAAGAAGCCCAGGCAGAAATCAACCGGGCCAAAGGTCGCGCCGAAGCCCAGCGTTTATTGGCCGAAACCTTAAAGGCCCAAGGGGGTGAACTGGTGCTGCAGAAAGAAGCCATTGAAGCCTGGAAAGCCGGTGGTTCTCAGATGCCCAGGGTGTTAGTGATGGGAGAAAAGGGAGGCCAGGCCCCCTTTATCTTCAATCTAGAAAACGAATAGGCGTTGGTTGTTGGTTGGTCGCAGTGCTTGGCTATTAATGACCAACCAGCAGCTTTGGATATTAAATATTCATTATTCTCTTACCGCACATGGATGTGAATAAACCCATTGTTGTTGCGTTCAATGCTACCGCGTAGACCATTTTGTTCAAATGGATAGCGCTCTATTTCGCCAGTACGAACTTGGTCTAAACCAGTTTCAATAGCTCGGGTGGACCGACCGTTAAGCATGCCGGTCAAGGCTGTTCTCATGATCAAGCGATCATAAGCAGGGGCGAAGACAGCTTCAGTTTGCTGGATCGTACGACCAGACGCATCATAAATGTAGGCAACAGTGGCACGATTGGGATCAAGCTCATAGACGGCTGTGGTGGCCGAGGGTGAGACCGATCTGCGTGTGGGTTCTCCCAAGCGATTAATCACAGCTGTGGCCGCAGTGCCAGGGGCAAAACCAGGAACAGGCACAATGTTGCCACTGCCAGGAGTAGCTGTACTGGGGTTGCCACTGTTACTTAAGATGAGCGGTGGTAACGTCTCTGGCTGAGCTGCCGGTGTTGGCACGTCGGGCTCAGTTATCTCGATATCTGTTGGTGTGGTGGATAAGTCCGGCAGAATTTCTTCTAAGTTGGGCAGGGTGACTTCCGGTAAAGAGACTTCAGGAATAGAAACTTCCGGTAAGTCTGCTGTTTTTTCTTGGAGGTCATTGAAGGTTTGTTGAGCGGCTTGATAAAGCCGATATCCAGCAAACCCCAGACCGCCTAGTAGTCCCAGGACAGTTAACGAGATTGTTGTTTTGATCAGGGTACCCAAAAGCCCCGGCCCCGGCCGCTTGGAGGGCTGACTGTTTTGTTTTTGAGGGGCTACTGCTGTGGCAGCTGAGGACAGCTCATTCCCTGTTTCACTATGGAAAACATGGCCAGAGGGTCTGTCAGGGGCAACAACCTGAGTAGGTTGGGTCGACAGAGTCTTTATAGCGCCGCGAGCTGATAACAGTGTCAGCCAGCTAGCCATTGACTGGGGCCGCTGAGCAAGTTCTAGGGCCATGCCCTGTAGAATGGCCTGCTCGGTTCTAGGGCTGAGTTTAGGGTTGAGCTGTCTAGGGGGAGTTAGGGGATGGTGCGATCGCAACACCGAGGCCACAGGCACCTGCCCCGTGACCGCAGAATAAAGCGTAGCAGCCAGACCATACACATCCGCAGCAGCTGTACGGCGAGCCTTCGGTAAATATTGTTCCAGCGGGGCGTATCCTTCAGATACTAAATTGGTATGGGTTTGAGTTTGACCGCTAATCAGTTCTCGGGCGATGCCAAAATCAATCAAAACGGCATTACCTTGATTGACCATGATGTTCTGAGGTTTGACATCCCGATGCAGTAAGCCCTGATTATGAACTGTCTGCAAGGCACTAGCAATTTGCCGCATATATTGCAGCGCTGTAGTTTCTGGCAGGGGACGGTTGGGAAAAATTAGCTCCGATAGCGGCTGCCCTGGAATGAAATCCATCACCAGATAGGGCCGCTCTGCCTCGATAAAAAAGTCCGTTACATTGACAATGTGAGGATGCTGACACTGGGCTAAACGACGAGCCTCTGCCTGAAATTGCTGCAGCTGCTGAGCTTTCTCCGCATCATTGGCTGGCCATCGTAGTGTTTTGATCACCACAATCTGATTCAGGGTTTGATGCACAGCCCGATAGGTGACGCCAAACCCACCGCGCCCTAGTTCGTTTTCAATCAAATATTTCCCATTTTGCAGACTGGTGCCCACCAAATTGATGTTACTCACCCTGTCCTCGGCATAACCTCACAGCATCACCTCTAACACAAAATTTCCTTTCTTGCATGATAAAGGCGACAGCCCAAAAACTGGGCCATAGAATTTTGTTGAACAAACTCTGCAAACGATACTACCCTTTATCTAGGACGTTTCTAATGTCTGTGGCTGAGGTGTGTCAGCTATCTGGCGGTATGCGGTAATTTATGCATCTCTCCCCCATATTGTCAGGATACGACAGTAGATTGACGTCAATTTATGGTTTAATGTCCGCTTGGACGGATGTTTTCAGAGTTTCCGGAGTTCTTGTTCATGAAGTCTGAGCAAAAGCAGCGCCTCTTCAATGCAAAGGAGAATATTAAAGCAGCTCAGCTACTGGCCCATAGTCACTTTTACGATATTGCTATTTCCCGTGCTTACTACGCCATGCTGTACGTGGCAGAAGCGCTTCTTCTAGACCAGACGACAGCTATACCCACTCAAAACGAAGCAGTCAATACTCTGTTTACAGAGCGGTTTTCGGCCCAAACCCCCCTGTTTCAGCCCTATGGCACCTATTTGGAGGATGGCCTCACCGCCAGACTGCGAGCAGACTATTCCCATGGTGATAAGGCAACCCTGGCGGATGCCAAACAGCATATTAATCGGGCTAAAGCATTTTTGGATTTAGCTAAACACTACTTGATGACCGAGCTATCGGCTTCAGAACCTGCCGAGGTGGGCGCAAGTCGGTTAGGTTAATTGATAGTCTACTGGGTTTGTTGCCGACGTTCAGCTAGCTTGAGTAAGGTTTCAGCGTGGGTAGCTTTGGTAATTGGGTAAAAGTAGGCCAGAACCATGCCAAAAATCAGCAGTATGAGGGGAACTGGTCCCATAAAGAAGCGAATTGCTAGTAGGGCCGACTCTGGCTGAGTGGCAGCTTCTGCGATAAATCCTGAGGTTTGCAGGGCTAAGCTGACTAGAAAAATACCAACGGCTAAGCCCATTTTTTGTAGCAGAGTCATAAATGCATAAAATATGCCTTCACGTCGTTGACCCGTATTCAGCTCATCGAGTTCGATGACGTCTGGCAAAATTGACCAGGGCACGACGTAAGCGGTAGCTACGCCAAAGCTCGCTACCAGGCAAAGACCGTATAAGATACCCAGCTGGCCTGCCTGTAGAAAAAAGAGGGCAATTTGCACCAGAATCCAGATACCACTGCCTAGGAAATATAGTCCTTTTTTGCCAACACGTTTGGATAGAACGTTGCATAGGGCCATCATGGGAATAGCGGTTCCTTGGACCAACAGGGCCGCTAAAAAGTAATCATTGGCCCCCATCCAAAAGGTGACGTAGAAAGGAATAATTGTGGCTGTAATTTGCAACGCTAGCCATGAAAATAGGTAGATGCCAACTACAAATAAAAAGGGCCGATTGCTAAAAACAATTTTTAGCTGTTGGAAAAATGAATCGCTATCTTCTATTTCAGTGTCATCGAGCGACTGTCCACGATAGGCAGCTCGGTTTTTATAGTGGGGAAAGGTCCCTAAAACACACCAGCAAAGGGTCGCAATGGAAATGCCACCGCCGATGAGGCCTAAGACCCGGTATTGCTGCTCGGGATTGGCAACCAGGTTACTGACGACTAACCCCATTGCTAGAACTGAAACAGCACCAATTAGCGAAAACGATAGCCGAAACGAGGTCAACTCTGTTCGCTCGTCATAGTCTTCGGTGATTTCGGCTGTCAGCGTGGAATAGGGCAAATTGGTGGTGGTGAAAAATACCTGAAACAGGATAGAGGCAATGACGTAGTAACAAAATAGGGCGGTTTGGCTGGTGAATCCTGGGACTATCCAATTCAAGTAAAAGGTGAGGCCAAACGGGATAGTTGTTAAGGCTATCCATGGATAGCGTCGCCCCCAGCGGGTACGGGTGCGATCGCTAAGGATACCTACCAATGGATCATTCACCGCATCCCAAATTTTACCAATTAGCAGCACCGTCCCTGCGGTCAGGGGTTCTAAGCCAGCAACATTGGTTAAAAAGATCAAAAATGAAAATGCCAGCAGATTAGACGTTAAACCAGCTCCCATATCCCCAGCCCCGTAGGCCAGCTTTGTGGACCAAGTCAGTTTTGGTGGATGCAAAGGTTTACCTGAAGTTTCCATAGTGTTGGGAGATGGCTAGGAATTATTAAATCATCTGTAGAATGAGGCTCAACCGTAACTGTACAGTCACATCAAGCATCACACTAACCCCTTTTGCCCTTGCCCAGGTCAAAGCCTTGAGCGCAAGACTTATTCCCAGGCAATGGAGCAACGCTATATTATTGCTCTATTTGTGTCATCCCTTTTTCTAAGTTATCCATGACAGCCACCTCTGATCTCACAGCGTCTAATGCTTCTTCCGATAGCGACCTATACGTATCCTGGGCAGATTATTACCAGGCCATTGAAAATTTGGCCATCGCTATTCATGAATCAGGATGGCAGTTTAATCAGATTGTGTGTCTGGCTAAAGGTGGCCTACGGATCGGGGATATTCTGTGCCGAATTTCTGGCCAACCCCTGGCGATTCTGTCAACGTCATCCTATGGCGGTGAAGGTAACCGCACACGTGGAGCAATTACGTTTTCCAGAGATCTCAGCATGACGACGACGAATCTCGGCACCCACGTCCTTTTGGTCGATGATTTAGTGGATTCAGGACAGAGCCTGCAGCGCAGTATTCGTTGGCTAGAACATCGATATGGGTTTTACATTGATGACATCAAAACGGCTGTGATTTGGTATAAGAAGTGCTCCGTTATTAAGCCCGATTACTATGTCAGTTATTTAGAAACTAATCCATGGATTCATCAGCCCTTTGAAAAGTATGAGGAGATGACCATTGATACCCTAGCGCAAGCAAAAACGTCTCAGGTATGAAAAACGCTAGTGCAAACAGTTTTAGTAGCCCTTAAAGACCTGGCTGTTTGATTTTGACGCCACTTAACGAGAACGGATTGTTCTTGTTGTTGTGCCGCAAAGGGTTTTACACGATTGTTTGGATCGAATTGAACCTTTATTCCTAAGTTAAAAACTGGCGAATTTCATCAGCCATTTGAACGCTGGCTTGATCTGCGGTGATGAGTTCCACTTGGTCTGCATTGATGGCTCCTAAGCCCAGATCTGCGGCCCGGCGAATTTGAGCCTGGCTCCAGATTGAGCCTCCAGATACTTCACGAGTTGTGCCTAACTTTCGCAATATGGCGATTCCCACCGCATCAACAGCAATGCGATCTGTACTGGCTAGAATTACTCCGGCTTGAACCCGCTGGCCTTGTTCAGGTCCCCCATTCACAAAAGCATCTACACCATCGATGATCACCAGCGAGGGGCGATAGGCTTTATTGACTTCAGCAATCATGAGCCTTTGGTGGGTAGAACGATGTAGTTCACGCATGTAGTCATGGTTATCCCCCGGTACATAGCGAGCCACCATACCAATGGTATTTTTTAAGGAAAGAGTAAAATGTCCCCCAAAGCGGTGGGTTTTGAGACAGCATAGGTTGACAATCGCATCTGCATTGAGAACAGGACGGGCGATGGCAAACCCACGGGACCAATGGGTGCCTGCCGCAGCAAAATACTGCCAGTCGTCTCGATCCAGCTCATCAAATACAACGGTGTTAAACCCATAGCGTTGAGCCAGGTCAAACACTTGCATTTGTGTCATCGCCTGACGCGTATCTGCCATCCCTGAGCGATCGCCGACTGTGATGGTGCTGGCTCCAGCACTCTGAATTTCTTGTACTAAGGTTTCTAATACCGCGGGATGGGTGGCAGCTGGTGCTGGATCGCCTGTGTTGTAGTTGGGTTTGATAAAAACTCGCTTGTTACTAAAGTCTGAAGGCTGTAACAGTTCAATTGCCCGACGAATGCCGCTGCTCCGATCTGTTGTTTTGATTAATGCAACGCGGTGAGGATTGAGATTTGCGATCGCTAGGGGGGTGGCTGATAGCTCCGAAGCCAAAATAGGCTGCTCTGAAGCTGAAGGTTGTTGTGTTCCCAATGTTTTCAGGGCGTGGGGTAAGGCAACTGCACCCGTTAACAATCCCAGATATTTTAGTAATCCACGACGTGATGAGGGAGTAGGGCGTTGAGTTGACATAGTAATGGGTAAGGGCTTGCAGCTAACAGCAGACTGGACCTATTGTGATTAGCCCACATGAGAATCGCCTGAATATTGCTTTTTAATTCGTACCATAAATCTTTTGGGTGTATGACTTTATGAACCGCTGTTACGAAGTTTCATAATGGCCTGTGCCTGTACCCTGGAGGAGTTTAGACAGAGTTACAAGTGATCATCTGGAAAAATCACGAGAACGACTGTATAAAAAATGGCCTTCTATTCAGACTGAGGAAGCTCCCATGACACAACTAACATTATCCGGTAAGGTTCGCGACTTCAAAGACAGCCACAATGATTTTGAGCACGTAATTGCCCCCGAAAAAAACATTGTTGGACCGAAGCTGGATGAAGATAGTAAACCAATTTATAAAGGGGGAAAGGGTAAAACCACTACAGGCAAAGAGAACTTTGATCAGTGGTTTCGTGATGTAGACGATATCAATCTGGGCAAACGGCTGGATATTGTTCTAGAAGACACAGACGGTAACGGTGTCTTCACCTATGAGAATACGGAATTCTTCCCCATTGATGATGACTTGTTTGGGAATGAAGGCCGCCCACATAACTATCACTTTACCTACGAGCTCCATTCTAAATTTACCTATCAGGGCTATGAGAAGTTTACCTTCACTGGGGATGATGACCTGTGGGTGTTTATCGATGGCAAGCTGGTAATCGATCTGGGGGGGGTTCATTCAGCCCTGACAGAAACCATCGATATGAAAATTGACGATGACAAAACAGAATTTAGAAAAGGTCTAGACTCAGGTGAAACACTGGTCTTAGAAAAAGGGAAAACCTATTCCTTTGATCTGTTTTTCGCGGAGCGTCATACTACGAAATCCCACTTCCAGATTGAAACGTCACTGCTGTTAAAACCCGCTCCGGTAGTCTGCATCAAATCACCTGATCCAAAAGCAGTCGAACCCTACGCAGGTGAAGTGTGTCTTGATGGCGGTAAGTTTGTAATTTGTGCGGCAGAACCCGTGACTCAGGATACCGTCATTACTTATGATGTGCGCGGGACTGCGCAAGAAGGTAAAGATTATAAGTCCATTGGTCGCAGTGCAACCATTCCAGAGGGACAGAAAGAAGTTTGCATTGATGTGACTCCTCTGGCGGATAAGGTTGCTTGTGAAGGAGATGAGACTGTCATTGTTAAGCTGCAGCCTGGTGAAGGATACAAGCTGGGTAAATGTAAGGTAGCTAAGGTGACCATTTCAGAAGCGCCTCCTAAGCAGCCTAACTATTTACTCATCATTCTCGTGATCATATTCTTGGCTATTTGTGGCTTCTGGCTGCTTGTACACTAGTACTCTGTGGCGTAAGTTTGCCCACGATCCAATGTGGATGAGTGGATGAGTCGATGGGTGGATGGGTAGATGAAATAGCTGCAAATTTCTGCCATCGGGTACTAGTCACTGCTTTGGTGTAGAGATGCCCGTAGGGTAGTAACTCCTATAGTTCCGGTAACAGGTAATGATAACTGTTACCGGGATTTTTATGTGGCTTTGACTTTCTATAACTGTTTCTCGTTGTTTTACAGTGCTTTTCGATAGTAATCGACATTGGCTTTTAACTCCTCAAACAGGCAATAAGGATTCTGTTGCATGCCAAGAGCGATGTATGTCTCTTGTGCCCGTGTATTATCCTGTTCGACATAGAGGCGAAAGCCACAGACATTGGCCTCATTGGTGGCAAGCTCTTTGATAAACAAGTACATCTGACGGTAAATGCCGCGACGACGATAGTCGGGCAATACAAATACGCTCTGAATCCACCAGAAGAGGCCATTACGCCAATCACTCCACTCCGTTGTGATCATCAAGCAGGCGACTACCTTCATGTTTACTTCTGCGACAATGTAAAAGCCATAGGCGGGATTGTTTAGTAAGGTGTTGACCCCCGCTAAAATGACATCGGGCATGAGGTCTTTATTCTCCGTTTCTTGAGCCATTGCTCGATTAAAGTATGCAATGTCTTTGGCATCACTGGGTTGGGCGCGACGGATGTTTACAGAATCCACAATGGTTTTAAGTTGACTGATGTTGGCGATTTATAGTGTATCGTCTGTCCTGTTACGCTAAACATGGTGATGACGTAGGCCCCATGGTGTCTGACATTTTGCAGCAGTCCTTTTTAGGTAATCCGGTCAAAGCGTATGGTGTTGCACTGCTTAATATTGGTGTGGGGTTTGTGATCGCAAACCTGCTGAAAAGACTGATTCTCGGTCGTCTTAAACGCTGGGCCAAGCGCACGACCACAACCCTGGACGACCAGCTGATTCGTCTGGTTGAGCAACCGGCTCTATGGCTGCTCTATTTGGGGGTGTGCTATGTTAGCATCCAAAACTTGCAGCTGTCTGACATGGTCTCGCAACTGCTGGAAGGCATTGGCGTGATTATCGCCACCTTGCTGCTGCTGCAACTGGTGGATTCAGTGGCTGAATATGGTTTGCGTATCTATGGGTTTATTCACCGCGCTCAGCCCAATCTACGCCAAAGCCTCAATGCATTAATTCCAGCTGTACGGGTTGTCCTCTGGGCAATTGGGATTGTCTTTGTGCTCGATAACCTGGGATTTGATATTTCTGCAGTCGTTACCGGGTTAGGAATTGGTGGTGTTGCCATTGCCTTGGCCTCCCAGGGCATCTTACAAGATCTGTTTAGCTATTTTTCAATCTTGTTAGATCGTCCATTTGAGATTGGTGATTTTATTGTTGTTGACCAGCTAGCGGGCACGGTCGAACAAATAGGGATTAAAACAACCCGACTTCAGAGTCTCGATGGTGAACAACTGATTCTGGCAAATACCGATCTCATCGGTTCGCGTATTCAAAATTTTCAGCGTATGGCTCAGCGGCGAATTGCCTTTTATCTGGGGGTTACCTATGGGACTAATATCGATAAACTAGAGCAAATTCCCATCATCGTTAGCCATATTATCAAAGGGCTTCCTCAAGTAGCCTTTGATCGGGCTCATTTTGCTGGTTTTGGTGACTTTGGGCTCAATTATGAAGTTGTTTACTTTGTAGAGACCAATGACTATATGGTCTATCGCGATGTGCAACAACAGATCAATCTGGCGATTAAAGCACAATTTGATCAAGTAGGAATTGAGTTTGCGTATCCAACTCAGGTAGTGTACTTGAGCCAGGCTCCTGAACCATTTAAACAACTAGACTAAAACTATCTCGGCGGTGAAAGTCGGGTTCTGTGCCGGTATGTTCAAGTGCCCAGTAAGAGATACTGTTGGCTTTGAGGACAGTACTAATGCCGAGTTCCAGGGGCTGGTCGACGGCTAGCCACCCACCTGTCGACAGCTCCAGGGTTAAATAGTATCCCTTGGTGATGGATTGCCAGGTACTGGATACGTGCTGACAGGCGGATTCAGCTACCATAGCTTGGCGATAGTCATCAAAACGATAGACGTTCCAATCCCCATTGGGAGCTGCGTTGACTTCCCAATAGCGAGTTGAATCGGGGATACCAATAAAAACTTCAAAACAGGTGTCCTGCCAGAGCTGATCGCGACGACTAGGGGTTGCGCTAGTGGCAGGGGGGACTTCAAGCTCGTCAACCGCGCCAGTAAGTGTGTATTCTACGGTCAGGGCCGATTGCGATCGCACCACCCGACCAGAAATTGCCAAATCAGAGATCGGTTCAAAGGGTTTCAGCAAAAATGGTACAGCCATAGACATCTCCTAGGGGAACAAGTACTGAGTGCAAAGTCTCTAAATAGGCAGTTGCTATTGCCCCCAATGACTGTAAGGCTGGTATGGCGATGGCTCACGGGGTTATTTTCAGAACTCAGTACATACTCAATAGTTCTAGGCTACCTATCCAGCGTCAGTACATTAATGAGCTTTTAATTGATCAATTACGGTTTGAATAGCCTGTTTTTGAGTGCGAATGCTCTCAGCCAGCTGAAATTGAACCAGGGCTCGCTCTAGGTTATGATTGGGCCGCTGTGTCTTAAAGTAAATATCCCCCGATAGGTGATCGCTAAAAAACCTTAGCCCCAGCTCAAAGGTGATGAGCCAAATGGCGTCATAAATATAGTCATATTCCACCGCGTCAAGGAATATGTGAGCACTAGCAAGATATCCCTCTAGTACAACAGCGCACAGCTCCACATCAAACGTCACCGCCTGCCACTGCCGGGTTTCTTCTCCCAGGGAATTACAGCTAGAGCGTAAACAATCACCAATGTCGTAATGGACAAGACCTGGCTTGACCGTATCCAGATCGATCAAGCTCACGGCCTGCCCCGTTGCTGTATCAATCAGAATGTTGTTAATCTTTGGATCACCATGGATAGAGCGCAGGGGGAGATGCCCCTCAGCTTTAGCGTCTTCCAGGATTGAGAGTTTTCTACGATGATCGGCAATCAGCTGGCAGCAATGATTTTCTTCGGGCGATCGCACTTGAGCCTGGGGCAAAATCGCATCATATTGCTCCAAATAATTGGGGGTGATGTGAAACCCTGGGAGCGTATCTGCTAATTGAGTGCAGGGTAAATCACTAAGCAAGCTGTGAAAATAGCCAAGCCCATAGCCAATCTCAGTGGCATGCTGCTGGTTTTGGATGGTGTTAAAGGTAGTGGTGTCTTGAACAAAGCTGAGCCCCCGCCAAACGTTGCCTTGCTGATCGATCCAGTGGTGTTGATTGTCGTCGGTTTTGAGCACCGTCGGGACTTCCCAACGACGAGCTAGAGAAGCCTTACCCAAGCGTTGATGGGCGTGGCTGATAAACTGACAAAGGTTGTCCATCACCTGGTGTGGCTGGGGAAACACCTCGGTATTGATGCGCTGTAGAACAAATGTTTGCCCGGCATCGACCAGGTAGGTGTCGTTAATGTTGCCATTACCCAGGGGACGAATAGTTTGCACAGTACCATAGCCAACAAATTGTTGGGCAATGCTGGCCAGGGCGGCAGTTGTGCTAATCAGTGAGTTAGGCAGCTCAGCCTCGGAGAGCATGGGATAGTTTAGTAAATCTTTGAGTAATTATGCTTTCACCACTCCAACTAGAAAACTAGTGGGCCAGAATAAGCTGCCACCAACGGTTTTCGAAGTTTTGATGTGTGAGCTTAGGGGCGATGGACACCGCTAGACTCCCTAGGGTGATAAGAATGTTTTTAGGACTTTACCCCAATCTCGATCATCTACAACATCTATTTGTTCTGATTTACAAACAATCCTGAGCCTAGGCAGATAAAACAGGCACGGCGGCTAACGCGATCGCAACTACGGCCCCAATCAGCGTATTAATAATATTCACCACATCGTGGGTGAGACCGGGTAGCTTGTCTTCGATGGTGGCCCCAATCAGGCTTTCCACGGTCGTGGCTACAAAGGCTGCGATCGCACAAATAACAATGCCAATGGCGGGAATAAACCCCACTGCCCAAGCTGCCACCGCCAGGAGCAGCGACCCCACCACTCCCGCCAGAGTCCCCTCCAGACTGACCGCTCCCTCAGTGCCCCGAGGCACCGGCTGTAGTGTGGTGATTAAAAACGTGCGCTGACCATAGGCCTTACCAATTTCAGTGGCAGAGGTGTCCGAGAGCTTGGTACTCAGACTGGCAACAAAGCCAATGATCAGCAATTGGACCACCTGAGTGCTGGATAACCCGGCTAACGTTGCCGATGTGAGCCCTGTCAGCCACACCAAAAGGGCGCATAGGGCTGCTGTTAGGGCTGAACCCCACACATTGCCTGGGCCTCGTACCCCCCCACGATCTTCGGCAATACCTGCCGCTGCTTTTTGGGCAAAGCCAACTTTGGTCACAGCAGAGCCCGCTGCAAAATAGACCAGGGTCACAAAATAAGCCTGCCAGCCTAAACAGCCCCACAGGATAACGCCCAAAACCCAGGCGTGGAGATAGCCCATGGGAGTCAGGAGCTTTTTGGGGCTAACAAATGCTATGGCGACGAGAACAGCATTGATAACAGTTGCCACGAACCAAGGGTTTTGCCATGTCATGGATTGCTCTCCGTCTTCTCCGTTTTTATGAAGATATCGCGGTGGACCCGACTAGTGGCATCTTAACGAGTTTATAGACCAAAAACAGCATGAGTACTGTCATGTAAGCGGTTAGTGCTGTCCATAGCAGATAGCTGTTGTGCAGATACATCGCCAACACCGCCAGGGGCATAAACCCGATGCCAAAGCTGAGGAGAGCACCATTACGGAGCACGGCTCCTTCCTTAAGACCGATAAAGTAGCCCTCCAGCATAAAGGCCACGGATGTAATGCTAAGCAGGGGTACTAGCCAGGCGGCATAGCTGCCCATGGCCTGACTCACCTCCATATGGCTAGTGAGCAGGGTAAATACGGTCTCCGGAAAGACCACGGCGGCTAGGGCAAACCCCAGGGCAATTACCAGGCTGGTGACGATAGCAGTTTTTAGCACAGGTAAACAGTCTTCTATGCGCCCTTGCCCTTTAAAGTTGCCTATTAAGGTCTGTGCCGTCATTCCTACCCCCTGTACCGTAAACTGGCTGAGCAGTGCAATCTGCAGTAGTAATCCATTTTCCGCCAGGGAGACGGTGCCAAAGGTGGCGCTGAGGTTGGTAAAGATGGAATAGGCGGAAATCAACGCTAGAAATCTGACCAGGATATTGCCTTTGAGAATGAGGGTGGACCCCAAAGCCTGACGATCGAGCACCTGGGCCATAGCTTTACCCATGCAGGCCCAGTCGATGGTTAGCGCAATTGCAACAATCCCCACCAGCAGTCCCAAATATTGGCTAAGGGCGGTGGCTAAGCCAGCGCCTGCACTCTCCCAGCCCCAGCGGTTGATCATCAAATAGTCCAGCAGCACATTAGAGCCATTGGCCATCAGAGAAATTAGAAACACAATGCCATTTTTTTCCCGCCCTAAAAACCAGCCAATCAGCACAAAGTTGAGCAATACTGCCGGGGCACCCCAAATACGGGCATTAAAGTAAGCCAGACCAGCCTGCTCGGTTTCAGGGGCTCCAGCCAGAATAGTGAAGCCGAGCTGGTGAATGGGGTATTGCAGCAACAAGATGATGATTGCGATCGCAAGGGCTACCACCCCACAGCGTAAAACAGCCACCAAGACATCAACAGCATCATCTTTTCCCACAGCCTGGGCGGTCAGAGCATTAGTACTGTTGCGCAAAAACTTGAGAATTCGATAGAGATAGTCAAATAAAATGCTGCCCAAGATCACCCCGGCCAGGTAGTGAATATCGGACAAATGCCCTAAAAATGCCGTATCACACAACCCCGCTAGCGGCACCATCATGTTGGAAAACATGCCCACAATGGATAGTCGATAGAAACGAGGCAAAAAACTTTGATCAGATGCTGGGATAGCAGAAACCATAGACTGTGAAGCGCTCCAGCTCATTGCAGAGAGTTACACTACTGACTTAAGTTAATAATGCTTAAGTAAACGTTAATATTGCACAATCAAACATACTTTTGCCAGTTTTGCAGACTCTACCCAGTTCTTCAAAAGTATGCTCTACAGTTAATTCAGCGTTTTTATGGATTCCATCGAAAAGCTCATTACCATGGCCGAGGACGAGCTTACTCAGTACAGCACAGAAGCGCGAAAAATCGAAAAGCTGCGGCCCAAGGTGGGGCTGACCGTACCCTATCCACAGCAAAAAGCGGTAAGAGAACAGCTACTGGCGGATATACCTAAAAATATTTTTGCCAAAATTGTCGAACGTGACCGGCAGATGGTAGCACTACCCTTTTGGGGCATTGGCGGTTTGGGCCTATTACTGGGAGTATCTATGCAGCAGCCCTTAGACTTCATGGCTACGGGCATTGGTTTTTATCTTGCCTTTGGTATTCAATCGTGGGGATGGAAACTAGAGGCAAAACGTCTAGTTGTCAAAACCCTGGACGCCATTGAACAGGACATGCAAAACGGAGTGTAATCGGTTGGTGATTTTGTGAACGGCACTTGCGCTAGCTTTTACACAACGATGACAACAAAATCGTCGGTGGATTTTGGGCATGAAACATCAACGTAAATTTCTAGCAATAATCGATGTTTTTTAGATTTTCTTAAGATTTACTCATAAACAAGCTCTGTACAAAAATGACCATTAGTGGTCCAATAACTCTATCTGTAGAAGGGTTTTCAGGGTTGGGGCCAATTCTGAGCGTTATTTCCTGTCCGTAGATGAGTAGTAACTGACATCTGCAAAATTTTTCTTGTTGATAAGCTGTCTTTTTTGTGAGGAAAGGTTCACAATAGCAACAAGATGCCCTTTCGGTATTCGGCTTTCCTTAATAAGATTGAA
This sequence comes from Leptolyngbya sp. Heron Island J, assembly GCF_000482245.1. Taxonomy (GTDB): domain Bacteria; phylum Cyanobacteriota; class Cyanobacteriia; order Phormidesmidales; family Phormidesmidaceae; genus Leptothoe. The sequence goes on along the minus strand of NZ_AWNH01000103.1, from coordinate 35,292 downwards.
AGTACTAAAAGACTTTTATCAATACTGACAATAATTAAGTGTCAATGACAATTTCTGAAGATAATTTCGAAAGCGTTGTGCTAGCTTCTCCTGTGCCGGTTCTCGTGCATTTTTGGGCTCCCTGGTGCGGGTTATGTCGTCGGGTAACACCTATGCTTAGTCGATTTCAGCAAGACTGGTCGGGACAGGTAAATGTCTTTAACGTCAATGCTGATGAAAATCTAAAGTTGGCAAACCTTTATCGACTGCAAACCTTACCTACACTGCTTTTTCTTGATCAAGGGCAGGTAGTTCAGCGCTTTGATGTACTGCGTAACCGTGATGAGTTTATGCGAGCGCTGAATTTACTCATGCGTCGCTATCAGTTAGACAATAGCTTTGCCGCTGAAGAAGCCGGTCTGGTGGATAGCTGAGTGTTTCTGCCCTGAGTTTTGCTGACCACAGTGGCATAACCGCTCTGGGTTTATGCAGCTGGCAAATATCCCTGGATCAGCCAGTCTGGTCCAACCTTATCGAGGACGGTGTCGTGCAAGCTCAGGGCGTCGGACATATTTTTTAAGCCCATGTCACCGATGGGAGTAGGTGCTTGTTGACCACCAATCAGTTTGGGGGCAATAAAGGCCCATAGCTTTTGAATCACACCCTGGCCCAGGGCCACGGCGCTGAGGGTGCCGCCACACTCCCATAGCACTGTAGACAGACCACGTTCGTACAGCTGGTCTAATACGATGGCGGGGGTCAGCGCGTTGACAGAAATGACCTCCACCTGCTTTGGCAATAGGGTTTGGGCCTGTGGCTGGTCGACTTCGGTAAAAACTAAGGTAGGGGCGATGTCGGTTTGCCAGAGGTGGGCTGTGGCTGGCAGCTCTAAATGTCGGCTCATGACAACTCGTAGGGGATTGCGATCGCACACCCCGTGACTAGTCAACCGAGGATTATCCTGACGGACTGTATTACCTCCCACAATGACTGCATCACACTGTCCCCGGAGCTGATGCACCCGCCGTCGTGATTCTGGACTAGTAACCCAGGCACTATGGCCAGTATCCGTGGCGATTTTGCCATCTAAGGTCATGGCATATTTCAAAATGCTAAAGGGTTGACGATGGCGAATCCGATGGATGAACGCTTCATTGAGGCGCTCACAGGCCGCTGTTTCTACATTAGCAATCACCTCGACTCCAGCCGAGCGTAACCGTTCGATGCCACCGCTGGCCTTGGGGTTAGGGTCTGTCATCCCAATCACCACCGTAGCAATGCCTGCTTGCAAAACAGCCTCGGTGCAGGGAGGAGTACGTCCCGTATGGTTGCAGGGTTCTAAATTCACATAGAGTGTGGCTCCCTGGGCAGCATCCCCGGCGGCTTGCAGCGCAAACACCTCAGCATGGGGCTGACCAGCCTGGGGATGAAACCCCTCACCAACAATTTTGCCACCCTTGACAACAACCGCTCCCACCATGGGGTTAGGCGCTGTCCGGCCTGCACCTTTGGCTGCCAGCTCCAGACAGCGACGCATCAGAGTGCGATGATTTTCACCAGGGGACAGATCATGGAGTGCATCGGACTGTGAAATCATGGGCAAAGTTATCTAGAATTTTGTATGAAGAGAAGAGCTATTTAAAATAATCCCATGACGACCGAGAACACTAGCGTGAATTGTGCCGTTGAATGCGTCAATGGCTGCATTAAAGGTGATGCCTGTCCCAATGAAGCCTACATTCAGCAGGCATCTACGTTTATTGAAAACACGTCCCTCGACAAAATGTTAGAAATTGCCGAAGAGGCCGTACGTAAGAAGATTATGGCTCGGGCAACGGAACCTAGGAAGTGGGTAATGCCAGAGGATTTGGAGTAAACGACGCAATTGCCATCACCAGCCGCTCAATATCTTCCTGGGTGTGGGTGGCCATGACCGTCATCCGTAGACGACTGGTGGGCACCGTTGGTGGGCGGACTGCTGAGGCAAAAATCCCTTGCTGCTTGAGATGTTGCCCCAGGGCAAGCACGGTGGCGGCATCTTTGACTTGGATACAGACAATGGGAGACTCAGAGGGCAGCAGGTGAATATTGGGCAACTTGTCCAGACGCTGCCTCAGATAGGTAGCATTTTTGTTGAGCTGGGTCAGTCGCTCGGGTTCTTCGGAAAGAATCGCGATCGCAGCTTTCGCGGCGGCAGCATCAGCAGGGGAGAGACCTGTGGTATAAATCCAGGTGGCGGTGCGGTTGCGTAAAAAGTCGATCAGCTCGGCTGAGCCAGTAACATAGCCACCCAGGCTACCCAGGGCCTTACTCAGAGTACCTGCTTGCACCATGGTCTGCTGGCGACAGCCCAAGTATTCCACCGCCCCACCGCCAGTTTCACCGAGAACGCCGGTGCCGTGGGCCTCATCCACCATCACCATGGCGTCCCACTGGTTAGCAATGGCCAAAATCTCTGGTAGCGGACACAGGTCGCCATCCATACTAAAGACGCTGTCGGTAACAATCATGCAGCGACGATACTGAGAGCGTTGTTCTGCCAGATGGTGCTGCAGCTGGTCTAAATTGTTGTGGTCGTATATGACAACAGTGGCTCCACTGAGGCGAGCACCCATTTGTAAGCTGGAGTGATTGTACTGGTCGGCCACGATTAGATCGCGATGATCCACCAGCGCTGCCAGGGTACCTAAGTTGGCTAAATATCCAGAGCTAAAAACAATGGCATCCTCTGTGCCTTTGAGTTGGGCAATGGCCTGTTCTAGCTTGCGGTGGATGGGGCGATGACCGCTGAGGAGCCGAGAGCCCGTGCTACCGGTACCATAGGTTGCGATCGCAGCCGTTGCCGCTGCTGCCAATCGTGGATCGCCCGCCAGTCCCAAATAATTGTTGCTAGCAAAGTTGCGACACACACGACCATCAACGCTGATGGTAGCGCCGCCTTTACCGTCAATCGTCTGAACCTGACGGTGCCAGTTGGCTCGCCGCAATGTCTGCAGCGATTTTGTCAGCCATCCGTAGGGATTGGTTGTCACTAAAGTTTTTAGTCTGGGTCTAAGGTGGATCTCCAGGTATGATACCGCCCAGATACGCGCACCTGCCCAGTTTCTGAAAAGCTGAAGACAACAGTACTGGAAGCTTCTTTAGCATCGCTAATTTCTAGATAGCCATCGACCCAGTGATCAAAGAAATTACTAGCACTATGCACCCGGATGTTGTAGGTTCCGGTTTCCAACTGAAAAGTTCTCCGGCGAGTCAGGCTACGAGGCGAAAATAAGCGACGGTTGTCAATATAGACGTCAGCCCATTCGTCACCCCGAGCAACAATTTCCAGGGTAACTTTGCGGTCAACTCGATCGTGGTGTTCTTCCTCGTGGTCCGGGTCTTGAGTGCTTGAGTTTGAAGGATAGTTGATGATAGTTTCCGCTGTTGCCGGGTAAGCAAAGTGATTAATTAAAGCAGGCGCAACTCCACTACTAATAAGTATTGCTAGCCCTAGCTTTAGCCATGTTTTTGATGTCATGGTAACCCTGATTTAGTTGATAGATACTCCTTGGCATGATCTGACCTTTGCTGTGATACCAGGTACCATCATCCACCTAATGTCAGATTCCGGAAAGATTCAGGTGTAGTTTTTGAACTTTTCTCTAGCAGATATTGGCCACACCAGGCTGATGGCCTGATCGTTGATTGAGACCTATCCTCAAGCTGATTCCAGCCCAGTAGCGAACTATCACTGTCTACTGTCTGAAACCTTAATTTTTTAACATGTTTGTCTGATATACCCCTACCGTCTTGAGGACCGTCGCCCGGTCTCTAGGGGAATCCAGGCATAAGGGTCGCCTGAAACTCTGACGCCTCGCTCTGAAAATCTAACGACAATGATATTGGTGTCATCACGACCCACATCCAAATACCCTTCTGCCCAAATATCAAAATAATCGATACCAGTAATTTTCAACTCGTAGGCACCTTCTCGAAAGGTAAACCGTTTACGGCGATTGGTATTATGGGCCGACATGATGCGGCGACCGTCAACGTACACATTAGCCCACTCGTCACCGAGGGCAATAAACTCCACGGTTACCTGTTCTCTTACAGGGCGACGGCGCTCATAGATGGGATAGCGATGATGTCCGTGGGGGTAGGTGCGGATAATAATTTGGCCAGCCTGGGCCAGCGGGGGAACTGCCAGGGGCAATGCGATCGCACACAGCGTCCCTATAATTCCTAGCCTCAGCCATTGCTGTCGTCTCATAGTGGCCTCGATGTGGGTTACACAATTTAGGGAAAACACCTCTAGTTCCATTTTAGATCTAGCCCAAAAAATCTTCTGCCAGAGAACAGGTTGTGGCAGTGGCCAGGTTGGCCAGTAATCCCACATTCACGCTCTAACAAATGCCGAAATCTAAGCCGGCCATCCAGCCATACAATAAAGTTAGCTAGCAACTCTCCACTGGAGAAGATCCGCTTGCTGCTAGCTAAAGTCCTCAGGCAATTAACCCTATGAAGTTCTTTGAAAAACCGAGTTCTGACCTGGCTGATCGTGTACCTCCCGGACAGCATTTAGCCAAAGGGTTTCCCGTCTTAACCTATGGTCCCACCCCAGAGGTGACCCAGGCAGACTGGCAACTGCAGCTATCAGGGTTGGTAACCGCTAAAACCTTGAGCTGGGATGATTTGATGGCACTGCCCCAGCATCAGTTCACAGCGGATTTTCACTGTGTCACCACCTGGTCCAAGCTAGACGTGACCTGGACTGGCGTCAAGATTACTGATCTACTCGCTACGGTTGATGTCGATGCTCAGGCCGCCCATGTGATGGCCCATTGCTACGGTAGCTACACCACAAATTTAGCCATGGAAGATTTTGCTCGCCCTGAAAACTTCCTAGCCCATACCTTAGAAGGTCAGCCATTACCTGCAGACCATGGCGGACCTCTACGCTTGGTAGTCCCCCATCTCTATGCCTGGAAAAGTGCGAAGTGGCTCAGCGGATTGGAATTTTTTGCCGAACCTGTGCTCGGCTTTTGGGAACGTAATGGCTATCACAGACGCGGTGAACCTTGGGCTGAAGAACGCTATAGCGATCGCTAGGGAGACCATCAGCTTTTGTGTAATTAGCTCACAGGTCTCAATTTGGCCGTGATCAGGAACACCAAACCTTCCTGATCGTCTGCTTAATTATCTGTAGCCCTGAACATAGTTATTCAGGCCAGATTTCCTGAAAATTCAGTGCGCTTTGCGATGAAAACCGGTAAATCACAGGTCGCATGTCTGCGATTAATGACTCCCCAGAACAAAAAAATAAACAACAGGTAATTGCAGCGCTCCCCTCAGAAGCCCAACAGTGGTTGTTAGGTTTACCCTGGGTACAGCGTCGCTATGTACTGTCTCTCTGCCATGTGATGTGTGCCACTTCCCTAGAGGAACAGGTACGCTTTTTAGATGAGTACACTGCTGACGGTGTAATTTCGCGCATTATCCACGACCAGGATACACAGCAGCGAATTTATCATCATCTCCGCCGTTTTCACATTAAAACCCAGCTGACGGAGAAAGTTCTGCGGCGCTACATTCGTCAGTACTATCTGCATGCGGCCCAGGCGCGTCAGCATCGCGATAAAGCATATTTGGAATCGGCTATTCGGTTAATGATGGATGGCCAGGAACATAGCCGTGCGATTATGTATATTCTTGGGTTTGAGCTGCTGATATTACTGTTTGGGATGAGCTGGCAGCAACATGAGCGGTTCTATACCTTACAGCCCCATCAGGAAGACTTTTTCAATCTCTACATTCGCCCGGTGCAGCAGGCCCATCGTCTCAACGGCGTAATTGTTCCTAAAGATGAGCATCGCTTTTTTGCCCGCCGTGATTACTTTATTCGTGTTCCTCAGCTAAAGATCAGCCAGACTAGAGCCCTGATTATGGCTAGCTTTTCTCCGAAGCAAATTAGTCAGCTTGGGTCAATCGTCATGCGTCATCAAAATGCGCTGCAGTTTAACTACGAGCATATCTTTCAACAAGACTCGGATACCGTTATTTTTGGCTAGCGATCGCATCCAACACCGATCTACGATTCCAGCACCATGGGTCTTTGCTATCGCAGATATTTATCATCCAAAGCCAACATCACTCGACAATACGAATCGCACCTGCTTGAATTGCATCAAACAGCCGATTGATTTGGCGACGCTCTTGTTCATCAACGGTGCCATCAGCCAACACCAGCTTGGATAATGATTGATATTGAGTGTAGGTAATGCGCTTTGCCTTGATCAGCTGATCAACCAGCTGAGTGACTTCATTTTTCTCTAAAATCTCCTCGATTTGAGCAGTATCCGATGGATGGTTACGGTCTGCAGAATTGACTGGGTTGTCATAGGAATTGCTCATAGCTGTCAATGCCGTAAAAATGGATTTTGATCTGCGTGGGTAGGCAGCTCTATCTAAGATGAATTGTTTCTGCAATGAGTTGTCGGTGACTTCAGCTCTGCCTTAATGTGTCCTAACTGCTTATGGGCATCCTAGCGGAAAGCTGTTATGAGTTTAAAGATAGCTGTTACAACGCTACAGATTCCCCTCTAAAAGAGAGCATTAAAAAGCCCAAGGACTGCTTCATTTAGGCGATTCGTCTGCGGTCAAAGGCGTATGGATGTTCGCTTTGAGCAGTGCCAAGGCCGCATCCAAAGAGTCTGCTTCTGTAATCGATTTATCGTGCCGCCAGCGTAAAATCCGAGGGAAGCGCACGGAAATCCCCGACTTGTGACGATTGGACTGGGCAATCCCTTCAAACCCAATTTCAAACACATGGGTGGGTTCAACGGATCTGACGGGGCCAAAACGCTCACGGGTATGGCGGCGAATCCACTTATCCAGGGTAGCAATTTCTTGGTTATCCAATCCTGAGTAGGCTTTCGCAAAGGGGACTAGTTGTTCGCCGCGCCAGAGCGCAAATGTATAGTCTGTGAAGAGATTAGCCCGTTTGCCACTGCCGGCCTGGGCGTAGATTAAAACCGCATCCAGGGTCATGGGGTCGACCTTATATTTCCACCAGAACCCCCGCTTACGTCCTACCAGATAGGGGCTTTCTAACGCTTTTAGCATTAACCCTTCCGCCTGATGCTCACGGGATTGGTTTCTCAATGCTTGCAGTTGCTCAAAGGTCTTAAACGTGAGGGGTTGAGAATAGCTGATATAGCCTGCCTCGCTGGCATCAAGCAACTCCATTAGTAGCTGGCGACGCTGGCGGAGGGGACGCTCACGGATATCTTCTCCCTGGTGTTCCAAAAGATCATAGGCCAGAAAATGCACGGGATTTGCCGCCATGAGTTTTGGCCCCACACGCTTACGACCCAGACGCTTTTGCAAATGGTTAAAGTGCAAAGGTTGGTGACCATCCCAGCAAACAATTTCACCATCGAGTACGGTACCCTCAGGCAGCTGCAGCAGTGGTTCTGCAAACTCGGGAAACTGATGGGTAATCAAATCTTCCCCCCGCGACCAAATAAAGTGCTGCTGAGCCCGATGGATCATTTGAGCCCGAATGCCATCCCATTTCCATTCAGCTTGCCAATTAGCCATGGTTGCTTGCGAAAATTTATCCACATCAATGGGAGAGGCCAAAAAGAATGGATAGGGACGACTGGGTGCAGCCTGGGTTGTATCGGTCTGGATGAGCTGTTGATAAAACTCGACGGAGGGTGTGAAGTCCCCCATGAGCCGATGGGTCACCACATCGACAGGGATATCGTACTCAGCCGCCAGGGCTTTGACCACCAGCTTTGTGGATACCCCCACTCGAAACGCACCGGTCAAAATTTTGTTGAGCACAAAGACTTCATATCCCTCCAGGCTGGCCCACCAGGATACGATCAATGCTTGTTGTTCCTCGTCACTATAGGTTTTCACCTGGGGAATCAAGGTTTCTAGCCAAATGTGTAGGGGCTGATCCTGAAAATCTTTACAAGGGTTGGGCAGCGGTGTATCCCTTAGCAATAGGGCAATGGTCTCCGCCGAATCACCCACATGGGCATAGCTGGCCTCAAACAGCCACTCAGGAATATCGGAAACTTGCAAAAAAATGTCCCGCAATATCCGTGATGTGATCAGGCGTTTACGGGTTTTTCCCAGAAACAGATATAGCGCCCAAACTGAGTTGGCAGCCGTCTCCTCATGAAAGTATCGTTGTAGAGCTGTTACCTTTTCATTGGTGGAGGTGGTACTATCCACAGCCTGAAAGAGCTGAGTAAATCGTTGCATGGTTTCAACAGGAGGGCTCCTTGGCAGTAAACGGAATTTGAGGCCTGTTCAGGTTAATCTATAAAATCTTAAGAAATAATTAAAATCCATATTATCCTCGATAATACTAGTGGTGCATTCAACCTCAGCTTGAAAGGGTGGGTGATAGCACCTAGCTAAAAGTTAAGTTCTGACAAACTACTCGTCTGCCCTGTGCAGAAGTCCAGCCGCGATCGTTTTTATGGCAAAAAATATTGAACACAACGGGCCTGCTCAATCGTCTAATGGCTCTAACGGTCATATGTCGGGAGGAGATCTCAGACTGTCACCAATGGAAGGGACATTATTTACTCCCTATACGGAACATGCTGTGCCCGATAGTTGCGATCGCATGGCGGTCTTGATTGATGGAGCAAACTTATTTTATTCTGCCTCCTACCTTGGGATTGAAGTAGACTACGTTCGTCTGCTCAAGACCCTAGTTGGCGGTCGGCAGCTACTACGCTCATACTTTTACACAGGCTTCGATCCAAAAAATGAAAAACAGCGAGGATTTTTGCTGTGGCTCAATCGCAATGGCTATCGCGTCATCAGCAAAGATCTAGCACAAGTTGCCGATGGTACAAGGCGAGCCAATCTACATGTGGAGATCGCAGTGGATATGCTACGTCTGGCCGATCATTGCGATACCATCACGCTACTCAGCGGTGATGGACAGTTGACCTATGCCGTAGACGCCCTCAGCTATCAAGGCGTCAGGGTAGAGCTAGTAAGCTTACAGTCCATGACCAGCGATACGTTAATTGATTTAGCCGATCGCTACACAGACTTGGCCGCACTACGAGACAGCATCTGTAAGGTCGGTTAATACTCTACCGCATCACCGTAATACACTTTGACCAAAGGCCAGTATCCCCATCAAGGATACTGGTCAAACTTGTTGGCAGTGATTGTGACTGATATCTGTCCTTATTATAGTTAGACCAAATTAGAGACTACCCTCATTTTTCCCGCCACCATCCCGTAATTTCAGTTTTTTTGTCAGGATACAGATTATTACGCTCTAATGGCACGTCCGGAGAACAGTGTGATGCTTGTGGAGATCCACCTGCATAGAATCAGCCTCAGCATTCGGGAGATTGCCTAATGTATGTAGTAACCAATCGAAATCTGCAGCCAGACGCACAACCAGAAGAACGATTTGGACCAATGTTTAACCAGAAAGGTCCCAATGAACTGAGATTAGCGGAGGCACAAAAGGTTGGTGCTCGATGGCAGGTTAATATCCTAGACGATCGCACTACATTTAACGGACAAGAAATGTGGGCTAGTGAAGCCGCATTTCTGCAAGCGCAGCAGCGCATGGGACAAAGACAAACCAATGCGCTCTTTTTTGTTCATGGGTTTAATACAGACTTTAATGATGCCCTGGAGAGTGCTTACAAAATAGAACAGCTATATAACCTTGAGGTCATTCTATTCACATGGCCATCAAACGGGGGTGGCACTGTCGAAGGTTTGACCAGCTATCAAGATGATAAGCGTGATGCTTCTTTATCCATTGGTGCTTTAGATCGATGCTTTGAGAAGTTAGCGGACTACTTTATAAAGTATGCCGAGCAAGCCTGCAAGCGTAAGTTTAGCCTGGCGATGCATAGTATGGGCAACTATCTCTTTAAGCGGCTGTTATCATCGTCAATTTACCAAGGAGAAACTCTGTTGTTTGACAACATTGTTATGCTGGCAGCAGATGTCAATAATGAAGGCCATGCCAGCTGGGTTGATCGAGTTCGATTTCGTAACAGACTGTTTATCACCATCAATGAAGATGATGCAGCTTTGCTAGCATCCAAGGCCCTGGCTGGCGATGAACAAAAGGCAAGGTTAGGCCATTGGTCCAAGAATTTGACGGCTCAAAATGCTGCCTATTTGGACTTTACCGATGCGGCTAATGTGATGGCCCACCATAATTACTTTACGGACGACAGCGCTTTGCAAAATGGGAGAATTAAAGAGCTGTTTCAACGTGCCTTTAATGGAGCTAAAGCAGAGCGCGGGCTAGCATTTGATGCAGGGACCGGTGCATATCGAGTATTGTAAGTTTTGCTGCAGAACTCGCTCCCAGGCTCTGCCTGGAGCAAAATACTGTTGTTTGTGGCTCTGCCACTGCACTACTGCAGGAAGCTGGAGCCCAGAGGGGTTACTTAGCTAGAGGCCGGGCACCAGATAGCTAGGAGATTTTCTCTTCCATTGTCCCTACATCGATAAAGACGCTTGAAAGGTTTTGAGCGCCTCGACATGATTCTCAATAAGAATACATCGACAAAATACCTCTAAATCAATTCCTGAAACAGCTTCACTGTGATTGATTTTCTCATAGCAGGCTTCATTACTGTTATTTTGTAAATGATAAAGCTCTAGCACTCCATCTTCCCATAACCAGACTTCAGCTATTTTGAGTCGCTTGTAAGCTTCTAGTTTATCAATACCACCGCTAGAAAAAACAATTTCAATAACTAGATCTGGACGTCTGCTGTTAGAGGTCAGTTTGTATGATTCGTCGGCTTCTCGTTTAACGCTACCGGCTTCATTTTCTAATGTCATAGAACCAGTTGGCTGAAAGTCGAACCCAGCCATCAATAAGTAGAGTTCTAATAGTGCTGCAATTCGCTTTTTGACAGTTTCATGGGGCTCACCAGGCATTTGCTGTATCTCTAATATGCCATCTAGAAAGGAAAGACGATAACCTGGTTGGTCAAGGAGCTGCTCTACTGCTTTGAATTCTCGCCAGGTGAGGCCTTTGAAAAGCAGTCGATTTTCTTTGGGGATTGGAGGAACCGTTGAGATCGTCATCAGCGTTGCCTCAATCAGACGTAAGCTTACTCTTTATCATCATAACTGTCAGTAGCCATGACAGCATCCCCTTACTCGCTCCCAGGCTCTGTCTGGGGGGAAATACCGTGGCTCTGCCACTGTAATAGGGCAAACACCCATAGAGACTGGAGCCCGAAGGGGTGCTCAGCCAGAGGCTGAGCACCAGATAGCTAGGAGATTTTCTCTTCTATTGCCCCTACTTCGATAAAGACGTTTGAAAGGTTTTTGTGGGCTAGCTGCAGACTACCATTCAACAATAATTGAGTTGTTATCTATCTCTACTAGAGGTTCTTCTGCTAGTTCTTCTGCTAAGGCTGTTTTAAAGCCCGCCGCCAATGACTCGGTAGCACTCGAATGACTCAGTTCAACAACCCAGCGATGGATGACATCGCCATTGTTGTTAATCACTCCCAGAGTATCTGTCACATAGCTGTTGTCCATACTTTCCATAAGAGATCGTGTTTCGGGCTGTCTGGCCAGCATTAAGCGAATGGCATACTCGCCGCGCATGGTCTCGCTTGTTAGGGTTTCTCCTGAATTAAGAGGAATCTCGATAGGTTCAACCGTTCGTTCTCCAGCTAAATAGCGTTCTGGGTTCAAAATTAGCGCTGTTGCCTGAGGTGGCTCGGCAAAAACAGCATCTACGGCTGCCCAACCGCCCTGATCGCGGACAGCTTGGACAAATTTTAGGCCTGCACCATAGAGAAATATATTCTCGAAGAGCTGGTCGCTGATCGGGCCTTCAGGAGGCAACTGAGCATGGGCGAGAAAATCGTAGTTCATTAGCTCACTGACGGCTAGCATGGCTTCGCCTTCTATGACGGCGCTAACGGCTTTGCCATAGTCGGGGATGTCTTGAGTTTGAAGGCGTAGGCTGTAGAGATCAAAATGCTGATCTTGCAGGGCATGAAACATCTCGTGGAGCATGACACCACGCCCCAGCTCTTCAGAACCTGAGGTAGTCACAACGAGCTGCTTGGTTTGAGAGTTATACCAGCCGTTAAGGCCCGGATCGTCTTGCGGTTGAAAGGTGACCTGCAGGTTTTCTTTAAAGTTTAAGCCGCGCCACTGTTCTAACTCACCCATAACCGAGCTAGCAGAATCTGCCCAGGTAGGTGTGTCGCCTTCGAAGGTAATACGGGGTGTTGTTTCAATGGCCGTGGTGCAGCTTACGGTGCTAAAACCGCAGGCTAGGGCGAGTATTCCGGATATGACCATCTGCCAACCGCGCATGTCAGATTCCTCTATTTTTTACCACTGTAGCGATATTTTCAGAGGCAGTGGTGGTGAGGGTTACAAAGATAGGGTGGGTTTATGGCGTTAGGGGATTAACCCACCATGAAGGAGCCCTTTCCTCTTACTGGAAAGGGCTCCTTCATGGTTTCAAGTCTTGTATAAGGTGAGCACGCTTTCTCTTAACCTCCAGCAACGAAGATGTAGCGTAGGATAAAGATTGCGGCTAGAACCCACATGCCGATAGTTGTTTCTCTTGCCTTTCCTTGGAATGCCTTGACTACAGGATAGGCAATTAACCCCATGGCGAGACCTTCGGCGATGGAGTAAGCCAGCGGCATCATGATAATGGTGAGGAATGCCGCGATCGCAGCTGCCGGATCTTCCCAATCAATTAGTCTGGCACCGGACATCATCAGCACACCCACCATAATCAATGCCGGAGCTGTGGCGAAAGCAGGAATGCCAGCAAAGAGCGGGATGAAGAGGATAGATAACAGAAACAGGACCGCCGCTATGACTGCTGTAAAGCCACTACGTCCTCCTTCAGAGATGCCTGAAGCAGATTCAATATAGGTGGTAACAGTAGATGTGCCTAGAATCGAGCCAGCTGTGGTGCCGACAGCGTCAGCCATAAAGGCTTTTTCAACGCCAGGAAACTTACCCTCACCATCAATGTAGCCCGCTTTGGCACCTAAACCGGTCAGTGTGCCGATAGTATCGAACAGATCAACAAATAAGAAAACAAACACAATGCTGATCACTTCTAAAAGATTGAGTTGAAACAACTCACCTAAACCGGTAAAGGCTTGACCAAACAGATGTGTGGGTGCTGCCGGTAGGGCAACAACACCTTCTGGCCAGGGGGCAACACCAAATACCCAGGCCAGGAATGCAGTGCCGATGATGCCCCACAATAATGCGCCCGCCACCCGACGAGAGAATAAAAAGGCAGTAATGCCTAACCCTAGCAGAGTCATGGCTGCCGGAGCCGACCTGAGGTCACCCAGGGTAGTAAAGGTAGCTTCAGATGGTGCGATAATGCCCGCACTCTTCAGAGCAATATAGGCAATAAATAAACCAATGCCTGCAGTTGTTGCATGTTTAACCGCATCGGGAATTGCGGCAACAATCTTGTTACGCACATTGGTGAGGGTCAGAATAATAAAGATAATTCCCTCGATTAAAACGGCGGCTAAAGCAACGCGCCAATCTACTCCCATGCCTAGAACAACGGTGAAGGCGAAAAAGGCATTGATGCCCATGCCAGGAGCCAGGGCAAAGGGGAGTTTGGCATAGAGACCCATAATTAGGGTTGCGATCGCAGCTGAGATCCCGGTTGCCATTACCAGTTCCCCAAACAAATCCCCTGATCCTTCAAGAAACACAGCCTCCGATAAAATGGCCGGATTGACAATAAGAATGTAGGCCATGGTGACAAACGTTGTTACCCCAGCCAGTACTTCGGTGGGTAGATCTGTACCAAGGGCATCAAAGTGAAAAAAATTGGCGATGGCCCGAGTCAGGCCAGACGATTGTTGAATATTTCCCGATTGGTTAGACATAGCGGTAAGTGCTGAGCTTACTCCTAGTGAAATGCTTAGTGCTTCCATCGTCTGTCTAGGTGGTTACCGATGGAATGGATGTAATATTTATTTTTTATTTTTTGGGAAATTAGAGGCTGGTTCAGCCATATGTTTGAAGCCCAGTACAGCATCTTTACCACTGATTGCGCACCGCTCATGGCCTACTACAAATTTTTAGATGGATGAATGACCAGTGCGTATCGACTTTATGAGACTGATAAGATAGCTAGCAAACCTTCTACACCTGAGAATGGCCATGCGTGTTTTTGTGGTTCTGTTTAACGCTCGCACTGAAAATGAGGGGATTCATTCCCTAAAAGTGGGCGATCGCAACATCGTGCTGATGTTTGAAGACGAAGACGATGCCACACGCTTTGGTGGACTGCTGGAGGCGCAGGATTTTCCACCTTGTAGTGTGGAAGGGTTTGAGTCAGAAGAAATTGAAGAGTTTTGTCGCGGAGCCGGTTACGAGGCCAAACATGTCGAAACTGGCACATTGGTGATGCCCCCGGAGCAAAATTTGGAAGCAACGGACTGGGACCCGGCTACCCGCCCGGAAGAACGTGTAACGCCTACTGAAGCTGCCTCATCAGAGCAGGATATGTCGCAGAATGAACTGGATCGGATTCGGCAGCAGTTGGAGAAGTTGCTATGACGGATACCCTCAACAATCGTGGCTACCTGCTAACTGAGCAGATTAATCCTAACAGTCAGAATCTAGATCAGCTGTCAACCCTGGAAATGGTTCGGGTATTTAATCAGGAAGACCAGCGCACGGTGGATGCGATCGCAACAGCAGCGCCCTTACTGGCGAAGGCCATTGATCGCACAGCAACCTCACTACGTAATGGGGGCCGGTTGTTTTATGTGGGAGCAGGAACCAGTGGTCGGTTAGGGGTTTTGGACGCAGCTGAATGCCCGCCGACATTTTGCACCCCTCCCGAGCTAGTTCAAGGGATTTTGGCGGGGGGACCGCCTGCTTTACTGCGCAGTTCAGAAGCACTGGAGGATCTGCCTGCCGATGGGGCAGCGACCATGGCGACCCATCAAATTTCTGCCCTTGATGTTGTCGTCGGGATTACGGCGGGCGGTACCACCCCTTATGTTCATGGTGCACTCCAAGAGGCAAACCTGAGGGGGGCGACTACCATCTTTATGGCCTGTGTTCCCGCTGATCAAGTCGATATTGAGGTCGATATTGACCTGCGGCTACCCGTGGGGCCAGAAGTGTTGGCCGGGTCCACGCGTCTAAAGTCAGGCACCGTCACAAAGATGGCCCTAAATATTTTGTCAACGGGGGTGATGGTAAAGCTAGGCAAAGTCTACGGCAATCGCATGGTAGATGTGTCGGTCACTAATACTAAGCTCCATGATCGGGCCTTACGAATTATCTCTGCCCTTACTGATTTATCCCGAGATCAGGCCGATGGCCTCCTGAATCGGAGTGATCACAAAGTTAAACTTGCCCTCCTGATGCACTGGGCTGATTTGGATAAAGCAACAGCCCAGACAGCGTTAGAGCACAATGAAGGGAATCTGCGACAGGCATTGCTGACAGTCAGCCATAAATCATGAGTGCCATGCACGTTCCAGTTGGAGTCTTCTAAACTAAAAATTTTGAGTCAAGATTTAATTTAGAGGGGGTTGCATGGGACTGGATATGCACCCTTATATTCCCATCACGACACCTTTGGTCTGGTACAGCATCTTTTTCAACTATGCCCTACGTCTCCTTGCAAAATTATGTAGACGCTGCTTGCTCTGGCAGTGTTGTCGCGTTGCCCACGGATACGGTTTGGGGGGTAGCTACAGCGCCTGATCACAGCCCCCGACTGTATGAGCTCAAACAGCGCAGCTTCGAAAAGTCTTTGATCTTAATGGGAGCTAGTGCGTCTGATCTCTGGCCTTATATCACCCTGGATATGGCTCAGTGGAAAACCATGACGGAACAGTATTGGCCTGGTCAGCTTACCCTGGTAGTCCCTGCGAGTCCTAAAGTACCGATGGCAATGCATCCGAAAACACCCGATACCATCGGTGTGCGTGTGCCCGATCATCCGATTGCTCGACAGATACTGACCCTGACAGGACCATTAGCCACGACCAGTGCAAATCTGTCAGGACAACCTACCCTGATGACCAACGATCAGGTGCTGGCTCAATTTCCCCAGGTATATGGGTTAGACGAGCAAGCCTGGCAAACGCTGTTGGAACCTTTAGGGCCTGAAACCGTCATTCCGTCTCCGTCCGGATTGCCCTCAACTGTGGCTGGTTGGCAATCTGACCATTGGGAGACGATACGTCAGGGAACCGTATATTTGTAGAGTATAAGTAATGAGGATGCGCTCCGATGAACAGGAAATGACCTCAGCATCTACACAACTCAGGACGCATGCAAGCTTGATTCCTAATTTACTTTTCTAATTACACCAGTATTTACAACCTATAAATTCCTATGGATTGGCAAACAGCAGTACTCATCGGCCTTGGCTTTTTAGGTGGAGTTGTGACTACCAGCCTACGCCGACCTCGTCAGCTTGAAAGTGCTGCCGCCGCTCCCGCCGCCGCCCCTGAACCCGCTTCCCTACCTGAAGAGGACATGCGGCCCCAGCCTACTCCTACCCTCCAGGGCACACCCCCGGACGAGCCCAAAGCCCTCGCCTATGAACGGTTGAGTCAGTTAGAACGGTTTAAGAGCGGGTTTTTGGCTCGTACCGCCCATGAGTTGAGATCGCCCATCAACAGCGTGATTGGTTTACATCAGCTGATCTTAGAAGGATTATGCGAAACCCCCGAAGAGGAAAAACAATTTACTGCCGAGGCTAAGGAGGCAGCATATAAGGTTTTACAGCTGTTTGATACCATTATTGCGGCCTCAAAGCTGGATATTGGGCGTGAAGTTCCTACCCTGGAACCCATTGCTCTAAAAACGCTATTTCAAACCTTAGAAGAACTCACCCATCTTCAGGCCGCCAATAGCAATGTACGTCTGACATTGAAGCCCACCGATCTGTCGGTGGTTAGCGATCTAAAGTGGTTACAGATGATGTTGATTAGCCTTATTGACGACGCCATTACTTCTACAAAATTAGGTGATATTACCCTGGAAGCCTTTGAGGAAGGGGAGTATGTAATCCTGCGTTTAGAGGCTGATCGTCCGGTCGATGATCTTAGTGTCAGACTAGATACCTCCCTTTACGGTCGTGAAGTGGATTTAAGCAATCTCTCATCGGTTTATCTTTCTACAGGCCTGACGTTGGCTGTTGCTCAAGAAATGGTGAAATCCCTCAATGGAGACTTGCTGCTACCGACAGCAGCAGATGTTCCTATAATTACTGTAAAGCTACCGGCAACTATGTAGGCCTGTAGCAAGCTTAGGGCTAGTATAGAATTATGAGCATGTAGTGGCTAAGCAAGCAGCCTCACAACTGCTTGATAGTGACGAAAGGGTAACGCTAAATTTTATCAATAACAACTAGATAACAACGGTTTAACTCTCTTGCTCTATATATCTAACGCTAATATCGCTAAGATGCCCTTGCGTCATCAAGAGCG
Source organism: Leptolyngbya sp. Heron Island J (assembly GCF_000482245.1). Lineage (GTDB taxonomy): Bacteria > Cyanobacteriota > Cyanobacteriia > Phormidesmidales > Phormidesmidaceae > Leptothoe. Next base: position 17,824 of record NZ_AWNH01000103.1, on the reverse strand, counting down.
CAGCTCGTCAAAGATTTTGATTGTTGATGATCTGCCCAGTAATCTACAGCTGCTATCGACAGCACTGGTTGAGGCTGGGTATAGCGTTCGTAACGCTATTAGTGGTTCTTTAGCGATTATGGAAGTTGCCACTGAACGGCCTGATCTCATTTTGCTGGATATCAAGATGCCGGGATTAGATGGATTTTCTGTTTGTCGTCATCTGCATAATGACGTTATGACAGCGGATATTCCCATCATCTTTATGAGCGCTTTGGATGATGTCCCTGAAAAACTCAAGGCATTCTCTGTCGGTGGTGCTGACTATATTACTAAGCCCTTTCAAATTCCTGAAGTATTGGTGCGAATCAAGCATCAGTTAGAGCTACAGCATTTAAGACAGACGCTTAAAGCGCAAAATCAGAAATTACGGATCATTTTGCAGCAATATGAAATTGCTGAGACACAAATTTATCAGAATAATCAAGAGCTGGAGCAGCGGGTTTTAGAACGCACAAAAGAGCTAAATGAGACTAATCAGGCTCTCCAGCAAGAAATCTATGAACGGCAGCAAGCTCAGGCTCAGCTCATGCATTTGGCTATGTATGACTCGTTGACTGGGTTGCCTAACCGGACATTGTTACTTAAGCACTTAGAAGAGACGGTGCAGGCTAGTCAATTGAGTGTGTACGAATCCTCTGCCCTGCTGATGTTGAGTTGCGATCGCTTCAAAGACATCAACGATACCCTGGGCCACCAGCAGGGCGATCAGTTGCTAATTGATATTGCCAATCGGATTACAGCAGTTGTTCCCGACAATAGTTTTACCGTACGTTTAGCGGATGATAAATTCGCAATTCTGTTACCAAAATTACCGGACACGGCAGGGATTGCCCCCCTAGTGAAACGTTTGCAGCAAGGGCTGACGGTGCCGATCAAATTAGGCACCTATGAAGTTACCGTGAGCGCCAATATCGGTATTGTGCTGGTTGATTCTAGCTATGCCCAGGCTGAGCATGTATTGCGAGATGCCTCTTTAGCACTGATTCAAGCTCAACAAAAACCCCAAGGCTGGCGTATTTTTCAACCTGAAATGCATCAGCAGGCGTTACAGCGTCTGACCCTTGAAGGTAAACTGCGTCAGGCATTACGGCAACAACAGCTACAGGTTTTTTATCAGCCTATTGTGGCATTAACCTGTGCAGCGGCTACGGCCCCCATTGTCGGATATGAGGCCCTGGTTCGCTGGCAGCCCGAGGGCACCTCTGATTTTATGTCACCTGCAGATTTTATTCCGCTGGCCGAGGAGAGCGACCTGATTTTACAGCTGGGCAACTGGACCTTTCGTACAGTTTGTGAGCAACTTAGCCAATGGCATCAGGCCTATCCATCGAAGCCAGTCCCTTTTGTCAGTGTTAATTTCTCGGTGCGTCATTTACAGGGTGAACATTTTGCTCAACAGATTTATACGGTGTTGCAACAAACCCAGGCGCAACCGGCCTGGCTTAAGTTCGAAATCACTGAGACCCTGCTGATTGGTGATGCTCAGCCCGTGTTAGAAACCCTGGCACAGCTTAGACGCTGGGGGATTCAAATTAGCATTGATGACTTTGGGACTGGCTATTCATCCTTGAGCTATCTGAAACAGCTACCGGTGGATACCCTCAAAATTGACCGGGCATTTATTAAAGATATCAAGTCTGATGCTGATACCCTCAAGATTGTTGAGGCCATTGTGCAGCTGGCTCAGGTGCTAAAACTCGATGTTGTTGCTGAGGGGATTGAAACTGAGTGGCAAGCGCAACAACTAGTCAAGCTGGGTTGCACCTATGGGCAAGGGTATTGGTTTGCGCCACCCCTAGATAGTGAGGCGGCTTGGGAGCTATTGGAGAAGTTTTAAGGCTTTATCTACCCCCACGAATACTGAGGTAGCGATTATGCCGAATAGCTTCCATGGTGTCCTGAATGTCTGTTGGCGCATTGCCAAGAATTTTTAGCAGGTGAGACCCCAATTCCAGGGCGGCTTCAAACTCGGGCTGGACTACTTCTCGGGCACCAGCCTGGGTGAGGCTGTCTATTTCGGCGGTGATGTGAGCACGAGCGATGACATCAAGATCAGGCGAGATCGCAAGGGATCGCTTGAGCAATAATCTGGCGCTGGCCGGATCGGGTAGCGTAATCGCCAGGGCGATGGCCTTATCCAAAGAGGCTTTTTCTAAAATTTGTTCTGAGTCAGCATCGCCCAGGATATAGGGAAGCTGGTGGTGTCGTAGGGTTTGAATGGCGGCTTCATTATTTTCAATCACCAAGATGGGGTAGTGCCCCTGCTGCTGCAGAATGTTAACAACAACTTGTCCCACTCGGCCATAGCCAGCGACCACAATATGGTTACTAAGTTCGTTTTCAATCCATAGATCCTGGGGAGCTTCCCAAATGGTGAGATACTTCTGCAGCCGGGGCGATTTGAGTAATGTTTCAGCGATGGGGGTCGCAAACTTAAACAAAATCGGGGTAAATACCAGGGTGATAGCAGTTGTTCCCAACAAAAGCAAATACTTTTGTTCTGAAATCAGATTGTTCTCTAAGCCTACCAAAGCTAGTACAAACGAGAATTCTCCGATTTGATTAATGCCTAAACTGGTACGTAATGATGTTTTGAATGAATAGCCAAACGACAGCACCACAGGTAAAACAATTAGGGCTTTACCAACCATCACCAGGGCCACCAACCCTAATATTATCCCCGTATTTTGGAACAAAATTTGCGGGTCAATCAACATGCCGATAGAGGTGAAAAACAAACAGGCAAATGTATCTCGCAAAGGCAGAAATCGACTTAGGGCGTGATCGGCATAGTCAATTTCTGCAATCATCAGACCAGCAGCAAAGGCTCCAATTTCGATGGAAAGACCCAAACGCGCTGTCACCAAAGCAACGCTGAGACATAGGGCTAAGAGCGTGAGTAAAAACAACTCGCCACTTTCCGTGCGAGCAACAGCACGGATCATTCGGGGAACTAACCAATAACCAGCTGCGATCGCAACACTGATAAATGCCCCCACCTTTAGCAACGACAGACCCAAGATCGGCAATAACGCGCCCTGGGAATTGAGTGAAGGAACAATAGCCAGCATTACCCCCAGGGCTAAATCTTGGACAATCAAAATTGCCAGCATAATTTGACCATGGCGAGTGTTGGTTTCCCCTCGCTCTGTCAGGGTCTTCAGGACAACAGCTGTAGACGATAAAGACAGCACCGTCCCGAGAAAAATACCCTGAACCCAGGAATTGGCCCAGCCCAACAGACTACTAATTATCGCTACAGCCGCTGTCGTCAGACCAATTTGTAACAGACTGCCCTGCAGGGCCACATTGCGCACGCGGTTGAGTTCTGCTAAGGAAAACTGCACACCCAAGGAAAACAGCAAAAAAGCCACCCCCAGCTCTGCCAGACCTTGAATAGCATCCGTATCATTAATTAACTGGAGTCCCAAGGGACCAATCACCAAACCCGACAGTAAATAGCCCAGCAGAACCGGCTGACGCAACCGATTGGCCAAGTAACCTCCTGTGGCAGAAGCGCCCAACGCCACGGTTAAATCTAAGATAAACCCACTGTTTGCTACCATTACCTAGTTTTGATACGTTCTCAGATCTCTCAAATTTACTCTAGTGGAGTTTAAGAAAGTTAGGCTTAACACCTGCCTAGTTTGAGAGAGCTGATGGGTGTTGTCAGTAGTGAATCTATCCTTTGACAGGCCTAGTCTCTAAAGATTTTGTGATGTTTGTTATGCAGCATTGATAGTCGCTACTAACACGAATTACTGCTGTGCCCCCTGCGCTTACACCCCAAACAGAACAAAACCAGCGTTGCTGCTTCCAGGATGTTAGAAAACCAAGGGATTAGAACCCTAAAGTGTAAGAAAGTTAATAGAGAGACTATTTTATACAGACAAGCTGCTGCTGCTACTGAAGTGAGAGTCAGTGACTTGAGAGCCAGTAAGGTATCTCCCAGACATGAGCGAACCAGGAACCTATGATTTTTCTAGGCGTTGATTTAGGCTGGCAAATAGGACCCAGTGGTGTTTGCTGTCTATATTTAGAGAATGATTGCCTGTCCCTAGTTTCCCTGGATCGATTGGCAAGCCACCATGATGTTCTGGCTTGGTTACAAAAAAATGCGCCAAGACCTACCCCGGCTATGGTCGCTGTCGATGCCCCCATGATCATTCCTAATCCAACGGGAATGCGTGTCCCCGATCGTCTGGCTCACAAGCACTTTGGGAAATACCATGCCGGGTGCTATCCCGCTAACCAGGCCTCCGTTTTTGCCCCACAGCTGATTGCCTTTGGTCAGGCATTGATGGATGATGGCTTTGCCCATGCGCCTACCCTAGAGCCCCAGCAACCGGGTCGCTATCAGATTGAATTTTTTCCCCACCCAGCCATAGTGCATCTGTTTGGGCTATCCCGCATTCTCAAATATAAGAAAGGTCGGGTTGCCGAGCGGCGGCAAGAACTTACACATCTAAAGAATTTGATTTTGCAGCACTTGCCTCATCACACCCCTAGTCTGCGTCTCAATGCTCTGCCAACTATTCCCCAAGGTGGAGTCGCCCTTAAAGCTGTAGAAGATCAGCTAGATGCTCTTGTTTGTGCCTATGGTGCTGCCCACTGGTGGTATTGGGGGCAGCATCGCAACCAAGTATTAGGTAATCTAAATACGGGCTATATTGTTGCGCCTGTGTCCTACGATGTCCGAGACTATAGCCCTGCCAATAGTCCAATCGAGCGGCCCTAGTAATGCTGCTGGGGGTGAGTGATCGGTTATCCCCAAGTCGACTAATACCATTGACCTGGCTAAGTTGATACCATGGTGACATCTATCGGCCAGCAAACGTTATTCACATTCCCTAAGTTCTCAGACTTGTCCGTTCTAAGAATTCAGGGAATGTGAATAATTTTGAAGTAAACTATCTATTGCTTGGGGCAACCACCCGGTTGCTTCCACTTGGCAAGTCTGCTTTAGCTCTAAATGGTCCTGGAACGGTCCTAAAAGGTGGTCAAAAACTGTTTGGAGACGTAGTTCAATCCTAGAAAATACCCATGAAAGATCTCAGTACTTACAGAAATATTGGCATTTTTGCCCACGTAGACGCGGGTAAGACCACCACCACCGAGCGGATCTTGAATTTAACCGGTAAGGTGCACAAGATTGGTGAGGTGCATGACGGTGCGGCGACCACCGACTTTATGGACCAGGAAAAAGAGCGCGGCATTACAATTCAGTCTGCAGCCACTTCTTGCTTCTGGAACGACCACCAACTCAACATTATTGACACCCCCGGCCACGTTGACTTCACCATTGAGGTATACCGTTCTCTAAAGGTACTTGACGGCGGTATCGGCGTATTCTGCGGCTCTGGTGGCGTAGAACCTCAGTCTGAAACTAACTGGCGCTACGCAAACGATTCCGAGGTAGCCCGGATTATCTATGTCAACAAGCTAGACCGAACGGGGGCTGATTTTTACCGCGTCGTCGGCCAGGTGAAGAATGTGCTAGCGGCTAATCCTCTAGTCATGGTGTTACCCATCGGTATCGAGAACGACTTTGTGGGTGTCGTTGATCTGCTGACTGAGAAAGCCTGGATTTGGGACGACTCTGGTGAGCCGATGAACTATGAGATCAAGGATGTCCCTGCTGATATGACCGATGAAGTAGCCGAGTGGCGCGAAAAGCTGATTGAGGCCGCTGTTGAGCAGGACGACGACATCATGGAGAAATACCTTGAAGGTGAAGAACTCTCCATTGATGAAATTAAGGCTTGCATTCGCAAGGGAACTCGTGAGCTAGCCTTCTTCCCCACTTACTGCGGTTCTTCCTTTAAGAATAAGGGTGTACAGCTGGTGCTGGATGCGGTGGTTGATTACCTGCCTGCACCAACTGAAGTTAAGCCCCAGCCCGAAGTTGACCTCGAAGGGAATGAAACTGGCGAATTGGCCTATGTTGACCCTGAGAAGCCTTTGCGCGCTCTGGCGTTTAAGATCATGGACGATCGCTTTGGCGCTCTAACCTTTACTCGGATTTACTCCGGTACCCTGAAGAAGGGTGACACCATTCTGAACACCGCCACGGGTAAGAGTGAACGGGTTAGCCGCATTGTGGAGATGCACGCTGACGACCGTCAGGAGATGGATGCAGCGCAAGCCGGTGATATTGTGGCACTGCTGGGCATGAAGACCGTACAAACGGGTCATACCCTCTGCGATCCTAAAAACCCGGCTACGCTTGAACCTATGGTTTTCCCTGACCCTGTGATTTCGATTGCAGTTGAGACTAAGAAGAAGGGTGAATCTGAGAAGATGGGTATTGCCCTGAGCAAGATGGTTCAGGAAGATCCGTCCTTCCAGGTTGAAACTGACCAAGAAAGCGGTGAGATCATTCTTAAGGGAATGGGTGAACTTCACCTGGATATTAAGGTGGACATCCTCAAGCGGACCCACGGTATCGAAGTGGAAGTTGGTAAGCCTCAGGTGGCTTACCGCGAGTCCATCACTAAGGTGCTGCAGGACAGCTACACCCACAAGAAGCAGTCCGGTGGTTCTGGTCAGTACGGCAAGATTGATTACATCATCGAACCTAATGAGACCGGGGCTGGGTTTGAGTTTACGTCCAAGGTGACCGGTGGTAATGTGCCCCGTGAATTCTGGCCTGCGGTTGAAAAGGGCTTTGCCGCAAGTATGGAAAAAGGCATGTTAGCCGGATTCCCCGTGGTTGACTTTAAGGTAACCCTCACAGATGGTGGTTTCCACCCGGTTGACTCCAGTGCGATCGCATTTGAAATCGCTGCTAAAGCAGGCTATCGTCAGTCCTTCAGCAAGGCTGGCCCTCAGATCCTAGAGCCGATCATGATGGTTGACGTATTTGCCCCTGAAGATTACGTCGGTGATGTCATCGGTGACCTTAACCGTCGTCGTGGCATGATCCTGGGTCAGGATGTTGGCCCCACAGGCGTTCGCATCAAGGCAGATGTTCCTCTTAGCGAAATGTTTGGCTATATTGGCGACCTGCGTACCATGACATCTGGCCGTGGTCAGTTCTCCATGTCCTTTGAGAAGTATTCACCTTGTCCCAAGAATGTGGCAGAAGAGGTGATCAAGGAAGCCAAAGAGCGTCAGGGTGTAGCGGCATAAAACTTCAACAACCTTTTTGGTTGAACAATGAATGAGCAATCCTCGGCGAATTCGCCGAGGATTTTTTTGTTCCAGACACTCCAGGCAGGAAATACCCCTACGGTATGCCTACCCCTGTTTTTTCCAAAACGCGGTTAAGCTTGCCACTCTTGTATCCTTCCAAATCGAGGGTTACATAGGTAAATCCATAGGACTGAAACGCAATTACCAGTGCATCAAGATCCACCATTGCCACAAAGTCTTTAATTTCCTTGGGTGGCAGTTCAATTTTTGCAGTTTCACCATCGGAGCGTACCCGCAGGTTGCGGATGCCTAGCTGCCGCAGATAACGTTCACACTGGCCTACGCGATGCAACTTTTCTGTAGTGATCAGCTCACCATAGGGAAACCTTGAGCTCAGACAGGGTTGAGAGGGTTTGTCCCACCATGGTAGGCCCAAATACTTTGACATTTCTCGCACTTCTAGCTTGCTCAGGCTGACCTCTGCCAATGGCGATCGCACCCCTCGCTCTTTAGCCGCCCGGATACCAGGTCGATAATCCTGCAGGTCATCTGCATTGAGCCCATCAACCACATAGGGATACCCCTCAGCAATGGCCAATGGCCTCAGGGTGTCATGCAATTCACTTTTACAAAAATAACAACGATTGGTAGGGTTGCTGGTGTAGTCAGGGTTGTCCATCTCGTGAGTTTGGACAATGCGATGGACCAGGCCCATAAACGTAGCCTGGGTTTTCGCCGCCTCCAGGTCCTCTAGCATCAGCGATGGAGATTCTGCAGTAACCGCTAGAGCCCTCTTGCCAAGGACATCATGGGCGACCTTAGCCACCAACGTGCTATCAATACCGCCAGAGTAGGCAATTAGCGCGCAGTCCATATCGTGAAAGATCGACTGAAGCTGCTGTAGTTTTTGAGTAATCGTCATAATCTGAAATCTGGGATCGGTCTTCAGCCGCAGGGAGTACTATGTTTAGCCTAACTACAATGAATCAGTTTTGAGGGATCAGTTTTGAGGTGGATTTTTGCCTGATGGACATTAGTTGTCGGCAGTCATTGCCCTATAGTCTCTGCTCCGCATCTCAACCTAAGTTCAAAATTAAGAACGCTCGGCTCCCGAATCCAAAACCCAAACTTAAAAACTCACAACTCCCTCTCAGCCCAAGCTACTATAACCATTACCAATCCCCACCCTAGGAAATATGGCTGAAAAAAAGGAACTCACCCATCCCCAATACAAAGCAGACCGTGAGGTGGTCACTAATCTGATCAATGGTGAACCAACGGACTTTAATTTGATTGAGTTAGCGCGGCTCCGTATACGCTATGACGGGTTTCCAGGGGCACGGGATATTCAAACAGACCTGGATCAGGCCCTAGCCAATTGGTCGTTGACAGAAGATGAACTGATGGCCAAAACTCGTGAGATTCATCAGACAGAAATGCTGTATAAGGCACAGCGAACTAAAAAGGAAGATTGGAGTTAGATATGGCACAATCTCCATCAATGCAAGTGCGCCGCTACTCAGGTGAGTAGCGGCGCACATTTGATCAAGCCTTGAGCAGGTAACGGTTATTGCTGCTGACTGCTGATTTCAGCCACAATTTTCTCCTTCAAACGCTCAGGCACCATACTCAGATGATCATACTGCCAGCTAAAGAAGCCTACCCCCATACTCAACGAACGCAGTTCCAGGATGAGCGTTTGCATTTCAGCCACAGGTAGCTGAGCAGAAACCTCATCCCAACCAGGCCAATTTTCCTTGTGGTTGTACCCCATCACCTGACCTCGACGACCGCTGATCAAGGTGAGAACGTTCGAGGTAAACCGATTAGGAACGGATACCGATAGAGCAGCAACCGGTTCTAACAAGGTAGGTTTGCACTCAGGTAAACCGGTTTGCATCGCAATCCGTGCCGCCTGCTTAAAGGCCTGGTCAGAGCTATCTACATGGTGATAAGAGCCGTTTTTCAGCGTAACCGACACATCCACCACCGGAAAACCCAAGGGACCTTGTTTGAGAAACTCTCTCACACCAGTCTCAACACTGGGAATATATTGCTTTGGCACCACACCACCAACAATCTTTTCATCGAATTTAAACCCTTCACCACGCGGTAGGGGTTGAATGTCGATGTAAATATCCCCAAACTGACCATGACCACCAGTCTGATGCTTATAGCGTCCGCGGATGTCCGCTTTGGCATTGCGGATGGTTTCTTTGTAGGCGACTTGGGGGACATGGGTAGTCATGGGCAAGTTGTACTTGCGGTTGAGCCAGTCCATGGCAATCTTGAGGTGAACATCCCCCTGTCCCCACAAAATTACCTCATGGGTATCGCCATGCTGCTCCCAATGCAGCGCCGGATCTTCGTCCACTAATTTGTTGAGGGCTCCGCTCAGCTTCACTTCATCGTCCCGTTTTTCGGGGGCAATGGCTAAGGAGTAAACTGCTGGCAGAATATCGCCTGTGGGTAAGATTTCATCGGTAGTTTCAGCTGTGGTGAGGGTGTCGCCAGTTTTGGCGTTTTCCAGACGTGCGATCGCAACCACACTCCCAGCTTCAGCCGCACTCAGCGCTTGCTGCTGACTACCCATCAGCGAATATAGACCGCCCATACGATCCACTCCTAGGCTGGCCCCATCCTTGAGGGTGCCTCGCCACAGTCGTGCTAGGGACAGCTTGCCACCCTGAGGGCTGTAGTAAGTTTTGAGAATCTGGACCAGGGGCTCGCTAGCACTTAGATCAATGCCCCGTCGTTCTGCGGTCACCTGAGGTTCCGGAGTTTCACGCACTAGGGCATCCAGTAGCGGACGGACACCATAGTCTTTAGAGGCCACACCTAGAAAAACCGGCACCACTAGGTCTGCCCCCAATTCCATTTTCAGATCCTGGATGATCTCATCTTCTGGCGGGTCAATCTCCTCTAGCAGTTCTTCCAAAAGATGATCGTCAAAGTCTGCCAGGGTTTCTAGCATTTCAGTACGAGCCGCTTTTTCTTCGTCCGCCAGGTCTGCAGGCAGCGGGACTGGATCGGCGGCAGCACCTGCATGATAGTGATAGGCCTGCTCACTCACCAAGTCAATAAAGCCCACCAGATCTTCGCTCGCACCGATGGGATATTGGTGCGGCACTAACGGTCGACTGGACACTGATTTCAAAGTATCTAGCACCTCAGAAAATGGCGCACTGGCTCGATCCATTTTATTGAGCCATAGAACATGGGGAATTTCCCACTTGTCGAGAAAGTGTAATAGTGGCGATACGGTGAGCACCCGGCTAGGGTCTGGTTCGCACACAACGATGGCCGCATCTACCCCCATCAGCACATGTAGCGGTTCTTGGAGTAGCTCAATGGACCCTGGGCAATCAAGGAATGTAAAACGAATGCCGCCGTACTCAGTACAGGCGGCATTCGTTTCGACCGTCATTTGGCGATTGCGGGCTTCAGGCGTATGGTCACCAACGGTATTACCTTCAGGGATGGAGCCTTTTCGAGAAATTGTACCGGTGACCGAAAGCAGACTCTCAAGTAATGTCGTTTTACCACTTGAGTATGGGCCTACAATCGCCACGTTTCGTGAACGAGAGACAGCAGCTTTTGCCATAGGTTTACCCCTTTTCTAAAAAGAAGAGCCCTACCAAGGCTGATATTGATTGATGTCCCAAAACGGTAAATCAATCAGTCTTGATAAGGGGACAGGGGATACTAATTCTTAACACGTATGGCAGATTTATCTAGGTTAAGAATCTATCCATCCCCTGGGTTATTAAGCTTAGCCTAGCTCTGCTGTAACCCTTTGGAGATCAGGGTTTGGAAAAGTTCACTAGGTTAAGAAGCGTAAGAGGATTTAAGGAATTGTAACTGCATGACAACTACTATAAACACTACGCGATGGAGTAACCAAGTCGTGCCAGGGTTGTGCCAGCAGATTGATGCCAAAGATCAATATGTTCTTTAGGTAAGTGGGTTCTCCAGCTGTCAATATTGCCCTGGTTTACGTGTTGACCTGCTCCTTTGTTTTTGATTTTTTCAATACTACATGACGCTACAATTTGCCTGAGTTTTTCTGGAGCCATGGGTAAATCAATAAAGCGACAGATATGTCTTAGCTCAGGCGTCGTATTCTGGCGTAGGGCTTCGTATTTAACCGAGTAAATACGTTCTTTAAAGGCAGGCTCTAGGGAAAACTTCTCGCTTAAATAGATACATTTCTCCCACTGGGAAATGATTGTTTTTGTATCGTACTGAGCCCATCGTTTAGTTTTAGCTCGGGCTTGTAAAGACGCGCAGACATCACGACCGTCGCGTACGATATTAATGATTTTTGCTTCGGGAAAGCTGTTTAAGATGACATCAACGTGTTTGATGTGAAAGGGTGTCTTTTCAAGAAGAAACTGTTGTGGTTGTCCCCCTACCTGTGCAAAAAAAGAATCTAGAATCAGACTAACTAAGGTTTGTGCTCTCTCCAAATCTGAACCTGGAGTTTGTTTTACCTGATGGATCAAAGTTACAAGCTGTTGATAGCTAATTAAATGATGTAGACCGATATCGTTGTTTTTTTGATAAATCCGATAGCTTTTTAAGATGCTGTTCCATAGGTCTGCTGAGGTTGCACCAAATACCAAAGCGCTGGGGCCAAAGTGTTGTAAGAAGTATCGCCAACGTTGCCAGCGTTGTTGCGCATCTAAGCGAGTGATATAGGTAAATGGCTCATAGACTAAACGATAAATGTGACTCTCACGTTTGATTGGGATCACAGCTTCGTGCTTAGCTAGCATCTGCTGCAGCCATGTGGTGCCAGAGCGAGGGCAACCAACAATGAAAATCTTTTTGTAGGAAATCTGGGAACCCATATGAACACTGTCTAGTTTATGCATCTGACCCTGAGCGGCCTAGATAAAGACAAACCGTTAGCCCTAATCGGTAGGACTAACGGTTTCCCATTGGTAAGGTTCCCTAAAAGTTAGCAGTGTTAACGCTAAACCCAGGCTTTCATTTTCATTGTTGCAATAGCGCCAATACTTCAGGCAGGTTAAATTCTGGAAGTGTTTCTAACTCATTACTTTGGGTGGATGACTGTGATGATTTTCAGTGAAGAGAAAACTATTTTGAAGCCAGACTATTTCCAGTTTTTATTCACACCAATGAGATTGCCAAACAGCATAATAAAGCCACTGGCTAAGATGATCAGGGCTAAAACTACAAAAATACCGTCGTAGGCTGCGAGGTCTTCCATGGTCAACCGTAAATATTTTTCTACTTTTATAGTTTAGAGGTTAGTGTTGAGTTCAGGGCACGGTGACCGTCAAACTTGTCGATCATGATGTCGCTGTAGTGGCTTGCGATCGCACCCACTGATAGCAAACATACCTCTAGTTCTGTGGTGTCCATGTGTTTGCCCCCCAAAATTCGGTTGGCAAAAAAGACTGTACCAGCCTCATCAGTTTGAAACGAACCAAACCGCATTTTCCGATTTTCGTCTAACAAAAACCTGAGTACATCGAATTCTGGGCCACACCCAATGGCAACGCAGCTACTGGCCCGCACAATGGCCAGCTCTCTGTCGGGGTAAGGGTGGGTTTCCCAGGGCAGGATATAGAGTTCAATCAGCGTGGTGTCTTGGTACAGTACATCAAAGTATGGCTGCTGATCGCTGGCCCGCACCGTTTGCTTAAAGCTACTTCCATTCAAATAGTCTTGAACCCGTCCGTAGGTCAGCTCTTGGGCACCATTAGCAAATTTCATAGATAGTTGATTACTTACATGATAAACATGTCGGCACTGACGTCTGTAATGGTACTTTTTGTCTTCCTTTGCACAAAGGCGTTAGGTGTAGTGTCTGACTCTAAACGACCGTCCACCAAGTTGATAATACGATCGGCTACGTCCACAATCCGGTTGTCGTGGGTCACCATTAGCACGGTGCAGCCTTCTTGCCGCGATAGGGTATGCAGATAGTTAACAACGTCTCGACCGGATTTTTTATCCAGAGCGGCGGTGGGTTCATCGGCTAGAACCAGCTTGGGATGGTTAACCAGGGCGCGGGCAATGGCCACTCGCTGTTTTTGACCGCCAGATAGTGAATGGGGTTTGTAATCTACACGATCAGCTAGCCCCAGGGCGCTGAGCATCGCGGCGGCCTGTTCCCGTTTAGACGAAAAGTCTCCCGTTAATTCCACGGCCATCTCGACATTTTGGCTGGCGGTCAGTGACTCAAATAAATTGTGGGCCTGAAAAATAAACCCAATATTGCGCCGGATATTGACCATGGCGCGCTCGCTCATGCCCACAAGTTCTTTGCCCAGGATGCGCAGACTGCCGTCCTGCAGGTGGCGCAGAGCGCCTGCCAGGGTGAGCAGCGTTGTCTTACCAGACCCCGATGGACCGGTCAGAATCACAATTTGCCCTTTGGGCAGGTCTAGTGAAATATCAAAAAGCACCTGTTTACTCAGGTCGCCCAGGCCAAAGTAATAATTGAGATGCTGGATTTGTACAGCCAGGTCATCTTGGGGTGGTTCAAATGTAGATTTTTGCTGAGTTTGAAACATATAACTACCCTAACTCAACCCCCATATACAGTTGGTAACCATGGGGATTTACTTTCTAAAACACGTCTGCTGGGTCAGTGGTTTGAACTTTACGAACTGCGATCGCGCCCGACACCAAACACATAATGAACGTGGCAACCAGTAAATTCATCACCCGCTCTGGCGTCATCTGAAAAAACAAACCAGTAGCATTGCCCGCTGCCTGATATAACAGCTGACTGACTAAAACCCCTGGAATAAATCCCAACACTGACAAAATTAACGCTTCTTGCATAACTACCCCTAGCAGATAGCCATTTTTGTAACCCATGGCCTTGAGGGTGGCATATTCAGCCCAATGGTCTGCCACATCGGTGTAGAGAATCTGATAAACCAGGATAATCCCAACAAAAAAGCCCATACTGGTCAGTAATGAAAACACAAAGCCGATATTGGTGTTTTCCTGCCAATACTTACGTTCGCGAATAACAAATCCGTTCTCCCCATCCCGGGCCATGACCAATACATCATTGGGAAGATTATCCTGCAGTGTTGCCACGATACGGTCTACATTAGCGCCTGGTTCTAACTTGACAACACCAATATCCACCGTAGCAAAGCTGCGTTTGTCCTCTTCTGGGCCTCGATCGGCAAAGTAGCGCAAAAAATTCTGGTCGCTCATCAGCAGATTGCCGTTACCCGAGGCAAAGTCAGTGCCCATGGTAAACGTACCCACTAGATGAATACGTCGATCGGCTAATTCACTAACCACTCCGACCTCCACGGGACCGACTTCCGCCCGAGATTGGGTATCCATCAGTGCAGTTTCTGGTAGCTTTAACGTTTGACGATGGTCAGCAATCTCAGGAATATTGAGAACCGGTTCATCGGGGTTGATGGCGATGACCCTAACACCACGGGAATTACGATTTTCTGGATTTTTCCAGTTCACCTCGCTGATGTAGATGGCGTAGGCATTTTGTACCCCTTCAAACGCACGGGCCTGATAAAGCCGGCGGCGGGCAAAGGCCCGAGGCACAAACATATTGGTCCTGAGCCGATTGACGATAATCACCTCGCCATTAAACCGATTGAGCAACTGCAGCTGGCTGTCATAAAGGGCATTCATAAACCCGTTAAACATAAACATCAGCAGTACAGCAAAGCCTACGCCCGCCAGGGATGTCACAAACCGACGGCGATCGTGGGTGAGATTTAACCAGGCTAGAGGGATACGTTTGATCATAGTTTTCCCCCTAGAAGATCTCGGCGGGGTCAGTGTTAATGGCTTTGCGGACAGAAATGAGACCCGACAGACAACACATCAGCAACGTCAGCCCCAGAACAAACAGGACTCGCCCGCCATTCATGGCGACGGGTAAGGTGCCAGCGGTGGCTGTAGTGGTGAGATGATAAAGTCCGAGGGCGGCGGCTAGACCGGGGAGATATCCCAACACCGCTAAAAAGACGGCTTCTTGCAACACAATCTTGAACAAATACTGGGAGCGATAGCCCATGGCTTTCATGGTGGCGTACTCGGGCAAATGATCGCGAATATCGGTGAAAAGAATCTGATAGACAATCACGGCTCCCACCACAAACGACACGACCACTCCCATGCTGAAGATAAAACCGATGGACGTGGATTCTAGCCAGTAGGTGGAGTCGTGCTCGATAATGCCGGCTTTGGTGTAGATATTCACATCGGCTGGCAGCAGTGGGCGCATGGCTGCTGCCACCTTGGTTGGCGACACCCCTGGCTTGAGTTTAATCAGCCCCACGTTGACTAAGCTCAAGGGACGAGGTTCTAGATATCGAACAAAGTTTTGATCGCTCATGATCAGCGTGCCATCGGCTGCAAATCCGCCGCCTAGAAAATAGGTGCCGCCAATGGTGGCCCGGCGGCGATCGGCTTCAGTGGTGGTGCCAATCTCCTGGGGACCAAATTCTGGTCGTGAAAAGCGATCCATAAAGACCGTGTCGGGCTGACTGAGGATGCGACGGGCATCTTCGCCCTGGAGTTCGGGCATAAGAAACACGGGGTCATTGGGATTGATGCCGTAGACAAAAATCGCGCGGCTGACTCCGGTTTCTGGGTTTCGCCACAGCAGGTATTCGCTGTAGAGGGGCATGACGTGCTCGACGCCCTCTAAACCGGCTACCTGGTAAAGTCGTTCCCGTGGAAAGGCGGTAGAGGTGCTGATTTCCAGGGTTTCAGGTGAAATCAAAAATAGATCGGCATTGAACTGTTCGTAAAAATTGGTGGCAGTTGCGATCAGCGCCCCCATAAAACCGAGGTTCATAAAGATCAAAACAACGGCAAAGGCAACCCCTGCGATCGCAACTACCAGTCGGGTCCGCTCATGCACCAAATTTGCCCAAGCCACCGACACCCTAGCCATAGTTAGCCCCCCTCAGATTTAATGTCGATCAGCACATCCACCTGGAGATTGGTCAGCATAGCGACCGCCTCATCCTGGTCGACCGCAATGCGCACCTCCACAATGCGGGCATCGGCATTGGCAGCCGGGTCATCGTCCAACACATCGTTTTTAAAAATTTGTAAACCAATGGTTTCTACTGTGCCGGTTAGTTCTCCTGTAAACGCTCCATTACGGCTAGTAATGGTTGCTTTTTGTCCTGGTTTGACCAGCCCCACATCCGTTTCATAGACCTCGGCCACCACATACATCTCATCCGTGTTTCCCATGGACAGGAGACGATTGCTGGATACGGCTTCCCCCGGCTGTACGTAAATGTCTAGAACTTGTCCCGTGGTCGGTGCTTTGACTACCGTACGCTCAAGCCTGGCTTCAGCTAAGGCCAGGTTTTGCTGAGCAGCCTCTACCCCGGTTTCTACCGAGGCCAGCTGTAAATCGGCCTCGGCCATGTTTACCTGAGCCGCTGCATTTTCTAATGCTGTATCCCGTGCAAGTTCTAGCTGAGCTTTGGTCGCGATCGCATTAGCCATATCGTTGGTAAGTTCGTCGACCTGGGTTTGCTGCCGGTCCAGATCCTGGCGCGTAATTGCTCCCTGGCTAAACAAATCCTCAAATCGAGCCAGATCTGTTTCCGCTAACGCTAACCGAGCTGCCAAGCTCTGAATTTTGGCAGCCTGGGCCTCGATGGCTTGCAGCTGGGGCTGATCGATTTGGCTAGCTTTAGTATTGGCTTCAGTAATCCGAGCGGTGCCAAGACCGCGCTCAGCCGCTAAGGTTTGCTGAGCCTCTGTCAGCTGGCTAGCAGCATAGTCGCGCTCAGCTTTACGGATTTCGTACATATCCAGCTCGACTAAGACCTGGCCGGATTCTACCTGTGCGCCTTCTGCCACCAATAATTTGGCGAGCACCCCAGTTTCAGCGGCGGCCACATCAATCACTTCACTCTTGGGTTCAATCCGTCCCAAAGCAGCGACATCTACTCGCTCTGGCGGAGGTTTAGCGGCTTCTTCAAGGGCAGCCTGTCGTGATTGTTGAACAGAGCGCAGTGCCCACAGCGATGCACCGCCAGTCAGCAAAAGTAGCACTATCCCAATCCATAAGCTGTTTTTGCGAAGGGGACGTTGCTCAGATTGTGTAACCATATGGATCGCTCAGCTCTTTCTCTATGGTGTTGGCTGTTATGGAAAATAGGGCAAAATGTACTGTTTAGTTTAATTCTTCAAGAGAGAATAATGGGTAAAGAATTATCCGCTGCCTACTAAATACACTGGAAAGTAAGTTTTCTACCATTTTAGAGAGTCTTATCTTCTCGAATTTTGACATAATGCTTCTGAAATTTATCGCGTGCGGCCTCAACTGAAAATTGCCAATGGATGCGGATACGCTGGTCATGCCGTTCTTGCACCAAGGCGAGCACCGCTTGCTCTAATTGGTCTTGTGTGGGAATGCGCTGATGCAAACAGCCTCTAGCCAGTGCCGAAAACTCGATCTCAATCATATTGAGCCAACTGGCTGACTTTGGGGTGTAGTGAAACTCAAACCGTTGGGCAAGGGCAAAGGCCTCCTCAGCCGTCAGGTATTCATAGAAAGAACTGACATTATGGGTGTTGAGATTATCCTGCACAACCTGGATTTTGTCCGCATTAGGATAGCGCGCAGCTAAGGCTTGAAAAAACAGAG
>NZ_AWNH01000102.1 GCF_000482245.1 Leptolyngbya sp. Heron Island J | reverse complement strand
GAAAAATGCAACTCCATAATTGTCTCTTCGAACTCTTCTTGATTAACCACTTCGAAACCAAATCGCTCAAAAAAGCGTTTCATTACGTCATGACCTTCAACGTAACATATCGAAATAGAAGTAATGCCGTTCAATGATTTTATCTCCTGAATCGCTAAGTCAATCGCTTTTGTACCATAACCTTTTCTTTGTTGACTTACATCGATCAATAGTTGATCTATAAATATTTCGTTTGCTTTCCCATCTCTATAGTTCGGATAATATTGAAGAAAACCGACAGGCTCATCTCCCAAGTAGATACCTCGATTCACATAGTATTCATAGAACTTTGACGCTGCAATAGCCTCCGATGGGAGCGCAACAAAACCCTCCTGCTTTTCTGTAATTTCTAAGTCGATCATATCGACCCAATTGTCTTTGGTAATATTTCTTAGATTAATATCCAAAACATGCACCCTTACTGAAATAGGCTTCTAAAGAATCTATGCAAAATGATGTCTACTTCGGGCTCATGGCGGTTTTTGGTGATCGCGATCCCCTCACCTGAATCATCGCCTCAGGAGACTATCTATTCGTCAAAATCAGTCGCTTGGCCAATAGGTCTAACCCGCCCCGCCCAAACATTTGTCGTTTGAGCATTTTCAATCGATTATTTTGGCCTTCAACCGGACCATTACTGACGTCTAAAGAAATGCCCGCTTTGACGGCATCATAATCTTCGTCTAAGCCCTTAGCAAAACTCTGAAATGCTTTTATTGTCCCATTCTTAGCTTTTTCTAGCGAAGTATCTAGCTGCTTGAGAAGCTGCTGCTGGACAAGGTCTATAGAGTCCTGAGCGAGCCTATTGAGATCGTTCGAAAAGCTCTAAAGCTTAGTGGCACAGAAAAGTCCTAAAGCGCCTGTAGTGTGAGAAATCTCAGTTAGTCAGGTGGCGCTACAGCAGAGATCGCACCTCAAGCTGCAATTCGCCATCCCTGAGATTGTTGCTGCACAGCCCACATCGCTGCATAGCGACCCTGCTGAGCCAGTAGTTCCCGATGGGCACCCCGCTCAATCACCTGACCATCGGCCAAAACAAGAATCAAATCCGCTCCAACTACCGTTGAAAGCCGATGGGCAATCACAATGACTGTTTTATTTTCCACCAGCCGATTGATGGCGGCCTGCACCGCCACTTCACTTTCTGTGTCCAATGCTGATGTGGGCTCATCCAACAAAACAATGGGAGCATCCTTAAGAATGTCGCGGGCAATAGAAATTCGCTGACGTTCACCTCCCGATAAAGCGCTTCCAATTTCACCAATGCGAGTCTCATACCCGTTGGGCAACCGGGTAATAAACTCATGGCAGTTAGCTATACGAGCCGCCGCTTCCACCTCAGCATTGGTGGCGTCCGGTTTAGCCATACGGATGTTGTTGAGAATCGTATCGTCAAATAAATACACGTCCTGAAACACCACCGAAATACACCGCATCAGCTCAGCCGGTTGCATTCGCTGTATATCAATACCGCCAAGGCGAATAGTACCCTTCTGAACATCGGCAAAACGACTAATTAAGCGGGTAATTGTGGTTTTGCCACTGCCGGAAGGACCTACCAGGGCCGTTAGCGATCGCACCGGCAGCTGAAACGATACATCTTGCAGCGCCCATTCAGTTTGCTCAGCATAGCGAAAAGAGACCCGATCAAATTCAATATCAAAACGAGTCGGCTGGGCTAGGGGTTCCTGTACCGGCAGGGGCGGAATCGCCATCACTGTTTCGATTCGCTCCAGGGCAATTTCCATCAGGTCAAAAACACTTGCGTAGGCGACCAGCAGCGATAGGGGTTCGCTAAACCGCATGGCAATCACCACCAGGGCAAACAGGGCGACCACAGACAGGCTGCCCTGCAAAATAAATAGAACACCCAAGCCAATCACCACCATGAGGCCTACTTCCACCAGCGTTGCCATGGTCATCAAGGGGAGATTGGCTAACCGCTGTCCTCGGGCCTGTACCTGACGCTGATGCTCAAGAGCTGTTTGTAAGTGTTGGGATCTCACCCCCACCTGTTTTGTTGCCCGCAGTACCGGTAACCCTTGGGCATATTCCACTACCCGAGACGCGGTTTCTACATCCGCTGCAGAGACGGCCTTAAGAATTCTCTTGCTCAAAGTTCGCACATAGCGATAGATGGGCACTGCTAGGGGAAAACTGACCAACAGCGCCAGTGCCAGCCGCCAATCTATAAACAGTGTTACTAACACAATCACCAGTGGCGTCACTATGGTCTGGAGCACCAGCGTGGTCAGGCTGCCGATCCACATCACACTTTCACTAACATTGCCACTCATGATTACATTGAGATCTCCTGCTCGCCGTCGATTCAATTCCTGTAACGGCATTTGTCGCAGCTGTTTTGCCAGCCGTAAACGAGTGTCATGGGCCACTTTGCTGGAGGTGAGCCAACTAAAGTTCAGTTCTTGCCACCGGATGCATCCTTCAATGAAAACGAGCAATCCAAAAATCACTAGCAGTATCCATACCTGTCGACTGTCAATGGGTTGAGCCGTCAACGTCAGAAGCAGCGGAAAGAATAAAGCAAAGATAATACCTTGGATAATGGAAGCAAGGATGGATAAACGGAGAGTTTTTTGTAGTTGCGGTTTGTAAGGACCAGCAACGGTCATCATGCGAGAGTAGGTTTTGAGCATGGTTTGGGGTGGAAAGACGTTGCATGCAACGTCTGTACATGGTTGAAAGTAACGGTAGGCTGGGTTAAGGAAAGAAACCCAACGTTCAAGAAAAAGTCACGAAACCCAATCTTAGAAATTAGAGCAATTAGAAAAGAAACGGCACCAAGCGCTTTGTTCTCTGCCGATACGCTTGATATTGTTCACCAAATTGCTCTAGCATCATTTTTTCCTCATTGCCCACTCGGAAAAAGTACAGGGTGCCAAAAGTAATTACCCCTGAGAGACCGGCAATCCAATTGGTTAACAATAGCGCTTGGGCAATAGACCACAGCCAAATTGCTGTATACATGGGATGGCGAATGCTTTGATAAATGCCGTTGGTAATTAACGTATGGTCTTCTCGAACCTGTAACGTGGGTGACCAATTTTTGCCTAGGTCATGGTGAGAACGCCAAAATAGATAGAGCGCGATCGCAAATATAACAATCCCTAAAACATTGGCCCAAACCGGCAGGGAATAATTAACAAAATTGAACAACGGTGTAAAAATATAAATCAAAGGCAAAACAAACATTCCCAGCAGAACACATGCTAATAAGCCATTCTCTAGAGGCGTCTTACGATTGTCAATGATGGTATTGCTCTTAATTTCTCGCTGATAAGGTTTGCGGATAACTCCTGTTAAGACAAAGAATACTAAGAAGATGATTTTGAGAGTGAGGGTGTCCATGATTGACCTCTTACTTGCCAATTTTGAGCAGTTTGATGGTGTGACCACAGCCTGGCATAGAGACCATTAGCGGCCACTAACTGATCGTGTTGCCCCAATTCTACTAATTCTCCCCGATCGAGAACGGCGATTTGATCGGCTGTCATAATGGTAGCTAAACGATGGGCCACCACGATTAAGGTTTTGCCCTGGGTGAGGGCGGCAATGGCCTGTTGAATTAAGGCTTCATTTTCAGGATCGGCAAAAGCGGTGGCCTCATCTAACACAACAATGGGAGTATCTTGCAAAATCGCACGGGCAATAGTGATACGCTGGCGTTGACCGCCGGACAGCCGTGCGCCCCGTTCTCCGGTAATGGTGTCATATCCCTGGGGTAATGAGAGAATAAACTCATGGGCCTGAGCAGCGCGGGCAGATGTTTCTACCTCTTTACGGGTGGCATCAGGTCTGCCTAATTTAATATTGTTGTAGATTGTATCGTGCAGTAAAAACGTATCTTGAAAGACAAATGATACCCACGACATCAGCGTGTCAGAGGTCATCTGGCGAACATCAACACCGCCAATTTCAATTGTTCCTGTGGTCACATCCCAAAACCGGGGAATTAACCGTGCCAACGTGGTTTTGCCTGCACCGGAAGGACCCACTAGAGCTGTGACAGTACCAGCAGGAATTGTTAACGACAGATTTTGTAAAGCAGGACGATCATCATCGTAAGCAAACGTGACATTGTTTAGGACAATTGAAGCATTTTGAGGCTGTTGAGGCTGACTTGGCTGGGGTAGTGTTGGTTCTGCCAGGACTTTACCAATGCGCATGGCTCCGGCATTAGCCTGATTGATAAAGTAGGACAGGGTGAAGATGGGCTTAAAGGCTCCACACAGTCGTGGGGCTAGCAACAGAAACACCAACAGTCGTGGAAATGTGAGCGTGCCCTGCAGCATAAACCCTATACCTGCTGCTAAGACAATCACCAGTGTCGGCAGTGGTTCAAATAACAATGTACCTAATTGTCCGGAGACCTGTGTCTGCTTATTCCAGGTCTGTAGCTTGTGGGTAAACTCGTCCAATGCTTGTTGGAAGCGAGCAAAGGAACTACTGCCATCATCAAAGGTGCGCACTACCTGCATCCCTTGAACAAACTCAATGATTACCCCGTTGATATTTTCATTAGCACGATCGTAGGCATCCCGCTGTTGGGCATAGTCTTTTAAGGCCAGACGTACAAAAATCATTCCCACAGGCAACACTGCCAGGGTGATTAATCCCAAACGCCAGTCAGCAACAAACATTGCTACCAGCGCTAACATAGGAGTTGTATAAGCCTGACCGATCAGGGGGGTACTATCCGCTACAAAGACATGGAGTGACTTGACATCATCTTGTACCAGTTTTTTGATTGCCCCTGAGCCTGTGGTAATCACATAGCCCAGGGGGACTTGGGCCAGACGCTCAGTCAGAGCAGTTCGCAGAATCACCTCTAGCTTAAAGGCCGCCATGTGAGAGCTATTGAAAGCGAGAATTCGCGAGGTAAATGCGATGATTATCAACCCTATTGCAATGGCCAGCCAGCGCCAAATCACGCTAATCTCGGGTGAGCCAGAAAGCAGGCTAGCAGCAATGGGTGGAACAGCTAAGAGAGAACCAAGACCGGTGAGAGAGCTAAGGGCAGCGAGAGTGATTGCGATCGCAATTTTGCCCTTAACAGGAGCCATTACGCTCCAGATTCCAGTGGGTGGCTTAACAAAGGGGCGATTTTTTATAAGAATGCCAGTGATAAGTAACTGAACAAACAGATGCGCGGAGACGCAGGGACAAGATTCACCTGATCGCTTAGCCGAATAGGAGACGCGGAGAGAGATACTTTAATCTGAACGTAGTGCTAGTTAGTAATTAAGAATCGTTTTCAATAACTCTTCACTATCATAGCGAAGGTTAATCTGAATGACATTCCCTCAATCTTTTGTAATGTTAAATCCATACCCTGTTATTCACTCTTTCCCTCTCCGTGTCCCCCACTCTCACTACTCAAAACCGCGTCCTCACCTGTACCCCATAGTTCGCTGGTATCCCAAAGGATGCGATCGTCCCAAAGGGAGGAAAGGCAAAGGCCTGATTGATATACTCTTGATCAAAGATATTATTGCCAAAGAGATAGATGCCAGTATTGTCAAACTCATATCCTAGACGAGCATTGACAATGGCGTAGGGCTCTTGCTTGAGGGTGTTGGCATCATCAAAAAACGTAGTGCCCAATCCCTGCAGCTCTAACCGCCCAAATAGCCCCTGGGGACTACGATACTGGAGGGCGAGGTTGTAGGTGACATCAGGAGAAAACTGAAGATTATTGCCCTCCGCATCATCTCCCGTAAAGGGATTGGTAAAGTTAGTAAACTCAGCATCGGTAAGACCGAAGCCAGCAATAATATCAAACCCTATTAAAGGGGTAGCCCTGGCCTCTAGCTCAAAGCCCGTAATGCTCACATCGGCATTGTCAGTAAATGAGTTGCCAATTAGATCAAATTGCAGTACCTGAAAATTATCCACTGGAGTATGAAACAGGGCAAGATTAATCGCTAGACGATCGTCTAGCCAGGAGGATTTCAACCCTACTTCATAATTCCAGGAACGCTCCGCATCAAAGGTGGCTGAGGCCTCATCACCAGGACCTATATTGACACCCGAAGGGCGATAGCCTCGGGTGATACTGCCGTAGGCCATTAGGTCCGAAGAGAAACGATACTCAGCTGCAAAGCGAGGCAATAATTCATTCCCATTTTGTTCAATCTCATCTAGAGAGATCAGAGTTGTGTCTGGCAGACCGGGAATTGTGATAGTCCGCTCGAACTTTTCCAACGTACTGTTGGTTGATTCATAGCGAAGGCCGGTGGTCAGGGTGAGAGCATCAATGGGACGATAGTTTACTTGTCCAAAAACAGCAAATGTGTCGCTGTTGACCTCAGCGTTGGCCACATTGGTACTGCCAGGAGGGAGGGGAAATGTGGGGCCAAATATCGTTGCTATATCATTACCATTGATCAGACCATTATTAACTGAATCAAATTGGTTTGATTCAAAATAGCCCCCCAGTATCCACTCAAACCGTTCTGCTGCTTCGGGAGACTGTAGTCGTAGTTCTTGGCTAAATACGGTGTTTTCTAATGCATCTATAGCTACCACAAAAGCGTCTGCGGCTGTGTAGTCTCCGTCAAATTCAACATCATTTTTGGAAAAGCGACGGTTGGTAATAGAGGTGAAGCGAAAGTCAGGATGGGTATAGGCAACGCGTAACGACTGGTCATTGGAGACCAGATCGGTAAAGCCATCAATATCTTGCTCAGTTTCAAATGGATCAGTATTGAGAATTACATAGGCATTTGCTCCATCTTGGTAGTTATTAAATGAAGCATTTAATGCAATCTCTAGATTATCTGATGGAGTCCATAGCAGCTGTCCTCGACCATTACCGCCAGATTGTTCATTCACCCCATCATCCAATAATGTGTTGCGGAGATAGCCGTCCCGTGAACCATAGTTGCCAGCAAGACGAAAGAACAACTCATCATCAATGATGGGGCCACTGACACTGGCCCTTAAATCCAGGTCATTATAGTTACTGTAGCTAGCCACCCCGCTAAACTCAAAGGTATCGGTGGGTTTGCGGGTAATTAGGTTGACCACCCCCGCCAGGGAGTTTCTGCCGTATAGAACACTTTGGGGACCCCGCAGTACCTCCACACGCTCTAAATCCGGCAGATCAAAATCTATAAAAGACGCAAAATTATAGGGAACGCCATCTACGTAAAAATCAACCGGGTCTCGATTTGAAATCGCAGTGCTATTGGACAGCCCTCGAATGCTGTAAAGCCCAAAAGAGCGATCGCCGCTGGAAAAAAATGTAAAGTTAGGAGTATTGCGAGCAATGTCTTCTAACGACGTAATGTCTGCATCTTCGATTTCCTGATCAGTGATAGCCGTAATGCTAATGGGCACATCTTGGACATCTTCGGGTGTCCTTTCGGCAGTCACAATAATCCGCAGAGTTTCTTCAGCCACAGCCGCTGGCGTTATTGCTAATAGAATAAAAGCTGCTGCACTAACTGCCCCAAGACGATCGGACATGAATTCTCGCACTATTCTATTCCTCACACATAGACCTTTGAACAAAAGGGTTGTTGAGAAATTTAGGCAATAACGGTCTGTAAAACAGCTCCAAGCGGTATTTTTTTAAGCCTGTCCGGTATTTTAGAAATTCCAAATCTCCTAGCTAGCTTGATTTGAGTGCCTTTGGGTTAATTCCAAACTTTTTCTTAAAAGCAGCGGCAAATTTACCTGGATAGTCATAGCCAACGGTCTGAGCTACTTGAGTCACATTCAGCTCACCTAGCTGTAATAACCGTCGTGCTTCTTCCATACGATAGGCATGTAGGTAGCCAAATACGGTCGTATTGAAAATCTCACGAAATCCCTGCTTTAGCTTAAAACTGTTGATGCCAGACTGCTTAGCCAAGGTCAATAAAGATGGCGGATCGTCTAGATTACGAATCAAGATATCCCGAGCCAGATGTATGCAGTCAATGTCGTCCAGCTTAAGCGATTTGGATGCTGGCCGTCGGTCTTCACTCAGCTGATGCAGCTGCAGGGTAATCAGCTCCAGCGCTTTACTTTCCAGATAAAGTTGTTTTGTTATCCCTTGATAGGGACACTGCAGAATTTGCTGGAGAGCAATGGTCATTGCTGGAGTTATTGTTATTGTTAACCATGATTTTCCAGTCTGATGGCTGGAAAACGTCTGGTGCAAAAACGATTGCGATGAGTCGGATAGCTCTGTCGATAGAGTGTTAATAAGCTCGGGCCTTATCGCTATTTGAACAAGGGAAACCGTTTGACCTGAGTCTACTGCAGTTGTAGACTGCATATCGCCTTGAAAAAAGGCCATATGGGTATCACGGGCATGGGCATGGGCATCTATTTCTTTAGCTCTACCAAATGGTTTTACAGTGAACCCGCCGGACATAGAAAATGAAAATCCAAATAACGGCTCCATCTGGCTTTTCATTGTGAAATTAAAATTCTCTTGAAAGTTCCATTCGGTTAAGGTTAGGGCAAGATAATCTCTTAGATGAAATGAATGGTTAGACCATTTGCCAAAGGATTTATCAAGGGTCCATATGGTCTCGTTATCATTTGCCCGATAATGTTCGCCAATTTCTTGCTGCTCAGGTTGCTGTTGCAGCTCTGCCAGCATTTCTTCAAGATCGCTATCGTTAAGGAAGACTTGGCCTGACATGATAACTGACTATTAAGACGTGCGATCGCGCGGGAGCAATCGCGCCCTATAGCTTGGATAATTTATACATAAGTAATTCTACGTTATTGAAATTAATTGTCAATAGTCTGCGATGTTTGTTCCTCCAATAAAGCAATGGAGCGACTATATAGGAACGCGTTGAATTGGGGACAGGGGGATGCGGAGAGCGCTGCTTGAGAAAGATCTTTGTGTCTCCCCTTTCCGCGTCTCCGTTTCCCCCTGTCTCCCTGTCCTGCCCTACTTCAAACGTTAAGCTTAACCCACTAATAGGGTTTAACTGGGATGGGAAACATCAGGCACAATCTCAAAACTGTTTGCGCTAAGGGCAGAGGCTTCAACATTCTGCAACACTGCCAAGGTTTCGCCGGTACTGGTAACGCCCAGCAGAGTATTGTTACCGTCCTGAGCCAGACTAAGGTCAGCAAATACCAATTCACCCTCCACTAAGCCGATGCGGTCAATACCTACCTCAAAATCAAGAATAGTATCGGTCCCATCGCCATTACCAAAGACAAACAAGTCGCTGCCGCTGCCGCCAGAGTCATTATCGCCTACGAGGATATCGTTGCCAGTGACCCCCATTAGGATGTCATCCCCGGCATCACCCCAAATGTAGTCATTCCCGGCATCACCACTGAGGATGTCGTTACCCGCTTTGCCACCGATGCGGTCGTTACCGTCGCCACCAAAGATGATGTCGTTACCGCCAGGTTCACCAGTTTGACCATCGCGGGAGTTGCGATCGCCCCGTAGCACATCGTCACCGCCGCCGCCTGTGATCACATCGTTGCCCAAATCACCGGCCACGGTATCATCACCGTCACCAGCATCAAGGGTATCGTCAGCATCGGTACCTACCAGCGTTTGACCCGGTTCAAAATCACCGCTATTGATTATGTCGGCGGGCACATTTTGCAAAATAGCTAACACATCGTCTGTACCGGCTAGAGCGATAACAGCATCTGCGCTCTGCTGGGTAATGGTTAAATCGCTAAAGTCAAGAATACCAGAAAAGTCTAAATTAAAGCCGACTAGCTCAAAACGATCGCTAGCATCATAGTTCGTAATCGTGACAACGCCCTCGCCAGCGCCCAGTCTAAAGGTGTCGCTACCGTTGCCAGTAGTAACGGTGGTTTGACCAATAGATACCAGAAAATTACTCTGGTTAACAATGGTATTCACCGTGTTGTTTCCCTCACCCAGGTCGAGAATATTATTACCAGCACCGGCATGGACAATATCATCACCGCTGCCCGCTGTAACGACATCATCTCCAGCTCCGGAGGTAATATGATTATCTCCCTCACCGACATCAGCTATAAGGGCACCCTTGACCAAATTGACCGTATCATTGCCCCCACCGGCTATGACGATAGTAGACCCATCACTGGCTGCCACAAAATTGTTGCCTTCACCCAAATCAACGATGCCGCTGCCGATGCTCACAATATCGTCACCGTCGCCCGTAGTTACAATTTGGTTAACGCCGCGAGCCGTTAACGTATCATTGCCAGCACCTAGAGAGAAGATATTATTATCGCCGTCAACTACTAGCAGATCGTCTGCAACAGTCCCCTCAAAGGTTTGATTGCCCCCTGGTGCAGGTATATCTACATCGGTGCCAACTTCAACCTTACCGAAAACACCATCTCCTGGATTGTCTCCTATATCATTACCCGCAGCAAAGTAAAGGTCATTAGTTTCACCCAAACTGCCGCCATTACCAAAGACCAATCCCCAGAGACCGTCAATAACAATGGGGTCACCGTTATTATCCCGCAGATAATCAACCGCTGCTTGCGTATCGGGGTCAAAGGCCACAATGGTACCATCCCCAAAATTAGACACCAGCAGCATATTGCTGTACTGGCCAAAATCATCGGGGGCCGCAACAAATCCCCAAGGAGCATTTAACAGCCCTTCATCATCCCAGGTAGTAATCAAGTTACCCTCCAGGTCAAACTCAGCAATTCTGCCCAGGCTGGGTTCAATCACTTCATCGCCTGGAATGGCCGGCGATGGAATCGCATAGGCAATAAAGAGAGAATCATTAATGGTCTGAATATTGTAGGGGGCATACCCTTCATCAAGAAACGGATTAATAAACTCAAAATCATCCGTAATCTCAGTAAAGTTGGCATCATAGACTTCAATCCCTGGCGTAGGCCCAAAATCAACCACATATAGACGATTATGGCTTTCAAAGTTGGTAATTGCCACCCCGTAGTAGATGGATTGTCCCAGTTTATCCACCACCACTTCAGACTCTAGAGACCGATCAATGGTACCGTCATCATTTCTACGTTCAGTCCAGGCTGAGATACCGCCATCGCTAGATACAAAGATAAACTTACTGGGAGCGGTGATGTCACCATTGGGATGCTCCTGGGTGATAACAAAATCACTAGAGCCATTAAACACTTGTCCCGTTGGTCCAGACAGTTCAAAGGGATTAAATGGAGTAGGAGTAACCTCTACTACCTTGAGACTGTCCTGGAATATAGGAACACCGCCAACATCTCCGACATATTCGGTCACGGTACCGGTACCGGAATTGTTGATCCAAAAGTGACCACCCAGTCCCGCCGGACGAATAGCAATTCCCCAACCTAGACTGACGTAAGGATCTAGCAGTTGAGGATTGTTATCGGGATTATTGGACACTAAATTAGTGACCACATAGCTTGAGTACACTGGAAAGTAAGTTTTCTACCGTTTTAGAGAGTCTTATCTTCTCGAATTTTGACATAATGCTTCTGAAATTTATCGCGTGCGGCCTCAACTGAAAATTGCCAATGGATGCGGATACGCTGGTCATGCCGTTCTTGCACCAAGGCGAGCACCGCTTGCTCTAATTGGTCTTGTGTGGGAATGCGCTGATGCAAACAGCCTCTAGCCAGTGCCGAAAACTCGATCTCAATCATATTGAGCCAACTGGCTGACTTTGGGGTGTAGTGAAACTCAAACCGTTGGGCAAGGGCAAAGGCCTCCTCAGCCGTCAGGTATTCATAGAAAGAACTGACATTATGGGTGTTGAGATTATCCTGCACAACCTGGATTTTGTCCGCATTAGGATAGCGCGCAGCTAAGGCTTGAAAAAACAGAG
>NZ_AWNH01000101.1 GCF_000482245.1 Leptolyngbya sp. Heron Island J | reverse complement strand
GACCCAGACTGTCGATAGCCCAGGCATTGAACGCCTCGGCTAACTCAGTAAAGTTGAGACGCACCATGATCCGGCGCAAGGTGGACAGGCTGGGCAACCGCTCATGAGGCAACTCCATCACGCGCAATAGCTCTGCTTGATGACGTTGTACGAAAGTGGCCAAGGGGCGATAGCCATAGCACCCACTCATGGTCCCCATCACCACCAAGACTAAAATGATCCACAAGGGATACACCGGTTTAGTTCGATAGTCACGGACCTGCTGAAAGTGGCGAATTAAGCTCATGGAGAGAACACGGGGGCGATAGAGCACACCCCCATTATCTTTTTTCTACCACCGATAGATCAGCCCTGCTCCCGAGAGGGGAGAGATCGGCAAGTTATTAAATTCTCAACCCTAAGAAAATAATCTCATCGCCTTTGCCTAAGATTCAATAACATTAAAGTTCTTCTATTACCATTCCACCG
The DNA here is from genome assembly GCF_000482245.1 of Leptolyngbya sp. Heron Island J. GTDB lineage: Bacteria > Cyanobacteriota > Cyanobacteriia > Phormidesmidales > Phormidesmidaceae > Leptothoe. Next base: position 48,253 of record NZ_AWNH01000101.1, on the reverse strand, counting down.
AATACATCAGACGCACGGTGCGGCCTCGACCGCCAACATAGTTGCGATCATCAAACCCGGATAAAAACTGGGCTATGGCTGGAAAGTACTGGGTGTCAAAAATGTTCTCAATACCAATTTGCAGCGTCCCTGGGCCAACATCTACACTACTGATGAAATCCAACGTGGCATAGCTCTCAATCTCCAAAGGTTCGACGCCTTCATCGGCGGCGCGACTACGACCACCGACGATCAGCGCCTGTAGACGATTATTCCAGCCAGGTAGGGTTTCGTTTTCTACATAAGCGGTGAACTTAATCGGGGCAATCTCTCCACTATTTAAGGGTAAATAATCGTCATCTCGATCAACATCGTTTTCACCTTCAGACCAGCCAACGGTGCCGCCAAGACCCCAAGTGTCCGCTGGTTGCCAATCGAGCGTGGCTTCTACACCGTAGATCCGTTGAGGGGCACGTTGAATACTGAGTAAACCATTTTCGTTAGGCACCAGACTCGATCCGAGGTCTGATGTGTTGTAAAAACCACTGAGGCTAGTTTGGAACGATGGCCAATTGCCGCGAACACCGAGTTCATATTCCGTGACTTTAATCGGTTGGGTAATATCGAAATCGTCCTCAACGCTGACAAAGCCTGCTGGGGGTAAGCGTAGGACTCGACTAAACTCAGGCACGCTAAAGCTCTGAGCAAAGCTGGCAAAGAGTGAAATCTCTTCAGCGGGCTGATAAACCGTACTGGCATTAAATACAACGTCATCAAAACTTCGACTGCCGCCCTCAATATCCCGTTGTCGAGTAACTGAAAAGTAGTCATCTACGTCGAGGTTGATATTTTCGTAGCGCAGACCACCACGCAACAACCACGATTCACTAGCTTCCCAATCAAGTTGAGTGAACAGTCCCAGACTATTCACCCGATAGGGGGGGGTAAAGTCAAATTCTTGGAGTGTGACCAATCGTTGTTCATTATCAAAGGTGTCTGCATCAAACTGGGCGGTAATCTGCTGGTTTCTCTGACTTTCGTAGTCTGCACCCCACAGTAGATTAAGCGTTTCATCCCCAGTTAAAGGGGTTTCCACCTGTAGTCGCCCGCCCCAGCGATCAGAATCAAGCCGTGATTGAAACAAAAAGGGAAAGAAGTCAATGCCGAGACGACCGTCAGCAAACTCACCACGGGCGGTCGTATCTTGGTAATACAACTGGCTCCGTACCTCACTACCCAGCAGGTCGTTGTGAGAATAGCTGAGGTTGGTTAAAAAGCTAATATCTTCTGGATTATCTTCTCGGTCGAGGCCTCGAATTCTCAGAGCCTGAGCGGTCTGTCGACCGGGAATAAGTAGTGTCGCCGGGCTAGCGATAAACTCTGTCTCTCGCTGAGCATTAAAGTAGTTAAGAGTTAAATCGAGTCGCTGTTGTTCGCTGATATCGTAGCCAATCTTGCCCAGCAGGTTGTAGCTGGTGGTGTCGCTCAGGCTCGATTCTGACACATTGCGATTACCGTCGGCGTCGAAAAAACTACCGGTCTCTTCTCGGGATAGACTGACTCTAATATCAGCTCGGTCGGCTCTTTCTGAGGCATTGAGTGAGAGATTGGTGCCAAAGCCGTCATCTTCTAGGTCACCTAGGGATGCGCTCACTCCAGCCTGAGTTTCAATAATGGCTTCACCGTCTACGGGACGACGGGTGATGATATTGATCACACCGCCGGTACTCTGGCCACCAAAAATGGCGCTAGGGCCGCGAATGACTTCGACTCGCTCAATGGCGGAGGGATCAATACTACGGAGTTCCTGGCGATTAACTCGAAAATTGGTGGACAGCGGCACACCGTCAATTAAGACGGCGGCTTCTCGGCCTCGTAGGGTTTGTCCGCGTGTGGTGCGTAACTGGTTAGGGGGGCCAAATCCTGGCACTAAATTCCCTAAAATATCAGCGAGATCGGCGGAGATAATAGACTGCTGTTCGATTTGTTCTCGATCAATCACCGTGATGGAACGCCCGATGTCGTCGATGGCTTCTTCGGTACGTGTGGCCGTGACCACTAAGCGTAGGGGGGCCTCGTCTGCAAACTCTGCCTCCGATTCATCGGTTTGTTCAGAAGCGAGGGGATCTCTGGTGGGATCGACTGGATCGGAGTCTACGGTGCTGACAGCGAAAATTAGGTTGCCAGCCTGCTGATCGATGGCAATTTCTGGGGCTGTACTTTGTCCAACAATGGTGACTTGAATCCGATTGGTGGCTAAGGATTTGACCGTAATCGATGCGATGCCATCTACGGGATTATCTTGCTGGAATGTATCTCCTTCTGAGGTTTGAAGTTGGGCGTCGGCAATATCAACAACAATGCTGTCGCCGCTGCGGTTGATAAAGGTTTGCAGGGGGGTCTCAGCGGCAGATTCCAGGGTTAGGGACAACCCGGTGTCAGTCTGGATCAGCTGTACAGCGGTAACGATGGACGTCTGTGCATAGGCAGGTTGCGCGATCGCAACAGCGACCGCGCCTGATATCCCAAGCGCGTAGGTTCCTAAAGACAATTTCATCATGATTCCTCACACACACAAATAACGTGGCTTAAAGCCCGCGTGCCGTAGCCATAGCTGTCGCTACACTAAAGCAAAATATTGTCAATTAAGAGACCAAAGAATGGATTTTTAATGAGAATACTATCAAAAACCTAAAGGGGAAGACAGTGCCTTGTCAAGCTCGTTGCAGCAGTAAAAGAAATAATCAAAGTGCTTGCTTTGCCTATATTTTCCGTGCTTGTCTGTTAGATTCTTGCGTATATGTACTGAACCTCTTATACTCACTATTGAGAAACGATATCAATTGAGTTAATTGATTCTTATCTCAATTCGCAAATATTTTTCCCTGTCGCTGCGGTCCGCTTAATTCAGGCACACGTCTACCATCAGCTCTACTTCATGCCCCATCTGACCTTTAACTGTCTCCAGAGTGTCAGCTCAGGTTTGACCTGGGTTGATCTTCTCAGCGAGAGGGCAGCACAACAGCCTTCTCGCATTGCTTTCCAAATTTGGAATGACGGTGCAGTGTCGTCTGACCAATTAACCTATGCCGATTTAGACTGCCGCAGTCGGGCAATTGCCGCCCGGATGCAGCGGTTAAACCTCAAGGGAGAGCGTGTACTCTTGCTCTGCCCCCCTGGTTTAGACTACGTTTTGGCGTTTTGTGCCTGTTTGTATGCAGGTGCGATCGCAGTACCGATCTATCCGCCCCGCCCCAATCAGTCCTTAGAGCGATTTCAGGGAATTGTTGATGATGCGCAAGCCGTACTGATTTTGACCGCCTCCGCTCAGCAGTTCCAGCCTGAAACCTTAGCGGCTCTTCCCACCCTGAATTTGCATGCTGTTAATGCTGCAGAAGCTGCCGCCTGGCAGCCCCCCAACCTGCAGCCAGAAGAGACCGCCTTCTTGCAATACACCTCAGGCTCCACATCAGCCCCCAAGGGGGTACAGATTAGCCACGGCAATCTCAGCCATAATGTTGCTGCCATTAGCCATAAGTTTGGGCTAAACAACCAGAGCGCAGGAGTATGTTGGCTGCCGCCCTATCACGACATGGGGTTAATTGGCGGTATTCTCACCTCCCTATATCAGGGAGCGACAACAACTCTGATGTCGCCGGTGGACTTTCTACAGCGTCCCCTCCGCTGGTTACAGGCGATTTCCCACACCCAGGCCACCATTAGTGGCGGTCCCAATTTTGCCTATGAGCGCTGTGTGGAAAAAATTAAACCCGAACAATGCGTAGGCTTGGATTTAAGCCGCTGGTCAGTGGCCTTTACTGGGGCAGAACCAATCCGAATGGCCACCCTGGAGCGCTTTGTCACCAGATTTGCAGAATACGGATTTCGACCTGAGGCGTTCTACCCTTGCTACGGCATGGCGGAGTCGACGCTGATGATCACAGGCGGCGAGACCACCAGTGCTCCTAAGCAATTAACCGTAGATGAGGAAAACCTGACGGCCCATCGGATTCAGCCTGCGACCCAGGGACGCGTGCTGGTGGGTTGCGGCCAGGTGATCGATTCCGGCCAGCTGGAGATTGTTAATCCCCAAACTCTAAAGCGCTGCCAACCTAACGAAGTTGGAGAAATTTGGGTGGCTAGCCCCAGCGTCACCCAGGGCTATTGGCAACAGCCGCAGCTAAGTCAGGAGACTTTTCAGGCTCACCTTGCCGATACTGGTGCCGGTCCCTTCCTGCGCACGGGCGACTTGGGCTGTGTGCAAGGTGGGGAGCTGTATGTAACTGGGCGACTCAAGGAAGTGATGATTATTAACGGTCGCAACCACTATGCCAGCGATGTGGAAGCCACGGTGGCGGCCAGCCATCCAGCGTTTGGTTCAACCTGGGGAGCTGCGTTTACCGTAGACCAGCACCACCAAACCCAGCTGGTGATTGTACAAGAAGTGGGACGGATGTGGCTGCGAAGACTGGAGCCTGAGCCGGTTATGCGAGCGATTCGACAAACGGTGAGCCGAGTTCACGGTCTGCGGGCAGAAACCATTGTGCTCGTCAAACCCGGCAGTATTCCGAAAACCTCCAGCGGTAAGATTCAACGCTCTCGCTGTCGTTCACAGTATTTGGCTGAGCAGCTGCGCCTCGTTCCCATGCCCGCGACCACTCGTTAATTGTGAGCCTAGGTTTCTACTATGACTTCATCCTTTAACCAGCCACCGTCTATTACTGACCAGCCCACTGCGGACACCATTGAGACCTGGCTGTGTGAACAGCTAGCAGCATCCCTAAATGTCACGCTTGAAACGATCGATCCAGATGTACCCTTTGACAGCTATGGACTCGATTCAACAGAAGTAATCGGACTGTCGGGAGACCTTGAGGAGTGGCTCCAGCAGAAGGTTTCACCTACGCTGCTTTACGACTATCCCACCGTTGCCACCCTGGCTGAGCACTTAGCAGATAGATCTTTGCCCCAGGAATAGGCTGAATTCATTTGTCAAAGGATTTCCTATGGGTAAGCGACTGTCAAGGTAGCTCAACGTTATCCAGGCCCCCAAACCCCCAATTCTGGGGGCTTTGAGTCCTGATCCCTAAAGATTAAATTCACCTGCTGACTGGTCAAGCCAATGGCCAAGCCTGGGGTACCTGTCCATTCTGTTAACCCGCACTGAGAGGCACTCTAAAACGATGAACCCGATTGCGATTGTCGGTTTGGCCTGCCGGTTTCCGGGTGGGGATGATGCCGATACGTTTTGGCAGTTTTTGTGTCAGGGGGGCGATGCTATTACCCCCAGAGATCGCCCAGGCACAGCCGCAACGGACTGGGGTGGTTTTCTGCCCAATATCGATCAGTTTGATGCCGCATTTTTTGGGATTTCTCCTCGCGAAGCAACCTATCTTGATCCTCAGCAGCGACTGTTATTGGAAATTTGTTGGGAGAGTCTTGAGGCGGCGGCCATCTCTCCCCAGTCCTTGGCGGGTAGCCGTACGGGGGTGTTTGTGGGCATTAGCCACAGCGACTATGGCCATCTTTTAAGTCGCGCCGAGACCGGCATGAGTCCCTACAGCGCCACAGGTACAGCGCTCTGTGTAGCCGCCAATCGAATCTCCTATGCCCTCAATTTAAAAGGTCCCAGCCTGGCGGTGGATACCGCCTGCTCGTCGTCACTGGTGGCGGTACACCTGGCGGGGCAAAGCCTGGCGGCTGGAGACTGCGACTTGGCCCTGGCGGGTGGGGTAAATTTAATCCTCAGACCCGAGGTGACAGAGGTATTTCAACAGGCGGGGATGATGGCCGCTGATGGCCGCTGCAAGACATTTGATGCCGCCGCCGATGGTTACGTGCGCTCAGAAGGGTGCGGAGTTGTTGTCTTGAAGCGGCTGGCGGATGCGGAACAGGCAGGGGATCGGATCTTGGCATTGGTGCAGGGGTCAGCCGTTAACCAGGATGGTCTAAGTAACGGTCTCACGGCCCCCAACGGCCCTGCCCAGCAGGCGGTGATTCGCCAGGCCTTGGCCCAGGCCCAGGTACCTGCCGCCCACATTAGCTATGTGGAAACCCACGGCACAGGTACACCCCTGGGAGATCCAATTGAAGTAAATGCTCTAAAAACAGTGCTGATGGAGGGACGCTCACCCCAGCAGCCCTGTGCCTTGGGGGCGCTCAAGGCCAACGTCGGCCACATGGAAGCGGCAGCGGGCATTGCGGGGCTGATTAAGGTGGTGCTCGCACTGCAGCATCGATACATTCCGGGCCATCGGCATCTGCGCCAGCTCAATCCCCGCATTGACCTAACGGATACGCCGTTGTTTATTTCCCAGCAGGGCTGGCCGTTACCGGACGGTGTGGAGCGACCGATAGCGGGTGTGAGTGCCTTTAGCTTTGGGGGGACCAATGCCCATTTAATTGTCTCGGCGGCATCTGAAACCGCAGATGCCCCTGTTTCTAAATCGGTGGCGGCTCCCCCTTGCTACGGTTTGATGCTAACGGCTAAGTCGGAGCCGGCGCTGGCGGCGCTGGCGGGTCGCTATGGTGAGTTTTTGCAGGCCAACCCAGATGTGAACCTGGCGGATGTGTGTTGGACGGCCCATCGGGGACGAGCGGTCTTTCCGTATCGGGCGATGGTGGTGGCGGATGGGGTGGAGGAAATGCGATCGCACCTGAGCAATATCGCCCAAGGCAAGCAATCAACCGCCGTAGCCAAAGCCAAAGCCCCCCGTCGCCCCCCGCGAGACATCGCATTTTTGTTTACGGGTCAGGGATCCCAGTATGTCGGCATGGGGCAACAGCTCTATGACACCCAGCCCGTTTTCCGGCGCATTTTAGATGAGTGCGATGTCGCCTTAAAAGACGAATTAGACCAGCCGCTGCTGACGGCGATGTTTACAGAAACCGACGGGCAGCTAAATCACACTGCCTACACCCAGCCAGCTCTGTTCGCTTTGGAATATGCCCTTAGTGAACTATGGCGCAGCTGGGGCATTACCCCCACCATTGTCCTGGGCCATAGCCTGGGGGAATATGCCGCCGCCTGCGCAGCGGGCTGCTTAAGCTGGGCCGATGGACTGCGTCTGGTGGCCAAACGCGCCCGTTTAATGCAGCAGCTACCGCCAAATGGTGCCATGGCCGCTGTATTTGCCTCCCCTGAACAACTGCAGCCTTGGCTCAAGGTCGACGGGGTGGAAATTGCCGTTATCAACGGCCCCCAAAACACCGTCATCTCCGGCACTAAAACCGCTGTGGAGGCTGTTTTAAAAAATCTCTCTGAGCACGAGATTCGTAGTCGTCCCCTGGCCGTTTCCCACGGGTTTCATTCGACGCTGATGGAGCCCATGCTGGCGGACTTTGCCACCTTTGCCCAGACGCTGACCTACGCACCGCCAAAAATTCCGCTGATTTCTAATGTGACGGGTCAGCGGCTAACAGCGGCCCCAGACGCCGACTACTGGTGTCAACATCTGCGCCAGCCAGTGCAGTTTGCAGCGGGGTTAGAGACCCTGAGTCAACAACAACGCCCCTGGCTGGAAATTGGTCCCCAGCCAGTGCTGCTGGGCATGGCAAAACGCAGTTTTCCTGATGCTGCCTGGCTCCCCTCCCTGGCTCCCCAGCAAGATGATGCACAGGTGATGCTTACAACCCTCAGCCATCTAGCCGTGCGCGGTTTTGCCATCGATTGGGCCGCCATCAATCCAGCCCAGGGGCAGCGGATTGCCCTGCCCACCTATCCTTTTCAACGCCAGTCCTATTGGTTTATGCCTATCTCTTCCACATCTCCCACCCCCATGGCTCCATCCGATGATGCCCTAACACTGTCTAATCTTGTGGCCCAGGTGCAGACAGAATTAACAACCCTGGTGGCTAAGCTCCTACAAATCTCTCCCGAGGCTGTTGATCCGCAAGCGCCGTTCCTAGAAATGGGTGCGGACTCTATTGTATTGATTGAAGCTGTCCAGGGTATTGAGACCCGCTTTGGGGTGACGGTGACAATTCGTCAGTTCTTTGAAGAGCTGAAAACCCTGGAGGCGTTATCTAAGTTTATTGCTCAGCAAATGCCCGCTGAGATAAACCAGAGTCCCACCGGCAATGCCAATCATAGTTCTACTGGTAATACCAGTAATCATCTCACCAGTAATGCCAACCATACCCCTGGAACATTGGCGGTTACCAAAGCTCCTTTAGCGCACTCTAAACTCTCTCTTAGCAGCCAAGAATCTCTTCCCATCGCAACAGCAGCTCCAACCATATCTCCAGGAGCGCAGCCTGCAACCACTGCCCTAGAGCAGATTGTGAGCCAGCAAATGCAACTGATGACGCAACAGATCGATCTGTTGCGTCATGCCCAGCAGGGCACCCAGCTGCCAGTGACTCCATCTCCCGTTCCTACCCCCCTGGATTCTCCTCCACAAGTTGCCACGCCGCCCGCTCCAAAAACTGTCCCCTCCCGACCCGCCTCCGTTCCTCAATCTCTGAATGAATCGCAACAACGTTATCTCCACGCGTTTATTCAGCGCTACACCCAGCGCACGGCTGAGTCCAAACGCCGGAAGCAGGAGAGTCATCCCTATTTAGCCGATAGTCGCGCCTGTGCCGGGTTTCGTCCCTCCATTAAAGAGATGCTCTATCCCATTGTGGGCACTCGAGCTGAAGGGTCTAGGCTGTGGGATGTGGATGGTAACGAATATATCGACATCACCATGGGGTTTGGTGTCCACCTGTTTGGCCATCGGCCTGACTTTATTCAAGATGCGATCGCAACCCAGATGAACCGGGGTATTCAAATTGGCCCCCAAGCAGAACTAGCGGGAGATGTCGCCAAACTGCTCCATGAACTAACGGGCATGGAGCGGGTCACATTTACCCAATCCGGCACCGAAGCAGTGATGACGGCTTTACGGCTAGCCCGCACCGCCACTCACCGGCATCTGATTGTACGATTTGAAAACGCCTACCACGGTCACTTTGATGGTGTGCTCGCCAGATCGGCGGTTGATAACACTGCTGTGCCCATCGCTCCAGGCATTCCCCCCGGCATGGTGGAAGATGTGCTAGTGCTGCCCTACGGTGACCCCAGCGCCCTTCAAGTGATTCAACAACGAGCCTCTGAAATTGCGGCTGTTTTGGTCGAACCCGTGCAGAGCCGTCGCCCGGACCTGCAACCGCGAGACTTTCTCCAGCAGCTGCGCCGCATCACCCAGGACCATGGGGTGGCGCTAATCCTTGATGAAATTATCACAGGCTTTCGGATTCACCCAGGCGGAGCCCAAACCTGGTTTGGAGTAGAGGCCGACTTAGCCACCTATGGCAAAGTGTTGGGCGGCGGCATCCCCATTGGCATCGTGGCCGGTAAGGCCCACTATATGGACGGCATCGATGGTGGTCTCTGGCACTATGGCGATGACTCCTATCCCAGCGTTGAGCGCACCTTTTTTGCCGGTACATTTTGTAAACCCCCCCTAGCGATGGCCGCCGCTAAGGCCGTGCTGCTGCATCTCAAGCAGCAGGGAGCCGACCTGCAAACGCAGCTGAATCAGCGCACCGAGGTCTTCGCCCAGCGACTCAATACATTTTTTGACCAAGCCGAGGTGCCGATCCAGATTGTCCACTTTGGTTCTCTCTTTCGGTTTACCTTTACCGGTAACTATGACCTGCTGTTTTATCATCTGATTGAACAAGGAGTATATGTGTGGGAGGGGCGCAACTGTTTTCTCTCCACCGCCCACACCGAGGCCGATATTGAACAGATTATTCAGGCGGTCCAAACGGCAGTGGCCCAGATGCAACAGGGGGGCTTTCTGCCGGGAAAGTCTCTGGTGGTAGCCCAGGCGCTGCCGCTAACCGAGAGCCAGCAAGAGATTTGGCTATTAACGCAGCTCAATCCTGATGCGTCCCTCGCCTATACAGAATGTGTCTGGTTAGATCTGCAGGGGCCTCTGCAGGAGGCGATCCTCCGTCAGAGCCTGCAACAGCTAATTGACCGCCATGAAGCGCTGCGCACTAAGATTGACCCCACCGGCACCACCCAGCAGGTGATGCCAAAGCTGACGTTTAACCTGCCATTAATTGACCTGAGCGCCCTCAACCCCGAGGAGCAGTCTCTGGCAGTTCAGCGCTGGCTACAGCAAGAGCAGCGGCGTCCCTTTGAGCTCACCCAGCCCCCACTGCTGCGTATGCATGCCCTAAAGCTAGCTGAGCAGCACCATGGTCTGGTGCTAACTGTCCATCACATTGTGGTAGATGGCTGGTCGATTCAGGTTTTACTCGAAGAGCTGAGTCAGCTGTACACCATGGCCGTTCAGGATGCCGTGCAACTGTTGCCGCCGCCGGGCTCCTATCGGAACTATATTCAGCTGGTGAGCCAGTCCGTGGCAGCGGATGCTGCTTATTGGCAACGGCAACCCCTACCCCAATGGCAGCTACGGACGGACAGACAAGCAACAGACTCCCCCGACTACCACAGCAACTCCCAAATATGGCAGCTGTCCGCCAAGCACTACCAACAGTTTCAAGTCTGGAGCCGCAAACAGGGGTGTACTCCCTTTATGACGCTGCTGGCGGCCTTTTGCCTGCTGCTGCATCGCTGGAGTCAAACAAAAGAATTAATGGTGGGTATTTCGGTGGCAGGCCAGGGACAACCCGGCTATTCGCGGTTAGTGGCCCACTGTGTGAATGTGTTACCGGTGTATAGCCAGCTGCGCCCCGAGCAATCGCTGGCAGAGTATTTACATAGGATTCGGACTACGTTGCTAGAGTGCTATGACCACACCGACTATTCCTTAAGTCAGTGGGCGCGCTGGTCAAAAAACAACCGAGAAGATTCGTCTACCGACCCACTACAGCCGATTGTGCCAGCGTTCTTTAATTTAGACCCATCAATGAGCGCCCCTGATTTTCAAGGGTTAACCGTGGAGGCAGACCCCCAGTCCCCTGCCTACGGACGGTGGAACCTGACCTGGCACCTGAGCGAGATGGAAAACGGTCTACATTTAACGGCGGTCTACCGCAGTGCTCTGTTTGAAGACACCACGATAACCAGTTGGATAGCGGCCTATGAGAGACTTTTGACCCTGATGGTGGAGTCTCCCCAGGCTACGCTGCAGGAAATAGATCAGGCGTTGGACAATTTTTTGACAACCCAGGCCCAGCAGCTACAGGCCACCCTGGTGCAGCGAAATCGGCTAAAGCTAGAAGCCACCAGCCGCCGTTCTCAAGAGATTACAAGGTAAAATTGACCCACTGATGTAAACCATCGAAGCCACCACCACCTCAGGCCTGGGGACCAAACAGTTTTGACTTTACTGATGTTCGGATAGCCCTCACCCCAGCCCTCTCCCCTACTGTGTATACATAAGTCAGAGACAATGGCTGAGAGTATTAGCACTCGAGTTGGCCCTCTCCCTAAATCCCTCGCCCTGCGGGAGAGGGACTTTGACTCTGGCTCTCGCTCTAAATCCTTCTCCTGCGGGAAGCAGGACTTTAGCAAATGACTGTCAATTAGGTGAGCACTGTCGGTAAATTGTCCAGAACGCTGGCATTGGCAAATCGTAAAACGGTCAAGCCGTTTGCCTGCATCAGGGGTCTGCTGCTGTCTGAGTGCTCTGGCTCGATAGAGAAGCTGTTCGGGTATGCGTCGATGGTATCCGGCTAAGCGTGAGAGGTTTTCCATAGCAGCAGTTTTCCCAGAATGCCCTCCCCCCAACCCAGGAGCAACTTTTAGGCCATTATCTTCTAGATATGTATACACAGTAGAAGGGGGGACTTACCTCAAAGTCCTTCTCCCTGAGGGAGAAGGATTTAGGATGAGGGCAAATGCAGCGTCTGGAGCCACTTTTCAGGCTAGATCCCTAGATGTGTGTGCACGGTAGCCTTGCCAAGGGTGGATTAAGGGGGTAATGCAGGATTTGAGCTCACTTGCGAGATATATATACACGGGAGAGGGGGAGAGGGAGCCAGAGTCAAAGTCCTTCCCCTGTGAGGAGAAGGATTTAGGATGAGGTAATGCATTGCATGGAGCTGATTTCCAGAGATCTTTCCTGGACATATTTGCTGACTAAGATTTTATTCATGTGCAAGCAAACTGATCTTTAAATGATTGAGGAGAGAAGCCTGTTCTGCATGAATAAAAAAGTGTTTGCCCGGTAATACATGGCGGGTGAACTTTGCCTGGGTTTGTGATCTCCAAGCCCGCAGACGGCCCCGCTGGGTGGTGGGATCTTGGGTGCCCCCAAAAGCGGTAATGGGGCAGGGCAGGGGCGGCTCTGGCGCATAGCTATAGGTCTCACACAGGGTAAAATCAGCCCGTAACACCGGCAACAGCATCGCCATAAACTCTTCGTTATTTAGCACCGCTGGTGGGGTGCCCTGCAGCCGGGTGAGTTTCTCTCGAAAGGCCTGTTCAGGCAGATTGTGCACCGGCTCTTCCGGGTCGGGCAGCTGGGGAGCACGATGCCCAGACACATAAAGATGACTGGGCATCGGCAAATTGTGGCGGCGGCAATAGCGGGCCAGCTCAAAACTGGTCAAGGCCCCCATGCTATGGCCAAAGAAAACAAAGGGGCGATCGCAAAGGGGCAAAATCACCTGGGAGATAGCCTCCAGAACTAGATCCCAATTGTCAAAAGGCTGTTCGGTGAGTCGGGTGCCGTGCCCCGGCAGTTCGAGGGCACACACCTCAACATTGTCCGGCAGAGACTGGCTCCAGGTTTGGAAAATGCGGGCGCTGCCCCCGGCATAGGGCAAACAGAAACAGCGCAGGGACGCATTGGGATTGGGGGTACCTCGTCGGAGCCAGCGACTGGTGTCAGGGGTGGTAATCATGGTGGAAGGTGCAGAAACTACGTTAGGTTTGGCAATTGGGAAAATTGGTGGAGCAGTTCATCCACCTTGGATTCGGGCAGCTGATCGAGCTGATCTAGTAACTGCTGGATTTCTGAGCTTTCAAACCTGGGAAGGGGTGCGATCGCATCCACCACCGGCTGATTCTCACTTTGGTGCTGAACAATCGCATCGGCCAGACCAGCCACCGTTGGGTTATCAAACAAGCAGCGCAGGGGAATATCCACCTGAAACTGCTGCCGCAGATGCACCATAATCTGGGTAGCCAGTAGGGAATGCCCCCCCAGTTCAAAGAAGCTATCGTCAATACCGATGGGGCGAATGCCTAAAAATGACTCCCAAATCTCCACCACTTCCTGTTCTAAGGGGGTGGTGGCCGCCTGGTAGTCACCGGCTAGGGCCGGGCGATCATACTGAGGACGGTTAGCCTCGTCAGTAGCCATCGGTGGCGCTGACTGCCACTGCTGCTGGCGTGCCTTGAGGTCCCCTGTGGAGACAATCATTTGCGGCACGGTGGCATAGGCAAACAACCGTTGCCAAACGGCGCTGCCCTCCGCCGGAGTAAGGGCAAAATCGGCCATGGTCTGCCCCAGCTCTGGATGCTCGTCCGGTTGAAAACGCCAACCATCCCAGTTGATGCTCATCCAGGTAAAGGAGGCTGCTTTAGACTGCTGCTGAGCAAAAGCATCCATAAAGTAGTTGGCGGCGCTGTAGGCGGCAAACCCTAACCCGCCCAAAACTGAGGCTAACGAAGAACAGAGCAAGCCGAAGTCCAGGGATTTGCCCTCTAGGGCCACCGCCAGGTTTTGTAGCCCGGTAACTTTGGCCTGAAATTGTTGTTCGAGTTCAGCTTTACCCGTTTCTGCAATCATACGAAAGGCCTGCTCACCAACAGCACCAGCAGCATGAATCACACCGTTGAGGCGGCCAAAACGGGCTTCAGTTTGTGCGATCGCCGAGCGTAGCCGTTCGGCATCAGCCACATCGGCTGCAAGGATAAGCACCTCTAGCCCAGCAGCTTCCATGGTCTGAATCTGGCGAATTTTGTCGCAGATCGGATCGGTGGGCGCATTTTTTAAATAGGCGGGCCACTCAGACCGATCGGGCAAGCTACGCCGACTCAGGAGAGCAACCTTGGCCTGCCAGGGGGCGAGAGACGCGGCCAGTGTCAGACCCACATTCCCCAGACCACCGGTAATGAAATAGACACCCTGTTGCCGCAGCAGTGCTGGCTCTGCCTCCGGTAGGGGCATGGGGGTAAAACGCTGTACCCACCGCATTCCATGGCGATAGGCCACCGTCGGTTCATCGGGCTCAGCAGTCAGCTCCGCCAGCAGCACTTTTAGATCCGTAGGGCTATCGGCATCCACCGGCCAGTCCACCATACGGCTGGTAATTTGCCGATATTCCTGGGGAATCACGGTGCAGGGGCCAAGGATGGTGGCGTGGGCAGGAGACAGGGATTCAGTCCCGGTAACGTTCAAAATATTGGCGGCCATCACCGTTAGCCGCAGGTCATGGTGCCAACCACATTGGGTTAACGCCTGGGTCAAATACAGCAAACTCTGGCAGCCCTGGGCTTGAATCTCGTCAAATTCGGTAGCTGAGGTCAGGCCCCAACCGTGCAGAATTTCGTTGGGACGATATTCTCCCAAAGCATTAAGCAGGGCTCGATAGTCTTCAGGGCGATGGGGATTGACTGTAAAAGTATGCTCATCTAAGCGCTCAAAGCTGGCTCCTGTGTGGACTGTGACCGTAGTAGCCGTTAACTGCTGAACAATCCCCTGGCCCAAGGCAGTGTCATCTACGAATAACAGCCACGCCTGGTCAGACGCGGTGGCCTTTACCGCCGGTCTTAGGTGAGAACGCTGCCACTCCGGTAGATAAAACCAGTCAGCCACATCGGGCTTTTTCTGTAGCACGGGCTGGGGGGCCGTGGCTAAAGGCTGGGCCTCAACCCAGTAGCGCTGCCGTTCAAAGGGATAGGTGGGTAAGGGCACCCGCCGTCGCTGCTCATGGGCATAAAAGCCTTGCCAGTTAATAGCAACATTGGCGAGCCACAGCTGCCCCACCGCCGATAGCAAACAGGCGAGATCCGGCTGAGGATCGCGGGGGTGCCGTAGGGATGGAATGATGGATGGGGTTTTCAGGGCATGCTGACGAGCCAGGGTGGTTAGGGTCTGCCCCGGCCCGACTTCTAGCAGCAGCGACCGGTCATGGTTGAGGGTTTCCAGACCGGCGCGAAACTGCACCGGCTGCCGCAGATGCTGCACCCAGTAGTCTGGATCGGTGGCTTGTTCGGGGGTAATCCAGGTGCCCGTCAGGTTGGAAATCCAAAGTTTTTTGGGAGGCTTGAGCGCAATTTGGCTCAGCTGTTGACGCAACGGTTCTAAAACACCGGCCATCAGCGGTGAATGGAAGGCATGGGAAGTTTTGAGGCGGCGGCAAGGAATTTCCTGGACCTCTAGCTGTTGTTGGTAGAGGTCGATGGCCTGACTAGGTCCGGCCACGACGCAGAGTTCTGGGGCATTGTCCGCTGCTAAAACCAGATCCTCAGGCAGTTGAGCCTTGATCTGGTGGGCGGGTTGGGCGATGCTCAACATCGCACCCTCTGGCTGCTGGGCCATTAACCGTCCGCGTAATGCCACCAGGGGCAGCATGGTGGCTAAATCCGCCACCCCCGCCAGACAGGCGGCCACATATTCCCCGAGACTATGACCGATAAACGCTTTGGGGGTAACGCCCCACTCTTGCCACAGCTGGGCCAGGGCATATTCCACCAGAAATAGGGCTGGCTGGGCGATGTCGGTGCGGCAAATCTGTTCCGTTGCCTCGGCCATCTGGCCATCGTCTGGGTAGAGTATCTGCCGAATATCTAGACCCAGGTGGGGCAGCAGCAGTTCGGCTCCGCGATCAATCACCTGGCGGAAAGTGGGCTCCGTTTCGTAGAGCTGTTGCCCCATGCCCACATGCTGGGCTCCCTGGCCCGGTAGCAGAAACACCACCTGGGGGACGGTGTCAGGGGCGATGTTGGATTTTAACCGCTGGGACGTTGCCCCATTGAGAACGGTGAGGGCATCGGTGCGATCGCAACACACCATCATCCGCCGATGTGTAAAGGCCTGACGCCCCACCTGGAGAGTATGGGCCGCATCGGCCAAATCCACTTGTTCTAACGCCGGGCCCAACTGCTGAGTCGCTGCGTCCAGAGCGGTCTCGGTTTTAGCCGACCACAGCAACAGCTGCCAGGGGCGGGAGGCACTAGTGGCCGCCACCGGAGGCGCTTCCTCCACAATCACATGGGCGTTGGTGCCCCCCATGCCAAAGGAGCTTACCCCCGCTCGCCTGGGGCTATCGGGCTGCTCGGGCCAGGGCTGCAGCTGATCATTGACGTAAAACGGACTGTGGTCAAAGTCAATCTGGGGGTTAGCCGATTCAAAATGCAGACTGGGGGGAATCTGCCGCTGCTTTAGCGACAGCAAGGTTTTAATCAACCCCGCCGCCCCTGCCGCTGCATCCAGGTGGCCAATATTGGTCTTCACCGACCCCAGGGCGCAATATCCCCGCTGCGCCGTTTGAAACGCCTGGGTTAGGGCCGCCACTTCGATGGGGTCACCCAAAATCGTTCCCGTCCCGTGGGCCTCGATATATTGAATGCTCTCCGGCTCCACCTCCGCCACCTGCTGGGCTGTCCGAATCACCGTCGCCTGGCCTTCAATGCGGGGAGCTGTGTAGCTCATTTTGGCGGAGCCGTCGTTGTTGATGGCGGACCCCTTAATCACGCCATGGATCGTATCGCGATCCGCCAGGGCATCCTCCAGCCGCTTGAGCACCAGCATCCCGGCCCCGCTGCCGCCCACCGTGCCCTTGGCACTAACATCAAAGGCGCGGCAGTGGCCATCCGGGGAGGAAATTCCCCCCTCCTGATAGACATATCCCCCCTTTAGAGGCATCCGAATCGAAACCCCACCCGCCAGGGCCAGATCGCATTCGCCACTGAGCAGGGCCTGGTTTGCCAGGTGAACCGCCACCAGCGCCGTGGAACAAGCCGTTTGCACATTCACACTCGGCCCCTGCAAATTCATCAAATAGGAGGTCCGCGTCGTCAGAAACTCCCGACCATTGCCCAGCACCAGGGGAAACTGACCCACGGTCTGCATCAGGTGGGGATTGCTGTAGAGATTAAATAAATAGCTGCTGAGGGTGGCCCCGCCGTAAATGCCGATGGCTCCCCCAAACCGTTGAGGGTCGTATCCAGCGGTTTCGAGGGCGGCCCAGGCCGTTTCTAAAAACACCCGCTGTTGGGGGTCAAGGATTTCGGCATCGCGGGGGCTAAGGCCAAAGAACCCGGCATCAAACACATCGGCATTTTCGAGAATGGCGCGGGCTTTGACATAGTTAGGCTGCTTCACCGTGGCTGCCTCAATGCCCGCATCCAGCAGTTCCTTCTCCGAAAAGAAGGAGACCGATTCCACGCCGTTTTGTAAGTTGTGCCAAAAATCAGCCAGGGTGGGGGCACCGGGAAAGCGACCGGCCATCCCAATAACGGCGGTTTCTAAGCCCGTGTAGTGAGTCGTCATGGTGAGTCTGAAATAAGGGGTATCAACTTAAATCAAGAAATTTCGGCTAGGGCGGAAGGCGGAAGTCAGAAAGGGAGGCAATTCCGAATTCCGAACTCCGAACTCCGACTTCCTAGCGAGTGCTAGAGGGCTGGCGGCGCTGCCGCTGTTGCTGCAGACGGGATTTTCCTTGCTGCCGCTGGGGGGCAGCCGCTGGCTTAGGCTCAGCGGGAGCTTGGGTGCTAAGGAATTCAGCAAAGTCATGCACCGTGGGATACCGAAACAGATCCATCAGCTCAAACGATGTCTTTAGCTCTGTCTGCAGCCGGTGATGCAGCTGCATCAGTCCCAGGGAATCCCCCCCCAGGTCAAAGAAGCTGTCATGGATACCCACGGTGTCTAGCTGCAGCAGATCCTGCCAGATGCCCACAATGGTTTGTTCCTGCTCCGATTGGGGACCGGCATAGGCCACGGGCAGGGATGGGCGCTCGCTACTGGGGGCAGGCAGCTGCCGCCGGTCGAGTTTGCCGTTGGGAGTGAGGGGAAACGCGGGCAGAGTCACCATGGCGACTGGCACCATGTAGTCCGGCAGTTTGCCCTTGAGCCACTGGCGCAGTTCACCTTCGCTGAGGGGGGCATCGCGATAGACCGTGTAGGCCACTAGTCGTGGCTGAGCTGGTGGGTCATGGCGCAGGATTACCGTTGCTTCCCGGATTGCCGGATGCTGGTTGATTGCTGCCTCAATTTCCCCTAGCTCAATGCGAAAACCGCGCAGCTTCACCTGATTGTCCAAGCGGCCCAGATAATCGAGATCGCCGTCGGAGCGCCACCGCACCTGATCGCCGGTCCGATACATCTTGCCTAGATGCGGATCAAACGGATTTTCTAAAAAGCGCTCTGCCGTTAGCTCTGGGCGGTTCAAATAACCCAGGGACACTCCGGCTCCCGCCACATAAAGCTCCCCTGGCACCCCCACCGGCACCAGCTGTCGGTGCCGGTCGAGTACATAGAGGGCTAAATCAGGAATGGGACCGCCAATCATACTGGTGGAGGCAAAGGTATCCTGTTGGCTGAGGGGACGGTAGGTGACATGCACCGTTGTTTCGGTGATGCCGTACATGTTCACCAGCTGGGGGGTGCGATCGCCATGGCGTTCAAACCAGGGTCGGAGGCTGGGTAAATCCAGGGCTTCCCCACCAAAAATTACCCACTTGAGCGCTAGAGGGGCCTGGACCGCTTCGTCTATGGCCATCAGCTGACGAAACGCCGTTGATGTCTGGTTCAGCACCGTCACCCCTGTTTGCTGCAAATATTGGTAAAACGCCTGGGGTGACCGGCTGATCTCATAGGGCACGATCACCAGCTGGCCGCCATGGAGTAGGGCTCCCCACGTTTCCCAAACCGCGAAGTCAAAGGCAAAGGAATGGAATAACGGCCAAATATCCTCATGGGAAAACTGAAACCACTGCTGCGTGGCCGTAAATAGGCGCACCACTTCGCCATGGCGTACCATCACCCCCTTGGGCTGCCCGGTGGAGCCGGAGGTGTAAATGATGTAGGCCAGCTGCTCCGGTTGAGGAGTGGGTAGCGTTAGCTGGCTGGACTGCTGGTTAATCACCTCAGCATCGCGGTCCAGGCAGACGCTGGCCTCAGGCGCTAACCCTAGCCGTTCGATTTCTGTCGCTAGCGTCACCACCACCGTTGGTTCTGCGTTGGCCAAAACCCAGCGCAGCCGCTCGGTGGGATAGCTGGGATCCAACGGCACATAGGCTCCCCCCGCCTTGAGAATACCGAGGGCGGCCACGATTAAATCCAAACTCCGGGGCAGGCACAGCGCCACTCGGGTCTCGGCGGTCACCCCCTGCTGGGCAAGATAGTGGGCCAGCTGGGTGGAGCGTCGATCGAGGTCTTGATAGGTGAGGGTGCGATCGCCGTCTAAGAGGGCCACGGCATCGGAGCGCTGTTCCACATGGGTCATAAAGCGCTCAATCAGCCCTGGCTGCTTGGGAAAACTCCCCTGGGCCTGGCCCCAGTTGAGCAACTGTAAATGCTCAGCCGCCGTCATCCAAGGCAGTTCCCCGAGGGCTGCGGTGCCATGGTCAGGGATGGCCTTGAGCATGCAGGCCAGCTGCCCCAGTAGCCGCTCGATACTATCGGCGTCAAACTGCTGGGGGTCGTATAGTCCCTGTAGCTCTAGTCCCCCTGGAGCCGCTGTCGGATCCGTCAGGGCGACGATGGTTAAGGGATAGTGGGTGCGCTCAGTGGTGTAGATATCGCTGATTTTAGCCTGCTGGTTGGTGGCCTTCTCCTGGGAAACCGCCTGCAGCTCTGGGTCAACTGGGTAGTTTTCAAACACCACAATGCTGTCAAATAGAGCGGTGCCAGGGGGCACCTCGCTCCAGCGCTGCACCTGTGTGAGCGGGCTATATTCGTACTGCCGCAGGCTGGCCTGCTGCTCCTGAATAGACTGCAGCCAAGGCACTAAGGGCTGATCAATATCCACCGATACGCGGGCGGGCAGCGTGTTGATAAACAGCCCCACCATAGCCTCGGCCCCAGGCAGGTCCGGGGGACGCCCGGCAGAGGTCACCCCAAACACCACATCGGTTTCGTCGCTGTAGCGACTGAGTAAAAGGCCCCAGGCCCCCTGCACCAGAGTATTTAAGGTGAGCTGATGTTGGCGAGCAAAGGTTTTGAGCGTCTGTGTCAGTTCGGGGCTAATCAGGTGTTTGACACTGGCGATGTCTGACGTGCCAGCTGACTCCTTGAGGGTGCGGGGAATGCCGAGGGGGGTGGGGGCGATGAACCCCTGGAGGTGCGATCGCCAAAAGTTTTCTGCCTGAGCTAAATCTTGCCGCTGGAGCCAGGCCACATAGTCGCGGTAGGGCGGTGCCGGTGTGAGGGCGGGTGCCTGGTGCTGCCGTAGGGCCTCGTATCGAGTCAGTACGGCCTTCAGAACTAAGCCCGTAGACCAGCCATCTAGCAGCAAGTGGTGCTTACTCCAAATGCAGTGATAGGTGGTGTCGGCCCAGCGGATTAATGTCAGCCGCATCAGCGGTGCCTGGGAGAGGGTAAACCCCTGCTGTCGATCCTGTTGCAGCCAGGTTTCTAGATCCTGTTGTTGCTCAGCGGTGGACCGGTCTCGCCAATCCAGCTGAGTCAATGGTAGCGTCACCTCTCGTCGAACAATCTGCAGAGGTTTTTCCAAGCCTTCCCACACAAAGGCCGTGCGCAGAATGGAATGCTGCTTGAGAGTTTGTTCCCAGGCCTGACAAAAGGTGTCGATGGCCAGATCGCCCTGGAGGGTAAAGCCAAACTGGGTGCAGTACATGCCCTCATTCGGGGCCATTAAACTGTGGAATAAAATACCCTGCTGGGTGGGGGTCAGTTCGTACAGGTCTTCGAGATTATCTACTTTTTGCATGGTCTAACCCTCCCCACTGGTTTGCAGCTGAGCCAGTACCTGATTGAGGGCCGTCTGACTCAGGTTGGCTTGGGGAAAATCTGAGGGGGTATAGCCGCCAGCCTCATTAGAGGTGCAGTGGGCAATCAGCGCTCTTAAGGCGGCCATGGTTTGCTCCGCGACCTGGGCAATGGTTTCCCGCCGATGACACTGATCGCTGTAGGTCCAGGCCAACTGCAGCTGACCGGACAACACCCGGCCATTAATCTCAATCACATGGCGTCGCGGTGTCTGAGGGTCTCGGCTGCGGCCCTCGGATTCTGGAGCCAAACCAAACAAACTGGCCTCGGGCAGGCTGCTATCAAACTGGCCCAGGTAGTTGAAGACTAAATCAGGCTCTGGGTGATTTTGGCCTGCGGTACTGAGATAGCGCCCAACGCCGTAGTCTAGGGGCCTGCCGGGACGACGCAGCTGTTCTTTGATAGCCATCAGCGCCGCTCCAGGATTGGGGTCCGCAGGCAGTGTGAGCTGCACTGGAAAGATGGAGGTAAACCAGCCCACGGTGCGGGAAAGATCCAGCTGGCCGTCAAAATCATCTCGGCCATGGTTCTCTAGCTCAATCATCAGGGACGAGCTCTTGGTCCATGGGGCCATCCCTTGCAACAGCGCCGTTAGTAGTACGTCATTGATCTGGCTCTGGTAGGCCTTGGGCACCTCCCGTAACAGGGCCTGGGTTTCGGTGACATCCAGGCTGAGGGCCAGTGTGCGTGCAGAGGCCACTGTGTTGTTGCCGTCGGTAAAGTCCAGGGGTAGGGGGGCTGTGTTTGGAGCGAGCTGGGTCTGTTGCAGGTCCGCTGATTGACTGTAGGTGATCAGGTGTTCGCCCCACTGTTGGAAGGAGGTGGTTTTGGGGGGCAGTGCGATCGCAGCTCCACTCTGCAGCTGGCCATAAACTGTCTGTAGATCCTCTAGCAGCACCCGCCAGGACACCCCATCGATCACCAAATGGTGCACCACCACTAATAGCCGAGCCGAACGGGCAGGGCCGAAGTCAAACCAGGCCGCACCCATCAGGGGTCCATCGGTGATGTTTAAGGAGGTTTGCAATGTGTTCGCGTGGGTCACAATCTGAGTTTCCACGTCGGCATCAGCGCAGTCTGTCTGATCAATCCGCTGCAGCGAAAGCGGCCTATAGTCTCCATGGACCGCCTGCCAGCGATTGTCTTGACGCTGGAACCGTAGCCGCAGGGCATCGTGATGCTGGATCAAATGATTGAGCGCTTGCTCCAGTAAATCTGGGTTAAGAGACTCTCGTGCTTCCAGCAAGAGGGCCTGGTTCCAGTGGTTACGGTTAGTAACTGCCTGTTCAAAGAAACGATGTTGAATCGGGGTGAGGGGTGCCACACCACTAATAGGGCCTTGCTCAGCCTTGGCCGCTGTGGCCGTACCCGCGACGGCGGCTAGCCCCGCAATGGTTTGATGCTCAAACAGCTGGCGGGGAGTAAGCTGCAGCCCAGCCTGATTGGCCCTGGCAATCACCTGAATGCTCAGAATGGAGTCCCCACCCAATTCAAAAAAATTGTCGTGGATGCCAATATTCTCCACCCGCAACAGGTCTTGCCAAATGGCCACCAGGGTTTGTTCAGCGACGTTGCTGGCCGCCGCCTGCTCAACATCTGAGGGGCGACTGGGGGCGGGTAAGGCCTGGCGGTCAATTTTACCGTTGGCATTGAGGGGAAATGCCCGTAGTGGTACCACGACCGCTGGCACCATGTAGTCAGGCAGTTTTGTAGCTAAATCTGTCTTTAGATCTGCCGGGGACGCGGTGGTAATGGCATAGGCCACCAATCGCGCCGGTTCCAGATTCTCTTCCCGCAGCACAACAATCGCTTGCTGCACGGCAGGATGTCGTTGCAATACGGCGGTGATTTCCCCTAGCTCAATGCGAAAGCCCCGCAGCTTGATTTGGTCATCAATGCGACCCAAAAATTCTAGGTGGCCACTGGGTAAGTGACGCCCCCGATCGCCCGTGCGATAAAGCCTGCCTGCTCCAAAGGGATTGGCAATAAATCGCTCTTTGGTGAGGGCGGGGCGATTGAAATAGCCACGACTAACCGCAGCTCCCCCAACGTAGATCTCGCCAGGAATTCCCACGGGAACGGGCTGATGGTGGGCATCTAACACGTAGACCTGTACATTGGGCAGCGGCTGTCCTAACGGCAGGGTAGCCTCGCGCCGATCTTCCTCGGGTACGGTATAGGTCAGCACCCCGACGGTGGTTTCGGTGGGGCCGTAGTGATTTAAGATTTTGCCCTCGGGTCGATGACGACGGATCTCTTGCACCAGGGAAGCTGGGGCGGCTTCCCCACCCAGGACTAAACACTGGTGCGGTAGCCAGACCGTATCAGATTCATCCGTGAGTAAGGCCCCGAGATGGGATGGCACAATTTTCAGACAGTCAAGGGGATGTTGACGACAGTAGTCGGCGAAAGCGCTGGCTTGCAGGGCTCGATCCTCCGCAATCAGGTGTAAGCAGCCGCCGGTACAAAGGGCGGCAAATAGGACCGTATTGCCTAAATCCGCTGCCACACTGGATGCCATGCCGTAGTGGGCATTCGCCTTGAGATCTAGCTGGGGTAGAATTCCCTGGACATAGTTGAGAATATTGCGGTGCTCAACGGCCACCCCCTTTGGCTGGCCGGTGGACCCGGAGGTGTAGATGACATAGGCCAGATGATCGGGGGCTGTGTGGTGGGGCAAGTTCTCGATATAGACTGCGTCCCCAGTGGTGTCTAGACATGTATCCAGACAGTGGGTGGTGACGGTTTTGGGGATGCGATCGCACCATTCTGTCTGAGTCAGCACCTGGGCCACAGCCGCATCTTGGCAAATTGTTTGCAGCCGTTCGGTGGGCAGATGGGGGTCAAGGGGCAAATAGGCCCCGCCAGCTTTGAGGATACCGAGCATGGCAATCACCCAGTCAAGACAGCGGGGCAGCACCACTGCCACCACGCTCTCGGACGTTACCCCCTGCTGCCGCAGCATTTGGGCAATGTGGTTGGCTCGATGGTTCAGCTGGCGGTAGGTTAAACAGTCCGCTTCAAACCGAATAGCGGCCTGATCGGGTGTTTGCGCTGCCTGGGCTTCAAACCACTGATGCAGGCTGGTGTAATCAGAGGGCTGGCTAGTGGCTTGGTTAAAGTCCACCAGTAGGGTTTGTTGCTCTGCCGCACTGAGCAACGGCAGCTGGGCAAGGGTTGTCTCCGGTGCCGCCAATGCCGCTGTCATCAGGGTTTGCCAGTATCTCTGAATCTGTTGAATGGTCGATAAATCCAGGCGGCTAGCGTCGTAGAGCCAGTCCAAGGTGAGGGTGCCTGCACGATTGCCGGGCCGACACACGAGCTTGAGCGTGGAGGGCTCCAGCAGAGTGTTAGTGGCCGCTATCTCTAAAGAAAACAAATCCGCAGGGACGGGCTCCACCCCAAAGCTAATGGGAAACCAGCCCGTTTCATCCTGCACCTGTTCCCAGGCGAAATAGTCCTGCCAGGGCTGAATATCTTCTAGTGCCTGATGGACTTGAGCTACAAGGGCGGCGAAACTTTGATGGGGCTGCAGTTCGGCCCGCAGCGGCAGATCCCGCGTCAGTAGTCCACAGGCGGTTTGCAGCTCTTCGTAATGCTGGCGGGCGTCACAGCTGTAGCCCAGGGTGAGGGTAGATTGCTCAGTAAGCCGGGCGATTAAAATCTGCCAGACCGCTAGACACACGTCCCCCGCCGTCACACCCTGCTGGGCGGCCCAGCGATAGAGGGTTTGGGCTTGCTCAACCGGCAATACCCAAGAATGGGTCTGGAGCTGAAAAGTATCTGACGCAGTGGAGTCTGTGGGCCGTTCTAGGGGCAACCGCTGTACCACCTGTTCCAAATTGCTTGAGCGTCGCCAGTAGCTGCGTCCGGCGGCGGTGTCTTCTCCCTCTAACAAATCGATTTGCCACTCGGCCAAGTCGGCATACTGCAGTGGATCCTCCAGCTGGGGTGTTGCCCCATAGAACTGCTGGAACTCTTGGGCTAACAGCGACAGGGTAGCCCCATCGGCACACAGCGCCGACACAGTAAACAGCAGCTCGTCCTGTCGAATCCAGTGCACTTGAAATAGGGGGCCTTGCACCCAGTCAAAGGGTTGCTTTAAAAGCTTTTGTACATAGGAATCTACGGCCTCAGCCGACTCTCTCTCGTACTGCACCAGCACCGACTCACTCGACAGGGTGTCGGCAATCACCTGTAGAGGCATGGTCATTCCCGGCAGGGTGGGAAACGTCGTGCGCAGAATTTCGTGGCGATCGAGCAGCTGCTGCAGGGCGGCAGAAAGTTTTGCGGCATCATAGGGCTGGGGCGATCGCAGCTGCAGAACTGCTCGAAAGGGCGGGCGGCGCTGCTGTAGTCGCCACAGACGTTGCTGCTGGGGAGAAAGACGATAGCCTGCAATTTTAGAAGCGGGTGGTGTTTGGGCAGTTTGCATAGTATCTACACCGATGGTTAGGAAAGAGAATTAAATAAAGAGAATTAAAAAAGCCAGGAAACACAATGGGCGGTCATTCCCCAGCCCCCGTAACGTTTTGATAGGGCTGGGCCATGCCCACCAAGACTTTGCGGGGGCCGCTGTAGGGGGTACGTCCGTGGGCCGCCAACATGTTGTCGAGCAGCAACACATCCCCTTGTTGCCAGGGAAACATCACCGTATGGGCCTGGTAGGCCGCGCGAATGGTAGCTAAATCGGCCTGATCCAGAGCAGAGCCATCGCCGTAGTAGGCGTTGCGGGGCAAGTCTGCTTCCGCCATATCGGCCAGCAATCCCTCACGCACCGCTGCATCCAGGTTCGAAATATGGAATAAATGGGCCTGGTTAAACCAAACCCAATCTCCGGTGTGGGGATGACGGGCCACCGCCTGGCAAATCTGTTGAGTGCGAAGACGATCGCCATGGCCCCACTCCCAGGTCATACCGTTGGCTTGGCAAAACGCCTCCACCGCCGCCGGGTCCTCCGTTTGAAAGACAGTCTGCCAGGGCAAATCGAGGGAGCCACCATAGTTGCGCACATAAAGAATCTGTTGTTGTTGCCAGCGCGATCGCAAATCCGACGGCAGCGCTGCATACACCTGACGGCTGTCGGCAATGGGTGTCATCCCCCCCAAGACCGCAGGCTGAACACAGAGAAAGGCGATTCTAAGAGGCCACTGGCGGCTGTAGGCCATCTCGTTGTGCAACGGAATTGTCTGGCTGGCCGGATATTCTGTTGAGGTATACACCTTGCCACTCACCTGGGTGCGCGGCGTTGAGCGATAGGCGTAGTCCAACAGATTGCCGCTGAGGGCTTTTAAAAACTGTTCTAGCTCTGGAGTCCCTTCGCGATCAAAGCCACGAAACAACAGCCCTCCATGATGATGGAGTTTGGCCTCAATCCACTTTGTCTGGGTCTCCGCCCAGGCGGCTAAGTTGAGGGAGGCATTGGGCTGCACCACCAGCGGTAGCCGCCGGTCGGGAGCCAGGGGCTCAGCCGTAATCAACGATTCCGCAGACACCTGAACTGAGCGGCGACGAATGGCATTCAACCGCTGACGAGAAGAAGAAGTCATAGTACTAGGAGGTAAAGGTTTGACGGCGAGTGCCCCTCAGCTTTTGCCGCTGGGTGGAAAGCAGTACCCGTTTTTGCTCTAACTGCTGCTGTTGCTGCCGCTGTCGGAGATGTTGAACCAGGGTGGCAATGGACTGCTCGGGGTCGCGGGCAATCTCAACCAAGAGATCTTCGTAGCCTCGGGCAAGGCGGGCAATGGTGGCGGATTCAAACAGATCGGTACTGTACTCCAAGGCCCCTTGCACTCCCTGGGGACTTTTCCATAGACCCAGCTTCAGGTCGTGCTTGGCGGTGCCCAGGTCAATCTCAATCGGTTCTAGGGTTAGCCCCGGAAACGACACGGCGGTGACCGGATCGTCCTGGAGATAAAACCAAACCTGATACAGCGGTGTCTGGCTTAAGTTTCGTTCGGGCTGGAGTTCGTCAACTAGTTTTTCAAAGGGCACATCCTGGTGGGCATAGGCGTTGACCGCTTCATCGCGCACCCGCTGCAGCCATTGGCGAAAGGTGAGATCGCTGTCGATGTCGGCACATAGCACCAGGGTGTTGGTAAAAAAGCCAATCAGGTTGGCGACTTCTGGGCGATCGCGGTTGGCGATGGGTGTGCCCACTCGAATCGCAGCCCCTTGGGCGTAGTCGTATAACAACACCTGAAAGGCAGCCAAGGTGGTCATAAACAGCGTGGCATTGGCCTGCTGGCTTAGTGCTTGCAGCTGGGTGGTAACGGCGGGCGATATCCCCAGTGAATGGCGGTGGCCACGATGGCTGCGCACGGCAGGCCGGGAAAAGTCGGTGGGTAAGCTGGGTAGCATCGCCGGAGAGAGCTGAGAACGCCAGTAGCTAAGCTGTCCTTCTAGCACCTGCCCTTGCAAAAACTGCCGCTGCCAAACGGCAAAATCAGCATACTGAATCGGCAGTGGCGGCAGCTGGGGCGGTTGCCCCCGTTGATGGGCGTCGTACAAAATGGCCAGCTCCCGGATCAGCACCTCCATGGACCAGCCGTCGGAAATAATGTGGTGCAGTGTGAGCAACAGGACGTGGGTGTTGGCCTCCAGCCGGATCAGGTGCGATCGCACCAAGCCATCTCGCTCTAAATCAAAGGGCTGCTGCATCAGCTCTAGGGCCTGGGCTTGAATAGCTGCCGTCTCGTCTGCCGGTGGGGAATCCAGCCAGTCTAACTGGGTGAACGATACGGCCCCCGTCGGCTGTACTCGCTGGCAGGGCTGACCATCCACCAACACAAAGCGCGTCCGTAGAGACTCATGGCGCTGCACCAGATCTTGCCAGGCGCGCTTGAGCGCCAACCCATCCAGGTCGCCCCGTAGCCGTACTGCGGCCATCATTGTGTAAGCGGGATTGCCGGGTTGCAACTGGTCTAGGAACCACAGACGCTGCTGGGCAAAGGATAACGGAAACTGATTAGGATGCGGCAGGTGCGATTTTAGCAGGGCTGCCAGCTGCGATCGCTTGGGCTGCTGGGCGATTGCTGGCTGAGGGGTAGAAGCCATGATTTTAAAAAGAACAATTCTCGATAGCGTCGAGGCAAAAAAACAGAGATCAGGTATACGAGTAAAGCCAATAAGTCTGACCATTCTCTAACCCAATTTCATCAAATCACTTTCAAGACTTCTGCCAGAAAGAAATTTAGCAAATAAGCGCAAACAGATTTAAGATCTGAAGCTAAGGGACATTGGCACAGGAATGCTCGAACAATTCAAATATTTCCACCACACAAATGGAAAAGCCATGCAATAGCAGGCTAGTCTTAAATAAGAATCTTTGTCAATAGAGTCATCTCAACCGCCATTTTCTATGAATCTCCTCTTCCTGCTATTGCGCACATCCCCAATGGCCATGGCTATTGCCATTCTGGCTGGGGGGCTGAGCGGTGGTGGCAGCGCTCGTCTAGTCGCCTTAGTCAACGAAGTCATAGCGGGCCGCCAAGCAACAACAGCACAGTTTTTTTGGGGCTTTTTAGGTCTGCTGGCCGTTGTTCTAGTTGCAGGTTACCTGTCGCAGCTACTCCTGATTCGCCTGGGTCAAGGTGCCCTATTTAACCTGCGGCTGATGCTCGCCCGTCAGCTACTCGACTGCCCGCTACGTCAGCTCGAAGCTCTGGGCAGCCATCGTCTATTCGCCTCACTCACAGCAGATATTGAAACCATTGCCTCTGCCTTTACAGTGGTGCCCTTTCTCTGTATCGACTTAGCCATCGTGGCCGGTTCTCTCCTGTATTTGGGCTGGCTATCGATACCGTTGCTACTGGTTATGATCGTATTTTTGCTCTTAGCAACGGTCACCTACCAGCTCATTGCCCGGCGAGCCCGGCGCTTTTTAGTCACAGCCCGTAACGAACAAGATCGATTATTCAAACATCTACGCGGTCTGATTCATGGGATGAAAGAACTCAAGCTGCACCAGCAGCGACGACAGGTTTTTCTAACCGATGAATTACAACAGACCGCTACCAGCTATCGTCGTTTCAACATGTTGGGCATGGGCATCTTTGCCGGAGCCGCTAGCTGGGGGCAGCTAATTTTCTTTGCTGTTATTAGCGTCTTCTTGTTTGTGGTACCCCAGTTCAGCGCTCTGGATAGGACACTGTTCTCCAGCTATGTGCTCACCGTTATTTATCTCAACGGCCCCCTCGAAAATTTAATGCGGCGGCTGCCCATCCTCAGCCGAGCCAGCGTGGCCCTAGACAAAGTAGAGTCTTTTGGGTTTATGCTCAACCAGTCTCCAGAGCCCCCCAGCATAGAGTCTCTCTCCACATCTTGGCAGCGCCTAGAACTTAAAAACGTCATCCACAGCTACGATCGAGGAGCCGATACCCCTCCATTTACCGTAGGCCCCATCAACTTAGTCTTTACGCGGCCAGAAGTCGTGTTTCTCATTGGCGGTAACGGCAGTGGTAAATCCACACTAGCCAAGCTGCTTACGGGTCTATATCCCCCGAGTTCAGGCCAGATTACTCTAGACGGTAACAACATCACCGACACTAATCGAGAAGCCTACCGACAACAGTTTTCCGCTATTTTTGCCGATTTTTATCTGTTTGACCGCCTCCTAGCCCTAGACAGCCCCCAACAGATTGAGCGGGCCAACGCCTATTTGATGGCTCTGCAGCTTGACCACAAAGTCCATATTCAGGCTGGCAAGCTGTCCGACATCGATCTCTCCCAGGGGCAGCGCAAACGCCTGGCACTACTGACCGCCTATCTAGAAGATCGACCTGTTTACCTATTTGACGAATGGGCAGCCGATCAAGATCCCTATTTTAAAACCGTGTTCTATACCCAAATTTTGCCTGAACTCAAGCGCCGCAAGAAGCTAGTCTTGGCCATTACCCACGATGATAAATATTTTCATTTAGCTGATCGAATACTTAAATTAGAAAGCGGTCAGCTAGCTGACAATTTAATCCCACAAGTTTTTTCCTAGAAGGATTAGAAAGATTTTCTCCAAGGATTAAAGGTGACTAATTATTGAAAAATTTTCTCAATTAAATTATCTTAGTGGGAGCGAATAAGTTGAGGAGCTAACGGCAAAGCCAATGTTGGAGAAGATGCAATCTATCAAAAGGCTGCTGTTGGCATTCGCAACTTTAATCATGGTTGTTGCCTGCGGAGGACCATCGCCAACCGCTCAGCCAGTCATTCCAGAGCAGGGACGAGTTGTTGAAACAGCCTTAGGTGATGTAATTGTCCCCCAGTCACCCCAGCGAGTAGTCGTACTGTCTCAGAATGCCCTCGACAATAGTTTGGCCCTGGGAATTAAGCCCATTGCCTCCACCTATTCAGGGTTTCCCCATCGCGCCAACTACGGCAATTTTGCCGACTACTTGATTGATAAAACTGAGGATATTACCAACGTCGGCCATTCCTCTCAGCCAAATTTTGAAGCCATCCTGGCCCTTAAACCAGACCTAATTTTGAGTACCGTAGATGACCATCGCCCTTTCTACGATCTGCTCTCCCAAATTGCCCCCACGGTGCTGGTCGAAACCCGAGCCGATGCCCTGGCCACCTATGCCGCAGCCTTGAACAAATCGGAACAGGGGGAAGCACTCATTCAAGATTTTCAGGCTAGAATTCAAGACTTTCGACAACAGATGGGCGATCGCCTACAAACGACCGAAGTATCAGTGCTGCGCTTTCGGCCCGATCAGGTCCGCCTATATATGCAAAACTCATTCTGCGGCTACATTTTAGAGCAGGTTGGGCTACCTCGTCCGCCACCGCAGGCAAAAGCCAAATTTTACGAAACAGTCAGCCTTGAAGCCATTCCAGCCATGGATGGAGATGTGATCTTTTACTTTCAAGACAATCCCCAAAACTCCATGGCCCAAAAGGTGACAAGTCACCCCCTTTGGCAACAGCTTGAGGCAGTACAACAGGAGCGAGTATATCCAGTGTCCTTCGATACTTGGTTTTTGGGCAACGGGATTTTGGCAGCTAACGCTCTATTAGATGATTTGTTCAAATATTTAATTGATAGTCCACCATGACATCAGCCCCAGCGATTACGAACCGCCCCGATGTCGATCTCAATCTCATACCAAATCCGAATTCAGTAATCCCGCTTGAACATGGATAACTCCGTAGGGGCAATCCCTTGTATATTTTGAGAAGTAGCAGTAGAGGAAATGATAGACCATGCTTGGCAGATGTCTGTAGCCATATTTAGCAAACAGATGCTGTCGCTGGTTTAGGGCATAAACCTCTCTAAAATGGTTGTCAAGACCCAACGATGCCAACAAATATACTTCAGGTATTTCACTAACAAAGACTTAACTAGTACTCTGTGGCGTAAGGTTGTCCACTATCAAATGTGGATGGGTGGATGGGTGGATGCAATAGCTGCCAAATTTCTGTCATCGGGTACTAGTCACTATTCGTGGTAGGGCGACTAAGTATGTCTACGATTTACCTCACACATCAGGGCAGCAAGGTGACAAAGCAACGGGGTCAGTTTTCATTTAAGGGGCCAGCATAGTAACTCTATGCTTTGCACTCATTATTATGTGATGTAGTTTCCCTAGAAAACCTACTGTGTACACACATCTAGGAGATCTACTGGAAATCAGCTCCATGCTCTGCATTAGCCCTCATCCTAAATCCTTCTCCCCCAGGGAGAAGGACTTTGAGACTAGCGCCTCTTCTCCCCTAGGGAGCAAGGGGTTGGGGGATGTAGAGCTTTGCTCTTCTTGCAAAGTGGGCTCGACATCTTGGAGTTATGCTTCGACTTGTATGTACACGGTAGCCCCAGAAACTGAGCGATATTGCGATAGACATCCTAGAATCTTGGATTATTGAACAACATCTATTAGATGAAAATAGATGAAAAGGTGACCCTTTGCACACTGCAGCATCAGTTCTACAATGCAATCAAATTTCAAAATACTAATCCGCTCAGGTCTCCTACTTTGCCAAATCTTTCTCTCAGGAATGATGATTCAATTAGATCCTATCTTTTGCCCTACAGGCGTTCCATGGAACGCCTTTGCAGACAGCATTGTTGGATCTGATAAAATCCTGATTCCTAACTATCATCAAAATTTTGACCGCCAAACCATCTTAACGTGAGTATTTCTACTCCATAGAACGAGTAAATCCCTTTACGCTATTTCCTGCTAAAGTAGCGTTCGTACTATTTGCCCCCCTATGACCGTTATAGCTGCTCGTAAAACCAAAGACGCCATTTCCTTTGCATCTGACTCCATCCTGGTGGCAGGCTATCTCAAAGCCACTGATAAGGAAGTCATCTACAATAAGCTATTTCAGCAAAATGACATGGTGATTGGCAGCACCGGCACCGGCTACGAAGGCACCATGATGGAGCTATTTAGCCGCAACCATCGACCAGTTGATGGCAGTCGTCTATCGGTAATCGACTTTTTTGTCGAATTCCGTGACTGGATCAACAAACGTGATTCAGGTCACTCCCCAGAAAATGAATATCTAATTGCCTACGATAAAAAGCTATTTCGTACCTACGGTGGTCTAGATATTTACGAAGTCCCCGAATTTGAAGCTGTTGGCGCTGGCGAAGACTTTGCCAAAACAGCATTACACCTGGGCCACACACCCCGCGAAGCCGTCGAAGTCGCCTGTAAGCTTTCCATCTATTGCAGCGAACCTATCTCTGAGATTACGGTAGAGATTTAGTTGGGTATGGCATCCCCCCTATCGCCCATTCTGGCCTGGTTCCAACGCCAGCAATGGCAGCCTCTCCCGTTTCAACAACAAACCTGGGATGCTTACCTGGCAGGTAAAAGCGGTCTGGTTCAAGTACCCACAGGCTCGGGTAAAACCTATGCTGCTGTCATGGGGCCAATTGCTGAGATGCTGGCCAACCCTGGCAAGGGGCTACAGCTGTTATACATTACCCCACTGCGGGCATTATCTCGCGACATTGAGAAGTCGATCCAAAAGCCGATTACGGAGATGGGCTGGCCGCTGCGGGTGGAGTCTCGCACGGGGGATACTAAAGCGTCGCAAAAGGCCCGGCAGAAAAAGCAGCTGCCTGAGATTTTGATTACAACACCTGAGTCGCTGTCGGTGTTGCTGTCTTATCAGGGCTCACGTCAGCGGTTTGGTCACCTGCGGACGGTGATTTTGGATGAATGGCACGAGCTGATGAGTTCCAAACGGGGAACTCAGACAGAATTATGTCTGGCGCAGCTGCGATCGCTCCAGCCCACCCTCAAAACCTGGGCGATTTCGGCTACCCTTGGCAATCTAGAAGAAGCAGCACAAACGGCAGTGGGTCTGGGCACTGACCCGGTGATTATTCAGTCAGATATACGTCGGGATACCCATATTCAAAGCATTTTGCCAGAGTCGGTGGATAGTTTTCCCTGGGCCGGACACCTGGGACTGCATCTGTTTCAGGAGCTGGTGGATAGCCTGGACTCAGAAAGGTCAACGCTGATTTTTACCAATACGAGATCGCAAGCTGAACGTTGGTTTCAGGCCCTCAGTTTTGCCGAGCCGGACTGTCCCATGGCACTGCACCACGGCTCCATCGATATGGCAGAACGTCAGGCGATTGAGGCGGGGATCAAACGTGGTGACCTCAAGTGGGTGATTTGCACCTCGTCTTTGGATTTAGGAGTAGACTTTCATCCAGTGGAACGGATTGTGCAAATTGGCAGTGCTAAAAATCTGGCCAGACTGCTGCAGCGAGCCGGACGCTCAGCCCACCAGCCCGGTGGCACCTCGGAAGTGTTTTTTCTACCCACCAATGCCCTGGAGCTAATTGAAATTTCTGCCTTTCGTCAGGGACTGGCCATGGGTGATATCGAATCGCGCCATGCACTGCGGCTGCCCTATGATGTGCTGGCTCAACATCTAGTGACCCTGGCCTGTGGCGATGGCTTTGAACCTGCTGCGATATTAAACGCAATTCGGCAGACGGTGGCATTTGAGGCAATCAGCGACGAGGCTTTTACCTGGATGCTGGACTTTTTAGAAAAGGGCGGTCGCTGTCTCAAAGCCTATCCCCGCTATCAAAAGCTAGTGCTCGATGATGGGGCCTACAAAGTCTCGACAGCACAAATCTCTCGCATGCATCGCCTCAGCATTGGCACCATTACCGGCAACCAACAGGTGCGGGTGGTGTATACCAACCGACGTAAGCTGGGCACCGTTGATGAGGGCTTTGTCTCGCGTTTAAAGAAAGGCGATGTGTTTTTCTTTGCCGGTCGCCAGCTAGAGTTTTTCCAGATGAAAGACATGGTGCTGTATGTGAAAAATACCCGCAAAAAATCGGCAACGATACCAGTCTGGACGGGTGGAAATCTAGCAATTTCCGATTGTTTAAGCCATCATCTGCGACGGCAGATTACCCAAGTCAAAGCAGGCGAGAGTATCAGCCCTGAAATTGCTTGTATTATGCCAATTTTGGCGACCCAGGACCGGATTTCTCATTTACCTGCAGACCAGGAACTGTTGATTGAAACCTGGAAAAGTCGCGAAGGACAGCATCTCTATGTATTTCCCTTTGAAGGCCGGTTTGTCCACGAAGGCTTAGGATTTCTCTGGACCTATCGCTTTGCTCAATATCAAAAAGCCACCTTTACGGTCTCGGTGAATGATTATGGCTTTGAGGTTTTAGCGCCTAAGGGGTATCCCTTTGAGACTGTTTTCCAAAAGCATCAGGCTCATTTCTTTGCCCTTGATCACATTGTTGAAGATATTCAAGCCAGCCTGAATATTTCAGAACTGACCCAGCGCCGATTTCGTAGCATTGCCCAGGTAGCTAATTTAGTCTTTCAGGGCTACCCGTCATCGCGTAAAACCGGCAGCCAGCTCCAAGTCAGTGCCTCTTTAATCTATGAGGTATTTTCTAAGTATGAGGCGGATAATCTACTGCTAAAGCAGGCCGAACGTGAGGTGCTTTACCAACAACTGGAGATTGAACGACTCAGTGCTGCGCTAGAACGGCTGCAGCAATTTGACGTGGTTTGGCAAACAACAAAACGACCGTCACCGTTGGCCTTTCCGTTATTAGTCGAACGGCTGAGTGCCCGGCTATCTAATGAAAGTATGCTAAAACGGATTGAACGCTTAAAAGCTCAGCTTGCTACGAGATAACTCTGACTAACCTGCGGAATGTCCGTTAGAAGGTATGGTGATGCTCATAATCAACGCATTCGCCATCTACCCACTCACGAAAACTGGTCTCACATTGCTCTTGATCGTATTTGAATGGCACTGTGGTTGGATGGATAGTTTCTGATGGCTGATCCAGTTCATACACAGAATTTTGCCTAGATATGGCTAATATTCTCTGACTGTAAGCTAGGCCAAATATGATCGCACACCCAAGCAATGAACTGAGTATCAGAACAATTCTAGGCAATAGTTGGAAATCTCCATCAGCTAGTAAACGCTTGCGTGAACGACGTTCTTTACCTGCAAAGAAAACCAGATAAAAACCTTTGCCTGGAAAAGGAATTGACCAACGTATATTAACTATATGATTGGCCTTAGGCAAAGACAGAGCAGATCGATGCAGCGCTTCAATTTGATGTTCACTAAAAGAATAGCGCTCTTCTGGTGGCAACTGATCTAGAATGCGCTTGATCAGAGCATGCTTTTGCATTGTCATTTAAGTGTTTTCGATGATTAGAAGGTGAAAATTGGTAGTGCACAGTATTCCTTAATGGATAGAAAAATTGATATTGAGGCCATAAGTAGATGGCCTCAATTAGCTAGATGGCCTCAATTAGCTATCAGAGATCCAGCCCCCCTTCCGTCCTCCAAGATGGGAGGAAACTAGACTTAAAGTCCCCAGATTTTATTGAATTCACCTACTTAGTTGCTACTATGAATAAACTATAAAGAATGGTAGATGCAGCTCGCCTGAATTTATTCATTGGTTCTTTAGATAGGATAGTTCGTTTGACCAGACATTTGGCTGAGAAGAAATGACTAGATATACAATAAATTGCTTACATGCTTTCTCTGAAATTTTATTGAACTGTTAGGTGATTAATTTTAGAGCCAGCTGTCAACCAGGCTTAACGGTGAATTTATTTATTTGATTCAAAGAATAATGTTCAAGACAGACTACGATGGCTGTATGGAAAAGCGAAAAGATAAACTAGAAAAAGCAGAATAATCCCTGCTATTTGAGAAGATTCTGGCACATCTTGAGTTTCTATTGATATCTCTAAATCTAATAAGCTTAAGTATTCAAGATTAGACATAACTAGCAGATCATCAGAGTAATAATATCGCGTAATATCACTGGCATGTTTTCTCCAATACGCATCTCCTGTTATAGATGACCAATAGGAAAAACCATAGATTATTTCTCGTTGATTAATACTTTTAGATTGTCCTGTTCTTGTAATTTCGGTACCATTAGTTCTTGTATTGCCTTGAGTGGATACTTCTCCTGATAGAAGAATCTTAGATTCTTCCCATATGAGAGCATTGTTAATCATAGTCGCAACACTTGATGCTAATGAATCTTCGTCAAAATGGTTAAGCCAGCGCATCGCTTGCAAAGCCCCCGCCATTTGATAGCTACTGTCATAGCCATCTTTTTCGGGATTTACACCATTGCTCCACTGTTTATTTAGGCCCTGTGTAATAGATTGGTTGGCATAATTGATTAATATCTGGTCACCTGTTAGTTTTCCAGTTAGTCCTAGCGCAGTTGCAACGGTATAGTTCCGGTGTGTATAAGGGGAATTATTACTCATTCCAAGGTCCCAAATATCTTTCCGAATCAACCAACGACCAGCACTATGTAATTTTGGTACATAGTTTTGAATGATATCGGTATATAGTTCTGCATTAGGAGATTCTTGGAGTGTTAAAAGACTGTAGGCAGCCGATCCTAAAAACATGGATGTACTGTGAAAAGGATCATTCGTTGGTAAAAAGCTGCCATCATTTTGCTGTTGGGAAAATCCCCAATCAAACATTTGGAAACCAGCATCAATGGCTTTTTGATCATTATGAATTAGTCCACTAATAATGGCATTTGCACCAAATCTTTGTTCCTCAATATACCAAGTGCTAGTAGTGCCATTGGCATAATTCTGGTTAACTCGGTTAGCACCGCTGGTTGCCATATGGCTATATGTACTAGAAGGTCTTGCATATAAAATAGATGCAATCAAATCTGTCGATTCATGTTCAAAACCAGTTTTCTCAGAAAGCTGTGTGAATGAGAAAGCAAATGCTCCTGGGGCAGTTAAAGAATTTGAAAAGAAAGCCACTGTAACAGTCGCTATTAATGTTGCTCCTTGAGATAATATATTTATACTATTTTTTAGCTTGTAGCTGATTCTTAAATTCATTGAAATAGTCTGATACTTGTTTGACTTTAAAGTAGATGCTCTAAGCTTTTCGACAGTTCTTAAGAATGGCATTTATCTAACTAACAAATGACAAGTTAGTTTCTTAATTATTTTGGCCAATCCTCTAATGTTATCTTAGCTAAGATTTTCAATAAGAAATCATTATAAGCAACTATCATTGAGAAGAACTGGATACTTCAACACTTGAATCTTACTTATTGATAATAATTATGGCTAGGAAAAAACTACGGAAGAAAGGTTGTGTGTAGCATAGTGTTTCAAGTTTTATAAATTTCAGTAATTCTACAATTATTAAAAAATTCCTTTATATGACTATTTGGGTAAGCTAAAAGACTCTCATTGTAAGAGTTTTGTGTTATCAGTAATTTTGAGGATCAATATATTTAAGGTGAATTAGATTTAGTGTTCTGATATTGGAAATCTGTAGAATCCATAAGTAATATAAGCCCTCCTGGCAAACTCAATAACCAACTAAGGATCATAATTGTTAAGGAAAGTAATAAAGCCTCTTCTGTACTTTGACCCACACGAGTGAAGAGATATACCCACAAGCCCTCTTTAAGCCCAATTCCTCCTAGAGATATAGGCAACATTGTTACAACAACAATAATCGGAATAAATACCAGTAACTCTAGGAAAGAAATGGAAATGCCCAGCTGTTGGGCAACTAAGTAGTGATAATAGACAATAGCAAATTGAAGAAACAAGGAGAGCAATGTGGAGAGGATTAGCGCTTGTCGGTGGTGGGCAAATTGATGTAATAGATGTTGGATCTTGGCCATGCGCCTCACAATGGAGTTAAGCCCTAACTTATTGAGCCATGGTGCTATTGTCTCAAGTAGATAAGTATTAGCAATAATCAAGGTGCTACCTGCTAGTGCTAATACACAGCCAAAAAATAAACAAATGATGTCCCATCGCCCAATCAGCTCGAAGGCGGGTATCAGACCCATAATGGCCATAATTGATAGAGCTGCTAAGCCGGTAAAGCGCTCTAAAAAAACAGAAACTAAGGCGATTTCTGAGTCTTGAGTTTCTTTAGCAATTCGGTAAACTCGGTAAACATCTCCACCTACAGAACCAGGCAGAAAGTTGTTTAAGAACATACCACCAAAGTAGTTGGCCATTAACTTATAGGATGGTAGGCTGTGGCCTGAAGGTGCTAAGACAATTTGCCAACGAATGCAGCTTAGCCACTGCAGGCAAGTATAAAAAACTAAAGCATAAACGATGAAGCTGGGAGGCATTTGGCTAAATTGATGCCAGGTTTGACTAAGGTCAATGTGGTTGAGGACAATAGCTAGAAAGGCAATGCTGACAAAAGTTTTGATAAACAGTTTGATGTTGTCGTTCATAATTAGAGTGCTGGATTAATATGTGCCTAGATCGCGACCTCGGTTTGGCGAGGTGCGCAGAATACCGTCATTTTTTTGCCAGAGCCGTAAGCTAGTGCCATAGGTGTCTAAGACAGGCTGGCTGATGGTTTGGAGGGTATCGTAGAATTTGGCTAATTCGGCATCGCGAGGAAGCTGAGGCTGATGAAATACTTGAATCCAAACGCGATCGGCACGGTTAAGTACATGTTCGAGTTGGTCATTGCTTGTCAGTACACGGCGACCTTCCCAGCGATCAATAAGACGCCCATTGTGAAGGTATACGGCATCAAAGAATGACATTCGATGGGGAACGTAGTAATCAGCTCCTTTGAGAACATTGGCATGGACTGAAGGAGTATTAGAGATAACGACATCACCAGGCTGTTTGTGGTCTACGATATATTGAGAGATTTCCAGATGGCGGGGAGTAAGAGATTCTGAATAACTAGCGAGGATGCGGTCAGGTTCGATATTGCCAAGCAATAAAAGAACAGTAGCTGCGATCGCAATTCCCTTCATCGGCAATAATTTACCAACCCACTGCTGCAAACGATCACCGAACCATTGAGCCAGTGTAAAAGCACTGTAAATAGACAATAAACTAAACAGTGGATAAAACGGATAAGTATAGCGAGATGCCTTAAGAGATACCAATACTGTTACAAATGTAATATTCAGCAGCACTGTATTAAACAAAAACAGTGTTCGCCCGTCTTTTTTATGACAGAAATACAACCACCCACATAAGAACAGTAGTGTGTAGATTATGTGCATACGGTTGAAACCAACAAAAAAATCGGTGCCAAAGAAGGTGATGTTTGCAACCTGAAACTTTAGATGTCCCGTGGTCATCGAAGAAAGTCCTACCAATGGCGTTAAACACTTAATGGAAAACACCATGGCATTAAACACAAATAAGCTGCTGGTCATAAAGCTACTTATTAAAACCCGCCAATCACTCCGCCACTGGTAGGGACGATAAAAATACAATGCCCCCAATGTAAAGCTAGGCAACAGAGTCATGGTGACTTCCTGGGTTAATAGAATACAAGCCAAGGAAATGCAGCAGATATACTGATACCAGCGCTTAGGCCCCTGGTATTGGACCGACGCTTGAATAAAGCCACAGTAATAGGACCAATAGCTCAATAAAAAGAGAAACTGAGTCTGTTGATAAAACCTCACATTACGAGAGTACCAAAGCTCCCATGGATCAATCGCTAAAACCAAGGTGGCGACCAAGGCAATCCACACTTTGCCAGAGATTAATCGAGTAAAGACAAATACCATCGTCAGGGTGCCAACAGCCCACAACACCGACCACATCCGTGCATTTTCTGGAGAAAGCCCTACAATTTTGAGCCACAACGCCAGGGGATAGTGGAAAAAGGGGCCTCGGGTATACCAGATTTCAGATGTGGCAATGGGAGCACCGCTGCGTAAAATGCCCCGAACCGCATCGTAGGAGACATTCTCATCTGGTTCCAGGTCATTAAAGCCGATATCGTAGGCTCGTAGACAAAAGCCAAGAATCAAAATGGCTGTTAATAGCCAGTAGTAGTATTTGGGATTGGCTACACACCAAGCTCTTGGCTGTAAATAGTAACGTAGATCAAAATATAAAGACTGCTGAATAAAAGTATTACTGGCATAGTAAATAAGGCTACCTGCAGCTACCAGCATTAGGGGTAAATAGCTTGTGAGAAGCACGCTCAACCCTGTACAAGTCAGCCAACTAGTCAAAAAAAGTATCGTCATGCGATAGGGCCAGGTAGACTGACGGGGACGACAGACCCATATCATCGTCAATATGACAATACAGATAAAAATCAACAAAATTAGCTGGTTAGTACCAACCAGGGTGTAAAAAATGCCTCGTTCTGCTTCGGCGTAGCGATGTTTAAGCAAACCTACAATGCAAAGAAATAAGCATCCCGGAGTTAATACGCCTAAACCTAGAAGCATAGGTTTGGACTGGTCAGACCGATCGGGACCGAACGCTGTCTGTTGCCTCAGCCAGTGGCCAATAGACCAAGCAAGTACCAAAGCAATTAAGACACCTCCCCCCATCCATAATCCTTGGAGAACCAAGTATTGACCAATATGAGCTTGGGTAGCATCCCCTTGATAGTCACGGTTAAAGATATGGCGAATTGGCGTTTGAACAATACTGGCTTGATGAATACTGTCATTGATATCTTCTATGGATAAAAGAGATTGCCATGTTTCATCAGTTGCGATCTCACTTTCAATCTGCCCCTGACGATTCTCTACCCAACCATCCAAAAAAAACGAGAGAGGGCGATCCTGCTCAGATATCCATTCTGGTGCAAGTGGTTTAACTAATCTAGCTGATAGGGTATTAATGCCTGGGTGGAGTAAGCGAGTAATCTCATACACACTAAGACGGTCAGCGTCGTCGGTATCGACCTGGTGGATTAGATGTTCATTCACCACAACGCTAAAGGGACCATCCCCTGCTAAGCGTACAAATGCACGGTGAGGTGATGAGGACAGCATCCATTGGCGCTGAAGATAAACTTCATCGTGATCAGTCTCTTTGCCTGTGATCCACTGTCCCTGTAATAGTCGATCAACAGTATGGAGACTCACTCGACTATAGGTTGTTTCTTCTACGACCAGTTTTTTGGGTCGTTGCCAATCGTGATCTGGAAACTCAACATCAAACCACTTAAGCTTTTGCCGATTGGTCGGCAGTGGCGAAAGCTGCCAGTCAGTGCTACCGGTATTAAGAGATATGGGAGTGGTGGTGTCTAACGTCGGATAAATTCTCCCTTCTGCCAGTAATCGTGGATGTAGGTGACTAGCTTGAACTTCTAGCGCAATCACATTTTTCCCTGGTTTAAGATAGCGGGTTAGGTCAAAGTATCCTGTCAGTTTCCAGTCGCGGGTATAGCTCGCTTGAATGATATCACCCGTCCTCAAGTCATAGGGAGCAATCTCACCCAGGGTTTGAGTTGTCTCACTAAAATACTTGCCTAGCCCTAGACTGTTGCGAGGAATGCGTCCAAAATAGCTATACTCTTCTCCAATAGCTCTACCATTGACGTACAGTACAAAGTCATTATCGGCGCTGAATCGTAACCACCCTCCTTGAGGAGACTCGGCTAGTGTTATTGTTCGGCGTAGGTAAAAACGATGGCGGGGCGAGTTTGGCATAACCCAACGCGTATTAGGCTGCCACGAGACAGGTTGGGCTGGTATGGAGACTGGCGCGAAACAGGCCCAGGCTAACATACCCAACAGACAACCCAATAAGATGATGAGGCTGATTGCTAGCCGCTGATGCAGCCATTTACTCAGTTTGAATGGTAAGGTTTGACTCTCTCGATGGTGTCTCCCCATGTTTTTGAGTCTCTCGATTGACGATAGCGTAACCAGGCTGCATGCACGTCCCCGGCATGGTAGTCTGCCCACGAACGATGAAGATAGGCTTGTCCTAAAAGAGCAACATTTTTTTTCTGAAAGTAATTTTGAATCTCAATATGTTTTTGGGCAGTTTGATTGGAGGATTCAAAGTCACCGTTCATAGCCTGTATCAGCATCAGGTTATACAGAGCCGAGATGTGATTTGGAAAAATAGTGAGGGCTTTTTTGAATCGTTCAGTGGCTCCTGCGGCCCTAAGAATATTCGGTCGTTCATTGGACTGGGGGCTGTCTAAAAAGTTGTTCTTTTTTGGAAAAGGGACTGTGTATACTGGCAACTTTGGGCGATCTGTTGTTCTAGAATATTCCACCCCTTCATTGATCCAGGTCGCAGCCAGGTAGCCTCGGGCTAGAAATAATTTAGGCTCACTCTCCAGGGCGTGTTCAAAATAGTTTTTAGCATTATGAAAGTCTCCTATGCGGTAGCGATCGCATCCCTGGGCAAATGCTACTAGTGCTGGCTCAGGCTGATCGCTGTGAACACTGGCCATAGCCCAACGCCGCAAAAAAAACTTATCTCCTCCTATGGGAGGATAAATACGGGCTAGCTGGGCGCTGTGGCGTGTGACCTCAACATATTTGCCTTGACCCATTTCTAAGGCAATGTGGTGATTAGCAATGTTAACTCCGATCAGATACACCACAATAGCTATCAGAATAGGAATTACGACTGGCACCAGTCCAGCCATATCCCGATGAAATAGCTGGAGAGC
The DNA here is from genome assembly GCF_000482245.1 of Leptolyngbya sp. Heron Island J. GTDB lineage: Bacteria > Cyanobacteriota > Cyanobacteriia > Phormidesmidales > Phormidesmidaceae > Leptothoe. The sequence continues at coordinate 5,480 of NZ_AWNH01000101.1, read as the reverse complement.
CTGATGCCGATGCTGCATGTATATCCCCATTAGACTTAGGGTTAGTCCTGCTACCGTAATACCCCAACCCTTACCAATAAAGTCAAAAATAGGATTGCGATAACCGAAACCATCTAGAATCACCCGCTCCCAAGAAGACAATTGAAAAAAAGAGCGGCTTTCGATATTAAATGCAAATATTGAGTGTACGGGACGGTGTTGATCAAGGGAGACATTCTGCTTCCACTGGGCCTGCACCTCGGGAAACTTTTTTTCTACGTGGCGCACAACCTCTAAATTTTGCTCATTATAGGCTGTGGCCAAATAGGAAATACTGGGAGCCCAAGTGGTTAAAAAGAATGGAAATAATAAAACTACAAATAATCCACCCCAATAAGGAAGACGGGGAATTACCCGAGGCCAGCACCACAGTAACCACCCTAAGCCTGTAACCATAAATAGGGCTACGCCTAGTCGAGGGCCATGCTGCAGGCCAAATTGACTCGTATCAAACACATCTAAGGCTTCCGAGGGCAAATGATACCAATCATTTTTAATGCCCTGGAGCAACAATGCACAGCCTAAGGCATACACCCCATTGGCCCGTGTAATCCAGGGATGAATCCAGTGGTCAAACCATTGAACAATGGGAAAAAATCGAGATTTTAGAGATTGGATAACCTTGAATCGTTGCAATAGTCTCTCTAGCCGTAGTTGGGTAAGCCAAGAAATGATCATGGTTTTACAGATGATTACTCACTCACCAAGTCCCCAGGTTGCAGTGCATAAGGATTCAAAATCACCTTTTCTCCTAGGGCTAAGCCATCTATCACCTTTCGTTGATTGTCAAGGAGGGCACCCACTTTAACCGATCGAGGGATCGCCTTACCATTCTCGATCACCATAACCATACCTTCTCCACCGGATAGATGAATTAGCGTATGTTCAGGAATACTCAGAGCTGTGTCAACCTTACCAAACTGTACATAGCCCTGAAGACCAGGAGGCATTTGTAAATCTTCATCCATCTCAACCCAAACTGAGTAAGTATACTGACGGTCCACGCCTACTTTATTTTGTTTAGCATGCTCAGTTTCAATGGTAGGATTTACTCGCACTACTCTTCCTGTGAACACTTCCCCTGGATAGGCGGTCAGGCGTACTGTCGCCACATCTCCCTCTTCCACCTGATTGAGCTGAGCCTGATCGATAAACGCCTCAAACAAAATATCCTGATTGAGTAACATCATCGGCTCTCGGCTGCTAGAGCCCACCAGTTCTCCTTGATCTACGCTGAGAACACTGATCAGACCGCTATTTGAGGCTTTTACGACAGTACGTTCTAAATTTCGTTGAGTTTCCCGTAACTGAGCCTGACGAGTCTCAAGACGCAGCTGAGCCTTTTCTATTTTTCCTGGCTCTAGGGTGAGGGCTCGCTCCAGAGAGAGCTGAGCACGCTGTAGCTGTAGACGCCGACTAATCAAAAAGTCCTTATCACTAAAGGCTCGTTCATTATCGCCCAAATTACCCTGCTGAATTTCAAACGACTCATGCTGACGTTGTGCAAATTCATCCTCTGCCTTCAGCAGTTCAAACTGTGACAAAGCTCCTTGTTCGACTAATCCTTGAATGCGTTCTAACCTTTCAGCTGCATTATTTAACTGAGCCTCTGCTGACTGTTGAGCACTGGACTGACGATCTTCCACAAGTGCTAATCCAGTAGCTAATCGAGCTTTGGCATTCGCTACCCGACGTTCAGCTTTTTCCACATCTGCGGCCAGTTTAGCAATGTCATTTTCCGCACTCTCAATAACAGAGTACAAATTCTGTTGATCGTTGGCGACATTGTTTTCTGCGATGCGAACTTCATCCAACAAGCTAGATTGATCCAGCTGTACTAACGGTTGACCAGTTTTTACCCAGTCTCCTTCTTCTACAAAGACAGCCTCAACAATACCATTAATCTCTGAGCGGACTTCAATGGATTCTAAAGCAACAGATTCTCCTGGTGCAGATAGAGATTGCACGAGGTCAGTTTCTCCCACCGTGACTGTTTCAACTACAATAGATTCACCAGCTGCGCGCTGTTTGGCAGGATATCCTTTAGACGAACCATAAAACTTTGCTTCAGGATTCTTTAATGAGGGACCTAAAACTGTCATGGTTATAAATCCCATGCCAGCAAATGGAATCAAAACTAAACTCATTAACACCATTCGATTGAGAAGATGTTTGAGTTTGTTTTTTGGCTTTTTTTTAGAATTATTATTTTTAGAGCTGTTGTTGGCTCCTAGGCTAATCATAGCTTTCTGGTAGGCGAACCAGTAGGCCGCACTCCGTAAGTGTATGGTCTGACGATCGGTCTATGTAAATAACTACTGTTTATTGAGAAGCATCCATGAGCGCTGGAGAAAAATGCTATTATTGCTCAAGCCTGTTGCTCAAGTGTACCTGACAACTTTTGAGATGGTTTTGACAATGTCAGGTTAAATACAGCTTGCCACTGGGGCAAAATACGCTGCCAGCTAAAGCGATTTTGGATATCGGCTAACCCTGCCCGAGCTAATCGATCAGCGCGTTCTGGATCTTTCAATATAGCTAGCACAGCCTTTGCAAGGGCCTTAGGCTCTCTTTGTGGTATCAAAATGCCCGTTTCATCATGGGTAATAACATCTGAAATTCCACCAACATTGCTGGCAATCACAGGTTTTCTATGGGCTAGGGCCTCGATCATAACAATGCCTAAACCTTCAGTGTCCCCCTTACTATCGACGATGGCAGGTAGTACAAAAACATCGCAGGAGGCATACTCATCAGCCAGTTCCTCCTTGGTGACAAAGCCTAGAAAATTTACAGACTCTTCTAAGCCCATTGCCTTACACTGCGCTTTGACTTCTTCTTCTAGGTGCCCTTTACCAATAATTCTTAATTCTACCGCTTGATTTGCCAAAATCTCAGGCATAGCATCTAGCAAGTAGCGTAGTCCTTTGCGTTCATCTAAACGCCCTACAAATAGCAGTTTTTGCATTTCCCCCTCATTGCGAGATGTGGGGAGCTTAGCTTCGATGGTAAGTCCGTAGGGAATAACGGATATTTCTCCGGCATATACGTTCTCTTGGAGAATCTTATGGGTAAAACTTGAATTGACTGTAACCGCTGCCGCCCTTCTAGTTAACCACTTCAGTATAGGCTTTACAAAACTGAATTTTTTCATCAGTAAAAGCTCTGCTCCATGAAAGCTAAACACCATGGGAATTCCCAATAGCTTACTGGTGGGAAAGGCCATTAAACCATGGGGAAATGGCCAATGAACATGCAGTATATCTGGCTTATCCCGCAAACAAATCCAAAATAACTGGATACTTCCTAACAAAATATAAGTAGCTGCTGCTAATAGATAAAGGGGCTGACGCTGGAGCTTTGTAGGCGCACCATCACGGGCAAGATTCTCATACTTTTTTATGCAGTAGCGAAAGCGATGAACATTGATGCCGTCCATTACGTAACCTTGAGAGCCTTCATAGGCGGGGGCAAAGACGGTGAACTTAGTGCCTGCAGGCTGCAAACGGATCATCGTTTCCCGTAGAAAAGTAGCATGGTTGCCATCAGGGGTAATCGGATAAGCTGATGTCATGGTCAAAATATGAGCACTTTGAGATTCCATAAAGTTTGTTCTAAGTGAATGTTGATTTTTTAGATGGCCTAGTTTTTAGGCGGCTAGCTTAGAAAGTGCCAGCTGACGATAGTAAGCGATGTTAACCATAGGGGAATCAGTGCGTAAAGCTGGATTATGAGTCCTCAGACCTTGAAATTCCGACTCAGTTTTAAGCTGTAGAGTATACTTTGCTGCACTGAATCCCACCTGAGCTGATTCCACAACAGCTTTGGCATAGCTAGTGATCGATTCGATAGGATATAAAACATAAAACCAGCCAAGCACACGCGCAAAATCACGGGCAGATGTCAAGAGCCGCTTACGGCCAAACTTACTTTCTCCAGAAAAACGAGGATGCCAAGGTGTGGCTACTTCAGTTACGTTGTACCCTTGACCAGCGAGTACAGCTAAAAGATATCGGTGAGTGACAAGAGTAACTGGTAATTTAGCCAATAGATCACGACGCACTAACTTCGTCCAGTTCATGTCGTGGATGCCGAGACCAAATGCCCATCGACAGGCTCGATTTGCCAGTGTGGAAGCTCCTAATTTGCCATCGCCACGTTCTTGTCGCCAGCCAGCAATGGCATCCACACCAGGTTGCCAAGCCTGAAGTAATGCCGGAATATCGCTACGAGGGTCCGATTCTAAATCAGCCTGTCCCCACATGATCCAGTCTGTTTTCACATGGGCTAATGCAGTATTCCATACTTCAGCCACACCACGATTTTTGGGGTGACGAATAACTGTTAGAAAACTGTAAGTCTGGCGTAGCTCTCGAAGAATTTCGGGTGTATGGTCTGTACTACCATCATCAATAAGAACAACTGGCAGAGTTCTACCCATTATTTGAAATGCCTCATCGATATAAGCAAAAAGCCGTTTAAGATTACCTTCCTCATTCATGCAAGGGATAACAAGGGTAACAGAGCCAGGGCTCAGAGGGTTACTGACAAGAGATTTCATGATTATTTGGAACTCGCAGAAATTTTAGTTGTAAAATCAGAGAACAGTAAACAACAGAAATTGGTCATGGGAAGTTTTGTATCCATGGGTAGAGCATTTCTATGATTTGACACTCCAAGCAAGTTAGCTAAATATTTGATTTGCAAGGATTTCAAATCGAAACTGCTTAGGATTAGATTCGAAAGATTACGCTGTTTACTTCTTCTGTACGCAATTTGTTGTAGATGCTGTTATATTAGTCATCGAGCAAAGAAGAAGAAATCCGCAAGCATACTGTTTGTCAAAACAGCCAGATATTGGCATAAAATCAGCGAATTGAATGAATTTTAGAGGTATTCTTGGAGAAGATAATGCTCTAATTTTCCGGGAACTAGATTTTGTCTGTATTTCTGACGACAAGATCTGTTCGGGTTTTAGATTGCTGTAGTTTAAACTGCTGAGTAATACTTAAGATGCTATTTAGTACACTGGAAAGTAAGTTTTCTACCGTTTTAGAGAGTCTTATCTTCTCGAATTTTGACATAATGCTTCTGAAATTTATCGCGTGCGGCCTCAACTGAAAATTGCCAATGGATGCGGATACGCTGGTCATGCCGTTCTTGCACCAAGGCGAGCACCGCTTGCTCTAATTGGTCTTGTGTGGGAATGCGCTGATGCAAACAGCCTCTAGCCAGTGCCGAAAACTCGATCTCAATCATATTGAGCCAACTGGCTGACTTTGGGGTGTAGTGAAACTCAAACCGTTGGGCAAGGGCAAAGGCCTCCTCAGCCGTCAGGTATTCATAGAAAGAACTGACATTATGGGTGTTGAGATTATCCTGCACAACCTGGATTTTGTCCGCATTAGGATAGCGCGCAGCTAAGGCTTGAAAAAACAGAG
>NZ_AWNH01000100.1 GCF_000482245.1 Leptolyngbya sp. Heron Island J | reverse complement strand
CGGCCCGTGGCGTCAAGCCGGTGGGTAACGTGCATTGGACGTTCAAAGCCACCTACTTGTACGGGGTGGTTGAACCGGCGACCGGAGAGCACTTTTTCTATGAGTTCACTCATTGCAACACCGACTGTTTTGAGTGCTTTCTTAAGCTCGTGGCCAAGGAATATGCCGACAGTATTTTGATTATCCAAGTGGACCAAGCCGGATGGCACAAGGCCAAACGACTCACGGTGCCGGACAACCTGATTCTAATGTTTCAACCGGCTCACTCGCCTGAATGCAATCCGATTGAGCAAGTCTGGCAATACCTCAAAAAACGGTTGCGGTGGACACGACCGAAAACCTTAGATGAACTCCGAGCGCTTATTCGAGAACAATTAGTTGCCTTAACCAACGATACGATTGCCTCCATTACTGGACGAGCGTCCATACTAGAGGCTTTATCTGTAGCTGGTATATAGAGAATTGGTATAAATCGCATATCTATGATGATGGGCTCTGGAACTTCCTTCTTCCAAACGACAAACCTTAAGACAATCCAAATTGTCCTGATTTAAATATCCAAGTAAAGGATGCTACATGGACATTTGTCCGTAAATTAAGCACATCTTGAATTTGGAAACAGCATCTTCCAACCCCAGCTAGCATACCTGATAGTTCATCCAGAATTGATGATGACAGACCGCTACACTGCGATTACCTTCGCCCCCGTTCAGGGATTTATTGAAAAGTCACGTAAACTCCGTGACCTTTATGGTAGCTCTTACCTACTATCCTTTCTTGCCTGGTCCATTTGTAAAGCTGCCGACCGTCATGGGTACTACGTCAAATCTCCGGCGTTAATTAACGTGACCCAGGGAATGCCCAACCAGATAATCATTGACGGCATCTTTGACCTACACCAAGCAGAAAAAGCATTTAGCCAAGCCTGGGGCTGTGTAGTACATGCCTGTCGTCTATGGATAGAAAACTCGGCTCCCCAGTTTCAGTACTGCTGGAAACGCGAATGGGGACTATGGATCAAGTACGCCTGGGAATTTTATGGAGCCCATGGTCCAGATATTCCTACGGCTCGACAACGTCTCAACGATCAAAAACAATCCCGTGCCTGGACCGGTATCAACTGGACTGGTGAAAGCTCAACACTCTCAGGAGCTGATGGCATCGCCTGGCACAAGCTTGGTTATATGAACCCTCGCCAAACCGGTTATCAAACCCAGAAAAGAGAAATCAACGACTTCTACAAAGCTCTAAGTAGCCTCTTAGGAGAGGCCTTTATAGACCCTGATGAAGAACTAAGCGTCCCTGAACTAATCAAACGCATGGTGACCCATGAAACTATTGCAAACGCTGTCCTTGAAAACTTTCAAGAACGTAGTCGCTCGGTCATCAGCCCAGAAGAAAAAGTCCGACTGCTGGCTATAGCCCAAGAGTTAAACCCTACAACCTTTAAAGATCTAAACCGTCTTAAGAAAAAAGACCGAAAGCCTAGTCAACCACAAGAGCCTAAATATTGGACTGGCTGGTTTTTAGGTGATGGCGACAGCGCTGGCAACTACCTAAAACGCCATAGCGGGCCTGATGAACTAGTCGCGTTTAGCTCTCAAATGCGTGAATGGGGCAACGCTATCCGCGATACTGAGCAAACCTATCTACTTGGGCAAGGTCGCATGATCTATGCCGGTGGTGACGACTTTCTAGGGGTGCTGTATGAGAAAGACTCTCAGCTACAGCCAACCGAATGTTGGCAATGGTTTCAACACTTTAATCGCAACCTCTGGCAGGGAGAAACGTTGCAAGCTCCCTCTGGCAAAACATTTCAATATAGAGCCGATGAACCTAAACCCATTACTGCCAGTGTCGGTTTTGTCTGGGCCGCCCCGGATGTACCCCAACGAGACGTATTACAACACTGCCACACAGCAGAACAATCTGCTAAACAAGGTGGTCGCGATCGCATTGCCTTCCGCATCCTCTTCAATGGTGGCAACCACCTGGAATGGATATGCCCTTGGTGGGTATTAGAAGCAGGGCATATCGATATCACCCAAAATCGACTAGGCATTTCTGAGCCTAAACAAGCATGGGCACGCTTTTACAACGACGTCGCCATGCTCGAAGGTCGTCATGCCTTTGGTGTTGAAAACGACAATCAAGTTGACGTGGCAAAGTCTCTTTTCCAGATTTACTTCGGAGAAGAGAACACTATCCTCAACGAAGGCTATTGGTGGAATCAATATGATGATCATGAAACCCTAGTGGCCGCAGGTATTTTAGGTAATCAAACTCGCTTTATCATTACCGACACCAACGATCCAGACTATGGCAAACCACTGCCTGAAAATAGGTATGTCAAACATGCCATCAACAGTTGGGTCATCAGTCTGGCCAAAGTAGGTTTCCATCTCAACCGTCCCCTCAGACAGCCTCAAGCTGTTGCTGCTTAGCTAGTTGCTCACAATTATGCTCAAATACCTCATCACTGTTAAGCCTTTAGGTCTACTTTACGGTAGTTCCGGGCGCTTTCTCTCCCCTGAGAACCTGGTGGGTCGTTCAGGTTCTCATTTTCCCCCCAGTGCTGCCACTGTCTCGGGTTTGTTCGCCTACCACTATAGCTCTACTCAATCCGATGAGTTAAGAGACTTGCAGGTGGCTGGCCCCTTTTGGGGATGGCAGTCTAACCCACAAGACTTCTGTGTGCCTGCCCCCATGAGTCTACTGGCCAAGTTCAAACCTAATCTAGAAAAGACCCAAATCCCTGAAGCTGTGGTTGAAGATCGATTAGCCTGGCATTCAGACACTGATATCCAGTGGCGCAACTCCTCTAATGAAGCTCCTGATAAAAAGTTTAGTTCAGGTGCCTGGATAAAGCTCAGCGATTGGGAAACAATTTCTACAGGTAATGTTGAGGCTTCTAAGGCAGTTGCAACCTATGGCGAGCCCTGGCAGTTTGCCCCCCACCTACATCCCTATCTCCTTAAAGATCAGCGCAAAGTTGATACAGATCGCGAACGCGGCAGTTTGTTTTTAGAGAACAGTGTTCAGCTTCATCCCGAAGCTTGCCTGGTTTATCTCTCAAACTTAAAACTAACAGATGGCTGGTACCGGTTTGGCGGTGAAGGTCACATGGTAGAAATCACCTGTGATGACTTAGGCAATACTGCGAAGACTTTATTAGACACCAAAATTGAGCGTAGCTTTGCCCTGATTACACCCGCCATTTGGGGTTCTAATCGTCTGTCCTATCGCTATCCACAGGAGCTAAAGAAAGGTGATAAACAACGCCACGAACTAGATGACGTTGATAGTGACCTATCAACCCAATGGCAGGTGGATGGGCTATTGACCAAACGCCCATCCCCATTTCGCTATCGTCTGGGTGATGCTAAGTCAGCATTAGACGAGACTGGTAAACCCAAACGGTCTCAACCCCCAAAACGGCTATCCAGGGGGCGCTATGCCATGCCTGCCGGTAGCGTCTACGTATTGAAAACAGCATTTCCCGAAAACCACAACACCTGGCAAAAATGGCCAGAAGCCTGGTTCCCTCAGGAAGGACCTTCCCTCAAACGTTGGGGCTGTGGATTAGCACTGCCTTTAGAGAGTGCGATCGCCAATTAATCACCCTTTTTCCGTCTTCCGCCCTCCGTCCTCCATTTTTACTATCTTCCTATGTACAAAAAAGCCTACGGCATCTTAGAAACCCTAGCACCTGTCCACGTTGGTGCTAGCGCTGGTGAAGAAACCGGCAACCTGAATCTCATCTTCCGCGATCAGTTCACCCAAACTGGCATTATCCCCGGTAGTTCTATCCGAGGCCGCTTCCGCGCCGATATGCGCAATGAAAAAAAGAAGAATGAGCAAACTCAAAACGAACAACATTGGTATGGCCACGAAGTCGTTGAGGGTCAAGCAGACGGCGGTACCACTGAAGCACTCGTCAAGTTTGAGTATGCCTCCCTCGTCTGGCTACCCGTTTTCTGTCCTGGTCAACCCATTGTTTGGGTCAGCTGTCCCTGGCTCCTACGTCGATATAAACAAATTACCGGCATTGAGCAAAAAGTTCCTGCACCCTACACCGCTCCTCAAAACCTACAGGCTCGACCTGTCGATACTAACAGCAAAGTTTTGTTCTTTAATCTCGGCTTTCTTGAAATTGAGAACACAGCGGATTTAACTCCCTGGATTCCTGAAGACGTCGGTATTCGCAAAGATAGCGTTGTTGTCGTCGATGACAATGACATCGCCATGATCCACGACATGGCCCTGTATCGTCAAAGTCGAGTCAGACTCGACTCCGAAGAGAAGAAAGTAGCTACCGGCGCATTCTTTAATGTGGAAGCTTTACCAGAAAGTAGCATTATGGTTTTTCCTATCGCTTTGAAAGAAACAGGATGGAAGCCGTTTGATGATGAGAAGGAAAAAGAAATGTACTTTGGAGGTCTAGAGTCCATCGGGTTTGGTCGTTGCAATGTCACACTACAGGGAGAGTATTAAATATGGCTTGGCAATCCTACGGTTTAGATCAATGCGCTCAAAAGCTGGTACTTATGGCTAGAGAGCGTGATCCACAATCTCTTAATCAGTCCTATAAAATGCGCATGGCGGTTCCTTATGGTCTGGAGCGCTTTTGGGGAGAACATTTACGCCTAAAAGGTAGAGAAGAAGACAAAGCCCTTTATTGGAAAGAAACCTGGAATGAGCTGGTCAAAGTTATGGCCAAGGCCGGTATTACATTACCTAATGACAAAGTCGAGCCGGAGAATACCAAACAGATCCAGGTGATGTCTCAAAAGCTTTGGAACATTAGTACCGAAGATCAGCGAGTCTCTCTTGCCGTTTTAACCCAGCTCTGTGACTCCATTGTTTGGTGGACCCAACGATATAAGTAAGCCCACTCCAAAACTTTCCCATGACAACACTTTCAGATGGCCACAAAAAAGTCCCGATGATGTTTCGGGCACAGGTCAACGGACGCAGTCAACTGCAACGCATCCGGGACCTCCGCTATAGCGATGCCGATGAGCAAGATGCCGAGCGCTGGGTAGACGAATGGATTATCAAAGCCTATCCCAACGCCCCTGCTTTTAGTGACGAAGTCCAAACTCGCACCTACGATCTATCCTGGCGATTTGTCACCAACGGTGGCCAGGACGACGGTATCATCCGCCCCGTAGTCGGTGCTAAAGGTTGGCCCTTCTATCCCGGTAGTAGTATGAAAGGTCTGTTCCGTCAGGCCTGTGACCCTGCTCAAGCAGCTCGCTACTGTGGTCAAGAACTCTCTAAAAAAGACTTTAAGCCTGGCATCCTACGTTTCCATGGAGGCTATCCCACTGATACTCGCTGGACTGATCAGCTGCTTGATATCATCCATCCCCAACAAGATAACCAGGTAAAATCTAACAAACGCTCCAGCGCCTTCTTCCAAGTCTCTCTTTATAAGCCAGCACTCAAGTTTGGCATTTCCAGTACCGAGTCCTTAGAAGATAGGGAATGGGAAACCATCTGGAGTATCTGGGAAAAGGCGATTGCTTCTGGGCTGGGCTGCCGCGTTAGCGCTGGGTACGGTCAACCCACCAAAGCAGCTGGCCAGATTCTCTATCAAACCCGCCTCAAAGGCCAGGGACAGGCCGCCAAGCTGATCGACGGCACAGGTGAATTTCGACCCAACGTCTTCCGCGCTGCCATTCGTGGCCATGCCCTGCGTATCTTTGGCGGTCTCACCGATGGCGACACCGTCGACCGCATTGTAGAACAACTCTTTGGCGGCATCACCCGTGGTGCTGGCCAAGTTGGTCTCCTCAGCATGGCCTTTACCGAAGAATCTCTAGACCTTGATGAGTTTGGTCAAGGCTCCTACCGGCAGCCCGTCTATCGAGTCAAAGGCCTTCTCACCTGGCAGCTTACCCAGTCTCTGCCTGAAGCCCAAAAAGCTGCCCTCACTAAATTAATCAGAGCCTTAAACCGTTTTGCCATGATGCTGGGTGGCTTTGGCAAATCCTGGCGACGGGCCGATCACCGTCTGGTCTATCCCGACTATTATGACGACAGTAACAAACCCCTGATTGGCTGTCATTGGGAATGGCTTGGTGCCCGTGCCCAAACCGTTGATACCCGTGCCCATCAGCTGGAACAAGTCGGTTCCTACGTCGACCAGGTCCGCCAGGCCGCACGAGAATGGATGACACTACAAGGACACACGCCTGGCAATCCCGCTAACTGGCGAGAAGCCTGGCATCCCAGCCAAGTTCAAGTATGGGGGCGTCTGGCCCAGGAAAAAGCAGACAGCGAAGCCGTGCAATGGCTCCATGGTCCCTATCGTCGAGCGGATCGTGTCGCTAGCATCCGTGAAGGCTCGATTTATCGATCTGATCTGACCGGTAGAATGGGTCAGGTTGGTCGCCTCTGGCATCGTATGTATCCTTGGATTCGGCTCAAGGTTGACCCAAACAATCCTAAGAAGCGCATTCCTGTGCCTCGTCCTGAGTGTTTTGAGCTACTCACAATCTTTCCAGGTAATCTATCTGAAGCCCAAGATTTTCTATATTTCTTAGAAAATCAACAGACTCAGTTTAAGAAGCTGTGGCCAGTGTCGTCACGCTAACTATTCTGGTAAGAGCTGTTTTAGGAATATATTTGTGTTGCTTTGTGCGATCTCTATGCCCCAACCAGTAATGTTATCTATTCAGCGTGGTCTAACATTTTGAAATCCTGATATTGCTATTTATGACACCACAGCAGCTTGCGAAAAGACGTAGTCCGAAGTCTCTAAATCAGGCTTTAAGGCTGTATAAATCCTTGGGTGATTGAGCTAGGCTATATCTTGATAAAATAATGCTGAAACCCTTATTCTTTGGTTGATTTTTGTGGAAGAGTGCAAAAGTTAATGGATTAGGTAAAAGGCTAGGAAATCTAGGGAATTCATAGGTTCGCAATTCAAGTTGGCCCATAAGTGGACGTTAACGACCATTAAAACCCTGTAGTTTTAGCGCACATAGTAACCTTGTACTGAATGTAATCGGGACGTTACGATCATCTGGTCATCATTTTTGATGTGCAGTCTCCCAAGTACTCCACTTATTGGGAGTGACTCAAACCACTTCAGCCTCCTTTTTAGCAGGCTAACAGTTGTAGTTGATCCTCTGCTAAATGGACACCCCGTCGTTCAAGGTACTTACGGAGATTGATTTGGATAAACAGGTCCTTGAGTTCTTCCGCAATATCTAAAGGCGGGGTGCCTGCGATCGCAACAGCAATCAGTTTCTCCGCCATCTGCAGCTCACCACATTCAATTGCTAGAGTTGCTGCACTACGATGGAGTACCGAACGTGTTGGTTCAGCAGCCATATCCTCGGCTATTAATTGAGCCGCTTCGGCTTCTAAAATTAGAGCTTGTCGTAAGAACGCTTTAGCCTGGGTCACATCACCATTTAGCTTTTTCAGGTCAGCCTGCTCGGCTAAATCCATGGCTTGTTGATGTAGTTCTTGAATTTTACTCATCGTTTCACAACCCAGGCTGAGGGTTGGCTAAATTCAATAACGGCAATATAAGCCGGTGCCAGGTCATCCGTAGGCTTGACTTGCTCCAGCTTCAGTTTAACTCTGCTACGAATCTGCCGTTGACTCCCACGTCGAATCCCAGAAACTTCAAGACGAACAGATTTGCGGAAAGGCGTTTCAGTAGATTCTGCAGAGGTGCCAAGCCAATAATCAAATCCAGTGCCTCGACGAGCCCTTTCAACAACCGTAAAGTCCGTGAGGCGCTGTATCACCATCAACGTAACGCCATAGGCAGCTTGCTCTGTCGCGTATTCTTCATCGTTCCAGCAGCGTTTCATCTGGTCTGTAACGGTGGGCCAGAAAAGCTGAAAGGTATCTGCTAAATCACCTTCGACCTGCAGCTCAATGCCTTGTTTATGGGCTTGCTCAGTTAGACACACTGCACAAGCTTCTGCCAAGGCTGCTCCGAAGGCAGGTGTGATCGCAGGCAGGCCTTTCTGTAAATCTGCAAGATTGAGGATCTGATCTGAGTTTGATTGTGGCTGATTCACACACTGCTTACCAGTCTGGCTAAGAGCAGCATCAGTTTAGTCGATTAGGAGACATTTCAGAGAGTGCGATCTTAGCCAGCAATCAAGTTTTTTCCTATTAAGGAATCAGCTTAAATTTTGGTAGCCAACGTTAATGTTTTGAGACACAATATAAACTAAAGCAACATATATGTTGTTAAAGTTGCGTGTTTTAGGACACCCCATAGAGGTAACCCATGGTTGTAGCTGCACCTAGTTCTGCAAAACCTGCTGAAAAGCGTCTCACGATTACTACAGGTGAGATTACTGAAAATACTACTGTGATTCGTTCCTTGGACTGGGACCGAGACCGGTTTGATATTGAGTTTGGCTTGCAGAATGGGACAACTTACAACTCTTACTTGGTGCGTGGGGAAAAAACGGCGCTAATCGATACGTCCCACGCCAAGTTTCAGCAGCTCTATATGGATGCGCTGCAGGGACTGATTGATCCTAAGGAAATTGACTACATCGTTATTAGTCATACTGAGCCGGACCATAGTGGTCTAGTTAAGGATGTATTGGACCTGGCTCCTCAGGCGGTCGTAGTCGGTGCAAAAGTTGCGGTCAAATTCTTGGAAGACTTGGTACACCAGCCGTTTAAGTCTCAGCTGGTGAAAAGTGGTGACACTCTAGACCTGGGTAATGGCCATGTGCTGGAGTTTGTCAGTGCACCTAACCTGCATTGGCCTGACACGATTTTCACCTACGATCAAAAGACTGGCATTCTCTACACCTGTGATGCTTTTGGGGCTCACTTTTGTACTGACGATACGTTTGACAAAGATCTAGAGGCGCTGTCTCCTGATTTTCGTTTTTATTATGAGTGTTTGATGGCTCCTAATGCCCGCTCGGTCATCTCTGCGATGAAGCGGATGGATAAGCTGGGGGAGATTAATACCATTGCTGTGGGTCACGGTCCTCTGATTCGTTACAACCTTGAGGAACTGACCGGTCGCTACCGTCGCTGGAGCAATGAGAAAAGCAAAGCCGAAAATATGGTGGCGATTTTCTATGTGTCGGACTATGGATATTGCGATCGCATCTCCCAGGCCCTGGCTAAAGGCATTACCAAAACCGGCGTTGCCGTCGAAATGATGGACATGCGGCTGGCTGATCCTCATGATGTGACTGAATTGGTCGGTCGTGCCAAGGGTATCTTGCTGGGGATGCCACCCTCCACAGGCCAGGGAGCCGAGGAAGTCCAAACTGCGCTCAGCTCAATTTTGGCTGCTGTCAGCAACAAGCAAGCCTTTGGTTTGTTTGAATCCTATGGCGGTGATGACGAGCCCATCGATACCCTCCACACGAAGCTACAGGATCTGGACCTAAAAGTTGCTTTTGAGCCCATTCGGGTAAAAGACACGCCTTCCGAAGCGCTTTACCAGCTCTGTGACGAAACGGGTACCGACCTGGGTCAGGAACTGGCTCAAGCCAAGAAAATTAAAAAGATTAAAAACCTGGATGCAGACTTGCAGAAAGCATTGGGTCGCATCAGTAGCGGTCTCTACATCATTACTGCTGCTAAAGGCGAAGTGACCAGCGCTATGTTGGCCTCCTGGATTTCCCAGGCTAGCTTCAAGCCCCTGGGCTTTACCATTGCCGTGGCTAAGGATCGTGCCATCGAATCGCTGATGCAGGTGGGCGATACCTTTGTGCTGAACATTTTAGAAGAAGGTAATCATCTGCCATTGATGAAGCACTTCCTCAAGCGATTTCCCCCTGGTGCTGACCGATTTGCGGGCATTCGTACCCGTCCGGCAAAAAACAAGTCTCCGATTCTGGCCGATGCCCTGGCCTATCTGGAATGCAAGGTGACGACTCGCATGGAGCTGACTGACCACTGGCTGGTGTATTGCACCGTCGAAGATGGCAAAGTTTCCAAAGATGAGTCAACTACAGCCGTTCACCATCGCAAGATTGGTAACTATTACTAACTATCTTGCGTGATCGTCACAGTGATGACCACGCGAGATAGATGGCGACTCATCAAGCGTCGTAGTATTGGATCATAATTTTTTGTGCCAGCCGCTGCTCCGAGTTTCGGAGCAGCGGCTGGCACATTTAGTCTTGGTGTTTGCAAAACTGCTGTGAGCTAACTAGCTCGCAGTGCTTGTTGTTGCTGATTAAATGCCTGCTGTTGCTCAGTTAAGACGGCATATTCAATGGGAGGACGCATATCCCACTGGAGCTGAGTTAACAACAATAGACTGCCACCGATGATCAATCCCGTGGCCGCATATTGCCAGGAGCCGAGCTGGGTAATGGTGAACGTTGCGATCGCATGCACCACTGTCAGCGCTAAAAATGTACGCGAACGAATACCCCAGCCAGTGAGCCCATGGCCAATGGCACACAGCCCTAACCACAGCGGACAAAGATTTAACAATATGGGTCCTACATAGCCAAACACGCCCCAGTTAGTGATGGCAGTGCCCACTAACATCAGCACCGCCCAGCTATACACCAGCCACATGAGCCGTTCCACCTGAGCCCAGAACCTTACCATGGCTACCATACTGACGATGGCCACTACCGTCAGACCGGACCAGGCGATTGCCATCTGCTGCCAACTCATATGTAATACCTGAGCGGAGGTAAACATTAATAGCGCCAGACCGCCCCACAGGCCAAAGATTTGATCAATCCGGGTGTAGATACCTGAAAAGACATGGCCGAAGATACCGTGTCGAACATGCCAGGCCCCACGCAGATCTTGCACATCTAACGTGTACTGCTTTAAACGCAGCATAGGCTGATTAGAAAAGCCGATAGTCATTGTCATTGCTAGTGAACCAACGAGTGTCTCGAAATGCGAAGACAGCCGCAGTTTGAGCATTTCAGCGACTGGCTGCACGTTTATGTACTTTTAATTCTAATTGTATAGTTTTGTCAACTAAACAGTGGTGATAGCTGCCCAGCCACATAGCGGTTTTGAGGACTTAATTGCCATGGTGTAATGTTTGGGGTCTGCCGTTTGCCACCCTCCCATGCGACCCGATCGCTCTTTAAATCTGCTGTTGGCAGTGGTCTTGATTTTGCTGCTGTATAACCTGCATCTGTGGGTAATTACCACGGGTACTGAGGGCATGATTGCCGACATCAGTCGCGATATGCTGGCGCAGCAAAATTTTATGCATCCTCGGCTGCTGGGGGTTAATGACTTTAGCCATTTGCCGATGCCGTTGTGGTTGACCAGCCTGGGGATGAAACTCTGGGGGGTCAATATATTTGGGGCTCGATTTTTTGTTCAAGTCAGCATTGTCGTTCAGGTCATATTCACCTACCGCATCGCCATGCGGCTGTTTGGCTCATCCCAGGTCGGTTTGTTTGCGGGGCTCATCTATCTGTCATGCCCGCTGGTGCTGGTCTGTAGTCGCTATCTATCGGCTGATATATTTTTGACCACCTTTGAGCTGGCGGCGATTTACTACATGCTGCTCTATCAGCTCGAAAAGTTGCCTGTCGCGCTCTATGGTCTGGCAATTGCGATCGCAGGTGGCATCCTATGCAGCGGTTTACGCAGTCTGGTGTTACCCACAACCGTTGGGGCCTATGTACTCATCTTTGGCCCTCGTAACTACTGGCTGCACTGGCGTCATGGTCTGATCGCCTTGATCCTAGGTTTAGGACTGACTAGTTTTTGGTTTGTTCACGCCAGTCATCACGTCCCCGATTTCTGGGCATTTATCCATCAGACAGTTTGGCAAACGCTCTTTGGGGGCACACCGATGCATCCTCGCTGGCAGTATGTAGTCAGCTTTGGATTGGGCACCTTACCCTGGTGGTTTATTGTTTTACCTAATCTCAACGGTGCCGTGTGGCAGAACCCTAACGTTTTGCCAGTGTGCATCTCTTGGCTAGCGTTACCGCTGATAATTTATACGCTTACCGCCAGTGCCTCACTCGCTGGCCTGTTGCCAATAGTGTCTGGTTTTTCAATTCTTGTCAGCTATTGGCAACAGTTTCTCACCACCCAACAAGTGTGGACCTATAGTCGTTGGTTTGCCCAAATTTACGGCTGTCTGGGGATGCTAGCCCTGATTGTTCCTTTGGGGTATCAAATCCTCGGACAGCCACTAAGGGCTACCTGGCCCATAACAATTACCAGCCTGGGGACATTAACATTAGTAGTTTTATTATATCGATTTATCCGAGCTGGGGTCAGAATTCGACTGGTGGCTGTAGTACTGGTGCCATCGTTTATGTTGTTGTTGTATAGCGGTTACTACACCCAGGCCAACGGCGCTTGGAAAGAGAGCACTGATGTGATCTCACAGGTCATTCAACAACGGCAGCTAGAGAGCTTACCCGTATTGGTCTATAACGAAACGCTACCTTCGCTAGCCTTTACCCTAAATAAAGACACCATTACCATTGACGATGGCATTGTTGGTGAGCCCCGTCTTCCAGCCCCACAAAACTGGCCAAGCCGTTGGATTCGCCTGGATAGTCCCAGGGATAATCGCTATTTACGTCGGCTGATGAGTGATCCATCAGTACTGGTGATTTCAGGCGAGCTGCCTGCCCGGTGGAACTGGGTCAAAATTAACTATCCCCAGATGGAACGGGTCGGTCGTTGGCAGGTGCTGTATCGTACTCCGTAGGGACACTCCCCAGAGAGTGCCCCTACGTCACAGACTTAAGAAGTCATTAATATTGGTCAGGTACCATGCGCTGGGTGTCCTTGGGCGGGCGTCGATAATGAATGGCTCCCTGTCGTTTGGGTAAGATAATGGGCTGATACGGCACTTCTTCGTAAGGAATCAGGCTAAGCAAGTGACTAATACAGTTAAGCCTTGCTCTTTTTTTATAATCGGCATCCACCACATACCAGGGTGAATTGCTAGTATCAGTCATCGCAAACATGTCATCCTTGGCCTTAGAATACTCAACCCAGCGGGCACGGGCCTCTAAATCCATCGGGCTCAGTTTCCAATGCTTGGTGGGGTCATTAATCCGGTCTTGGAACCGACGCTCCTGTTCTTTGTCACTAACAGAAAACCAGTATTTGACCAGAATGATGCCTGAGCGTTGGAGCATATGCTCAAATTCAGGACAGGTGCGCATAAACTCGGTGTATTCGCTATGGGTGCAAAAGTCCATAACTCGTTCAACCCCCGCTCGGTTATACCAGCTACGATCAAAGAGAACAATCTCTCCTGCCGCAGGTAGCTGGCTAACATAGCGCTGAAAATACCACTGAGTTTTTTCTCGATCTGTGGGTTTACCCAATGCAACAATACGACAACCGCGCGGGTTCAGACATTCAGCAATCCGCTTAATCACACCGCCCTTACCAGCGGCATCTCGTCCCTCAAAAATGACAACAACTTTAAGCCCGGCATGCTTGACCCATTCTTGCATTTTGACCAGTTCCAGCTGCAGCCGCTGCAGTTCCGCCTGGTAAAAAGACTTACTCAACTTGGTCTTGTGTTTTACTTTTTTAGATTCAGTTGATCGATTATTTTGGGTTTTGTCATGCTTGGCCGGTTTCTTCTTGGTCGTCTTTGCTGATTTGGCCATAGGAATCGTGGCGATCTGTTTGACTGGCTGAGTGTTACCCTTCTTGTTGTGGGTTTTGCGCTTGGCAGCTCTATCTTTTATCGACTTCTGTTTAGTAACTTTGGGTGGATTAACGGTCTCTTTGGCCCGCTTAGTACCGGCCGGTTTGACGGTTTCCTTAGCGTTTGGCTTAACCATAGCATGTCCCAAAATATCTCTATGGTTGTCAGCATACGCGCCCATACTTGAACGATTGAGCGAGCTTAGGCTACTCTAAATACTTGTGAAAAAAGAAAAATAAAAATGTAACGTTTTTGTGCGATCGCAATACCCCTAATGATCCTTAGCACACTGGTTTTAGCTGCTATAACCGATGCTGTTATCCCTCTACTCACAAGAGCCCTGGCACGTTTGTAGCAAGAAATTGACTACCTGTTAGCCCGCAAGCCCATAGTGGCTGCTCCGAATTGGGTGCCCTTAGAGGTAGACATCGTTCGCTATCTCGACCAGCAGTAAACGGTTAAATCCGTAGCAGTGTTGCTCAATAACGATAACTATGACCATAGAACCAAAGCTTGCCCCACTTCGAATTTCATTGGCGGAAGGTCGGTTCCAAATGACACCTAACGTGGGCGGTCAGTCTCTTGGCAAATATCCGGTCTAGAATTTCCAATCCGTCCGCCTAGGAACTATGTTAGATTGCTATCGCTTACTTCCACGCTCTGCGTTTTGGTGCGCTGCATCCACCAACCGACAAGAGGAAATTGAATCCAGAAAGAGAAGTAGAAGAACGTCAAATACCAGTCAGCAGCGGCAGAAAAACTCGAACTAAATCCAGCGCCTTTCAACCGTTCATCTGCATTTGATTTTTTTTGAATTTTTAGGTGTTTCTATATTATTTGTAATCAACATTATTTGTAATCAACCGATGGATCAGTCACGGTGATCGACTGAAGAAGACAGATGGAGAAACATTGAAAAAATCAGCTAATTTTTCAATGTGTTCCACAGTAAATTTACGCTGACCATTAAGAATTGCAGACACAATTGACTCAGTTTTGAAAATAGGAACTAAATCTTTTTGCTTAAGATCAAACTCATTAATTAATGCTTTCAGCAATTCAATACCACTTAAATCTGGAATTGATACGTGCTTTTCTTCATATTCATGGATAAGAATACCCAGAACATTGATATAGTCTTGTTTTTCTGGCGTGATCTCACCAGAGTCAAGCAAAGTATCAATAATCTCTTGAACTGCAAGAAGCTCTGCCTCTGACTTAATCGGACGAGGTGGAAACTTTTGCAGAAGCTCAACATAACTATTAGGTTCGGTTGTAAACATAGTTTCTCGCCCGTAACAGCGGCAACCCGATGATATACTTCCTTGTCCGTTAGCAAGCAGCAACCTGCCATGCATCTACTCATACCAATCGTCTTTCTTCCAATTATTCTTGTCATATTCTCCGTGAGTAAGAACATGACGAACGAAAACCTTCTGGTATGTATAATCCACAAAAGTAATTAGTCGATATTTGTTACCTCCTATATTGAAGATTGTAAAGTTTCCAACTTGATCAGCAGAGGAAAAGACCTCACGTACTTCTACAAAGTTCTGCCAATCAGCAGCGCTTGCTAGCTTATACCAAAGAAGCAAACTAGTCTTGGCCTCAGGATGCTTCTCCCAAAACCCTACAAGACGAGAACGGGTGATGATGTGCATAACTACTTGAACAAGAGCAGGACACAGTAAACCTCCAGAGGATACGTAAACACTTGGTTACTCTACATAACTGACCACTTGGTTGCTTGAAATCGCATAGTCACATGATTATGCCGAGCTTTACAATCTTAGCAAATTGCGAAGTTGCTCGCAAGATTCTAATCAAAAGGCACAGACACCTAAGCACACTGGAAAGTAAGTTTTCTACCATTTTAGAGAGTCTTATCTTCTCGAATTTTGACATAATGCTTCTGAAATTTATCGCGTGCGGCCTCAACTGAAAATTGCCAATGGATGCGGATACGCTGGTCATGCCGTTCTTGCACCAAGGCGAGCACCGCTTGCTCTAATTGGTCTTGTGTGGGAATGCGCTGATGCAAACAGCCTCTAGCCAGTGCCGAAAACTCGATCTCAATCATATTGAGCCAACTGGCTGACTTTGGGGTGTAGTGAAACTCAAACCGTTGGGCAAGGGCAAAGGCCTCCTCAGCCGTCAGGTATTCATAGAAAGAACTGACATTATGGGTGTTGAGATTATCCTGCACAACCTGGATTTTGTCCGCATTAGGATAGCGCGCAGCTAAGGCTTGAAAAAACAGAG
>NZ_AWNH01000099.1 GCF_000482245.1 Leptolyngbya sp. Heron Island J | reverse complement strand
CTGAGATCTTGCACCTGGCAAGGAAGCATTAACCCACCTTGGACTCAAAGTCGCAAGGCTAACTGGCTCAAAACCGCTCAAGCGGTTAAAGAAGCCCTAAAAGCTCTATATTTGGAGCTGCTCAGCCAATCTTGTCCCTTGAGTGGACAGCCCTCAATTAGCGTTGGGTTTTGAACCCAACGTGGGTTTGAGCTTCACTAGGATCTCTACTGGAAATCAGCTCCATGCTCTGCATTAGCCCTCATCCTAAATCCTTCTCCCCCAGGGAGAAGGACTTTGAGACTAGCTCCCCTTGTATGTTTAGAGAGTAGCGTTAGACCGTATCCCCTAGGGAGCAAGGGGTTGGGGGATGTAGAGCTTTGCTCTTCTTGCAGAGTGGGCTCGATATCTTGAGTTATGCTTCGACTTGTGTGTGCACGTTAGCCGTTAGGGGAAGTGGTTAATTGTGACTAACTTTAGTCAGTTTGAGCCAACCAATATGCTCGTTTCAATCCCCGTTAGGGGAAGTGGTTAATTGTGACACGGGGCAATATGTTCGGATTGCAGGTGCAAAGAGTTTCAATCCCCGTTAGGGGAAGTGGTTAATTGTGACGTGAAGTGTCTCAAGAGACCTTAGATTGGTGGCAAGCGTTTCAATCCCCGTTAGGGGAAGTGGTTAATTGTGACCCATCACTCACCCGCTGATGCCGCCGTAGGGCATGTTTCAATCCCCGTTAGGGGAAGTGGTTAATTGTGACGCGTTGCGCAGGTAAAACGTATCGGCCCCAATGACGCGTTTCAATCCCCGTTAGGGGAAGTGGTCAATTGTGAGAAAGAGTCTCAGGAGGAAACCAACTTTTGCTAGATGTTTCAATCCCCGTTAGGGGAAGTGGTTAATTGTGAGTAAGAGGGAACACTGACGAGGCTAAAGAAGCAATCGTTTCAATCCCCGTTAGGGGAAGTGGTTAATTGTGAGTTGCAGCTTCCTGAGCCCCTACCTGCTTTTCTGTGTTTCAATCCCCGTTAGGGGAAGTGGTTAATTGTGAGGTCTCCCCACCTAGCCCGCTACACAATCTTCTACGTTTCAATCCCCGTTAGGGGAAGTGGTTAATTGTGAGCAACGCCCTGATCGATGCTGTGGTAGATACCGGCGTTTCAATCCCCGTTAGGGGAAGTGGTTAATTGTGAGCCCAAGGTCTACAGTTCAGTGTGGCCCTTGCATTGTGTTTCAATCCCCGTTAGGGGAAGTGGTTAATTGTGAGGAACCACCGCCGCATCTAAGGTTATTGAGCAAATGTTTCAATCCCCGTTAGGGGAAGTGGTTAATTGTGAGTGCCTGCTCTTGCCTGTTGGGGACTAGGGTTTATGTTTCAATCCCCGTTAGGGGAAGTGGTTAATTGTGAGTCCCCCCCAACGCGGTGTTTCTTTAGAAACATGTGTTTCAATCCCCGTTAGGGGAAGTGGTTAATTGTGAGACAAATTGCAATCTGCCCCTTGGGAGCCCTGAAGTGTTTCAATCCCCGTTAGGGGAAGTGGTTAATTGTGAGGTCCTCAACGCCGCAGTAGGCTACACTCTGCCGTGTGTTTCAATCCCCGTTAGGGGAAGTGGTTAATTGTGAGTGCAGCCAATTGAAACGCTGGCTGCATTAAGTTTTCAAGGTACATTTGCGCGAAGCATCTACATTTTAACCGCCCTATTCGTAAAACCACAACTTTTCAGATTTCCTTAATCCTTCAACCCCTTGACCTGACTATGCTCTAGCTTTTGCGCGGACCTGCTAAATATCCAGAAATTGCCAATCGCTTATGCTGTCAGGGTTTTGCCTACTTAAATCAGATGTGCCATGAAAACTGCCTCCTGGTCGCGCAGCTGCTCCCGGCGCGATCGCATGGGTGGATGAGTGACTTACCTAAATTCTACGCTTCCCAGTGCTCAAAACGGTCTTAGATATTTCAGGGCAATTTGACTGTGGCAAGGTATCAAACAATCATTGCTCAGGGGCCAATAAACGTTCCCTTACCCACTGGCGAAATGACCGCATCGTTTTGTTACGTCCATCTACCCGGCTTTTTTCCACATAGGTCGGAATTTCAGACCTTAAAGACCAACCTGGAAACGTAGGGCTTTCTGTAACTTCTAGGTATCGCCCTGACTGTAACCGATAAATCCGAATCGTCTGTTCTACCCGTCGCCAGAGTTCAGGTACCCCCAGTGCCGCATAGGTATCTGGGTGCGTGCGTGCGGTAATATCAATCTCTAATGCTAAGTCAGGGGGTGGGTCTATTGTCAAATCTAATCGATTCTTACCCCTTACCGCTGCTTCGTTCTGAATGTAGAAACACTGGTCTGGTTCAATCCCCTTTAGCATATCTGAATTTTTAAATGTTGTTGAACCAAGGGTAAGAAACTCAATATCCAATTCTTCCAGCAGCGCTTTTAATAAGTCTCCAATAATTTCTTTATCAGCTTCATGTTCAGGTAGAGGAGCCATAATTTCCAATAGGCCGTTGTCATAAGCGATGCGCGTACTGCGATATTCGCCTAATTCTTCCAGAATTGCTTCAAAATCAGACCAGCTGACATCGTGGAGCAGCAGTCTCTGCCCTTGGGGAACGTCCAACTGACGTAGTTGTAAGGTTACCATTTGAATTGACCTCACATCGGAATACTGGCTAAGGCCATGCTCTGATCATAGGGTTTGTCATCTGCGGTGGCAATATAAACCATAATGACGTGCGATCAGGCGACGTTGCGATCTCCATAAGCTACATAGGCTGAATCCACCACGGCTCCCATCAAACTCACGGGCGTATTTGCCGATGCATAATACCGTAGCTCTGGAAACGTTGTTGTTAGTTGATCAATTGCTGCTAGCCGACCAAACCCCGGTCTCACATAGGCTACAACAATCGGATTGCCAATCCTTAGCTCCACTAAACCGCGAATAATATTATTCACAATTCTGTCCCGTTCTTGATAGGCCTGTCTTCTCACCTCATCGCTCTCATGGGTTAATCCCGGCAGGTTCAACAGGTCGCAATTGACAAAATCAGCCACCAATACACTCCCAAACCGTCCTGCTGGCCTCTGCTGACTGTCCCAGCGTCGCACTTCCAGAAAACCACGATTTTTGAGTAGCTGATATTCTGTGACCGTCTCGCTAACTGGCTGGGGCAGGTAATAATCAATTACCGTATTGCTAATAATCTGTTCTGTTTGCAGAGTCTTCTGAAGATTTTTTGACTCTGCCGCTATCAGTGGTTCAATACTGTTGCTTAGCTCCTGTCGCACAATGCGAGTGGCCATCTCTTTGGCATCATCCAGGCTATTTTTAAAGATCCAACCGCCCACCGCACTGAGCACAACTGCTAGACCAGCCAAAACTGTTAAATTCCATCGCATCGCATCGATATACTGCGAAAAGCTAGCTGTCAGGTCCTGGTTTTCCTGTTTTAGAAACTCTATTTGTGTTGTCAGCCCATCGCTGAGTAGCTGATTGGTTTGTTGGAGTGCTTCAACTTGACTTTTGAGCGTCTCTAGCTCCAAAACCAGGTCGGATACGTTTGGAGTTTGGGCCAGTAAAGGATGCCAAAACGCGGTTACCGTATTGAGGGTGGTGGTTAAATCCATAGGTGTCGCAAGCCTACACGCATGATGCTTAGAGCATAGTACGCTGAGGGGGACTCACTACTGATAGACGGCATTCATCCATTGTTGAACAAAATCGCGTCGTTCGACATCGCTCCAGTCGAGCCAGGTGTTCTGACTAACCTGCTGGGTGACTGCATCCACCAGGGGCCAAAAGGCTTCGTCTAATTCTTGCTTAAAGCGCTGGGGCTGGCCGTACATCTGTTTGGATTTTTTGGGAGTCAGTCGGGCTAAAAACTTGGTGCGTAAGTAGTACGGGCTCTTGAGCTTCAGGGCAAAACTACCGTCGCTGGCAAGCCGGATCATAAAGCCTTCGTGTTCTACATGGTGGGACTTGGCAATGGCATCGGCAAAGGTACACGTCAACCAGATAGGACGGGGTGTCTGGAGGCGGGTTGCGATCGCATCCAGCTGCTCTTCACGGATAAAGCTATTTCCTAAATTTCCAGCCCCGATCAAATGCAGCCCATAATCCTCCGGCCCATACTGAATAATATGGGGATCATCTGGGTGGATCGCCTCCCACAGCAACGTCGTGTGGCGATTTTCCTGCAGCCACGCTAACACCCGACCATACAAACCGCCCTGATACAGCAGTGACTTAGCATTGTCCACATAGTCTCCCTTAAAAGACCCGGAACAGGTAACAACTACCTGATGCGGATCGTAGGGATGTAAAAAGGTGGTGACTAAAAAGCCATTGAGTTTTTCTACCGCCACAACTTGGGTGTCTGCCGGTAGGGTGGTCTCGCGTTCGAGATAATTAAAGGTACGCGGAAATGGCTGACTGACGGGGTTGCCGTTGAGTCCCACAACTACCCCTCGCGCCAATTTTAGTTCGGGATAGTCGTCCCAGGCGGATGGGGTGAAAAAGGCTTTAGAGCTGTATTTAAACAGGGTAAGAGAATCGGCAACAACCTGCTTGACCAGCTTTTTGGTAACCAATGGTTCCATCTGTTTAGCAAAACTGGGCTGACGCTGACTGTAGTCAAACGCGCAGGGGATTTCTACTCGCTCTTGTTCTGGCAGCCGCATTGCGGCTAAAGGGCCACCAAATCCGGCTCCGGCTTCCAGGGAATAGGTGCGATCGCCTTCAGAGGTGAGGGGAATATGCCCGCGCACGACGGTGAGGTCACTGGTCTGCCGAAAAATGCCATCGGTGTCGTGGGTTTCGTGGCGGCGGCAGCGGCCATACATTTGGTCATGGGTAGGCTGTCGCAGGGGGTCAAACCATTCGATATCGCCGTGGCATAACACGTAGTTGCGGTAGCGGTAGAAGGGGGGCAGCGATTGGATAAAGGTGCCTACCTGTGTCTGGTAGTCGCGATCGCGCTGCAATACTTTGTGTAATGTTTCTCGCGTGGACTTGCTTTTAATGGTGTCGCCTCGCAAGCCTCGCGCTAGATTGTTGTCGTGGTTACCACGTACACAGTAGTGACCCTGAGCCACGGCCTGCATGACCAGTTCCAACACTTCTAGTGACTGCAGGCCGCGATCGACTAAATCGCCCAAAAAACAGAGCTTGCGGCCTTCGGCATGGTTAAACTCATGGTCGTAGCCCAGCCGGTCGAGCATGGCCTGCAGGGTATCAGCCAGACCGTGGATATCGCCAATCACATCCAGGTTGGTGTCGTCTGGAATCGTTGGTATGTCAATGTTTAGGGTGACATCGCCAGTGATGACGGTAAAGGGCCATTGGGAATCGAGCTGAATGCGATCGCAAAACTTGACGACCACCTGCTCAGGCACCCGACAGCGTCGCTGCTGATTTTGTTGCTGCACCCGCTCCAGAGGCGGATTAAAGATAAGGACCTGTACCGGCACACCCAGCTGTTCAGCCACGGTGGCAAACGGCTTACGTTCCTTATCGCTAATTAGGGTGGCGTCCACAATCGTGGTTAGACCAGCCTTTAGCCGTGCCCGCACCACATTTTCCAGCGTACTAAAAACCAACCGATCGTCAGTAGCCAGGGGCCGTTCGGCCACCTGCCCATCCACGACCGTCTGGGCCGTGCCAAAAAATGTCTGTCGCAATACATCGCTAGACAGCACCAACTCCGGTGGCAAATGCTGACAGGCCGTAGATTTACCTGCTCCAGGGGCTCCCGATAGCAAAACCAGACTACCGACTTGAATTGAAATTTGTGTGGGATTCATACTGCTCATAATCAATCAGTATGCCCTTGATTTCGGATTTTTTTGATATGGCAGATAAAGAGTTGATTAGGCCAACCCCAACCCCTTGCTCCCTGGGGGTTATCGTGTATACATAAGTCGGAGAATAGCTCTAGAGTTCGAGCCCACTCTGCGAGAAGAGCAAAGCTCTACATCCCCTACCCCTTCTCCCGCGGGCAGGGTTGTTTTATGTTAGGAGAGGGAAAACTTTATCCAGTCGATTAGCAAGTGCTCTCATGGCTTGAGGAATCGTTTGATAGGAGAGCTTTCTAGCCAGAGTGATGAAAAAGGAATAGAGCACGGCCCAACTGATGGGGGCATGCCCACCGCGGCGGGGTGGATCATCTTCTTGGAAGGTGACATCTTTGACCCAATGCAGGCCATTTTCAATGTGCCAATGGGCTTGAATTTGAGTCATATAGGTTTCAGCATTAAGACAGCGATTGGAGAGATAACAGTGGGCCTCATGAAACGGTTGTCCGTCTCGCCTGCCCTCTCGTTGTATCCAAACCAGGTGTCGAATGCCTGCGTTGGCCCATCGTTGAGGGAGGGATTCAGGAACCGGATAGACCTTGACGGTTCGTTGAACCTGGCGACTATGGGTGGCATCATACTCAGTCACAATATCCGTAGGAATCGTCTGTTCATAGAGCCTCTTTGCGAGCGCATACAGCTGACGCTGATTTGTTTTGAGGCCAATCAGGTAAGGCGTTTGAGACCGTTCAAGTAGGCTGAGGGTCTCCACCTGAGTGTGTAAGGCATCCAGACTCACACAAACCGGCAACGTCTTGGCAAACTCAGGTGCATTGATAACGTGTTGAAGCAAGCGTCGAGCAACGGCAATTTCACTCTCTTTGTGGTTGAACATCAAGGCCAATTGGACAACCCCGACCGATTGACCATAGACAGACACCAAGCTTGCAAAGTCGTGACCGGCCTCCTGGCCACCGGTACTGGTGCATTTAATGCTTTTCCCATCCACCGATAGCTGACCGAGCCAATCAGGAGCGTGGGCCATGGCCCATGCATTGAAGGCATCGACCCAGCCTTGAGCATCGACCTTGAGAAAGACTTGCCGAAAGGTGGAATAGGACGGAATTGGCGTCGTTGAGGCATCTAATTTCAACAAATCACACCAGGCCTGATGATGTTCACGAGCAAACTCAGCTAACGGACGATACCCCCAATAGCCACATAGGCTCCCAAACACGCTCAAAAACAGAATGAGCCGTAACTCATAACGCCGTCCACGGGTACCCCGTGGGTCAGGAATCGTCTTTAATTGAAGAATGAGGGACATGGTCTGAACCTTGATTTTTGTTGATTCAGACCATCCTCATTTTTCTACGTCGAACTTGAAACAACCCTGCCACCCCTTCTCCCGCGGGGAGAAGGGGTGGGGGATGAGGGCAAATGCAGCGTCTGGAGCTACTTTTCAGGCTAGATCCCTAGATGTGTGTACACGGTAGGCAGTTAGAGGGGGGTAGGCAACCATAGAGCTACCTATTGATTACCACGATGGCGATTGCCGCGCTCTGAACGCATTTCTTGTAACTGAGCTTTTTGCTCATCAGTTAAGACATTGTCAGCGGCGGCTCGGGAATCGTCACGAATCTCCTGTAGCTGGGTGAGTTGTTCCTCACTCAGGTCCAGGCTACGCATGGCTTGCATCCGTTCGCGACCAGTTCTACCCTCCAAGGTAGCCAGCTGCTCATCGGTGAGAACGGCTTCGGCGCGGGTTCTGGCATTTTCCCGAATGCTCTGGAGTTCGGTTTGTTGTTCTGGAGTCAGATTTAATTCCTCGGCAAGGTCTTCGCGACGGTTTTTGCGCCGATTGGTGGTCTGTAGCTGGGCCTGTTGTTCTTCGGTCAATACCTGACTGGCTGCAGTTTTTGATTCTTCGCGAATTGCCTGTAGCTGGGTGCGTTGTGCTTCACTTAGGTCCAGGTTGCCCATGGCCTGTTTGCGATCGCGACCCGTGGTTCCTGCTAATGTGGCCAACTGCTCTTCGGTAAGAATTGCTTCCGCCTGGGTGCGGGTATTCTCTCTAATCGCGTCAAGTTCCGTCTGCTGTGCCGGGGTGAGGTTGAGTTCTTGGGCCATGTTAGGTGAAAAAGCACCGGCAATACTAGGTTTGAGTGCTGCAGAAGCAGCCACTAAAACAGTTAACATCAGAGTACCGCCAAGGCATTTTTGAATGGTTTGAAATTTCATCATGGGTGGTCTGATCAACGATGTCCCTATCCTAGACAGCAAAAATCCATAGTGACTGCTAGCATGTGTCACCTTCGATTAAATCGCAGGTCATGGCCATCCCATGACTTTAGTCATTAGTCACGCTCTATCTCTATGGAGAGCCCCAAACTTCGGCTACGGTGGAAACAAAGTAAAATCTGCTTCTTGCTGAGCTAACCAGAGCCGTACAGATCCACCATGAGCCGCGCCATTCAGTTCCAGAATCATCCGTTTCGTTTTTTACTTTATCTAGAGTGGGGGCTCTTGGCCGTAGCGATCACTAGCGTTTTGACCGCGCCATCAATACCACGACCGGGGCGTCCTGGCCTGCCACGACCGCCGATTGACAGCCTGCACCAGGCCCATATTTTGATCATAGGATGTCTTTTGCTATTGGGTTTGTTGGGATTGTATCTGCCCACTCAGAGATTTTGGCCTAGGGTGAGTCATCTGGCGTTGCAGGTCGTACTCATTATTTTAATCTCGGGGCTAATGCTCCGGGGAGTCAGGCTGTTTCCCTTTATTTATCTAGTGTTAGTCATCCGTAGCTGTTTGATGGTGGGGCTGATGGGGCGTATCGCCGTGACGGCATCCGCATTTTTGTTATTTATGATTACCCTGAGGCTTAAGTTTAGAGGGTTGGATGGTCGGCTCACTCTGCGGTTTAGACATTTGGTGGATAGCCTACAGATGAACCTAAT
Organism: Leptolyngbya sp. Heron Island J; assembly: GCF_000482245.1. Classification (GTDB taxonomy): domain Bacteria; phylum Cyanobacteriota; class Cyanobacteriia; order Phormidesmidales; family Phormidesmidaceae; genus Leptothoe. The sequence continues at coordinate 1,342 of NZ_AWNH01000099.1, read as the reverse complement.
TGTTTTCTTTGGCTTGTCTTTGGTGTTTATATTTCTCCTGGTCAATGCATTACTGAATGAGAGAACTATTCAAAACCGACTACAAAAAACCAATGAAGATCTACAGCGATCTGCCGCCCAAGTAAAACAGCTAGCAACAGCCGAGGAACGTAGCCGGATCGCCCGTGAAATGCATGACTCCCTGGGGCATTCGTTAACAGCGCTCAACATTCAGTTAGAGGGAGCGATCAAACTCTCACAGCGCGATCCGCAAAAGTCTCAGCTGTTGCTAAAAGAAGCTAAACGTTTAGGTTCAATCGCCCTACAAGACGTGCGTCAGTCAGTGGCAACACTACGCGAATCCTCCCCTCAAACCTCTCTCCAAACCCGACTCAATGCCCTGATTGATACATTAAAAACCAGTACGGGCATTACCCCCACCGTTAACATTCAGCTACTGATTCCGCTCTCTGAAGCAACAACCCTAACTCTCTATCGTCTGGTGCAAGAAGGGATTACCAACATTGTCAAACATGCTCAAGCAACTGAAGTTGAACTCAGCTTAACCGCCACTGAAAGCGAGATCATATTATTGCTACGAGACAACGGTCGCGGCTTTGATTTAACTCAAACATCCACCGGCTTTGGCCTCCAGGGAATGCGAGAACGAGCCCAGGCAATTGGCGGCACGCTGACCGTAAACAGCCAACCCGGAGAAGGGTGTGAGATCCAGTTAAGGGTAAAAAATGAAGAATGAAGAGATTTGTCTTAAAGGGTGACAACGTAGCTATAAAGTCTGTTCCATAAGGGATAGAGCGAGAAATCCACGTTGAAAATAGAGCCGTTTATGAGGCTTGAGTGCAATTAATCTGAAGGCCCATTCAGACCATATTTCCATGGCAACTATCCACCGATGTCCATACAGACCCAAACTAAAATCACTTTGATGGGGAATCTTAGTTGAGTAGTTTTTGATACATCCAGCATACTCATCTATCCGTAATTCTTGCATCCGTTGACCGTGCATCGTGGCAAGACTATAGGCCAGCACAATCAACACCACCAAGGCTAGAAAACGTCGGTCGTTCACCTTGGTATCTTCCAGGTGATAACCTCCGGTTTTGCAATCTTTGAAAAATTGTTCAATCCCCCACCGACATCGGTAAACCGCTAAAGTTTGTTTGAGAGTTGGGAGATTTGTCAGGATATACCAGGGGGCTTTCGGTCCCGTCTTGCGGTACTTACGTTTCCAATAAACAGCCAGATTAAAGGGACCTAATCCATCTCCTTTGTTCCCTCTAATGCCAACATAAAATTTAGACATCCCAGGCTTAAATCCTTGGTCTTTGAGAACTTGGTATTC
>NZ_AWNH01000098.1 GCF_000482245.1 Leptolyngbya sp. Heron Island J | reverse complement strand
TTTGGGACTATGAAATTCTCGGTCTCCTATCACCAATGTTGGATAGGGTTTCAATAATTTTAGAGCGATTTTTAAGACTCGTTTTTGGGTCCTCAGATTACTGTTGCCTATATGGTCTAATAGCTCCCAATAGAGCGGTAATGCATGAGTCCCCCATACCAGGGTCACCATAAACAGATTACGTCCTTTCCATTGCGTTCGGTCTATCGCAATCAACCAATACCCATACTTCTGATGCGTCTTTTTTTTAGCTGACGACGATGCTCTCGATTGAGACGATGCCCCGTTTGAGCTTGTCGAATCCAATATTTGAGCAACGGAAACCACAACACTTTAAGGCTCAAACGAGGCAGGACTAAAAACCGTTGCAGGTTCCGTTTTCGACTCGCATATTTGATCGGTTGAGGAAATAGACTGGCTAAGGCTCCAAGAGTGACTTGACGATGCGCTTGTATCAAAAGTAACACTAATTCCAGCGTTAGATACTGCTGCTCGTTCAGATGCTTACGGCAAATCGTTTGGTATACTTGAGGCAACATTTTATTTTTTGTGGGGGATCCATAGTCCCCTATTTTTTTGCCGTTTTATTTTCCCAAATCATTGCCAACTATAGGCTTGAAGTTCCTTGTCACCCTCTAAGCCACATCCCACAAGGTCCAGTCCGGTGTATCCGGATTAGGTACCAACGACATGCACGGCAACGTTTGGGAATGGTGCCAGGATGACTTCCATGGCTCTTACAAGGGAGCACCTGTTGATGGCAGTGCCTGGTTTAGACTCTTTCAAAGGAAAAATGATACGCGGCGGCTCCTGGTACCGCTATCCAGAGCCTTGCCGCTCTGCCCGTCGCAGCTTCATTCGGCCCGGCGACCGCAACGACCTTATCGGTTTTCGAGTTGTGAGTGTGCCCTCCAGGGTTCTTTCCTAGCCCTTTTCGCTTTTGCCCTTGTGCGCTTGACCCTCGAATTCTTTTCGATTTTTTCTGGTGCTCGGCCTCCGACTGAGCGCCTGCCAGGAGTCTCTGGCTCCCGCGAAGGTTCTATCGGCCAATATTTCTACAACTGTTGCCGTTCGATGTCTATTGTATATGTCAGTTTTGCTCAACCTGCGTTAAGAGAATGCCCATCTCAAGTAGCAACAAATTTCTGCTTTATCCTTTGCTGGAAGCACCTGGCAGCCTGGGTATCTCTCTCAGCAAGCAAGCTTCAGGTCGCAACCTGAAGCTTGTCATCAGAAAACCTACAGTTCTGGACATGAATAAGAGGCTTCTAGCTCCAGCAAAGCAGCGCTAAGGTTACTAAAACACCTCTTCAAAAGTAGCCTGAACATCAGCAATGGTCTCAACTCCACGGGTACTGAGCAGCTCATCAATATATGAGTCAGTAGCAAAGTAATCATCCCCATCATTGAAAAACACCGTTGCTACCGGAAACGGCTGTGCCCCTGTCGGGCCAATTCCGGTCATATATTCCGCAATCACAATGATATCTGGCCCCGCCCCATCACTATTTACATCTTCAAATGCCACCGCGTCCACATCCCACAAGGTCCAGTCTGGTGTATCCGGATTAGGTACCAGCGGCACGTAGCTACCATCGACATCACGAAACCGGAGGGCCAATCTATCAGGAGCACCTTCCCGATAAACCCTTGAGGTCACAAATGCTACGTCCCCCATATCAGAAAGCGTGATGGCAAAGCTGTGAGCCTCAAATATTTCTTCGTCAAACCCCAGTTCACTTTCAATTAAGGCTAACTCGGCCTGATTTAAAGGTTGAGCAGTATGTACTCGCTTACTAGAGACATCCTTCGACACTTGAGGATCAGGCAATTCATTTGTCTTGGTCACAAGATTACCTTCCGTTGAGAATGTTGTTGCAGAAGATGTGTCCTTGCCCAATCCAGTTTCTGAGGCGGACGGTTGTGCTGCAATTGCCGACCTTTCACCCGCTTGATTATCATTAGCTGATTCAGAACGACCACAGCTACCCAAGGAAAAGAACATAGAGGTAGCGACAATGCCCAATGTCGCAAAACGTAAACGATTATTCATAGACATTTGAAAGATAAACAAGTGCAAAATACCTGAAAAGACGGGTTAAACCGTCATCATTCCGGCAATGAATGAACACTCATTAAATTTCCCTGTTATGAATTGGCAATAACTTTTTGCAGAGAATATCCCTGGCTGGCTCTTTCCGGAGAACTACTTTTGCGAATAGCAGAGAAGAAAATAACTCCTAAAAGATCATCAAAAGAAAAACTACAGTTCTGGACGTGGACACGCTTTAATTAAAAAGCTGCATTGGCGACAAGTGTTTTGAGTTCTGACAGACCCACCCTGCTAATCATCGACGGTCACTCCCTGGCGTTTCGCTCCTACTATGCCCACGCTAAAAGCCGTGATGGCGGACTGCGCACCTCCAAAGGCATTCCCACCAGCGTCTGTTTTGGCTTTCTTAAATCCATGAGCGACATGATGGTGGTGGAAAAACCTGACTATGCAGCCGTCGCGTTTGACCTGGCTCAGCCGACATTTCGTCACGAGGCCGCTGATACTTATAAAGAGGGACGTCCTGAAGCACCAGAAGATTTCCTTGAAGATGTGGAAAATCTTAAGCAACTTTTGGCCGGGTTTCAGTTGCCGATTCTGACAGCACCAGGATTTGAAGCGGATGACGTCATTGGGACGCTAGCGACAAAAGCCGAAAAAGAAGGCTATGCCGTCAGGATTTTGAGCGGTGACCAGGATCTATTCCAGCTGATTGATAATAACGAGCATATTAAGGTGTTGCACTTGGGAAGTACCTTTGGACGCACCAATGGCCTAGCTAAGGAATATGGCATTAAGGAAGTCGAGGAAAAGCTAGGTATTAAGCCTAATCAGGTGATCGACTACAAAGCTCTATGTGGGGACACTTCAGACAATATTCCTGGGGTTAAGGGCATTGGCAAGAAAACTGCGGTCAAACTGCTAACGGAACATCAGAACCTGGAGGGTGTGTATGCGGCTCTTCCAGAGATGAAGGGAGCCGTTAAGAAAAGGCTGGAAACTGGCCAAGACGATGCGAACCAGTCTAAGTATTTAGCCACCATCGTCACTGATGTTGACCTGGATGTAGAGCTAGCAGATTGCAAACTAGAGGGCTTTGATGAAGCAGAAGTCGTGCCGTTGCTAAAGCATCTGGAATTTCAGCACTTTATTAACCGGCTCAGTAAATTGCAGGAAGCCTTTGGAGGTGAGGTTAAAGCATCTTCTGTTAAGGTTGCTACATCTTTTGAGGATGAGGATCTTGCCTTTTTTACTGCAGAAGAAACAGATGTGGCTAGGGAAGTAGAAGCGGTAGATATCAAGCCGCAGATAGTCACCACCGCCGCTCAGCTACAGGATTTAGTCACGAAGCTTGAAACACAAACCGATAAGGCTAAGCCTGTGGCTTGGGATACAGAGACAACGGCAATTGATCCGTTGGATGCTGATCTCGTGGGTATTGGCTGTTGCTGGGGAGATGGTCCGGAGGATATAGCCTATGTGCCAGTGGGTCATGTTGAGGGAACGCAGCTACCTCTGGCAGATGTTTTGGCTGCTCTCAAGCCAGTTTTGGAGAGTGCTGATTGTCCAAAGTCACTGCAAAATGCCAAGTATGACCGGGCAGTTTTCAAGCGCTATGACATTGAGCTGACCGGAGTCGTTTTCGACACCATGCTGGCAAGCTACGTGCTCAATCCAGAAAACAGCCATAATCTGACGGATTTGTCTTTGCGCTATTTAAATGTGGCGGCACAGAGTTATAGCGACCTGGTACCCAAGGGTAAAACGATTGCAGATATCGCTCTTGATCAGGTGGCGGCCTACTGCGGTGAGGATGTGCATACAACTTATCGGTTGGTGCCAATTTTGCAAAAAGAGCTAAGTCAGGTGGATGCGATCGCAACCCTCTTCCGCGACATCGAAGTCCCCCTCGAAGCCGTCTTAGCTGACATGGAAGCCACCGGCATCCGCATCGACGAACCTTATCTCAAGCAATTTTCAGAACAGCTCGAAGCTGATCTCTATGAATTGCAAATCAAAGCCTACGACTACGCAGGCGAAGAGTTTAATCTTGCCTCTCCCAAACAACTCAGCGTCTTGCTATTTGAAACCTTAGGGCTCAACAAAAAGAAAACCCGCAAAACCAAAACTGGTTACTCAACAGACGCCTCCACATTAGAGAAACTGCAGGGCGATCATCCTGTGGTGGACTGCATTATCAGCCATCGCACCTTATCAAAGCTGAAGTCCACCTATGTAGACGCCTTACCCAAACTGGTTCGGGCTGACACTGGCCGAGTACACACTGACTTCAACCAAGCCGTGACCGCCACGGGGCGTCTGTCATCATCAAATCCCAACCTGCAGAATATTCCCGTTCGTACCGCCTTTAGTCGTCAGATTCGTCAGGCGTTCTTACCGCAAGAAGGCTGGCTGTTGGCCGCTGCTGACTATTCTCAAATTGAGTTACGTATTCTTACTCACCTCAGTGGTGAATCGGTACTGGTGGATGCCTATCGCAATGGTCAAGACGTTCATAGCCTTACGGCCCAATTGCTATTAGACAAAGAGGAAATTTCCACCGCAGAACGCCGCATGGGGAAAATTATTAACTTCGGCGTTATATACGGTATGGGCGCTGTCCGCTTTGCCCGTGAGATGGGGGTTAGTCGCACCGAGGCCAAGGCCTTTATCGACAAATTCAACGAGCGTTACTCACGGGTATTTGAATACTTGCAGCAGATGCAGCGTGAAGCCATTGCCTATGGCTACGTAGAAACTATTCTGGGACGGCGCAGATATTTCAACTTTTCGAGCAATAGCTTAAAGCCGTTGAAGGGGAAATCTCCCGACGAGATTGACCTCGATCATCTACGTCCCGGTGGCTATGACGCGGGTTTACTTCGAGCGGCTGCTAATGCTCCTATTCAGGGCTCTAGTGCTGACATTATCAAGATTGCGATGATTCAGCTGCATAAAGTCCTCAAGGATTATCAGGCTAGGCTCTTGCTACAGGTTCATGATGAACTGATTTTTGAAATCCCACTCGATGAATGGCCTGAATTAGAGAAAAAAATCGCTACAACGATGGAATCTGTCGTGCAGTTGTCGGTACCCCTAAAGGTAGACATTAATGCAGGCAAAAATTGGATGGATGCCAAGTAATTTGTGTATTTGTCGGAAGACCTCCTAGGGGCAATCCCTTGTGGTTGCTCCCGCTCGTTAGTGCCATTGACCGTTACTCACAACCCATAGGCCACGATAATTTCTATGGGAATTTTGGTTGATCATGCAGGATCTACCAGGGCAGCCACAAGGGTGTGCTTCTACAGGAGTCCAATTCAATTAGGAATTTTGGACGACCCGAATCCAATTAATTCAATTTCAGTACCGCCATAAATGCCTCTTGGGGGACATCCACCGTACCGATTGCCTTCAGGCGTTTCTTCCCCTTTGCCTGTTTCTTTAACAGTTTCTTCTTCCGGGAGATGTCACCGCCGTAGCACTTGGACAGTACGTCTTTACGAAGGGCTGGAATGCTGGCACTAGCAATAATGCGGCTACCAATAGCGGCCTGAATCGGAATCTTAAACTGGTGCCTAGGAATTAACTCTTTAAGCTTTTCCGCTAAAGCTTTACCCACGTAGTAGGCCTGATCGCGATGCACAATAGCTGCCAGCGGATCAACTTTATCGCCGTTGATCATCACATCTAACTTCACCAGATAATTTTCCCGATAGTCGATCAGCTGGTACTCCATGCTGGCATAACCACGAGATCGGGATTTCATCTGGTCAAAGAAGTCAGTCACCACCTCTGCCAGAGGTAATTCATACACCAGCGTTGTCCGACCTTCTGTCAGGTACTTCATATCTTTGAAGTCGCCACGCCGTGTCTGACACAGATCCATCAGCGTGCCGACAAACTCCTCAGGGGTGAAAATCTCTACCTTGACGTAGGGTTCTTCAATTTTTTCCCGCTCTTGGGGCTCGGGTAGCTCACACGGGTTATCAATATTGAGCACCTCGCCATCAATGGTGGTGACCCGATAAACCACGGATGGAGCCGTGGTAATCAGGTCCAGATTATATTCTCGCTCTAAGCGTTCCTGGACAATTTCCATATGCAGTAGCCCTAAAAAGCCACAGCGGAAACCAAAGCCCATAGCGCTAGAGGTTTCAGGCTCATATTGTAGGGCGGCATCATTGAGGCGCAGTTTTTCTAGAGCCTCACGCAGGTCTTCGTAACGGTCGGAATCGGTAGGGAAAAGACCACAGAACACCATGGGGTTCGCCTCTACATAACCCGGCAGGGGGTCCTCAGCCTTGCGTTTCACTAGGGTGATGGTGTCACCGACACGGGCATCTGCCACAGCTTTGATGGAAGCAGAAATGTAGCCCACTTCTCCGGCGTGGAGTTCATCAACTTCTACTTGATTGGGAGAGAGTACACCGAGCTCATCAATTTCGTACTCTTTGCCTGAGGCCATCAGCCGAATGCGATCGCGACGACTCAATGTCCCATCCACTACCCGAAAATAGACAATCACACCACGATAGCTATCGTAATAGCTGTCAAAAATCAGTGCTCGTAGTGGCTTTTCTGTATTATCTTCAGGCTCAGGAACCGTCTCAACAATAGATTCTAGAATGTCAGTGATGCCCAGTCCCTCTTTCGCAGATGCCAAAATGGCGTTGCTACAGTCCAGACCAACGATGTCCTCAATTTCCTGTTTGACGCGATCGGGTTCTGCTCCAGGCAAATCCACCTTATTAAGGACAGGAATAATTTCTAGATCGTTTTCCAGTGCTAGGTAGACATTGGCCAGTGTCTGAGCTTCCACACCTTGGGATGCATCGACTACAAGTAACGCCCCTTCACAGGCGGCTAAGGCACGAGAAACCTCGTAAGAGAAGTCAACATGGCCTGGAGTATCAATCAGGTTCAGCACATATGACTCACCATCTTTGGCTCGGTAGTTCATACGAGCTGCCTGCAGCTTAATTGTGATGCCCCGTTCCCGTTCAAGGTCCATAGTGTCAAGGACCTGAGCTTTCATATCTCGATCACTAATGGTTTTAGTCTCCTGCAGCAACCGATCAGCCAGCGTCGACTTGCCATGGTCGATGTGGGCAATAATCGAAAAGTTGCGGATTCGAGATACGGGTGCGTCGGTCATGGAAACAAGAACTCAAACGAAGGAGTAAAGAGGCGCTTAGCCTAGCCTATCTTAATGCTTTGTTCTAATACTTTGCTCATCCTTAGGACTACTGACTTATATTTTAGAGGTGTTTTGAGGGTGAACTTTTTTCATGATTGGGGGCACCTGAGCCAAGCAGTAAACCTCAAGCGCATGTGCATCTAATTGCAAAAGAGACCTCGAAAGGGATGACCGTTGATAAATCCCATGACAAGATAAGGATTATCGGGGCGTCTTACCAACGAACAGTGCTGGATTTATCTAATATCAACTCCGGCTCTGCAGCATCCATTACCCTGTGATCAGAGAATTTTAAGGTCTGTCATACTGTGACGGGCGATCTCGGTGTAGATGTTTCTGATCCGTACAGGGAAAACTCGTAAGCAATTAAGTATAGGGCTAGAGATTCCTGACGAAACTATGCGATCGCAATTGATAGTTGACCCTGAGCCTATGGCTGTTCCCGCCACAGTTGATAATTCGTCCCTTAAAGTTATTCACGATCCTTACGGTCGGATTGTTTCTATCAGTTGGCCCCGTAGCATTCAGGTTAATTCCTCACGATATTTACACGAATCCATCAGTCAATTATTTGGCCCTGTAGCCGTCGGTCCCTATCTTCAACGGATGGCTCAGGTGTTAGTTGATGGACAATCTCAGCAGTTTCAATGTGTGGTCCGGTGCGGCCCCCATCCGGTGGGGCTAGACTTTACGCTCAGTACCGTTGATTGGCCTGATGATCCGGACCATCAGTATTTGCAGGGAGAAGGCTCCATCTTGACAGTGGCGGGTACTGCCAGCATGCCTCATCACTTGAGCACCATGGGCATTATTGCTGATCCGCCCGCCAATACGGCTCAAGCCGGGTTGCTCGCTAATATCTCGAACTATCATGGTGTGCTTACCAGCATTGCCTCCAACATTCGTAAAACCCTGGAGTTGGAAACGATTTGGCAACAAACCGTTGACGGCTTGGGAACGCTTTTAGACTTGCATCGCTGTCTGGTTTGCGACTATTCAGTCGCTATGCAAACTCTCAATGTGGTCGCTGAATTTCATCAGCCCGAGTTACAACCTTGTCTGGGGCAAACCTTTGAGCTGACTAATAAAGCGGATTTTCGCTGTACCATCAATACCCTCAAACCAGTCCTTTCAGATTTTGAACGCGAGGACAATGATGCTGGGCCTTACACGGTTTTAACCGTGGCTACCTGCTATCGCGACGAGCCCAACAGTGTGCTGCTGTTGCAAATGCCACCCGAACGTCCCTGGCATCCCTTGGAAATTGAACTGGTCAATGAGCTTACCGATCAAGTTGGGACAGCCATTGCCCATGCCAAACTATTTGAGGCCAGTCGTACCCTGGCAGACGATCTCCAGAAGGCCAACGAAAAACTGATCGATAAAAATGATGAATTAGAAGAAGCAAGACGCTATGCCGAAGAAGCTTCCCGCCTCAAGAGTGAGTTTCTAGCCAATACCTCCCACGAACTACGCACGCCACTTAACGGCATGATTGGCTTTTTGCGGTTGGTGCTTGATGGTATGGCAGACGATCCAGAAGAACAGGAAGAGTTCATCGCAGAAGCCCATAAATCTGCCCTACACCTGCTTAATCTCATTAACGATGTGCTGGACATTGCCAAAATTGAGGCAGGTAAAATGGAAATTGACCTGACGGCAGTCAGCTTGCAGGAGCTGTTTTGCGATGTGGAGAATTTCACCCGTCCTCAGGCCGAGCAGCGGGGGCTGTATTTCAATATGAAAATGCCTGCCACCCTAGATGAAATAAAGCTCTACGGCAACTATCAAAGAATTTTGCAAGTTCTGCTTAACCTGATTGGGAACGCCATTAAATTCACCCCTGAAGGAGGAGTCACCATTAGCGCTGAGGTCAAGCCTCAAAGTGTGCGTTTCCAAGGACAAGTTTGGCCTGGACATATCAAAATTAGCGTTGAAGATACCGGTATTGGAGTCTCACTAGAAAAGCAGAATCGACTGTTCCAAACCTTTAGCCAGGTGGATGGTGAACGAACCCGGCAGTATGGTGGCACTGGGCTAGGCCTGGCCATTTCTCAACGGCTGATTGAGGCTATGGGTGGCAAGGTTCAGTTTATTAGTATGGGTGAGGGTCTCGGCTCTACGGTTACCTTCACCGCAATTCTGTACCAGGAGCCTGTGATTATGGCTGAATCAGAAGGAAAGCAGCCGGTCTAGAACTGATAATATTCACTGTCTCAGAGACCTATCCTGAAAAATTTAGGCTCTCAAACTCAGCACAGATCTCAGAGGTACTTGGGTCGTTCCTGCTGAGCAATACTGAGCCTTTGTTCTAGGGCATCCCACTGTTCCGCCTCGATCAGGTCAATTGCGGTGTTTAACTGCTGACGATATCGCTGTAGGGCCTGTAATAAAGCGGACCGATTGAATTGGGCCATCATAGTGCCTAACTCAGGGTTGCCACCACCCACGCGGCTGGTGTCACAAAAACCACTACTGGCTAGCTGTTGAGCCAGGGTTTTGACTTGGGTGTTGGGCTCACTCAAACAGGTGTGCAGCAGACTAGAGCTAACCATGACAGGCAAATGTGAAATGGCGGCTACTGCCTGGTCGTGGTCTGCTGGCGTGGCTGTGTAAACTTGGGAGCCTAATTGGGTTGCGATCGCAACCACTCGTTCCACCGCTGTGGATACCGTCGTTTCAATCGGTGTAACCACATAAGGCCGCTGACAAAAGAGCCCAGTTTCAGCAGCTTCTAGCCCCGATTCTGCTTTGCCTGCCATGGGATGACCGCCCACAAAATTGGGCCAGAGCGCCGTTGCCGCTGCTACCACCTCCCCTTTGATCGATCCCACATCCGTCACAACAGTTGACTCTGGTAGATAACTCGCCAGCTTTTGGACCGTCGGTACAATTAGTGCCATCGGTGTACATACAAAGACCAGATCCGTCTCAGCCATCAGGGCCAAATCGCACCCGACCTTGGTGACCATCCCTGCGTCCAAGGCCGCTGTGACCGTTTCAGAACGCCGCGCTACCCCATAAACGGAATATCCCAGACGGGTTAAATCTAAGGCTAAACAACCGCCAATCAACCCCAAACCCACGATCCCAATGGTGTACTCGGCTGGTGAAGTCTGGGTCTGAGGGAAGGGCAATGACATGTTCAACAACTTGAGGTGACGGCTATTGATTGGAGGGCAACACTACCGCCAGCTAGCAATCCGCATGTAGGCGATAAACCAAACCCTCCAAGGGAGTATGTCACAATGAGACACACTGCTTGGTTATTTCTTAGGGATCTAGCTGAGTTATTGAGTCACAACGAGAGTTGCACTTCACGTGATTGAGGCAAAGGTTCACCAGCTACTGCGAGAGTTTTTACGCCAGCAGGGCCATACCCAGTGGCCCCATCATTTGACTATGGCGCGTCTAGTGGCCAGAGCATTGCGGTTGGGACGTAGCGCTCTTCTGCAAACTGGTAGCACCGCAGCCTATCGAGGACGTTATCGTTTAAGTTATCTGACGCCTGCCCTTGTATGGCCTGGACCGGTTGTCTTAGTTGTCCCCCCCACTATCCATCAGCAGTTAGTGCAGGATGAGATTCCGAATCTGCTGCAAACTTTGCCTACTATCAAATCTATTCAAGTAGGCGATCGCTGGCCTGGAGAAACCTTTCAAGGCATTTTAATTACGACTCCGCAAACCTGGCTATCAAGTCAGATTAACGCCACGCAACCGTCTCATCCGATATCCCCTAATCTCCCTGCCTTTCCACCCAATATCGTTACTTTGATCGATGGCATTGATCCCCTGGTTGATTGGGCGCGTAACGAATTAACCTGTAGTCTCGATGATGCAGACTGGCATCAGTTGGGTTTGGCATACCCATCTCAGCAAACTTCGATCCGTGATCTACGAGTCAGGCTGACCCATCTCGCTTTTCAACATCCAGCTAATCCCTACAGTTGCTATCTTGCCGATCTTGAAGAGCATGATGTACTCACAGATCTGTTTGTTCACTTGTCGGAAACTCCCCTGGGGTTAGCGGCCCTGCCGCCGACCTGGCAACGATTTCGTAACCAGATAGACCAGGAAAACACCATGACCTGGCTGCAGCTCAATCGTGGGTCAGGGCAGCTGACTTTGCGATGTGCCCCGGTCAATTTGGCAGAGATGCTGAAGCCCATTTGGGAACGGCAGCCAGTTGTCTTGATTGGGGCCGCTGTAGATGAGGAAAAAAGTGCTGAAAGCTACCGTCAGCGTCTGGGGTTAAGCGATCTCACTTGCCTCAAGTTCACTCCTGATCGCCAACAAGACGGTATTCAGCTCTATGCGCCTGACCAGTTGCCTATGCCCAATAGCAATCAGTTTCCCAACGCGATTTTGCAAGAAATTCGCAACCTGCTGCAATTGTCGGAAACGCGCACCCAACCAACTATCATCTTGGTGGGTGATAGCCCACTGAAAGCCCAAATTGGCTCAATTTTAGCGGCTGAGTATGGCTCGCGAGTCCAGGTTGAACGGTCGGACTTAGCTCCAAATGGCATTTTGGTCACCGGTTGGGAGTTTTGGCAGGACTACCGACTCTGTTGTCCTGCACCTGGATTATTGATTATTACGACCCTGCCGATCCCTTCGCTCGAAAACCCCCTAGTTGCTGGGCAAGTGGCCTATCATAAACGGTTGCGCCAAGATTGGTTTCGACTGTTTTTATTGCCAACGGCATTGCAGACGCTGCAGCTTGCGATCGCTCCTATCAGTGCCCAACAAGGCAAAGTTGCCTTACTCGATAACCGAGTTAATCACCGCAGCTATGGGCGGACCATCCTCAAAACCCTGAACCCAATTGCCCAAAGTGTTTATCTAGATCCAAGCTGGCTAGCACCATTAAACCAAACGCTATAATCGAATCGAACCAAACTTTAAGTTACCGATAGAGTGGAGTACCATGGGCGAAGCAAGGCGGCGGCAGGCAAAACTTGGTGAAAACTATGGGCAGCCCGAACAACGCATTGTGCCTTGGCTCCCGATTACCAAACAGCAATCCCAAGACTTTGTGACCTGGAGTACTCGTGGTGCCTGGGCTGGAATTGTGTTAATGATTGTTTTATGGTTGACTATTAGACTTATTGGTCCTGCCTTTGGCTGGTGGACCTTGGCTGAATAGAGCGCTGAATAAATTCATACTCAACGCATTCACATTTTTAGCAAAACCGTTACAAAGAAGACCTCATGCGTGGACAGATAGTCCTAATGTAGCTATGGTATGGCTAATGTCATAGTTTACTAACCAATCGCCATGCATTTAGCGTTTGGAATACCTACGCTATAAAAATTGTCTTAACAATTTTGGGATTAGTGAAATTGTTTTTAATACGAAAGCTATCTTAGTTTCTGAGCTGGGTAACTTGACTAGGAGCGTCCTTGCTCAGAGTCGTTATTAACCGACTCTAGCTGATCGCACCATCCCGGGGACAATCCTTTTTTCTAAAGGTATCTTCAGATGGCTTGTTCGGGTGCATGGGCAATTATGTACGTAAAATTGATCGTTTTTAGCCTGAACTAACACTGACCAAACTGAAGGTTAAAGAGAATCAATTTAGTGATTTATAAAAAATATTAAGCAAAACTTAAGATTCACCATTACAATGTGACCGGTGGGAAGGAGAACGCAAATGTTTGTTCGACTTGCAGAGCAACACCGCCAATTCGTAAAAGATTTGGTCCTAAACCTAAAAGCGCTAGCAATTGTCCTTGAGAATCAAGGCTATCTAGCATCTTGTTACACGTGCGGTGATCAGCTCAACAGTGCTTCGTTTATGGTCAGCTTAGGCAATGACCATTTGATTCGTTTCTTGGTATCAGACTATGGCATCACGTGGACAGAAATGCGTGATGATCGAGAGTTGATGAAGCTAGAAGGTGCTGAAGCAATTAATCAGCTTCAGGAACTTGCCAATCTAGTGAAGTATCGTATCCAGCCTGTTGAGTATCAGGTTGCCTATCGTTCTGCATAGTTACAGATTTAGTCAGTTATTTGTAACTTGTGCTACAAGGATATTAGAAGGTGGCATGTAAGCAATTCATAGCCATCACTTTGTAGTTTGGTTGGAGCCGCATCGTTGAGTTGGGAACATCAGTACGTAAAAGCTAATTCCGTGCAGCTCCATTACGTAACTCAAGGCAGTGGCAAGCTTTTAATCTTGCTACATGGGCTATTTGAATTTTGGTACTCTTGGCGTTATCAGTTACCTCACCTATCGCGACACTTTAAGGTGGTTGTCCCCGATCTGCGAGGCTACAACGATTCTGATAAGCCTCACAATGGCTACGACCTAGATACATTAAGTACCGATATTCATGCCTTAATTCATACGTTGGGATACACTAAGGCCCACGTTGTTGGGCATGACTGGGGTGGCACCATTGCCTGGAATCTGGCCCGGCGTTTCCCTAACAGTGTAGAGAAGTTAGCTATGTTGAGTACTCCTCAACGCTGGCAAACGGTACTGACTCATAGTCTTTCCAACAGTTGGGAGCATCTACAGCGAAATTGGCATCTCCTAGCGTTACAAACCCCAGGCTTACCCCAGTGGTTAATCCAGGAAAATCTGCCGTCTTTGCTGACCTATCTCTTTCAACAGCAATCTGTTAGGAAAAGTGCTTTTACGCAGGCAAACGCTGATTTATACCAGGCCGCATTGCAAAAACCTGGTGTGATGCCAGCCGTTTTACAACACGTTCGTCACTGTTTCAGCTTGAATGAATGGGTCAATAGCTGGCTCAATCCGCTACGACTTGCCCCCCTTCCTTTGAAATCTCCCACCTTATTCATGTGGGGTGAGGATGATAGCCTGGTGCCAACTAAGGGTAGTTTCTCTCAGGCGTTATCCAGTGATGCTTACATCAGACGAGCTATTCCTGATTGTGGCCACTGGATTCAGCAGGAGGCTCCTGATAGCGTTAATCGAGAACTTATCTTCTTCTTGAGCTAGGTCGCCAACTATGAAAGAGACGTTGCCAGAAAAATTTGCACTAAAGAATTTAGTAAGCGTCTCCTAAGCGAAGTCGAAGAGGGTACTGTCTGGGAGTGTTGGCTGCGACTTCGCTCAGCCAACGGTATCGGTGGGACAGTTAACGAATTTATCGATAGCTAATCACTAAAACCAGTGCTGCAGCTCGTAGGTTTTGACTGAAAATCATGCGAAAAAGTAAAAATAGTTGTTTAGCTCTGGGTAGTTAATCTCCGGAAGATTAATCGTTCTTTCACAATATTTCCGATCAAATTCAAGGTTTTATAGAAATGCCATAGTGTGTCCCACGTTACGTCAATCTTGACGAATACTGGAGCTAGACATCTAGTTTTTGAATCCATATCGTCACTAGTGAATTGGGCTCAAGCTAAACGTTCTATTTGAACTTTTTATGGTTTATCCAAACAACCTAGCTGAATATCGCATGATGTTCTCTGCGGCTGATAAAGCAGAGACAGACGCCAAGCTAGGCCTATTGCAAACTTTTTCTAAACTCTATGAGCATAACCGGGAACTATTGGATGACATGCTTGCCATTGATGTGGCTAATCCAGCACAGCTTGCTCAATATATTCAAGGGATGATTTGTGAGCAGCAAGTTTACATTATTAGTAACTTAACAACTGGCAAATCTAAAGGCTTTTATTCCAAAGATGGTCTGTGGACCATTGGCCGCGATCCACGACAATCGGATATTGCTGTTCCTGACAAACGCTTGTCCCGGTGCCATGCTGCGTTGCAATATAGCCAAGATCAAGGGTTTATCCTTTCCGATTTAGAGAGTACCAATGGTACCTACGTTAATGGTAAGAAACTGCAAAGGGTATATGCATTGCGAGATGGCGATCGCATTCGCATTGGTAGCTCCCTATTTCATTTCTTTAGCTGCAGCTCTTGTGATACTAAAGCCGGTAGCTCATGTGACTCAGTAGATAGTGCAGACGGGGGCAGAACCTTACACTAGTTAACCTGTGCAAGGATTTTATGTCTTTAATATAGAATCTACTAAATCCTTACACATCCAGCTGAAGAGCTTATCATTAGGCTCTTCAGCTGGATGTGTAAACTAATCAGGATTTACTCTTTTTGGAGGTCTTACCCCCATTATTTTCGGCGGCTGGTGTTGTGTCAGTAGTATCTTCCTCTGCCGCAGCTGCCTCTCCACCGATTTGTAAGGCCTGACGTAGCTTGGTCTCAATTTCAGCAGTCACGTCTGGATTGTCAACTAAATAGCGAATGGCGTTATCGCGCCCTTGGCTAATATTGTCTCCGTTATAGCTGTACCAGGCTCCCTTCCGGGTGAGAATGTTGCTTTCTTCAGCCAGATCGACGATACATCCCAGGGTAGAGATACCTTCCCCAAAGATAATGTCGAATTCAGCGATTTTAAATGGGGGAGCAATTTTGTTTTTAGCAACCTTGACTTTTGCTCGAATCCCAAACTGATCGTTGCCTTTTTTCAGGGTTTGAATACGGCGAATATCTAAGCGCACCGATGCATAAAACTTCAGTGCATTACCCCCGGTGGTTGTTTCAGGATTACCGTAGGTGACACCAATCTTGAGGCGAAGCTGGTTTAGAAAAATTACGGTACAGCCGGACTTGCCGATATTACCGGTGATTTTGCGTAGGGCCTGGCTCATGAGGCGGGCCTGCAAACCGACATGGGAATCTCCCATTTCTCCTTCGATTTCAGCCCGAGGCACCAGTGCGGCAACTGAGTCGATTACCACTAAATCGATAGCAGATGAACGTACCAGCTGATCCACAATTTCTAAGGCGGCTTCACCTGTATCAGGTTGGGATACTAGTAAATCATCAATGTTGACCCCCAGGGCTGCAGCGTAGACTGGATCAAGGGCATGCTCAGCATCTACAAATGCAGCTACCCCGCCTTGTTTTTGGGCCTCAGCGATCGCATGTAGCGCCAAAGTTGTTTTACCTGAACTTTCTGGGCCGTAGATCTCGATAATACGGCCCTTTGGCAAACCGCCACCCAGAGCCAAATCGAGCGTCATCGCCCCAGTTGGGATAGTCTCAACTTTCATGCGCTGTGCATCCCCCAGACGCATGATGGTACCTTTACCAAAGTTCCGCTCAATTTGATTGAGCACCATGTCTAGCGCTTTTTTGCGCTCGTTGCTTTCGGTGGATGTTTTTGCCATGCTGCCTGAGTTTTGCGATAAGGGTGGCCGAGTTCAGCAATTATAAGCTCACTCCGCAGGGGCGGGTTATATCAACCCGTGGAGCTTGCTAAGGACATCATGCCCAACTTTATTAGTGTACCCGAAAGTCATACAAATGTACTATTAAGATGCTGTTTAGATTGTTAAGAGATTGAGCACTTTGCTATGGCGACGGAGACTTTAGACTTCAAGGCGGTCAGTGTAACTGGGATTACCGAATATATTCAGCTGCTGCTGGAAGGGGATGAAAACCTCCGGAATATTTGGGTGATTGGTGAAGTGTCTAGCGCTCGGCAGCATGGGAGTGGTTGCTTTTTTTCGTTGCAAGAAGCAGATGGCTCAGCCACGCTCAATGCTGTGGTGTGGCGCAGTCAGTTGCCAAAACTGAGCATTGTGCCCAAAGTGGGTGAACAGGTAGTGGTTCTAGGGCAGCTTAAGGTTTATCCCAAACGGGGTAGCTATCAGCTGACAACCTGGCAAGTGTTACCTGCGGGAGATGGGCTTCAGGCGTTGCGCTATCGCCAGCTGCGCAACCGATTAGCAAGTGAAGGACTGTTTGATGCAGATCGTAAACGTCCTTTACCTACTTTGCCCGCATGTATTGCAGTCGTCACCTCACCTCAAGCTGCCGCATGGGGGGATATTCAGCGGACCCTGACTCAGAGACATCCAGGGTTAAAGGTGTTATTGTCACCGGCTATTGTGCAGGGGGAACAAGCTCCCAGGTCTATTGTGCAAGCAATTGAGCGGGCAGGTGCTGATGGTCAGGCGGATGTTTTATTACTAGGGCGAGGGGGTGGTGCGGTAGAGGATTTAGTGTGTTTTGACGATGAGCGGGTGGTGCGTGCGATCGCAACCTGCCCAATACCAGTGATCACCGGGATTGGGCATGAACGGGATGAATCCCTCGCTGATCTGGTCGCCGATGTTTGTGCTCATACCCCCACCGCTGCTGCCGAACAGATCGTGCCAGCCCTGAGCACTCTACGCTACACCCAGGTCCAATTGGCGCAGCGCCTCACCCAAGTGACTGGCACACAGCTATATCAGCACAAGAGAGAACTAGAACAGTTTTACCAACGGTTACAGCGACTACATCCCGAACGCCATTTAGAACAGATCAGACAGACCCATCAATGGCGTACACAGCGATTGATCAAAGCGTTACATCATCGATTGAAAACAGTAAAGCATCATCATCAGCTGCTCACTGAAAAACTCACAACTCTAGATCCTGCAGCTGTTCTTCGACGTGGCTATGCACTGGTTAGAGAAGAATCAGGCGATGTAGTTAACCAAGCCAGCCATCTTAATGTTGGCGATCATATCTCTGTGCAGTTGGGTCAGGGGCAAATTACAGCAGAGGTGTTGGGTATCACCGAGAAGCCATCAGTGTAAGTTTGATTCCTCAGGTATCCCAGCCCTTTTGATGTCAATTTTCACTAGCTGCTGTATAGTTTCAGTCTTGCAAACTGCTGTTGAGGCGTTAAGGACGCCACAGTTTAATCACACCGTCCGTGCTGCCACTTGCCAATAAATTACCCACTGGAGAGATGGCTACAGCGAGCACCGGGTTTGTATGTTGCTGATTGGTAGGAATCGCTAGCGGTTCCTCTTCGGCTAAATCCCACAGGCCCACCTGATCGCTGTTATCGCCGATAAACAGAGATTGACCATCGGCTAAAAAGACCATTGTGTTTACCCGTTTACCCACTTCTAGCTCGATTTCCTCCTCAACCCTTAAGCGCCCGCGTCGAGTACGAATAGACCGCATCTCTACACCTTTAAAGCTGCTACTGGCTAAGATTTCACCATCGGGACTAAACGCCACACTATCAACGCCATTACCCGTATCAATGTTCGTCAAGCGCTCAAATTCTTCTGCTGGGTCTAAACTCCACAGGGTAATGAAATCATCATGGCTGCCCGCTGCTAAATAGGCCTCATCTGGGCTAAATGTCAGTGAAGAGAAACGTCCATCTAGTCGAGACCCATCATGGGAGCCTGTTTCGGGTTCTAGTACGGCCATAATTTCACGACTGGCCCAATCCCAAAGGGTGACTGTGCCATCAAAGTTGCTGGCGGCTAACCAGCGACCGCTGGGGCTAAATTGGACCACGGGGGCTACACCGATATAATCACGATCTAGAATTAGCTGAGAATTGCAGACGGGACGCTCTTGCTCACAGTTATTGAGATCCCAAATGCGCACGTCTCCGTTATAGGTGCCGGTGACTAAATAACGATTGTTGGGGCTAAAGGCTAATGAAGTGACATAGCGATCAGAGCTTGGAATACTTATGAGTCGTTGCATCCAGCGTTCTTCATCTCCTTGCAAGGTGAAATTGATATCCCATACTCGAATCAAACCGTCTCCCCCAGCGGTAGCTAGCATTTGTCCATTGGGGCTAAATGCGATCGCATTTACATTCCTACCATGTTGAATATTCCGCAATAGCGTCAATTGGGCCGGAACCTGAGCGATCTCAACGGGTGACAATTGAGCTAAGGCAATTGAAGGTATGGCTAAAGCGGATAATACTGACGCCAAGCCAAGTCCAGCAGATACTAAAAGCTTGACACAGGTGTTAGAGACCGAATTGGATAGTTGCATAACAGGGAAAACCAGATAAAACTGCTGCAGCCAATCGTGCTCTTTACGGCAAACCATCAAAGAGCACTGCACTACAGCAGCATCCTGCTAGGCACTCAAAGCTTATTCCTCAACTTAAAAACAGTTGACATGTCTTGACGGCGTAGTTGCGGAAGGCTTTCGGGTAGGCAACACTATCCTTAAAGCTGCAACTCCTAAATCCCTATGCCCAGAGCTAAAAAGTCTGCTGACAACTGGAACTATGAAACCTCAGTTGAACAGGTTGAAGCTATCATCACCGATTTAGAAACCGGCGATCTGCCCTTAGCCGATATTTTTGAACAGTTTGAAAAAGCTGTCACCGAACTCAAAAAATGTGACAACTTTTTGCAAGACAAGCAGCAGCAGGCTCAGCTTCTGATTGAGACCTTGATTCCGGAATCAGATGAGCAGGTAAGTTAGTCAGGGGCGACTGCCAGCAAAATTGTAAATGCAGTACCTTTACCTGGGGTGCTACTGACCGCGATAGAAGCCCCGCAGTGAGCTAGTAATTGTTGTACCAGAGTCAGTCCCAAGCCACTACCTTCAGAAGTATGGCGGTAAAACGAATCAAACACCTGGTGTAAAACGGTAGATGGAATGCCGCGTCCATTATCCTGAATGATTAGCGCAATTTTGCCGTCATTGCGCTGATGAGCTTTCACCCATATGCACCCGCCAGCATCTGTAAACTGAATACTATTACTGACAAGACTAACCAATACTTGCTTCAGGTATGCCTCAACGGCAAACACAGGGGGCAGATGACTTGCTACTGTGTAGGCCAATAAGAGATTGTGTTCTGTGGCTAGGGGTTGATAGGTGCTGATCACCCCCGGTACTAAATCCCAAAGCTGAACTTTTTTGAGCGGTCTCGTTGGGGGAGTCAACTGCAGTTCCAGTAGCTTAAACACGCTATTGATCAGATGACTTTGCCGGTCACAGGCCTGGCCAATCATTTGTAAATAACGTTCGCGCTGTTTGGGTTTCAGGCTGGAAGAGTTGAGCAGCGTTAAAGCGGCCTTAATGGTTGTGACGGGGTTATTAAGCTCTTGGGCCGCAGTTTTGAAAAACTGGGGGTCAACCTTCGGAGCCGATAAGTGCGTTATTGATGTGTCAAAACGAGTCGTAGTGAATGTGGATGATGTCTCGACCGTGGAAGCGTCCATAATGACTCTAAAATATGCTGAGCGCGTATTAAATACAGCATCTATAGGGTCTAGGTTAGTTAAGGGCAATAACAGATAAATGGGTATTTCTACTTAACTTTCCGTACTAGCGCGGAGTTTCTCCATTAGGACTAAAAAATAATTAAGATGCTAATCGCTGTTTAAGAGCTAACTGCGACTGCTCACGATCGTCGAAGTGAATTTTTTCTGTGCCTAAAATTTGGTAGTCCTCGTGGCCTTTGCCAGCAATCAGTACTCCATCACCTGGTTGGGCTGTGAGGATGGCGTGTTGAATGGCAGCAGCGCGATCGCAAATCACTTCATCCTCGTTTAGCTCAGCCTCAATGCCAGCCACGACATCGGTCAGAATCTGCTGAGGATCTTCGGTGCGGGGATTGTCGGAAGTTACCACCACTCGGTCTGCTAGTTCGTAGGCAATGCGTCCCATCTGGGGGCGTTTAGTGCGGTCTCGATCGCCACCACAGCCAAACACACAAATCATTTGCCCAGTAATAAACGGACGGGCTGCCCGTAGTGCATTTTCGAGACTATCGGGCGTATGGGCATAGTCCACAATCACACTAATATCTTGAGCAGGGCTAACCTGGACCCGCTCCATGCGACCCGGCACCCCGCCAAATGCGGCTAATGCTGCGATCAAAGACTCCAGGGATACCCCGAGATGCAAGACCGCTCCTGCTGCTGCTAGTAAGTTTTCTAAGTTAAACCGACCGACTAAAGGGGACGTAAACGGTGCAGAGCCCATGGGGGTAATCAGGCTACCACGGACACCAGCAGCGCTGTAGGTCAAGTCTGTTGTATGGAGATCAGCGGCTAGATCATCAATGTGATAAGTCCACACCTGTTCCGGACTCAGCCGGTTAATCAGTTTTTGACCATAGGGATCGCGGCTATTGATAATGGCGCGACCCTTAAGATAATCCGGACTAAATAGAAGCGCCTTTGCTTCAAAATAGTCGTTTAGATTTTTGTGATAGTCGAGATGGTCCTGGGTGAGATTAGTAAAAACGCTTACTGCAAAGGGACACCCCCAGACTCGCTTTTGGTCCAGAGCATGGGAGCTGACTTCCATCACTGCGTGCTGACACCCTGCACTCACAACTTTTGCCAGTTCTCGCTGCAAATCAACGGGAAATGGTGTAGTGTGGACGGCTGTTTCTTGATGGCCTGGCCAGCGGGTGTAGAGGGTGCCGAGCAAACCAGTAGGGATCTCAGCGGCATTGAGAAAGTGCTCAATCACATGGGTGGTTGTGGTTTTGCCATTGGTGCCAGTGACCCCAACTAGGTTTAGGGTTTTTCCCGGATAGTTGTAAAACGCCGCTGCTAGCTCACCACAGACGGTTGGTATGTCATCCACGGGAATCAGCAAGGTGGATGCATCGGTGGCAGGCTGTTTTTGGCAGGCGTTAGGAGAAATGATGGCTGCGATCGCACCTTTTTCCAGAGCACTAGGCCAAAATTCACCCCCATCCACGCGAGTTCCTGGCATGCCAATAAATAAATTCCCTGGCTGACAGGTTTTGGAATTAGTACATAGCCCAGTCACGGCCTGATCTAAGCCGGGATAATCAGGGGCGATAGTAGGTATCAATTCAGCGGGTAATTTTGCCAGTAACTCACGCAACGTCATACAGATCTCCCTAAACCTGAATGCCGCTATTCTGCCTCAAAGGGGCCTAAATATGTCTGCAACATTTTTTCTAATTGACGCACCGGAGCCCGCGGGGAAAGACGAGGCAATGGCTGTTCCTGTGCCAATTCAGGTGTTTCAGGATGGTTAATCAAACGGCACAGTACTGGTATTTCGTATTGATACTCCGCAAACCAGACCGGGTTTTGGGTAATGTCACGGGCCTCAATATCAAGCGGCAGGTGATCTAACTGAGCCAGTTTTTCCTCTAACCCCTCGCAAAGGTGGCAACCGGGTTTTGTGTAAAAAATAAGCTTTTTCATGTTTGTCATTGTCCTACGCTATGTGGGCAAGATGCGAATGTTCGGTTAACGCCCTATCCTTGATCGGATAAATCTACATTTCCCCGGTGGGTTATGGGAGATTGTTGCGATAGGATATCTCCAGTGTTCGTTTATGGGCTGAAATCCCAATTACAGACATGGTTTCTTGCATAGAAGCGCAAGCGCTTACTCCCGCCAGATCAACTGAATGCCTTGCGTTTGATCCCAGTCAACTGGATTTAGTTGAACTTAATCAGCGGTTTGAATCCGCTACTCCCCAAGAGATTTTGGCATGGGCTGTGGCCACAGTGCCCAACCTGGCCCAGATGACATCTTTTAGCATGCTGACTATTACCCACATGCTTTATCACGAACTGCAGGCAAAGGTGCCAGTCATTTTTCTCAATACGCTCCACCTTTTCCCAGAAACACTGGAGACTGCCCAGCAGGCCCAAGCGCGTTATGGTCTCGATCTCCACATTTACCAGGCCACTCAAAGTCAAGAAGAGTTTATTGCTCGCTACGGTGATCGGCTTTGGGAACAGAACGTGGAGCGGTTTCATTATTTAACTAAAGTGCAGCCCATGGAGCGAGCCTTAGATGAACTGGCTATCCAAGGGTGGATCACCGGACGACGTCGCGATCAGGCAGCTACACGCCAAAACATGGCAATTTTAGAGCGAGACCAGCATGATCGCCTCAAAATTAACCCCCTGGCCAATTGGACCGTTAAAGATTTATGGCGATATACTTTTGCCCATAGCGTCTCATACAATCCGCTGCACGATCAGGGCTATACCAGCATCGGCGATCAGCCTTTGACGACTAAAGTGCAAGCTGGTGAAGATGAGCGTGCTGGCCGTTGGCGCGGCAGTGTCAAAACGGAATGCGGTATTCATTGATCACTCCTGAGAGATTAGAGCAACCTCTTCTTGATCTATGCAAGGAGAGACATGAGATCCCGCCGACAATTTTTCTTAACAGAGTCCGAAATTTTTAAGCTAAAGATTGATTTAAAGGCTACAGCCAACCAATGGTTCAGCCTAGATACATCTCAATAACCTGTGGCTGAGATCCCCCTGAATGCAGGCACACACTTATGGAATCCTCAAGTAGCGTAATCGGAAAACTCTGGCGGAGCCCCTCCGTAGGTGGCAACGGCGGTAAAGACTTCTCAGATATTAATTGGCCCCCAGCGGGCAGCGATCAAATTTTTGCCCAGCAAGCGCAACCTAGCGAAGTTAGGGTGCGGGTAGGTCGATATGTTGACCAAGTGCAGATGATTTGGGCTCACTATGAGCTACCGGCCCGTGGTGGAGAGGGCTCAGATTTAGAGTCGTTTATTCTTAATGCAAACGAATATATTACTAATGTTAAGCTGACGGGCGACCGTTACATTGGCTCCATAGAACTGATTACGAATCAGGGGCGGGATTTTCTCTTTGGTAAACAAACGGGAACAGTCACTGACCTGGCGGTCCCTGCCAACCATCATGTAATTGGCTTCTATGGTAATAGTGGCCGTTGGATAGACCAGCTCGGCGTGATTGCGGTGCCAGTGCGTGAACAAACAAGTGAACCTCCGGAACGGCCGCAAGTTCCTCAACCCGAAAGACCGTCTGATCCTGTGCTGGATAAGATTCCTCGGTCTGGTATTGAGCTAATCAAGGAATTTGAGGGATATGCTGAGGCCCTGCCTGATGGTCGGGCTAAGGCGTATGCCGATCCGCTTAAAGGCTGGTCTCTACCAACAATTGGCTATGGCACAACTCGCTATCCCAACAATGTTCCAGTTAAAGAAGGAGACATTATTACTAAAGATCAATCAGAAACGTATCTGATTGATCATGTGGATAAGTACTGCCGTGGAGCCCTAGAAAAAATTCCTACCTGGGGGCGCATGAATAGCAACCAGCGGGGGGCTTTGTACAGCTTTGCGTATAACTTGGGTGCGGGCTTCTATCGGGGCGATAACTTTGAATCGATTACACGGGTTTGCGATTCACCCGAACAATGGAATGATCACCGCTGGGTCGAGGCACAGTTTGTTAAATATAGAAATCCAGGTACGTCTGTTGAGGAAGGGCTGCGACGGCGACGACTGGCAGAGGCTGCTTTATTCTGTAAACATGTGACCTCCGCAACTCCAAATTGGGATGACGATCATGATGAGGCCGGTGAGGCAGGCGATCGCAAACCAGAAGAACGGTTAGAGCGCATTGTGGATGATGTTAAGGGGAATCAGCCTGTTGGGGCTCGCCTCACACCAGCCATGGACTTTAATACGCTGATCACCCCCCACATTACCTACGGTGAATTTGCTCTTTATGATGAGGCACGTCGGTTTCAGCAAGATTTTCAGTGCAAAACGGCCTATGAAATTTGTCTATTTCTAGAGAAATGCCGCGATCACTTTGGCGGTAATCCTCTGGTGATTACCTCGGGCTATCGCCCCCCTAGCATTAATGCCAAAGTTGGGGGTGCTCGTCGCTCCGAGCACCTTTATGATGCACCGAATACCGGCGCTGTTGACTTCTACATTAAAAATGTCAGCATCTATGAAGTGGAGGCGTGGTGCGATCAACACTATCCTCACAGTATTGGTTATGGTGCCAAACGGGGCTTTGTCCATTTAGGGATGCGCCCAGGTAAGCCACGTGTTCGGTGGGTTTATTGATTACTCTGGTAAGGCACATCTTATGAACAGCGGACACGGTGGATTTTTCGGTGTTGCCTACCACGGCATTTATTCGTCCTGATGGTAAAAATCAGGATGCGATCGCAACTCTTCTACACCAAGTAATTGACCAACTGGTTGAAATCATGGCTCAGGCAACGGAACGCTCTCCACTGCCTGAGCCTTTAATGTCAGATGACTATGTCTGGGCCACGGTACCCCACACCTCTGCGGACATTGCAGCGCTGTTAGTTGAGGTGAAAGCTCAGCTGCACCATTCTATGAATGCTGCCCATCCAGGCTATATCGGTCACATGGACTCAATTCCAACCACCGTATCGGTGATTGCCGATTTGCTGATCGCTGCCCTCAATAACAATATGTTGAGTGTGGAAATGTCGCCGGTGTTTTCGCGGTTAGAAACGCTAGTTCTAAAGCAAATTGCTCAGCTATTTGGTCTGGGGCCTCAGGCTAACGGCGTCTTAGTCAGCGGTGGCAGTCTGGCCAACCTGCAAGCCTTGATTGTGGCCCGTAATCAAGCATTCAATTCTCTAGAGCATGGCATTCCTGCAGGACAGCATCCTGTTTTCTTTGTTTCAGAAGCTGCCCATACCTCCTTTAAGAAAGCTTCGATGGTCATGGGTTTGGGCACCGAGGCGGCGATTCCAATCGCCACCAACCAAAATTCGCAAATTGACATTGACGACCTCAAGACTAAGCTGGCCCGGGCTAAGGCAGACGGTCAGCAGCCATTTGCGATTGTCGCCACAGCCGGGACTACGGTCACTGGCAGCATTGATCCTATAGTTGAAATGGGCCATATCGCTAAACTCCATCAGCTTTGGTTCCATGTGGATGCCGCCTATGGTGGAGCCCTAATATTTTCAGACCGCTATCGCTCTCAGCTAGCAGGCATTGAACAGGCTGACTCAGTTACCTTTAACCCACAGAAATGGCTATATGTGGCCAAAACCTGTGCCATGGTGATGTTCCGCCAATTTGAGCAGCTGCAGCAGCATTTTCGGGTGTTGGCCCCCTATATGCACGATCACGACGACTGGCCCAATTTGGGTGAACTCACGGTTCAGGGTACGCGCCACCCCGATATCCTCAAGCTATGGTTATCGCTACAGCACATAGGTCGTGACGGGTACAGTGCCATCATTGACCATAACTATGAAATCACGCAAACCTTTACGGCTGCTGTCAAAGCACGCCCATTTCTGACCCTGGCCAGCGAACCCCAAATGAACCTGGTATGTTTTCGTGCTCAGCCACCAGAATTAAGCCCCGATAAACTGGATGATTGGAATCACGGTCTGCAACAGCATCTGCTGCAGACAGGACATACCTTTTTGTCATTGCCGGTATACCGAGGTCAGCGTTGGTTGAAGGCCGTTTTGCTAAATCCATTTACGACTGCAGACCAGATTCATAGGCTGTTTACCCATATCGACGGCTATCATGCTGCCTCTAAATCTTGACGTTCTGAACTAGGACAAAGATACTGATAGCGATCGCAAAGTCGTACCGCACTATGGTAAAGCTTCTCCATCTCTCCGATATTCATATGGGTAGTGGCTTTAGCCATGGCCACATCAATCCAGACACCGGACTAAATACCCGTTTGGAGGATTTTGTTGCCACCCTCAGTCGTTGTATTGACCGCGCCCTGAGTGAGCCTGTCGATCTGGTGCTATTTGGGGGGGATGCTTTTCCTGATGCCACTCCTCCCCCCGTGGTGCAGCAGGCCTTTGCCCAACAGTTTCAACGCCTGGTTGAAGCCCATATTCCAACCGTGATGTTAGTTGGCAATCACGATCAGCACTCCCAGGGCATGGGCGGAGCCAGCTTATGTATCTATCGCACCCTGGGGGTGCCTGATGTGGTGGTGGGTGATAGTTTAACTACTCACCACATTGATACCCAGGCTGGTCCCGTTCAGGTGGTGACCCTTCCCTGGTTGACTCACTCCACATTGCTGACTCGCCCTGAAACGGAAGGATTATCCCTGGGTGAGGTCAATGAACTCATGCTCGACCGGCTACGAGTGGCCCTCGAAGCAGAAATTCGCCAGCTCCATCCAGAGATTCCCAGTATTCTGCTGGCCCATTTGATGACAGATACAGCCCGCTACGGGGCCGAGAAGTTTTTGGCCGTTGGCAAGGGCTTTACCGTACCGATGGCGCTGCTGGCACGTCCGTGTTTTGACTATGTTGCCTTAGGCCATGTCCACAAGCATCAGGTTCTCTGTCAGGATCCGCCTGTAGTCTACCCTGGCAGTATTGAACGGGTAGACTTTAGTGAAGAAAAGGAAGAAAAAGGCTTTGTTCTGGTTGAGCTCCAGCCTGGTCACACATCAGTAAACTTCTGTCCCCTGCCTGTCCGTATCTTCAAAACCATAGAAATAGACCTCTCAAAAACAGATACTCCTCAGGCACGGTTAGAAGCAGCCTTGACCAATGCTGATATCAACGATGCGGTCATCCGTCTGGTTTATAAACTTAGTCCGGCTCAAATTGATCAAATTGACCATGCTGCTCTGCATCAGGCATTAGCTACAGCCCATGCCTATACGATTCGTCCTGAACTGGTTAGTCAGCTATCTCGCCCCCGTCTACCCGAGCTGACCTCTGAGCATACTCGCGATCCTTTAAGTGCCTTGCAAACCTATTTAGCTAATCGCGATGATTTGACTGCACTGGCGGACGACATGATGTTAGCTGCCCAGGCTTTACTGAATGGGGATAACATGTCCCCTGAGCTTTCCGTCGAACCCGATACTGACGTCCTGGCTGAAGAGCAAAATCAGCAGCTCCGACTTCTGTAGCTGGCATTATCCCGTCGCTGCTGTTTTTTGCCATGCTGTGACATTGACTATAGCTTGGCAATACTACGCCCCAGACCGACACACACTTTAGTCAGAAATTCCAAGTCTAGTGTGGCGAAGGTGTCGGTTGGTGCATGATAGTGCGGGTTACGCAAATTAGCTGTGTCCGTCACCATGATGGCGCTATAACCTGCATCCCAAAAAGGGGCGTGATCACTGCGTCGGGTATCTGGTAGAAATTTCCCATGCTGAATCATCGGTAACCAGACACCATTAACACCTGCAACTCTCAATGCTCGTCTGATGTGCCACAGTGTAGGGATTGTTTGCCAATTCCCAATCAGAGCAATAAAGTCTCCTGTCTTGGGATAAATCGCCTCTAAAGCCGCAATGGGATAAGTCTGACTGGGCTGCTCTTGTGAAGCATCGACGCAATACCCCAACATCTCTAGGGACATCATTAGATGAATCGGGTCTCCCTTCAGTGATTTTACGTAGGCGCGACTCCCAACTAAACCATATTCTTCTAAATCAAAAGCGACCAAACGCACCGGTCGTCGTGGCGGCAGGCAGGCAAATTGTCTGGCTAGCTCTAGCAGAACAGCCACACCCGTCGCATTATCATCAGCTCCAGGACACCCAGGCACTGTATCGTAGTGGGCTCCCACCACCACTGGCGACAGGGCTTGGCGACCAGGTAAGTCAAGACAGAGGTTGTAATAGTCTCGTCCCTGCTCAGTAAAGCCCATTGTCGTTGCCTGTCCCCACTGGCTTAACTGAGCATAGATGTATTGCTGCACATAATAATGACCCTGGGTGGCGAGGTACGGGTCGCGTTCACGAATTAATTCTTTGAGGTGGTTAGTTAGGCGTTCTTTGATGTCTTTGTTGGCCATACCTAAGCTCTGTAGCCATTTGGCAGCTCTCAAGACAGTGCCGTATGACTATCAACTATATTTATTTGCTTAAAAGATTAAACTTACTTATTAGCGATCGCAAATTCTAGCTCTGATCGAGCAGGGCAATGACTGATGGCATCTATCTTTAACACATTACGTTTGCTCGACATCCTCATTGGAGTAGCTAATGAGTTGATGACAGACCGTGATGAATACTCAAAACAGACTGTATACTGAACGGATTGTAATTTTAGATACAATGCCCGGCCAGCGGCTGACGTTATTTCCTACTTTGCTGGCGACAGCTACCACCCAATAAATGTTGAAACTACGGTTTCTGTTTGAGGGTTAGTGCTGTTTCTTTAAAAAGTGTTCATCTGTAAGCTCTTTTATGTTTGATGTACCGGTTCCTGAAGTAACCGTATCTTCAGTACCTGCATTTATTGACGGCATCGGGCAAACTACTCAAACACCTCTACGCACACCTCAAGTTGCTTCCGCGTTACTCAATGCGCTGCCCGTATTAACTCAATCCAATCAGAAATCCAATCAGACACAGACATCGCCACAACTAGTAGTTGAAGCCCAAGAAGGCGATGTTCAGACGCTGCTTCCCAATGGCTCATTTCAACGGCTAGAGCCCCTGAATTTGGCAGCTGCGACCGATGCCCTAGAAAAGGTTTTTGCCTACTCACTGGGCAATTTGCCAACTCAGGCTACGGCAGCATCCCCACTCTCTGCTTCTGAAACTCGGACGGCAGCTCTGGCGTCCCCAGATTCTCTTGCACCAGATGTCGGTCTGCAATCATCTGTACCTCAGCCCCATGCAGACGGTATTGACTTAGCTCAACTAACGTCAGGGTTGATTTCTAGTGACGCCTTACATCAGTGTATTGACGTCTCCTACGAGGCCGTTGCTCCCCAAAGCATTCCTACTACTACCTTGCAAGTGTGGAGCAGAGGCACTTACAGAGGTGATATCCGTAGTGTGGAGAACGTTGATGATGTGGTGCGTTCTCTAAAAGAAATCTTGGTAGATGAGTCCTTTAACCCCGATGCGATCGCGCCAGTCTTAGGTACGGAGCAGCCTGCTATTGATTTGGGTAACGATATTACCCTCCAAGTTTTGTCTCAAGCAGCTACTGATGAACTCCCACGTACGGCAGTAGATACCTCTAGCTTGAGTAAACAATGGGCAGCCATCGTTTGGAGTGACCAGTTACGGCAAAAACTAGGGGCAACACCGCTGGATCCTGGCAATATTCAAGTAATGCTCAAAGAATTACAGCCTGCAGGCCAACAGCTCAACGGCACTGCATCCTGGTACGGTCCCTATTTCCACGGTCGGCTGACGGCTAATGGAGAAACATTTGACCAAAACACTCTGACCGCAGCTCATAAGACCCTGCCGTTCGGCACAATTCTCCAGGTACGTAATTTAAAAAATAATCGGACAGTGGTTGTTCGTATTAATGATCGAGGTCCCTACATTGGTAAACGCTCTTTAGATTTATCTAAAGCAGCGGCTCAATGTCTGGGCAGTGAAACAGCCGGGGTGATTCCCTATGAGGCGACTATTTTGGAATCAGTTTCCGTTGAGTAATCGGCAGGCTCGTTTGCCACGCTAGAGAGCTAACCTCCGATCGACAGCTTTCTAGGTTTGTCTAGGCTGCAGACTGTGAGCCATGGATTTCCCTTACCAGGTTGGATCAACGTAGAGATTGATCACATAGGGGGACTGGGTTGCTGGAACAGCCGAAATACAAGCACAGATAGGCTCATCTTGGTCTTCAATATCAACTTCACAGGCATGGCATGACCCCATCAAGCATCCAGTGGGAATGCTCACTCCGGCACGTTCGGCAACTTGCAAGATTGGTTCTCCTGGAGTTGCTGAAACAGTGACGTTATCAGGTAGAAAACGAACCTCAACACTCATAAATATTCGCGAATATGAATTGCTAAGAGACATTAATAATCCTATCGCAAGATTTCTGAAGCGGCTCTCTCCAGTCAGTCAGGCTCAAGCACAGATTCCTTAATCGCAGCAGTTTGCTCTAGATGGCGACGTTTCGTGTGCCACCAATTTTGCATGTCACTGGAAAAAGTAATCATGTAAAGCGTCACGACAATCGGCTGAGCGCGATACCCTTGCCCAATGATTTCAACACAGTAGGAGGGGTGACGTCTGGTGGACAAATCAACGATAAAGCGTCGGCCAATGCGTCGCCAACTGGGTTCTTTTCCTCGCCACTGCAGACGGCAGCAGGGCCAGGGTAATTGCTCTCGATCAAAAAGTCTGCAACAGGGACCAATAACACGATAGGTCAAGTGGGCACCGGGGCTTTGAAAGATATGCCCTGTTGGCCAGGGGTGCTCACCAGTTGGAGGATTAGAGGATAGTATCAACTGCCTAGGCAAGAAGAAATTACGGCTGCAGAACTCGGCATAGATGATGATGTATTGGCACAATCATGTCAAAGACCAGCCTATGATTTAGAACAGTAGTGTACGAAATTTTGTAGGAAAATTCTATGGCCGAGGCAATCACTCCAACCGTTAGCGATCGCATCTGCAAACACATGAATGACGATCATGCTGATGCTGTCCTGCTTTATGCCCAAGCGTTTGGCAACGCTATCAACGCTACAGCGGCCACGATGAAAGCCATTGACACTACTGGCATGGACTTAGATGCGACAGTAGACGGTCAAAATACCGCCGTTCGTGTCAGTTTTGAACGGCCCTTAGCCGATGCCAAAGACGCTCACCATGTACTAGTTGAAATGCTGAAGCAAGTGAAAAAGGCTTAGTGAGGTCAACCAAGTTTGAGTTTTGAATGTCTAAATTTTGAGTTCTACATCAAAGAGAACTCGACAGAGTCCTCTTCACTCAAAATTAAACACTCAAAACTCACAATTTTTCCTACTCTTCTAAGTCAGTGACCGGAGTATTACAGGCCCTTCTATAATCATTGCCGCCCCAATAGGTTGAACCGCAGAGGTTGGCCCCTGTTAACTCAATATCGTGTACAAAGGTCAAATCGAAATTGGAATCCTGGAGTTGGGAGCCGACAAATTGAGTCTTATGAATATAGGCTTCATAGAAATTAGCCTCCATCATCTCTGCGCCGGAGAAATTCGCATAGTTCAGTAATGCACCTTCTAAGTTCGCCCCCACAAATTGGGCTGGAAATTCAATAATTTCTCCGGTGCTATCACTGATCAATGTCAGCGCTCTCACATAGGATAAATTGGCCGAAGTGAGATCCGCGCCCGAAAAATTCGCCCCATCCAAAATCGCATAGAAAAAATTGGCACCAGAGAGGTTGGCACCAGAGAGGTTGGCACCAGAGAGGTCCAAACGACGTAAATCGGCTCCCTCTAAGTCACAACCTGAACATTCCCCTGTTTCAATCAAGCGTTTTAGATCACCATCATCTAATGCTTGAGCTGCTGGGCTGTGGGCTAACACCAGAGCCAATAGTGTGACGCCCGCCAAAGCGACCGGATTGCGATCGCAATGCCATAGTCGCTGGGTTATTCCTTGAACCATGGGTTCTATCCTCTAGGAGCTTCTTCACAACATGTCTATCGTGTCAAATCCACGATGACCCCGGCAAGTCTATATGGTCTAGTTTCCGTAATGGTACCTGATCGATAAGAAGCATAAAAGCGGCCATAGGAGCCCAGGCATAAATTTGTGTTGCCTCCTTTAATGCCATAAATAACCCTAAAAAAGTCAAAATAAAGGCTTTGGGTTGAACGTTAGTCCGTAGGGTAGAAACAATAGGCTAATACCTATTGTTTTCAAGCTAACGCTTCCATCAAGAAAAATTACTGTAACGTCACAATCCCTATGCCCATCGGGCAATATGACAAATCAGGCCCTGCTTCATAGTTCCAATAAACGAACAACACCATGAAATCACTACGCTTAGCTATCGCTGCCGCGACTGTAGCCACCCTGACAATTTTTGGAGCGACTACCCGCGTAGATGCCCAATCCTTCGACAGTATTGAAGTTGATCAGGAAGACTTTGTGCTTGTGGCCGCTCCGGGCGGTGGTCTGCTTGGTCGACCTCAATTGATGATCATCGAACAACGAACTGATGAGCGTCTATGCTGGAGTGAGTCAGGCTCACAGCCAACCGAAATTGATCCGCTATTGCTGAACTTCGACTTTAGCGGTATCTGCGGACGTAGCACTGATAGCAACGGTTACTCAATTCGCGCTGGTGACGGCGATGTGGGTAGCAGATTCAACCTTGAAATTAGAGAGGAAAATGGTGAATTTACTCTCATTGGTCGCCCCAGTAGCTTCCCGACCAACCCCTATCGCAACTCTTCGCCAATAAATCTCGGTCGTACGTTTGGTCAGGCCAGTAACGGGTTTACCAAAGTCTTTTTAAATCCCGGCTGGCGTTTAACGCGTCGCTCATTAGATGGGCGAGTCCTCGGTCATCTCTATTTAACGAACGATGCTCCCCTGGCCACCCTGGTGGAAGGTGGTGAACCTGTTGTAACCGAGCCCCCTACCACACCCGATGAGCCCACCCCTGTCACCTTCCGCGATGTGACCAATGATGTTTATGCAACCGAAATTGGTCGTGCTGTCGAAATTGGTTTTATTGCTGGCTTTCAGGATGGAACGTTCCGTCCTCGGACAGCCGTGACCCGTGAGCAGCTGGTGTCAATGGTGATTGAAGCGCTCGATGCTCAGGATAATATTTCGATCGCGCTGCCCAGCCAGGTTACCAGCTCACCTTTTACTGATGTCGCTAGAGATCGCTGGAGTGCCGCGAAGATTCAGTTTGCTAGCCAGAGCGGTATTGTCAGTGGTTATCCTGAAGGCGATTTCCGCCCAGCCCAGGAAGTGACCCGTGCTGAGATGATGGCTGTATTACGTCGGGCTGCTGAATATCGTAAGCGCGTCCTTGGCGAAGGGACTGCTTTAACACCGACTCAAGCCGTCTTTAATTTCTCAGATACGCAAGGTCATTGGGCAGGTGATGTAATTTCTAGTCTCTCAGCCTACTGTGGTATCGCCAGTCCTGTAAATGAGAGTGGTACAGCGTTTGCTCCTAACACCGATGCTCTCCGTAACTATGCGGCCACGGCTGTTGTGCGCTTGGTCGATTGCTCTAATTAACTTGTAGAACAATCAAAGGGGGCTGACTAGATAGCATTTAGTACAACTCCATCTCGCATAGCCTGGGTAGGATCGCGTCTACCTGGGCTTTGTGTTGAGTACAGCTGAATGCTTTTATTCAGCCTATGGGCGGAGTCATCGGGGACGGCCGCACATCTTAAGATAGGGAGACAGCGTGTCTATTGCTGTAGCTCTCCCGTATGACGACTCTGCGAGAAAATTATCAATGACCGTTTCAAGGACTGTATGCATTGGCTTTTTAACGGTCATTACTGTTGGCACAATACTGTTGATGCTGCCCATCTCCACGGCATCCGGTGCCTGGAATAACCTGATTGTGGCGTTATTTACCGCCACTTCAGCAGTGTGTGTAACTGGCTTAATTGTCGTCGATACGGGGTCGTATTTTTCGCCCCTGGGTCAGGGGATTATTTTGCTACTTATACAGCTGGGCGGTTTGGGCTATATGACCGCGACTACAGTACTCCTGCTGCTTTTAGGCAAACGATTGGGGTTAAAAGATCGGCTAGCCATTCAGCAGTCATTAGATACAACTGAACTGTCATCTGCGGCATCCCTGATTAAATCCATCATTGCCATGACAATGATTTTTGAGCTGAGTGGGGTGTTTTTGCTAATGCTGCGTTTTACCAGTGACTATGGTGCGGGGCGTAGTCTCTGGCTGTCAGTTTTTCATAGCATTAGTGCGTTTAATAATGCGGGCTTTAGTCTATTTGCCGATAGTTTAGTGCAGTATGCGCGGTCTCCCTGGATTAATGGGGTGATTGCTGCTCTGGTAATTCTGGGTGGTATTGGCTACCAGGTGATTATGGAAATTTTTATCTGGGCTCGCGATCGCATCCGTCGCAAACGTCAGTGTCAGGTTTTTTCTCTTCACTTCAAGGTGGTGACTAGCACTTCCTTTGTTCTGCTGGTGTTGGGAACGCTGGCCTTTTTTGCTGTAGAGTTCTTTAACCCCGCAACCTTAGGCCCTGAACCTGTAAATGTGAAACTGATCGAGGCCGGGTTTCAATCGGTGATTATGCGCACCGCTGGGTTTAACTCCATTGATATTGGGGCAATGGAGACTAGTTCGTTATTTATTGCGATCGCGCTGATGTTTATCGGTGCTAGCCCCGGCAGTACTGGTGGTGGTATCAAAACCACGACAGTCAGAATTTTGCTCAACTGCACCCGCACCGTTCTCAAAGGCGAAGATGAGGTGCTGGCCTATCAAAGAGAAATCCCAGACAAGCGAGTACTTAAAGCCGTTGGGGTGGTGGTTGCCTCGGGTATGACTGTCGTCATGGTCACCATTTTGCTTTCGCTCACAGACCCAGGCATTGAATTTATTGACCTGCTGTTTGAAACCGTTTCTGCCTTTGCCACAGTGGGACTATCTACAGGTATCACCTCAGAGCTATCCACCCTGGGTCAGCTAGTCATTATTGGCACCATGTATATTGGCCGAGTCGGCATCTTACTACTGATGTCCGCCCTCCTCGGTGACCCAAGACCCAGCACTATTCACTATCCCGAAGAAGATTTGTTGGTTGGCTAGCAACCTCGTCAGAGTCACGCATCTAGCTATATCGAGACCAGAAAGCCTTACCGACATTGCCAGGTCTTGAGTTAAGACTGCCCGCTCAAGAGGTTTTTAGTTAGCTGTCTTTGCCAGATTATCCTGTCCCACAGTACCTCTATAGAACAATTATTCTCCGTTACCAGCAACAAACTCAATCTTACGGCTTAGGCCTTAGTAGCTAATTTAATGAAATCGCTACAGGCCATTTCCGTCTCTTTAAACTGATTGTTCTGGAATGGTGATGTCTATCGGGGTAATTTTAACTTCTTCGGCTAAGGTCCCAAGTGATGGATTAATTGCATTGATATTGCCAACCACAATGGTGACTAAATCGCTGGGCTTCAAGTTACGCTGAGCTGCTTCTAGCACTTGCTCTACAGTGGCAGACTCAACTGCCTGCTGAAACTGGAAGACAAAATCTGATGGGTAGCCATGGTACTCATAGCGAATCAGGCGGGAAAGCGTTTGCTCTGGTGTGGCAAAGTTAAACACAAAGCTGTTAAGCACAGCATCTTTAGCAAATTGAAGCTCCTTCGCCGAGATGGGCTCCTCGCGCACCCGCTGGATTTCTTTGTACATGGTTTGAATAAACGGCACGGTTGCCTCAGACCGCGTTTGACCACCGCCAATAAACAATCCAGGATGGTCATAGCGAGGACTCCAGAACGCATAGACCACATAGGCTAATCCCTGGCGGGAACGAATATCGTTAAATAACCGACCGCCAAAGCCATTGAGGACTTCGTTGAGAATCACCATGGGGGCATGGTCAGGATTATCCAAACGACCGCCTAAATGCCCGATATGAATATAGCTCTGGGTTAGCTGGGGTTGATCGACAACATATAGGCCATTATTTTGCTGTGCTACCTTGGGTAACTCTACGTTGGCTTTTGCTCTCACCGAAGGTGACCAGTCAGCAAAAAATTCTTCAATCAGTGCTTTCATTTGGACGGCATCAAAATCGCCGCTAATGCCTAAAATTGTGCCTCTGGGTTGAATCGCTGTTTGGTAAAAGTCAACGATGTCGTCGCGTGAAATGTTATCGATATCGCTGTACTCCACCATGCGAGCAAACGGGCTCTCATCTCCGTAAATCAGTTTGCGAAACTCGCGGGTGGTGACATCATCAGGATCATCGTTGCGACGGGCAATGCTGCCACGATACTGGGTTTTAATCAGCTCAACTTTTTCTGGTGCAAAGGCTGGCTGCTGAATCACCTCCGCAAAAATCGAAAATACGTCAGCTAAGTCTTCGCTCAGGGCATTAAAGCTTGCACTGCCGCTGGTGGCACCAAGACTCGTTTCAACTGATGCGGCCCGCTGCTCTAAAAACTGATTGAGCTGATCGGGGCTATAGTTTGCAGTACCTCCAACCCGCATCGCTTGCCCCATGATGCCGGCTAAACCGGCTTTATCGTCGGGCTCCATAAATTCCCCAGTCTTAAATGTTGCAGAACCGCCCACCAGAGGCAAATCGTGGTTTTCCATGAGATATACCACCATGCCATTGGGCAACTCATAGCGCTCAAAGTCAGGAATTTGAATCTCGCTGAGGGGGCCAAATTCTAAGTCAGTGTAGTGACGTGCTGTCACAGCATTGGCAGGTTTACTCCAACCCAAGGTCAGCACCAAGCCCAGAGCAGCCATGGCCAGAATGATACTTTTGGTCAGACGACGTTTGGAAAACCAGAACATAGGGGTTAAGGGAAATAGGAAATGAGAAGAGTGGGCAAGACCTATGGAACAATGCGCGTTATGGTCTACCAATGGATTAGGGCTATGACTCAGCCGAGAGCAGTCTACCAACGGTGCGGTTGCTGGGTACGAAGGTTGCTTGAGCTACACGCTGAACGTCTTCGGCACTTACTGCTTCAATGGCTTTGAGTTCTTCAAATACGTTGCGCCAGTTGTTTGTTTTGGCTTCGTATTCCGTGAGCAAACTGGCTATTCCTGAGTTGGAATCCAGGCTACGCAGCATTGAGGCTCTGGCTTGGGTTTTGACTCGCTCTAATTCCTCAGGTGTCACGGGTTCTTGCTTGAGCTGGGTCAGCAAGACATCCATGCGCTCAGCCATCTCATCAACCGTGTGATCAGGTGCGGTCAGTCCGTAGAGCAACAGAATATTGTCGTAGCGGTCTCCTGGGAAACCATTGGCACTGCCAATGTTGAGGGCAACCTGGGATTGCTCCACCATATCTTGGTACATACGGGATGTACGCCCCCCCACTAAGATGCTTTCAATCATGGAGTAGACCACATGGTCGGGATGATTGATACCGGGCCGATGGAAGCCTTCTAGATACCAGGGCTGACTGGGTAGTCTGATTTCAAAGGATTTAGGAGCTGTCTGCTGGGGTTCTTTGATGGTAACTTCTGGCGGCAAGCTACGGGACTGGATGCGGCCAAAATAGGCAGTGGCTAATGCTTTGACATTATCAGGATCAACATCCCCCACTACGGCGGCAATCAAATTGCTCGGTCCATAGTAAGCATCAAAAAATTCGGTAATATCTTCGCGGGTGGCCAGGCGTAGATCTTCCTGGTAGCCAATGACTGGTCGACGGTAGGGATGCTTGTCAAAGGCAACCTCTAAGAATTTTTCGACGATTTGGCCAATGGGGGAGTTGTCTACCCGCATGCGGCGTTCTTCAAGGATGACTTCTTTTTCTTTATAGAATTCGCGGAATACTGGATCGATAAAGCGTTCAGACTCCAGAGACATCCAGAGTTCAAACTTATTGGAGGGTAAGCTGTAGAAGTAGCGGGTGGCGTCGGCAGAGGTGGTGGCATTAAGACCACGACCGCCAGACTGCTCAATAATTTGACCAAACTTGTTTTGTTCGACGAACTCTGCAGCTTGTGCTTGCAAAGTATCGAACTGCGATCGCAACGCCGTCACCTGTTCTTCATTCCCTGTTTTCTCAGCCGCCATCAGCTGGTCAAACACCACGTCCATTTCTTGTAGCAGAGGTGCTTCTGCTACATAGTCTTTGGTGCCAATTTTGGTCGTCCCTTTAAATGCCAGATGCTCTAGATAGTGAGCAACACCAGTATGACCATCGGCCTCATTCACTGCTCCTACATTGGCATACAACATCATCGACACGACCGGAGCCTGATGACGTTCCAGCACGATGAACTTCATGCCATTGTCGAGGGTGAACTCACTAACATCATTAGCCACTCGATCAATGTAGGGCTGAATCGAGTTGGCTGGACCTGTATCAACAGCCAGCTGCTCTTGAGCAGTTACAGGCTCAGAAACTTCAGCCCAGGCGGGGTCAACCCACACTAACCACATAGAAATTGTCAGGACAGCGGCCCATAGCAATACTACTTTTTGCCTAGCTAACGGAGTGACGCCCATAGCACCTCAGCGCAAAATACCGTTACCAGCATAGATACTTTTCTTTATATTGTGACAACAAGATAGTTGATAGTCCGCAGAATCGCTGATATTTGCCCTGATGTCGCGAGAGTAAATACCTAATGGGTGAATAATGCATGAACCTAGTGCAGACGTACTTATGCGCTATTTCAAGTAGAGATACTTGTAGAAAGTAAACATCTCAAATAATCCGCCTACCATACTCATGGTTAGGCAAATGATCACAAATCCGGCCACTACATCACCAGCACCGAACGTGATTAAAAAATCTATCAGATGATCTTTGCCAACATCACTGATCGTAGCCAGTGGCGAC
Source organism: Leptolyngbya sp. Heron Island J (assembly GCF_000482245.1). Taxonomy (GTDB): domain Bacteria; phylum Cyanobacteriota; class Cyanobacteriia; order Phormidesmidales; family Phormidesmidaceae; genus Leptothoe. The sequence goes on along the minus strand of NZ_AWNH01000098.1, from coordinate 88,871 downwards.
CAAGTTCCTAGGGTCAATGCTCCCCATGCCATGCCTAGTCCGATAGCAGGTAGTGCAAAGCAGATAATTAATGTCAGAACTAAAGAACTCAACAAATGCAAGCCCATCTCTACCTCCCGCTGTCATGCGCCTGAATGGGCGTAAGAAACCACCCCAAAGATAATCAGCTGTCTACCAAAATAACGGTTAGCTTGAGGAATCTTAAATTTTCATAAAATTACAGAGCATTTGTAGTCTTGCCTTAATCCATTAGCCGTTGCTGGTTTATGAGGAGGAGCTAATCGGTTAGAAATGTGATGCAGTGACATCCTACTCTTGAAGGGAAACTATGCCGAGGATCAGCAACTCCACCCATTAAAATAAGTAGCCATTGCCGCCCCGCCTCTAGGAGCTATTCTCTGTGTCCGCTGCCTTTCCTACATCGAGCCTAATTAAATGGGGCCAGCGTTTGATGGCTGCCATTCTACTCGGTGGTCAAGTTATTGTGCATTTAGTCACTCGACCGTTACATCGGCGTAACACTATTGAGCAAATGGCTGCTGTTGGTCCAGAGTCCTTATTGATTACTTTGGTAACAGCCAGCTTTGTTGGCATGGTGTTTACCATTCAAGTTACTCGCGAATTTATTAACTTTGGAGCCAGTACAGCTGTGGGTGGGGTCCTAGCGTTAACCCTGGCCAGGGAGTTAGCCCCTGTATTAACTGCTGTGATTATTGCGGGTCGGGTTGGGTCTGCCTTTGCTGCTGAAATTGGCACTATGCAGGTAACTGAGCAAATTGATGCGTTGCAGCTACTCAAAACCGATCCAGTAGATTATTTGGTGCTGCCTCGGGTTGTTGCTTGTGCGCTGATGCTGCCGCTGCTGACCCTCTTGTCATTTGTTACGGGAATGACGGGTGGTCTACTGATTTCAAGCACGATGTTTGATATTTCTCAAACCGTTTTTCTGGATTCAGCCCGTTTGTTTTTAGAAGTGCGGGACTTGGTAACAGCCATGATCAAGTCCTTAGTATTTGGCAGTTTGATCGCAATCATTGGTTCTAGTTGGGGGTTGACCACAACTGGGGGAGCTAAAGGTGTAGGGCAGTCAACTACCACGGCAGTAGTAACTGCCTTACTAGCCATCTTTATCAGTAACTTTTTTCTATCGTGGCTGATGTTTCAAAGTGGCTTTGGTGCATAATTCAACCCTTAACTTACAAGGGTCTTAGGTATTGGGAAGGTTGGAAATGGAACATTTTACTAGATTTTGATCGCTGAAACCCTTGATACAAATGGATTTATTTATGCACCAAAGCCTTTCAAAGTTCGATTTTGAATGCTGCAGCATGATTTGAGCACCTAAAACACTCTTGACGCCAGGAACAGCCTTGGTTGGCTATATTTCCACTTCAGTCAGCTTGTTGAGATAGCGTTCGATTAGCAAAATTGCCACGATGTCATCAATCGGTCGTGGAATGCTGCGCATACTCTGGGGCAGAATGCGGTTGAGGCCTTTTGGCGGAAACATTTCCCAGTAGCGATCGCGAGCCTCTAAACTGCTGTAGCGTTCATCTACCAAAATAATATTAGGTCCCTCTTTCAGCTGTTCCAAGAGTGCCTGTTTCCAAATTTTTGCTCCAGTCTGATCACCCATCACAATTAATGAAATCGGGTAGGTCTGACGTAATGATTTAATTTGTTCGATCACATCATCTGCTGAGACCACTTCGTGGTAACACAGTGAGCGATCTAAACCCACAATCGCTAAGCCACACTTATAGCGGCCAGGGTCAAACCCCAATATGACGGGTTGCGACAGCTTAGAAAAAACAGTGGAGGTCACAAGGTTAGGAAAAAGGCACTATGAACAAACTGGAATTCAAAGGGCTTATACCCAGAGCTGCATTTTGAACAGATCACCGTCAGCGCTCAACTGGAATATAGCCTAGACAAAAAGGGCCTTTGTCTTCCTTATAACCATCTTAAGGCTATCCACAGGTAGCCTGCAGCAAACACATCAATTCTGGAAATTCAATAAGGTTCGCTGGCTATTGCAACAAAATCTGGCAGACTGTAGTCTGGCGAGATGACTGATTCGCCTCCGATGACCAGTTGGATTGTTCGATCTTTTTGATTTAACCCACCAAGTCTTGCCGTTTGGAGTGCAGTTGTTTCAGTAGCTGTTGATCACCATTGCACTGGCTCTACATGGAACGCAAATGCTATGGTTTAAGTACACTTGTACGCACTAATGCGAGTGCGTTTGCTTTGTGTACGTAAAGCGAGTTGAACTTTCCCACTTTAAATCTTTTGGAGGCACGACACAGGTTCCTCTGCTACCAGGGTTTACGGTGATTTCTGGTCCCAATGGTTCGGGAAAGTCGAACATCCTAGACGCACTGCTATTTTGTTTAGGGCTAGCCAGTTCTAAGGGCATGCGGGCAGAGCGCTTGCCAGATTTGGTTAATCAAAATCATGTCAGTCGACGTTCCACGGCAGAAGCCAGCGTTACCGTCACTTTTGACATTAGTGATGTGCCGTCAGAACTGCTCAGGGATGACAGTAATGACGACCCCTCCGCCCAGCGTTTGCTTGCAGATGAGACAGAAGCGATCGCAACAGATTCTTCTCCCACAGACGAAGCAGCGTCCACCACAGCATTATCCACACAAACAGCAGCAGTAGAGACCGATACGGCTAATGCTGATACCTCGGTCCCTCCCACCCCCGACAATGTGGTTCCTCTGCCGCGAGAGTGGAATGTGACTCGTCGTCTGCGAGTTACGGCTCAAGGCACCTATACCTCCAATTATTTTATTGATGGCCAGCCTTGTACCTTAACTGAACTGCATGAGCAGCTACAGCGATTTCGCATTTATCCAGAAGGCTATAACGTAGTGCTGCAGGGGGACGTCACCAGCATCATCTCGATGAAAGGACGGGAGCGTCGGGAAATTATTGATGAGCTAGCCGGAGTGGCCTCATTTGACCGCAAGATTGACCAAGCTAAGCTTAAGCTAGATATGGTGCGGGAGCGAGAAGAACGCTTTCGCATTGTGGAGCGTGAGTTAATTGATCAGCTAGAACGGCTCGATCAGGATCGCAAAAAAGCAGAGAAATATAAGCAACTCAAGGCTACACTTCAGGAAAAGACCCAGTGGCAAGCGGTGCTGGAATGGCGACAGCACCAACAGCAAGCTCAGAAGCTAGGGAATCAGCTGAGCCAGGGCAAGGAGCAGGCTGTGCAGCTAGCTCAGCAGCGAGCAGCTCTAGTTAAGCTGATTGAAACTACGACTGCCGAACTGGATGGATTGAACACAAAGGTCAAGGCCCTGGGTGAAGATGAATATCTAGCTTTGCAGTCAAAGCTAGCCACTCAGGAGGCCGAACTGCGGCAGCTGGAACGACAGGAACAAGCACTCAAACAATCGATACGAGACTTGGCCACCAACCTGCAGGCGACTCAGGTTGAGTTACAGCAACGTAACCAGGAACTAGTGTCTCTAGATCAGCAGCTAAAGGTATTGAGCAGCAATGAGATCGCCCAGCTTCAGACAGAGCACGATCGCGCTGCCCAGGCAGTGGAGGCCAGTCGAGAGGCGACAAGTGCGATCGCAACCGCCTCCCAAGCCTGGGTCGAAACCCAAACCAACCTGAGGCGCGAAGTTGAATCCCTGCTCAACGAACTTGAACCCCAGCGGGCTGAACAAGTCCGATTGCAAGAGCGTCTGAATCAGCTCCAGATCCAAATTACGGCTCAAACCAGTGCGATTCAAACCCTGGAGACTGAACTGGCGGGCTCACCTCAAACAGCAGGTACTGAGCTGTCTGCTATGGAAGCCAACATCCAAACCCTAGCCCAGGCCATTTCAGCGGCTGAGCAGGACCTGAAGACTCAGCGAGAAACCCGTGACCGGTTGCTGCGCGAACAGCGAGAGAAGCAACGCGAGCTAGATAAATTAGAGGCTCAAGAGCAAGCACTACAGGAAACCCGTGGCACCCAGGCCACGGAAGTATTGATTCAAAGTGGCTTAACCGGGATCTGCGGTTTGGTGGCGCAGCTGGGGCGAGTGGACCCCAAATATCAAACCGCTTTAGAAATTGCCGCTGGGGCTAGACTTGGCTATTTGGTGGTTGACAATGATGGTGTTGCCGCCAGGGGCATTGATATTCTGAAACGTAAGCGGGCTGGGCGAGCGACATTTTTACCCCTAAATGCAATTCGCGCACCGCGTCATCAGAAGTTAGGTCGCTGGGAACGTCCCGATGGGTTTATAGACTATGCGGTTGACCTGATTGAGTGTGACGACATTTATCGCGACGTGTTCGCCTTTGTGTTTGGTAACACAGCCGTCTTTGAACGACTTGACGATGCGCGCTGTCACTTGGGTAAGTTTCGCATGGTTACCCTGGAGGGTGAGGTGCTAGAAAGCAGTGGTGCCATGACTGGCGGTAGTTTACGCCGTCAGGGGCGGTTACATTTTGGCACAGTCGAGGCGGGAGAATCGGCGGAAGCCCAAGCCCTACGTAAACGTCTGCAGGAAATTGAGCAAATTTTGAGTAGCTGCGATCGCGTGCTGACCCAAGCCGATACTACTGTCAAAGCCCAATCTAAAGCGCTGATCGAAGCTCGTCAAAGCTACCGAGAACAGCAGTTACGAAACACCCAGGTTCAGCAACAGCAGCTGCAGCTGCAGCAACGATTAACCAATGCTCAACAGCAACAACAGCAGTATCAGTCTGAGTACAGAGCGGCGCAGCAACGGTTACAGGAATTAGAAACAGCGTTGCCTGCCCAGGAAGCCCTAATGCAGCAAAAGCGGCAAGAACTGACGGCCCTGGAAGCATCCCAGCGTCATAGCGAATGGCAGCAGGCCCAGGAGCAAGTCCGAGCTCTGGAAACTGAACTTACACAAAGACAGCAAAGCCTGCAAGCTGCCCAGCAGCGCCAGAATGAATTGGCAGCCCAGTATCAGCGGCTCCAGGAAAAAATCCAAACCCATCAGCAAAGCCTCGATCAGGGGCGTCAACAGCAGCAAACTCAAATTAATCAACAAACAGAAACTAATAAGCAGCAGGTCGCTCTAAAGCAAGAAATTATTGCTACCCAGGCGGCTCTGGCTGAACTTGACAAGACCCTGGCTGGTGAGAAAGCAGAGCGCGATCGCAAAGAATATCAGCTCCGTGAGCAGCGAAATCAGCTCCAGCAGCTAGAGTGGCAGCAGCAAAAACTCAGTGAAACCCAGCAAGAGCGACAGCAGCAGCTCAATGAGTTACAAACCGTCATCGCCACCAAACAGGCTGAACTGCCTGAACCATTGCCAGAACTACCTGAAGACCTGACCTTAGAAGCTTTGCAAAAACAGCTTAAGTCGCTGCAGCGTCGCCTGGAGGCGATGGAGCCTGTCAATATGTTGGCTCTTGAGGAATATGAACGCACTCAGGAGCGCTTAGAAGAACTCACCCATAAGCTCACCACCCTAGAGGAAGAACGAACAGAGCTGTTACTGCGGATTGAAAACTTTACTACCCTACGCCGCCGCGCCTTCCAAGAAGCCTTTGAGGCCGTTAACAAAAACTTCCAGGCGATTTTTGCCGAACTGTCCGATGGCGACGGCTATTTACAGCTCGATGATCCGCAAGATCCCTTTAATGGCGGTTTAAACCTGGTCGCCCACCCCAAGGGCAAGCCGGTGCGTCGGCTGGCCTCAATGTCTGGGGGCGAAAAATCCCTCACCGCCCTAAGTTTTATCTTTGCTCTGCAACGCTACCGGCCCTCACCTTTCTATGCCTTTGACGAAGTAGACATGTTCTTAGACGGTGCTAACGTTGAACGTCTTTCAAAAATGATTCGTCACCAGGCCCAGCAGGCCCAATTCATCGTCGTCAGTCTGCGCCGCCCCATGATTGAGTCTGCTGAACGCACGATCGGTGTAACTCAAGCTCGCGGAGCCTACACTCAGGTGCTCGGTATTAATCTGCAGAGAGCCTCCGCTGGAGGCTAAAGCCAGGTTTGCAGTTTGAGTTTCCTCCCCAATCCGGTTTCGGTTTCACACACTGTCAAAAAAACGAAGTATAGGGTGTAATGTGAGGAGGCACGTTTCTTGAAATTAAGAAACGTGCATTCTGGTTAAGCAAATCCCTTAGACACCACACAGTAGACCCCCAGCAATGAGTTTTGAACAAAGTCGGCTACGTTCCGACATGATTGGCACCCAAGTAATTACCCGTTCTACAGGCCGTCGTTTAGGGGTGGTAAGTCAGCTGTGGGTCGATATAGATCGCGGTCGTGGTGAAGGTGGCGAAGTAGTCGCCATGGGTCTTAGGGATAATATTCTGTCTAAAGTGGTCTCGGGGCCTGAGCAAATTATGCTGCTCAGTAGTATTCGTCAGATCGGTGACGTTATTTTGGTGGATGACGATTCGGTCATTGAGGATGACATTAGCGTTGCTAACTACACCACCTTGATCAAGAGTGAAGTGATCACCGAGTCAGGGGAAGGGCTGGGGCGTGTTCGTGGATTTAAGTTTGATGTGGTCAGCGGCAAATTGGAGTCGATTGTGATTGCCTCCATGGGGTTGCCTCAGATTCCAGACCAGGTGATTAGCTCCTACGAGCTACCGGTTGAAGAGATTGTCAGCACAGGACCAGACCGGATTATCGTTTTTGAAGGCTCGGAAGAAAAGTTAAAGCAGATAAGTGTCGGTTTACTTGAACGCCTTGGTTTGGGCTCAGCCCCCTGGGAGCGTGAAGATGACGGCTACATTATGCCGACTTCTGCCAGTAACCAACTACCCTCAGGTATCAAGCAGGCAGCGCCTGAAGCACGTCGTGAAGCGGCCCCACCTCAACGCCTTGAACTGGAGCAACCAGTCCGTCCGCCAGTGGAACAGGCTAGACCTGAAGAAGAGCCGTACCAAGCTCAGCCATTAAATATTCCGCAAAAGAAAAAAGTTATTGAATACGAAGAAGAAGATTTCTAAGGTTATGGCAGGATGGATATTGCCATTTGGGGATAAATCGATCTACGGTATGCGCGATATCGTTCTCGATATTACCCAGTTATTTTCATTCATACGGTTACTATAATCTGTGCTTGTTCTTCCAGCTTCCCTCAATCAGTTGCATGTTATGGGCTTACCGGTACATCAGAGTGCCGACTACGTGGGCTGGCTTTTAGAAACTATGCGCTCAGGTCACAGTGGTCATATCGTCACCCTGAATGCTGAGATGTGTGTCCAGGCTGAAACGAATGCTGAGCTGCGGAGGATTATTCAAAATGCAACTTTGGTTCTGCCCGATGGAGCTGGCATAGAGCTTTATTTTCAGTGGGTCCAGCGACGAAAAGTCAAACGCTACCCTGGCATTGAATTTGCAGCAGATGTCTTACAGCAGCTCCAGCCCACAGAATCTGTTGTATTTTATGGTGGGGCTCCGGGCATGGCTGCTGAAGCGGCTCAGACCTGTCAGCAGCAGTTTCCAGGTTTGCAAGTTGCGATCGCACAGCATGGATACCTATCTGACACAGAACAAGTAAACTTCCACAAACAATTGCAAGCGCTGCAGCCCAGCATAATTTTTGTCGGTCTTGGGGTACCCCGGCAAGAATTATGGATTGCAGCCAATCGCTCCCTTTGCCCTCAATCGATCTGGATTGGTGTAGGCGGTAGTTTTGACATCTGGGCAGGAAAAAAGCAGCGTGCTCCTGCCTGGATGTGTAACAACAACTTGGAATGGCTCTACCGGCTCTATCAAGAACCCTGGCGTTGGCGGCGCATGTTAGCCTTGCCTAAGTTTGTGTTCCGTTCCGTTGGCTACGATTTGGGTTGGCGTCCATTCTAGTCAAGAAAATTTTTCAGACGTTCTATCTATAGACCGTGCATTAAACCTCAATAAAAATTGTCAAGGGGCTAGACATTCCTCCTATTACCTATATCCTTGTACAGAGGCAAAATTAATTCTCAAATTTTCTTGGCAATCTCTTCACAATCTGTTTTAGATAGCATTCCCCAATGACATCCACCGTGACTCCGCCCCAAACCCCTTACAGTCGCCGCCGTCCTCAGGATTCGCCAACCAGGCGTGCTGTAAAGTTTCAGACGGTGCCGGTTAATCCATCATCTCAGAAGGCCAATAAAAAATCCCAAGCTAGCCCCAACAGCGCTCAATCTCCTCTGGTGGCTTTAACTGGGGTTAATAAAACCTACGAAAATGGTAGCCAGGCATTACGCAACCTCAATTTGCAGGTTAGACGCGGTGACTTTTTATTTGTGACAGGGCCTTCCGGTGCTGGCAAATCTACCTTACTCAAGTTGCTCTATGGTCAAGAGCGGGCCACATCTGGAGATATCCTGGTGGATGGACAAAACCTGGCAAAACTGCGTGGCAATCGGCTAGCCATGTTACGCCGTCGTATTGGTATTGTTTTTCAAGACTATAAGCTGATTCCTCGTCGTACGGTTGCGGAAAATGTTTCCTTTGTCCTTTGGGCGCAGGGATATAACCGGCGAGAAATCAATCGTCGCCTACGACCCACGCTGCGAATGGTAGGTTTGCAACATAAGGCAAATTGCTTCCCCGACCAGCTATCAGGGGGAGAACAGCAGCGAGTCAGCATTGCTCGTGCGGTTGTCAGTACTCCTCCGCTACTGCTGGCTGATGAACCTACTGGCAATCTGGACGTAGATAATTCCCGTCAGGTTATCAAGATTCTCGAAAAACTCAACTCCATGGGCATCACTGTCATCGTTACGACCCATGATGAACAGCTAGTACGATCATCGAGTCATCCTGTCGTTCAGATTAAAGACGGACGTTTGACCTATGTCAGACATTAAACAGCTCTGAAGTGCGGGTGAGTTCTCACCACCTTGGTCTCAATCTCACAAACCCAATCCACCCAGGTGTTATCTATTTGAGGCTGCTCTTGGGGCAGGGCTCGTTTGAGCAGCAACGCAATGTACTGGGATTCGCAGCAGATGATGACGATATTGCCCACCTTGGTACGGATCATGGCGTGGTTTAAATCCGGTAACCCCATGGTCGAGACCATCAATTGCTGCAGCCCTAATGACTGGAAAACCAGCTTCACCCAGTCGATATCTTCGTGCTGTGACGTAATGAAGTAGTCACGCGGTAAACCAACCGCATCGAAGACAGCTAAGCCTAGTATCTGCTCAATATCAGGTAAACCAACCGATCTCAATGGCTGTGGATTTGAAGTAGACACCAAAATAGATTTCAGTTTCTCAATGTGCGGCTAGATCTGAAGTCTTGAGTTTCCAAACTAAACTAGACACTATATTAGTAAATACATGAGCCACCACTGGCACCAACAGATTTTGGCTAACCAGAGCGCTATAGCCTAATATCCCTCCCACACAAGTTGCCCACACCATATATGGCCACTGGCGTAAATCACTCATGTGTAGCAAGCCGAAACATAAGCTAGACAGCCCCAGTGCCAAGTAGTTAGCTCCCAAAGCCGGTAGCATAACTCCCCGAAACAGCAGCTCTTCACTAATGCCGGGCAGTAGTCCTAACCACAGTACATCTGGTAAGGCGAGGGGCTTCAAGATGTAGTCCAGATAGACTTCGGCACTGCGACGATATCGAGGCCAAATTCGATAGAAGAGACTGCTGACCAGGGTAATTCCTATTCCCAAAAGTAAACCTATACCGACTGGATAGATCCCAAGCTGACTGGGCAGCTGTTCAACAGTATCTAGGACGAGCCATAGACGAGCCAAAATAAACAGCACCAATGCGGTTGCTGCGATCGCAACTAGTACCTGAGTGCGGGTCAAAGGCTCCATGCTTAAATTAGGTGGGGCAGGCTGATTCAAAAAGCAAGACGGCAAGGTTATGCCGTAATAACAGACAATACTATTTTACGCTGTTCGAGAACCCTAACCTATTGACAAAATCATAAGACTTCTAATTTAGCATCTGTAAACACTCGCTACAAAATTGTAGCTTTTGAAGTACATGCTTTGTTTTGCAAGAAAATCAATCAAATATGTGATTAAAAATACTTCTAGAAAACTTTTTAGTGTGGCTTAAGTCAATGCATTATTCTGAATTATTTTAATTAACTAAAAAGCTTACTGGTCTAATAAGGGTTTCTAGGAAATCAACATTTCTGAAAACATTAGAGACGGCTCAAGGCTAATTATTTCGGTAATTTATGAAAATATAAAGGAAGTATATATCAGGTTCTATTGAGATTTAGTTGATTGTAAAAAGTAGTTTTGTTGGCTATTTTTTTGCTGCTTACTCCTAAAATGAATCAACCGAATCAGATGTTATTGCTTAGCAGAAAGTGGGCTCTATTTAACTAGTTGAATTCTTCAAGGCAACAGTAATGCGTCAACTATCAGGTAAATCTGATGTCAATCATCTCCTATCCCCTATCCGGCTTTACTTTTCGCGTTAAAGGTCCATCCCTGGAACTAAACTATGGAAAAACGTCCTGGCCAGTCCAGCCAAACCGACAATGTTAACATTTATGAATGTGAGGTCCATCTCAAGTTTCGCATTATCGAAAATGAACTTTCCCTTGATAGCACGGACAACAGTGCATTGATAGAAACCCTGGTAGATGCCTATAGCTATGGAGAGGATGAGTATTTAGAATCCCTGGAATCGCAAATCAATATCCAGGAAATTGCTGCATTAGAGGCATCACCTGAAATGCGGCGGCAGCTTATTCGACTACGAAACTCTCGTAAGTTAGCTTAATTTGCCTGATCGACATCCCCTTCACAGCCAATACGACCAGAATTTAGAAAAAACTACCGAGATAGGTTTGACATTGATTCCCTCAAATTTGTATATTTATATAGGCAAGGGCAATTAAGCCATGCCCATAGGCCCCCATCGTCTAGAGGCCTAGGACACCTCCCTTTCACGGAGGCGACGGGGATTCGAATTCCCCTGGGGGTATTAAAAAGGGGTCGCTGATAAACTTATCAGCGACCTCTTTTGTCTAATACGTGTATATAGCGAGCACAATGGTCTTGTTATGAGCATTGTGCAGCCTACCTGCTCGCGATATGACGTCCGTAGCAGATAGAAAGTTTGTTTAGAACAATTTAGAGCATTAAAACTCTACGGATGCAAGTACCTTCTGCATTCCTGCCTCCTCATTATTTCTTGTATGGTCTGCCGAGTGTTGGCTTCGGGGCAGAATAACCCAAAACCTGATCCCATTGCTGGGGCCCTAGAACCTACTCATCATAAATAAGATAAATACGGAAAAAGCTGTTTACTTAAGCAAATTGCTCTGTGGCACGATCGCAAATTGCCATCAAATTTTGAGTCAGGTTGTGACAAATGTGTCTCTCAATCAGCTGTACAGGCATTGCCAGCGGTGGTTGTACCATCAGCTCATAGGACAATATTGTAGCTGCCTCATCACCTAACAAAGCAGGGCTTAACGTCCATCTGCCCATGAACTTTTTGAAGTCACCTTCAACCATGGAAAACCCAATTTCTTGAGGGAAGACTTCTGTCATATCCAAAATGACCCGAGCGCAGAATTGAAAGTTCAGAAAACACTGCGCCCCAATTTGCTCTAAACGAATGCCACCATTGGGACAACTTAACAGACGACTGCTCGTCAAGTTAGGAATAAAATCTGCCAATCGCTCATAATCTGTCAGCACCACCCACACCTGCTCCAGTGATTGTGGGATAGCCACAGAGGCCACAATTCTACGCTGTCGAGGAGCAGATTTTTCAGTTTTGATACTTACTTGCTGACAAGCATCATCACTCAGACGCACGATAGAGTGATCGTCTGCAGCGGCATCATCAGAAGTAAAAGTTAAAATATCCCGATTCACACTAACTAAACCTATAAGACAGCAGATGTGTAACTAGGTATCTATTCCTAGTAGCTTAACCTATCTCCCTCCAATAATTGCATTGGTAAATGGGATTACCCAACCTGTTCTCTCTTAGAATGCCCAATTCATGACCGGGTTAGGGATGCAACTAGTCTAATCACGACTCTATGTTCATAACTACAACAGCAACGGCATCCATACCGAAAAACTTTTTGCCTATCTATATATATGTAGCGATACATATAGTGAGTCATCGCCCCATTACCTTCGCCATTTACACGTGGCTTATGGAATTATTTTCTATTTATATAGAGATAGAGAATTTTTCTTATATATTTCCCTCTATACATAGATGATACAGAAAGCAAATTAACTCAAGCTAGATTTTGCTGGTCTAGACTAAAACCCATCACGAAGCGACCGCTCCAGTCCACGCCTCAGCCTTTAAGATGGACAGGTGCCACGCTTGCAAAACGTAAAGCGCTTACATCGGAGTAACATCGTGCTGCTGTCAAAAGGGTTTGAAGTCGAAATGTATACTGGCCGCACCGATGGAGAAATCATCGGTCTGTCCGACAAAATTGTGAAATCCTTAAGCGGATTTGTTCGAGAACCCGACAGTCGCAACGTTGAGTACACTACTCCACCCTTACATCAATATGAACAGTTGCTCTGTGAATTGGTTACTCCCCGACGTCGACTCAGACGTTTTCTAGATAGCCTCGATTCAGGCTATACCCTTATTCCTGGTAGTACTTTATCCACCGGCAATAGTCAGGTCTTTTATCGATCCGATCCACAAAATCCTTATCATGCCTACATTGAGAACACTTATGGTACCGATGTAGTAACTGCTAGTATCCATATCAATATTGGTATTAGTGACCCAGAGGTGTTGATGCGTGCCTGTCGGCTAATTAGGGCTGAAGCTCCTTTAATTTTGGCCCTAAGTGCGTCATCTCCGTTTCTCGATCACCAAGTGACTGGCTATCATTCCACTCGCTGGCATGTGTTTCCCCAAACTCCTAAACAAGTTCCCCTATTTGAAAGTCACGCTCACTTTATTCAGTGGACGGAAGCCCAGCTCAAGCTGGGTACGATGCAAAATGTCAGGCACCTATGGAACTCAGTGCGCCCCAACGGAGATTGCCGTCCTTATAATCTAAATCGTCTTGAAATTCGGATTTCGGATTTAGTGACCGATCCGATTCATTTGTTGGCAATTACGGCCCTCCTCGAATCACGTATTCTTCAACTTCAGCAAGATCCAAGGCTGGACCCTCTGGTATCCAGTCAGTTGCCTATGAATAATCGTCATAATGATTTGCTAGCGATTATTCATGCCAACGAACAAGCAGTTGCTAAGGCGAGCCTCAATGCCCAGTTGCGACATTGGCATAACGGTAAAGTGATTAATGCGACGGACTGGATCACTCAGCTTTACAACCAGGTCCTACCCATGGCTAAAGCCCATGGCATTGCCTGTTTTCTAACGCCTATCAAACAAATCTTGAGGGAAGGCAACCAGGCACAAAACTGGTTAAAGCAAGTGGAGTCTGGCTCAGACGTATCCCAGGTAATTGCTCAAACCATTCAGATTATGGAGCGGCAGGAACAAGCACTACAAAGCGATTTATGCCAACCTGCTTAGCCTCACACCTTCAACGTTTCTCGATGAAAACCTATAGTTATATATTAAGAAGCGATTGATTGGTCAATGCTATGGATTGATAGTGTATTCAGCCGTTTCATCCATCAGGACATTTAAAAACGGGTCTGAGCCAATTACTTCGATCGATTGATTAGTAACTCCTATATAAAAGTGGTTCGAAATGGGCATCGGAACACAAAAAAGCCTAATTGAGACAGAAGAGTGCCCTATTTAGAATGATGTCAATGCCCAAAATTGTCCTTGTTTATCCCGAGATCCCGCCAAACACAGGCAATATTGCCCGTACATGTGCTGCCACAGCGACTGAACTCCATCTTGTGGAGCCGCTTGGGTTTGAACTTAGCGATCGCTATCTCAAGCGAGCGGGATTAGATTATTGGCCACACGTTAATTTGCAGGTCCACCCAAACCTCGGAAGCTTTTACCAATATCAACAAAGTCGGGGGGGGAGACTGATTGGCTTCACGACCAAAAGCACATATAGCTACGTAGAGATTAAGTATCAAGAGGATGACTGGCTATTATTTGGCAGCGAGAGCCAAGGTCTTCCTGAAACATTGCTAGAGTCATGTGAACACACGGCTAAAATTCCCATGCTGCACGATAGCGTGCGGAGTTTGAATCTGTCAGTGAGCGCGGCAATCGGACTTTTTGAAGCCCTGAGGCAGCTTGATCATCTATCTTTCCCTGCTGAAATAAAATAGCCTCAGCACAGCAATACCCTGTCTGGTATGGTAACCAATCAGACTATATATCTATGAACCTATAGATATATAGATCACTTTTCTCTAACCACTGTTTAACGCGAGACGATGGGTTGGCAGCGAGAGTCATCGTCTTCTATTGCTGTATGAGCCTCCAATTCAGCTCTGCGCTCATTTGCCAGATACTCTGTTTAGCCATTTATCCCCTTCCCTAGGACAGTTACCTGAGATACAAATCAAGCATTCCTGCGATAAAAATTTTCTATCATGGTCGAGCCATCTCCACCTCAGCATTGCGTTCAAATGCATAAAACAACTGGGAAACCTAGGATACAAGACTGTTTAGAGCACTCAGCTCTAGCATTCACTAGTGAGGACGGTTTGGCGTACTTTTGTCCATAAATGCTTCCTGAGACAACTTGAGCACGATGGCTTAAACAGTCTCCTACAAAAGGATTTCGGGAATTCCAGAAAGCAGTCCTAACCCCTTATCCAAAAAAAAATCCATAGCAAATTCAATTTTGTGTTGATTTTGGAGAGTCCAATGGAACTTGTTTTGTGCAGGATTGATCTTTTGATTAAGTCGTGTAAACTTGCCTAAGTTGGGTAAGAAAGGTATTAGCCTGTCAGGAGTATTTTTCAACCCTGCGCATGTGCCTCATCTACCTAATTCAACTTGTAGTCAACGGCCTGCTATCGGGCAACTGCATAGGGACAAGTTGGTTTCGAACAGTTGAACGCTGGTCATTTAGGAGGTTATTCCTTGAAACGAGCAAATTTTCAGGAGCCCAAGTCTGAAACAAGCCATTCATGTTTTTCCTGCGTGAATGCTGTTGTTGAGCAAGCTCCGTCTGGAAACGCTGGCAGGTCAAAGTCTGTCGCTATGCTGGGACTTGCACTCTCAGTTGGTGCATCTGGAGTTTTATTCGCAGATAGTGAAGCCACCGCAGCTGTTGAATCTTTCGCGATTACAACCTCGGCAAACTCAAGCGAATCACCCCAGTTGCCATCTGTACTCCACGGTCGTCTGGAGCAACCTTTAGTCAATGGTCAAGCCGTGTATCACACGGTTGAGCAAGGGGATAGTCTTTGGCAGATTGCCAAAGAGCATCATGTTGAGATTCAAGATATTAAGCTTGCAAACCGTATATCGCCTGATGCTACTCTTCAAGTCGGCCAGGTTATTAAGGTTCCTAGCGAAGAGTCAGTAACGTCACCAACCTTAGTTTCTCTCCTTCCAGGTGTTCAGGGAAATTTTGGAGAGCAGACTCAAACTCCCAATCTTGAACGCTTGGTTGCAGGCATTCCTAATGCTGACAACAGCACTGTTTCAAAATTGCCACAGGCTGCTAATGAGCTGTCGAGGACAGTAGATGCACCAGCTGTTGTGGCTACTGAAGAGCTAACTGGAGACGTTTCTCTTCGCTCAGCTGGTCTTGTGTCTCAGTCTGATGGGTTCCAGGCTGATCTAAAGCGGCTTGAATCGAGCAATCAGACCAATAGCCTGCAAACTGAGACGGTTGATGAACTGCAAGTTGAATTACCTACATCGACTGCAGATGCATCAATTGCCTCATCGTCTGAAGATTTGATGCTGCAATCACCTGCAGGTTATGAGGTCCGTCCTGGCGATACCGTTGAGGACATTGCCATTTCCTTAGGGACGACTTCTGATCGCATTGCAGAGACTAATGGCCTAGATGATCCTGACTTTATCGTAGCTGGTGAAACCTTAGCCATGCCAGAGGAGGTCATTGAAGATCTAGGAGTTGCTGAGGAGATGGCTTCCTTAGATCAGGATGCTCCTGCCCTTACTGCATCCTCGTCTCTTAGTGATTTTGATGGCACTCGTTTAAGCCGATTGCAGTCAACGGTTGAGAACCGAATCAATAGTTCCTCCACCTTACAGCGATTGCGTGGTGGACAGGGTGGTGCTATCGTTGCCCAGCCTGACACACTCGTTGAGTCAGAGATTTCTACTGTCACTGTTGAAGATCCCTATACAGCTGATTTGTTGGCAGAAGTTAGCTCTGCTCAGGAGTTGCTTGTATCGGCTGACACTGAGCTGGCCTCGGATGTTGGTAGTTTGGACGCTGACAGTGATATTGCATTGAATCCGTCAACCCTAGCCCCTGATACGACGGTTGTTAATCCGGAGTTTCAGAGCGATCGCTTAGAAGCAAGAGCTGTTTCTACTAGTAGCTCGTCTCAGCAGTCTGAGTTGTTGGCAGCAGCTCCCCTCGATCCCAGCGTTTATGTATCTTCGCCCACTCCAGCGGCTGGGCAAGTGGTATCTCCTGAGATGCCGATCATGCCGTCTGCTGATGAGTATTTGCCAGAAGCACCTGACTATTTCAATGGCTATATCTGGCCTACCCATGGCACTTTGACTTCTGGTTATGGTTGGCGTTGGGGACGTATGCATCGCGGTATTGATGTGGCAGGCCCTGTGGGCACGCCGATTGTATCTGCAGCGGCTGGTGTTGTTGAACGCGCTGGCTGGAACTCGGGTGGGTATGGCAATTTAGTTGAAGTTCGCCACGCCGATGGCAGTATGACCCGCTACGCTCACAACAGTCGGATTACGGTTAGACCGGGGCAACGTGTGGCTCAAGGTCAGCACATTGCTGATATGGGTAGTACTGGCTATAGCACTGGGCCTCACTTACACTTTGAGGTTCATCTACCTGATCGTGGCACAGTGAATCCCATGGCAATGTTGCCCAACCGATAAATAGTTTAGTGTTGCTGATTTCGGTTGATTTCAGGTGCAAGATGTTGGTATCTGACGCTTTTAGCAACTCGATTTATCCTCTCAATCAGCCACGGTATAGTTTTGGTCTCTAGCTCCTTTGATTATTAGAAACGCCAGTCTTTTAGAAGGCTGGCGTTTTTTTGAGCCAGGACCAGGATATAAACCTGATAAAAGCTGCACTCACAGCCCCTGATAAAAGAGACTGATAAGTACTTCAATTCTCTATGTGGTTCCTTGACATTTCGTGATAAATTTAATGAGTTACTGCATCTGAAGTAACTAAACCGGCTCAGTAGCTCAGTGGTAGAGCAGGGGACTCATAAGCCCTTGGTCACGTGTTCAAATCACGTCTGAGCCATTTTTATTTTTTTATTTGATATAACGCGGTACTCTAAGGACTGTGCTGCTAGTTTGGTGGAGCCGATCGAGTAAGTGTATCTAATGACTTGTGTCTGAAAAGTAAGCGGTGCTGATATCGAGCGTTGCTTTTGCTGGTGAATGACTTACTTTGAAATCATCTGTGGCTCATGTTTGCTGGCACAGTAGTTAATTGGATTTTTTGTGGGAGACAAACGGATGATTACCCCAGCGGAAGGATGTCTGCGCGTTGGTCAACCTGCTCCTGATTTCACGGCAACCGCTGTAGTTGATCAAGAGTTTAAAACTATTAAGCTATCTGACTATCGTGGCCAGTACGTTGTTCTATTTTTCTATCCGCTAGATTTCACCTTTGTTTGCCCGACTGAAATCACAGCCTTCAGCGACCAGTATGGAGAATTTAAGGGGTTAAACACAGAAGTATTGGGAGTCTCGGTTGATAGTGAATTTTCTCACTTAGCCTGGATTCAAACTGAGCGCAAAGAAGGTGGCCTGGGTGACTTAGCGTATCCTTTAGTCTCAGATATTAAAAAGGAAGTTAGTGCTGCTTACAATGTACTGGAGCATGAGGCAGGAGTCGCTTTACGTGGGTTATTTATCATTGATAAGGATGGGGTAGTACAGCATTCCACTATCAATAACCTATCCTTTGGCCGTAGCGTTGATGAAACGTTGCGTGTTCTACAGGCAATCCAGCACGTGCAGTCGCATCCTGATGAAGTGTGTCCGGCAGGGTGGACGCCGGGTGAAAAGACGATGAATCCTGATCCTGTGAAGTCTAAGGAATTCTTTGCGTCGATTTAGCGACCGCCTTACTGACCGCAAGCTCTTAAATCTCAACTTTTAGTCATCAATGACAACAGCTTTCAGGCTGACCTCTATGGATTTTCGAGGGGTCATTAGTCAAAGGTTTGTTAAAAATTTTTTGCCATTACCTGCACTTAGCAAGTTTCGAGTAGGTCAAACCCTACCTGATTTTGAGCTATCTGTAGTCGGCCAAAGGGCTCCCATTCAGCTGTCTAACTATCGTCAGAGGTCAGTTGTAGTCATTGTATTTACACGTATTTTTACGGAAAAGCAGTACTGCCCGTTCTGCTATCCACACATTGTGTCGATGGTGGTTGCCTATAAGAAGTTTGCACAGCTAGGGGCGGAGGTGCTGATGATTACAAGCACTGATATGCGTCAAAGCAAAATTGTCCATAGTGATTTGGGGCTAGAGATGCCGCTCTTAGTGGATCCTGACTGCAGCGTGTTTCGCCAATATGGTACAGGTCAGGCGTTGGGAGCACCGTTGCCAGCCCAGTTTGTTGTAGATCGCTCAGGCCGCCTCACATTTCAGCATTTGTTTTCCTTTGCACATCCAAACGCTAGCTCAGAACGGCTACTATGGGCCGTACACAATGCCAGCCGTTAGCTGATGAGAAACGATGAAATCAAAACGGAGAGGGAGGGATTCGAACCCTCGATAGAGCTTACGCCCTATAACTCCTTAGCAGGGAGCCGCTTTCAACCACTCAGCCACCTCTCCAAGGTCAGAGCTGCATTATAACAAGCTATCTTCTGTAGGGTAAAGCTCTCTGGCGCTCTTTTTTTTCATAATCCGCGGTAATCGGTGTTTAAAGCCGCATAAAATTTCCCATGAAATCGTGCCAATGCCTTTGGCCCAGTCGTCTGCGGTGATTTGGTGGGAGGCCGAATTGCCGAGCAGGGTAACGATATCGCCTTCCCTGAGACCGTGGATGTCAGACACGTCTAGCATCAGTTGGTCCATGGTGATCGCGCCAATCTGACGAATGTGCCGATCGCCAATTAACACTGTGAGCTGGTTCGACAGCTGACGAGGGACACCATCGGCATAACCAATGCCTACTACGGCGATGGTCATGGGATGTTGGGCAATAAACTGATGGCCATAGCTGACCCCAGTCCCAGCCGGAATAGTTTTAATGTGGGTAATACGTGCCTTAACTGCTAAGGCGGGTTTAAGTTTGAGTGAGGATTGCAGGTGTGGTGCAGGCGCTAGGCCATATAGACCAAGCCCAACCCGTGCCATGTCGTACTGTAGTGCGTTGGCATCTGTAAGGGTCGCTGCTGTGTTGGCTAGGTGTAGATGGGCAGGTAATTGGTTGTGATTTTTGAGAGTTGCGATCGCACTCTCAAACCGCTCATGTTGACGACGCATTTCTGTCTCATCTGGATCGTCTGCTGTTGCAAAATGAGAATAAAGGCTAGTTATTTGCAATGCCGGCAGTCTGCCTACAAACTCAATAAACTCTAAGGCCCGCTGCCAATCAAAGCCCAACCGTGACATCCCCGTATCCAACTTAATGTGTACGGGTAGTGGTAGACAGGCGTCGCTCAAAGCTTCAGCAAACACCAGCGCTTGTTTGGGCGTGACTATAGTGGGCTGCAGTTGCCAGCGAGCCAGAGCCCGTACTTCTTCGGCATGATGTAACGCTCCCATGACCAAAATAGGAGCATTTATTCCAGCCTGACGCAGTTCAATACCTTCGGGTACCGTTGCTACCCCCAGCCATGTCGCCCCCGCCGCTAAAGCAGTTTGAGCCACCGCAACAGCACCATGACCATAGGCATCCGCTTTGACCACAGCCATCAGCTCAGTCGTCGGTCGCAACAACCCACGAAACAGGCATACGTTGTGATAGACCGCATCCAAATTGACTTCTACCCAGGCGCGTGAGCATCGCATGGCTGACACACTCGGCGTATCATCCCACTTCAACATCTTGTATCTCCTTGACCAAAACAGCACACCACAGACACAGTATCGCAAGTGTCAAAGCACCTCAGCGACCTGTGTTAGTATCAAATCACAACTTTTCGATGAACCTCAATGAGCAAGGTTCTAGTCTTAAATGCTTCTTATGAGCCCTTGAACATCACAAGCTGGCGTAGAGCCATTGTGTTGATTATCAAGGGTAAAGCCGAAACTGTGGAACATAACGGTCGCTCTGTATACGCGAACTTTCCCTTACCCACAGTTATCCGCTTACGTCACTATGTTCGCATACCCTACAAGGAAATTCCCCTAACGCGACGTAATCTGCTATATCGCGATAATCATACCTGTCAGTACTGCGGTTATGCTGGTGATGGGCTGACCCTAGATCATGTCGTTCCCCGGTCTCGTGGTGGGAAGGAAGTCTGGGAGAATATGGTATCAGCCTGTGTGCGTTGCAATGTTAAAAAAGGAAATCGTACACCTAAAGAGGCTAGAATGCCGCTGCGGATTACACCCCGCAAACCCTATAGCAGTCTTTATTTTGAAATTGCCCGCCACACGCGTGGAGATGCTCATCAAGAATGGCGTAAGTATGTAATTGGTCTCACGGGTTAATCCACTTACGTTCTTCCAATTATCTTCTTCAACTCCAACCTAATTTCTTGCACGCATGGCATCCCAAGACGCATTGCTTAAATCTACTAACCGGACCAGTTACAGACCAAACGTGGATTTAAGCGATGGCCCTGCGGCATCACTACGTCATTTATTAATCACCCATGCTGGCAGTCGGCAGCTGGTTGTAATTCAAGACTTTCCCGATCCTGATGCGCTCTCCTCAGCCTGGGCGTATCAGCTAATTGCTGCTGCTTATGATGTGGACTGCGATATTTTCTATTCAGGGACGCTGAGCCATCAAGAAAACATTGCATTGGTGAAGCTTACTAACTTACCGGCCAAACGCTGGCAAAGTAAAAAGAAACCAGATTTATCGCAGTATGTAGGCTATGTGTTGGTCGATACTCAAGGCACCACCAGCCAACTCCTGGAGCAGGTTAATAAGGCAGGTGTGCCCTTATTAGTCGTCATTGACCACCATACTGTGCAAGGTAAGTCTCAAGCAGAGTTTGCAGATATTCGTCCAGAAGCCCGAGCCACCGCCACTATTTTGACCCAGTATTTGCAGGCTGGGCTCCTGGATCTCGACCGTAGCAATAGTAAACATGTCAAATGTGCCACTGCGTTGATGCATGGATTGAGGTCGGATACGGGGCAACTCATGCAGGCGGCTGAAGCAGATTTTATGGCAGCGGCTTATCTTAGTCAGTATTGCGATGCGCAGTTGCTTAGCGCTATTCTCCAGGCCGCTCGCTCAAAACGTGCCATGGATGTGATTGAGCGATCGCTACGTAACCGTAATATTCAAAACAGTGTCTCCATTGCCGGGGTGGGCTACTTGCGCTACGAAGATCGTGATGCGATCCCCCAGGCTACCGACTTTCTTCTAACTGAAGAGGACGTTCACACTGCGGTTGTGTATGGCATTGTCCATGACGAAGACGACGAGCGCGAAGTGGTGATTGGCTCCCTACGCACCAGTAAAATCACCCTTGATCCAGATGAATTTATCAAAGAAGCCTTTGGCCAAGATGACCAGGGTCGCTTTTTTGGTGGTGGTCGTTCGACGGCTGGTGGTTTTGAAGTGCCCGTGGGCTTTTTGTCTGGCTTTTATGAGAATAGTGACTATAACCGGCTGAAATGGGAAGTGTTTGATGTGCAGATCAAACAAAAGCTGCTGAAACTAATTAACCCTAAGGACGGGGTGATGAATACGGACTAGGGCGACTAGGGCTAGGTATGGCACATTCCCCTGACTACGTGACAACGGTGTACTTTATTCGCCATGGGATTGCCGCCGAGCGCGGTACCTATCTTGACGACAACCAGCGCCCCCTAATCGAAAAAGGAATTCGTAAAACTGAGAAAACTGCCCAGCGATTACTGACCCTGAGATTGCGATTTGATATGTTGCTAACCAGTCCATTAGTACGGGCGGTTCAGACGGCTGAAATTTTTTGTCAAGCTGGTTTAACCCAGAATTATCAGGTCTTCAAACCATTGGCTCCCAACGGTAGTGTCCAAGACTGGTTAGATTGGTTAGGTGCCTGGCAGTCGGTTGACCCTATGAGCCTGGCCCTTGTCGGCCATGAACCGGATCTGAGCCAATGGGCTCAACTGCTGGTACAAGGTAGTATCGATAACCGCTGGGTTTTGAAAAAGGCTGGCATCATTGGGGTAACCGTGCCTGCCGCGAGGAGCGCACTTGGCCATAGCCAACTTTTTTGGCTCGCGCCACCTCGCTTAATGCTCTAGTGAAACGTCATTTTCCTTTGACAAAGACTTATATCAATCAGAGGAAAATATCGGAATAGCACACTTCTCGATATCCTTAAAGAATAAAAGAGAGCAGCGATAGGACGGCTAAAGATGACCCTATGCGAATATCGCCCTGGTTTAGAGGGAATTCCTGCGACAGAATCCAGCATTAGTTATGTGAATGGTCAGGAAGGGATTTTAGAATACCGAGGCATTCGTATTGAAGAGTTGGCTCAGAAAAGCACCTTTCTAGAAACGGCTTATTTATTGATTTGGGGCGGTTTGCCCACCAAGCAAGAACTGGATGCCTTTAAAGATGAAATCCAACATCATCGTCGGTTGAAATATCGCATTCGGGACATGATGAAGTGCTTTCCGGAAAGTGGTCATCCTATGGATGCTCTCCAGGCCTGTGCGGCTGCATTGGGACTGTTCTATTCTCGCCGGGCCTTGGAAGATCCAGCTTATATTCAAGCTGCCGTTGTCCGGCTATTGGCTAAAATTCCGACCATGGTGGCGGCGTTCAAACTCATTCGTAAAGGAAATGATCCGGTTCAACCTCGTGACGATCTGGACTATGCTGCCAATTTTTTGTACATGCTCAATGAGGAAGTTCCCGATCCTCTGGCAGCTCGAATTTTTGATGTGTGCCTGACGCTGCATGCTGAACACACCATCAACGCCTCCACATTTTCAGCGATGGTGACGGCTTCAACCCTGACCGATCCCTATGCCGTTGTTGCCTCAGCAGTGGGAACCCTGGCTGGTCCACTTCATGGTGGTGCTAATGAAGAAGTGATTGCGATGCTCCAGGAGATTGGCTCGGTGGACAATGTCCGCCCCTTTGTTGACGATCGCATTGCCCGTAAAGCTAAGATTATGGGCTTTGGCCATCGGGTATATAAGGTTAAGGACCCCAGGGCGGTGATTTTGCAAGGGTTGGCTGAACAGCTATTCGATAAGTTTGGGCTGGATGAATACTACGAAATTGCTCTGGAGCTAGAGACGGCTGTTACTGAACGTTTGGGCCACAAGGGGGTATATCCCAATGTGGACTTTTACTCAGGCTTGGTTTATCGGAAGCTAGGCATTCCAACGGATTTATTTACACCAATATTTGCGATCGCACGGGTCGCTGGTTGGTTAGCCCACTGGAAAGAACAATTAGCCGAGAACCGTATTTTCCGACCGACGCAAATATATACCGGCCCCCATGAACAGGCATACACCAGTGTGTCAGAGCGTCTACAGCTTTGGGACAAGAAGGCCCACCCCCCCACTGCTGTACGCAATGGCTCCGTATAGATCCTGATTTCTTCCTTGTGATGGGCATCACCCCTCTTGTCAATACTGATAAATCCAACGAAACTGATATCAGTGACGATTTTCAGGAACTCCAGCCCCCCTTGATATGCATCAAGGGGGGTTTTTGTATGGGTAAGTTTGCATAACTAATGTTTAATCTATGTCCATGAGTAGTAATTCCTATTGGTGCTACTCCAGTAATTTCCCCTTTGAAGACATATTAAGCGTTAGAATCATTAAGGAAATTGGCCGTTGGGCCCTCCACTCCGTCTATATACGCTGGGTATGAGTTCTGGAATTGACCTACAAGCGAGCTTTATTGAAATATTAGTCTCACTGGGGTTGCCCCCAGCCGTAGCCAAAGTGGTTTGGATGCCACTACCGATGTTGTTGATACTTATTGCCGCCACAATTAGTATCTTTATTGCAGTTTGGTTAGAACGAAAAATATCAGCCGCTGCTCAACAGCGTATTGGCCCTGAGTATGTTGGCCCCCTCGGTGCACTGCAAGCCACTGCCGATGGCGTCAAACTAATATTCAAAGAAGATATCAATCCTGCTCAGGCAGATCCCTGGCTCTTTACATTGGGACCGGCCTTAGTGGTGATTCCAGTATTTGTCTCTTATCTGGTTGTGCCTTTTGGGCAGAACATGGTGATTACTGACCTGGGCGTAGGCATCTTCCTGTGGATTGCCCTGTCGAGCATAACGCCCATTGGTTTTTTAATGTCTGGGTATTCCTCCAATAACAAGTATTCGTTGCTTGGAGGTTTGCGAGCGACAGCCCAGTCCATCAGCTATGAAATTCCTCTGGCATTAGCTGTGCTGGCTGTAGTGATGATGTCCAACAGCCTCAGTACCGTAGATATTGTTAACCAGCAGGCAGGCTACGGCATTCTGAGCTGGAATATTTGGCGACAGCCGGTTGGTTTTATTTTGTTCTGGATTGCAGCTCTGGCTGAATGTGAGCGACTGCCCTTTGACTTACCTGAAGCAGAGGAGGAGATTGTCGCTGGTTACCAAACTGAATATGGCGGTATGAAGTTCGGGCTCTTCTATGTTGGCTCTTACGTCAACTTAGTTCTGTCGGCCATGTTAGTTTCGGTGCTCTACCTGGGTGGATGGAGTTTCCCGGTGCCTGTAGAGGTGATTGCTGATGGCTTGGGAATTAGCGAGACTACTCCCTGGTTGCAGGTGATTACAGCCGCCTTGGGGATCATGATGACCCTGATTAAGGCCTATTTTCTAGTATTTCTCGCCGTCCTTTTGCGGTGGACCGTACCTCGCGTTCGTATCGATCAGCTCTTAGACCTGGGCTGGAAGTTTTTGCTACCGGTTGCCTTGGTCAATCTACTACTTACAGCAGCACTCAAGCTCGCATTCCCATTTGCGTTTGGAGGGTAAAAACAATGCTCAACTTTCTAAAGCAGGTTGGCGACTACGCCAAAGAGACCGTCCAAGCCGCTAAGTATATTGGTCAGGGGCTATCTGTAACCTTTGATCATATGAAGCGTCGCCCTGTGACGGTGCAGTATCCCTATGAAAAGCTAATTCCATCTGAACGTTATCGTGGTCGTATTCACTTTGAATTCGATAAGTGTATTTCTTGCGAAGTCTGCGTCCGTGTCTGTCCTATCAATCTGCCTGTGGTTGACTGGACCTTTGATAAGGCGACTAAGAAAAAGGTACTAGACCACTACAGCATTGACTTTGGTGTTTGTATTTTTTGCGGCAACTGCGTAGAGTACTGCCCCACCAACTGTCTATCGATGACAGAGGAGTATGAGCTTGCAGCTTACGATCGCCATGAGCTGAACTACGATAGTGTTGCCCTAGGTCGTTTGCCCTATAAGGTTACCGATGATCCAATGGTGACCCCGATGCGAGAGCTGGCGTATCTACCCAAGGGAGTTATGGACCCCCATGATTTGCCCGAAGGAGCTCGTCGCGCTGGTAAACTACCTCAAGAGATCTTGGAAGAAATAGAAGCATCCAAACCATCAACAACTGAGCAAGCAACCGACTAGGTGGTTTGTTATCGTCTGTTTGGATAGCTAGCTACCAGCCAAGCTTATAGCAGCCCAAATAATCGGAGTAGCCGTGAACTTAGCAGAAGGCGTACAATTCGTTTCCTTAGGCATCCTTGGTGTCTTGATGTTGGCAGCAGCTCTAGGGGTAGTGCTGCTATCCAACATTGTTTACTCAGCATTTTTGCTGGGCATGGTGTTCGTCAGTATTTCAGGTCTTTACATTCTGTTGAATGCAGGGTTTGTTGCCGCGGCTCAAGTCCTGGTTTACGTGGGTGCTGTGAATATCTTGATTCTGTTTGGCATCATGCTGGTGAACAAGCGAGAAGACTTTCAGCCAGTGGCCAATGCCTGGATTGGTAAAGTGGCCACGGCTGCTGTGTGTTCCGGTTTGTTCGCGCTGCTGAGTTCCATGGTGTTAGCAACGTCCTGGCAGCTGTCTTCAGCGATTCCTGCTGGTGAAGCTTCGATTGAGGTCATTGGTCAGCACTTCTTCAGTGATTTTCTGTTGCCGTTTGAATTGGCATCGGTACTGTTGCTGATGGCGCTAGTTGGAGCGATCATTCTGGCCCGCCGGGAATATGTTCCAGACTATGAGCCAGCTGATGAGCAGAAAGTTCTGACCTTGCGCGAGCGTCCTCGTGAGCTAGTAGCTGCTAGCAGCGATACCCAGGACAGCTAAGGCAGATATGCGCCAGTATCCATAAGAGGAAAAATTTAGAACCCATGCAACTAGAGTACTTTTTGATTCTTGCCGCTGCGCTTTTCTGCATAGGTATTTACGGTCTTGTTACCAGCCGCAATGTCATTCGGGTACTGATGTCGATTGAGCTGATGCTTAACGCGGTTAACCTGAATCTAATGGCGTTCTCTAATTATTTGGACCCAGCTGAAATTAAGGGCCAGGTATTTGCGGTGTTTGTGATTACGATTGCTGCTGCAGAAGCGGCTGTGGGTCTAGCCATTGTGCTGTCGATCTATCGCAACCGTGACACTGTTGATATGGAGCAGTTTAATTTGCTGAAGTGGTGAGTCCTGGCTGCTAAGCTGATCTGTTTTTTCATTAGAAAAGCGCCCAAGCATTGCTCGGGCGCTTTCTTGTATTTGATTTTTGAGCGACTAGAGAATTCGTTGCTACGATCGCACCCTAGATTTATTCTTGCCAGCCACTTTCAGACTGAGCTTTGACGTAAGCGGCGACATCGGCAATGGCTTTATCGCTGATTCGTCCCTGAAAAGAAGGCATTGCACCTCTACCATTAGCGACCTGATATGCGATCGCATCAACATTATGCTCGGTACCATAGTTAAACAAATACTGCTCCAGGGCTTCTTGCTTTAGGGTCTGCGAAGATATCACAGCATTGCTACCACCGGCGTGGCACGTGGCACAGTTGTTAGTAAATACTCTCTCCCCAGCGGCAACATCACCTGCATAGGCAGGCGTGGCAAACATTACACTGGCAACGAGCGCCAGGATTGCAGTCAAAATTGCTCTCATTCCGATTAATTCTCTCAACAGAGTAGACTGTCTGGATCACAGACCAGCGTACTAACCAATATAGATAGGGTTTTAGCGATGTTGAAACATGCAACCGTAGATCTTACGGTTTTGTAATGTCAGCCTAGGTCTGAGTTGGCATTTCTGGTGGAATATGTCCTAATTGAGTTCATAAAACTCACAACCCTCGTTGATGGGCGGCAATACCTACCTGCTAGCTGGGGGAACACCGACCCTCTGATCTTGGGGGATTTGCCTAGAATGCAAACAGGCGCACATGAGGAGGCTTGGCTATGCAACCATCAAATCCTAATCAGTTTACTGAGCGGGCGTGGGCTGCGATCGCAACCACGACCGATCTGGCAAAACAGTGGCAGCATCAACAAATTGAAACCGAACACTTGATGTTGGCGCTGCTCGATCAAGATGGCTTGGCCAGTCGGATTTTGCAAAAAGCCGGAGCTTCCGTCGATCAGCTGCGCACTGCTACTGAAGCTTTTTTGCGGAAACAACCCCAGCTGCAGGGTCAAGGCGACAACCTATATTTAGGTCGGTCTTTGAATACCCTGCTGGATAATGCTGAGGCCTTTCGCAAAGAATTTGAAGACGATTATATTTCGATTGAACATTTACTACTGGGCTACCCTGAGGATGCCCGCTTTGGTAAATCCCTGCTGCGGGAGGCGGGTATCAACGCCAAGCAGCTCAAAAATGCTGTTAAACAAGTACGAGGCCATCAAAAGGTGACCGATCAAAACCCTGAAGGTAAATACGAAGCGCTAGAGAAATATGGACGTGACCTGACTGAGTATGCTCGCGAGGGACGTCTCGACCCGGTGATTGGCCGGGATGATGAAATTCGTCGAACTATTCAAATTTTGTCCCGCCGTACAAAAAATAATCCGGTGCTGATTGGTGAGCCGGGTGTGGGTAAAACGGCGATTGCTGAAGGTATGGCCCAGCGGATTATTAATAATGATGTGCCTCAGTCGCTGCGCGATCGCAAACTAATTGCCCTAGACATGGGTGCATTAATTGCTGGAGCCAAGTATCGCGGTGAATTTGAAGAACGTCTAAAAGCGGTACTCAAGGAAGTCACAGACTCCCAGGGACAAATCATCCTATTTATTGATGAAATTCATACCGTAGTTGGCGCTGGGGCAACTCAGGGAGCCATGGATGCAGGCAACTTGCTGAAGCCCATGCTAGCCCGTGGCGAGCTGCGCTGTATTGGTGCCACTACTCTTGACGAATATCGCCAGTACATTGAAAAAGATGCCGCTTTAGAGCGTCGCTTCCAGCAGGTGTATATTGATCAGCCCTCAGTGGCCGACACAATTTCTATCCTGCGGGGTCTGAAAGAACGCTATGAGCTACACCATGGTGTCACCATTGCTGACAATGCTCTGGTAGCCGCTGCAACGTTGTCCACTCGCTATATTAGCGATCGCTTCTTGCCCGATAAGGCGATTGACCTGGTGGACGAAGCCGCCGCTAAACTCAAAATGGAGATTACCTCCAAGCCCGAAGAACTAGACGAAGTCGATCGCAAGATCCTGCAGCTAGAAATGGAGAGACTCTCACTCAAAAACGAAACCGATGTCGCTTCCATTGAGCGTCTGGAACGCTTAGAGAGAGAACTTGCCAATCTCAAAGAAGAACAAAGTACCCTCAACGCCCAGTGGCAGTCAGAAAAAGACGGAATTGATCAAATTCAAGTCATTAAAGAAGAGATTGACAAAGTCAATATCGAAATTGCCCAGGCAGAGAGAGATTACGACTATAATCGCGCAGCTGAACTTAAGTATGGCAAGCTTACCGAGCTGCAGGAAAAAGTCTCCCATGCAGAAAACAAGCTAGCCGCATCCCAAGCCAGTGGTCATACCCTATTGCGCGAAGAAGTCACCGAGGCTGATATTGCCGAGATTATCTCTAAGTGGACCGGCATTCCCATCAGCAAGCTAGTGCAGTCAGAAATGCAAAAGCTGTTGCTATTGGAAGACGAACTTCACAAGCGAGTCATTGGTCAAGACGAAGCCGTCACCGCTGTTGCGGATGCCATCCAGCGCTCTCGGGCTGGGTTGGCAGACCCCAATCGACCGACCGCCAGCTTTATCTTCCTGGGGCCAACCGGTGTCGGTAAAACAGAGCTAGCAAAAGCCCTGGCCAGCTACCTATTTGACACAGAAGAAGCCATTGTCCGCATCGACATGTCCGAGTACATGGAGAAGCATGCCGTTTCTCGTTTAATCGGTGCCCCGCCGGGATATGTCGGCTATGACGAAGGAGGTCAACTCACAGAAGCACTGCGTCGTCGTCCCTATTCAGTGATTCTCTTTGATGAAATTGAAAAGGCTCACCCCGATGTGTTCAATGTCATGTTGCAGATCCTCGACGATGGTCGCGTCACCGATTCTCAAGGCCGCACCGTAGACTTCAAGAACTCGGTGATCATTATGACCAGCAACATCGGCTCCCAATTTATTTTGGATGTAGCCGGTGATGATAGTCGCTATGAGGAAATGCGGAGTCGGGTCATGGATGCACTGCGTTCCAACTTCCGGCCCGAGTTTCTCAACCGGGTAGACGAGATGATTATCTTCCATAGCTTACTGAAGTCTCAGCTAAGAGAGATTGTCAAACTTCAGGTGCAGGCCCTAGAGAAACGATTGGCGGATCAAAAGATTGGCCTATCGTTATCAGAGTCAGCCTTAGACTTTTTGGCTGATGTCGGTTACGACCCCGTATATGGAGCCAGACCGTTAAAGCGGGCGATTCAGCGAGAGTTAGAGACAACCATTGCCAAAGGTATTCTTCGAGGCGATTACAAAGGTGGAGATACTGTTGTGGTTGATGTGGAGAATGAGAGGCTGGTGTTTAAGGTCAAAGTTGTCGTGTAATGCTTTGAGCTAAGACTAATTTGGCAGGGTGGGCATTGGTCCCGCCCTTTTCAATACATTGAAAACGATCGGGTTTGATGGTTTGCCCCACCTCTAAGAAGCATGATTGTAGAGGCGTTCCATGGAACGCCTCTACATCCAAAAATAGACCTTGGTTAACTCTTAATTCCTTGGTGTTCGTGAATTTTTCGTGTATTTGGCGAGTCCGGCCAGATCGTTTTTTCCGTTTTTATTTTTTTGTCTGACAATGAAGTAAGTGCGTCAACTAGCTTACTGTTGTTACTGAATTTACAAAATGTCAGTTCCCTCGCCTTTTGTCGCTCTCACTGTTGGTTTAGGGGTGACGACCGCAACCCTGTCGGCAGTGCCTGTCATTGCAGCTATCGTCTCTAGACCCCCGGTTGTTTCCGTAACTGTAGGTGCCGAAACCTTCAACTTAAAGACTCGCACTACCAGTTTCGATGAACTGGAGGCAGATCCAGATTTTGACCGTTTAGTTCCTTTCTTTGAAGATGCTGATTTGGCACAAGAATTGGCATCCCTGGTTGGTCCTGATTTGGGACTGCCATCATTATTTATGGGCTCTGCGAGTGGGCCGTTTTTTGTGATCGAAGAGGGTGAGTTTTTACCGACATTTGAAGGCGAGGATGTAGAGGGGGTTGCTTTTTTTGAAAGTGTCGATACTCCTGGTGTATTGGCTCTCCATCGTTTTGCTGTTGTGGATTATGTCGTCGTCGATTTGGAACCTGACACCACGGCGGCAGCTGTGCCTGTACAGGCTTTTCTCCCTGAGATGGTGGATGTGAGTCTGACTGCTGTGTATGAGCAAGATTGAGAACGGTCTGACGATAGCGCGTGTTAGAGAGTAGCCTCAAAGTTCTGCTCCCTCGGAGAGAAGGATTTAGGATGAGGGCAAATAAGGCTACAGTGTACACACAAGTGATCGAAAATGGCGATTACGATTGTATCACCCCCTCTAACTCCCCCTTGGTAAGGGCTACTGTGTATACACATCTAGAAGATAGTGCTTTGAATGCTTCATACCTTGAGTTGGCCCTCTCCCCAAACCCCTCTCCCGCAGGGAGAGGGACTTTGAGCTGACTCCCCTTCTCCCACGGGGAGAAGGGGGTGGGGGATGAGGGCTCGAACTCTAGAGCTATTCTCCGACTTATGTATACACGGTAGCTTGGTAAGGGGGAGGATATGAGATGGCTTACAACCGTTTCATCAGGATGCTGATGACGTCGCCCTGGTCGGGGGTGAGAATCAGCTGATGGTCGGGGATGTCGATGAGAGGGCTCCACTGGCTGGGCTCGACGTATTTGAGGTTGTGGAGCAGGTGGATAGTTTGGCGGATGCCGCCGGGGCTGCCGAGCAGAATATGGCGGATGGTTTCGCCAGTAGGCAGGGTAATGGATAGATCGGCGGGTAGGGAAGTCGGCTGTGAAGGTACGGTCATGGGGCGTTTTCCTTTGGTTTATGGGTATGGCAATGACGAGTTAGTTTGAACGGTGTTGAGTCCTGGAAATTCAATGGTTCCAGGAGTTTTTCGTTCTTACGCTTTCGTCCGTTGCCGTGGGTCAGGAAAGCGCCCAAAAAGGTAGCCACCCTGCAACTAAAATCAGGGTGGCTGTAAAATGCTCACAGCTCGTGCGACACGAAGTCGCACAAATTGAGTGATGGTGCTACAACATCATCCTAGCCAGTGTCTAGGCTAGTTCCCAATCGGTCCATGCGTCGGTGGTAACAACGGGGTGTGAAGCAGCTGATAAAGCCCAAGGAAGCCTGCAACCACAAGCCGGTGACCGGGCGAGGGAAAGACCCAAGCGATAGTCATCACTTTGTGGTTTGGTATTTCTCTTGGTGGTGATTAGCTCTAGTTCAACATTTTGTCCTCCGTTCTATTCTCACGTGCGCTGGCAAGACTCCCTGGAACTATGCCCGTTTTCTCAACTACTGTGCCGAACGTCGTTTGCTCCAGCGCATTGGCGGACGCTATCGCTTTATTCACCGCGATCTGCTAGATCATTTTGCAGAGATGTAAGCGATGGGTGTCGGATTCGTTGGGTTGACGAGATGTGAGTGTGTAGGCGATGGGGTTGGTTTTGTAGCAACCCAACCTACGATTTCTGTTGTCTTGCCCAGGCGCGGAAATTGATTTCGGCTTCTACTTCGTTCTGTTGACAAACGGCTAAAAACTCGTAGAGTTTCTCTTTCGCTACCATAGGAAATGTTGGTGAGCGATCGACCTCTACATAGGTGTTCTCCTGCAGCTGATAAATCCGCCAGGCTTTTCCATTAAATCGCCAAAATTCTGGCACGCCCATCGCTGCATACAATGCATTCTTATCAATGTCCGTGTGGGTAATATCAACCTCTACGACTAAATCTGGCGGTGGGTCTACAGCTAAATCAACTGTGCGTCCAGTGACTTGGGGTTGATTTTGGATGTAGTAGCCATTGTCTGGTTCAGAACCTCGGTCTAAATCCTCCCTATCCAGAGTGGTTGGCCCTAAAGTCTTTATCTGTAACCCCAGCTCTACAACCAAAATACGGATAAATAGCTCAATCAGCCGAGCATAGAACTCATGAGGTTCGGAGGGCATCGTAATTTCTAAAGTGCCGCGATCATAGGTTAACCGTGCTCTAGTGCGTTCATTGAGTAACGCTTTCATCTGCTGGTAGGCAAGCCAGTCTAGCCCTCTGAGGGCGACACGCTTTTCGCCAGGGGCAACGGGTAGCTTATTGGTAGTAGAGTTGGCTAGCATGGGATTTTGCCAAACACCTATGAGCCTATAGGATAAACCATTTTAGAAAATCATTCACGCGATGTCCTTGATGTAGATGGGGGTTGGATTTGTTGGGTTGATGAGATGTTGGTGTAGTGGTTATCAATGTTGAAGGGCAACCATAAAGGATTGCCCTTATATTGGATTTGTGGTGTTTTGCAGACCAAAAATCTCTTTATTCTGACAATGTTAAAGACTGGTTGACGGTTAGTGTAAGATCTGTATCAGGATTAACTGAAATCACTTCTACTCGTTCTCGTCCTAAGAACAGTCCACCGATTGCTCCGGCTACAGTGCCTGTCAATACTTCCCAGGTTTGAATCTCATCATCCCCGGTTACCGAACCAACGGCGGCAGCAGCTCCAGAACCTAATACAGCTCCAGCAAATACCTCGCCAACGCTGGCTCCCCGACGAATGGTTTCAGTGGTGGTGATCACGCTAGACTGAGCCTGGAGCTCAAGCTGACGCCCGCTCTCTAATACCAAAGTTTGAGCAATAAACTGAGTGCCTTGCTGGCTCCCGACAGTAATCGGGCGTAATTCTCCAATAATTTCGCTGTTGCGAGGAATGAGTACCTGGCCTTGATTATCCCGAATCGCTTCTGTTACCTGCAGTGTGAGGGGCAGTGTTTCATCGGGTAAGAGAACAATTTTGTCTCCGTCGGTGTAAGTGACTGGAATTGTTGTTCCTTCTGTAATGGTTGACTGAGCGGTTGTTGTGGTTCTTCTTACTTGAACAATATAAGGAGACTGGACTGTCGCTACCTGATTCTGGCTGGCTAGTGCCTGATAGATAAAGGCGGCTACATCTGCCCGTGTGGCGGTTTGATTGGGGCGCAATGCCTGGATGTCGGGATAGTTGACGACCATGCGTTGTTCGGTGGCAGCGGCAATACTGGCAGTGGCGTAATTAGGAATGGACTGCGAATCGCGATAAACGTCGGCACTGGCCAGGGTAGTCGCTTGATAGTCGAGACCATTGGCTAAGGAGACTAGTACCTGAGCGCGGGGAATGTTTTGATTGGGCTGGAATACGTTGTTGGGATAGCCAGATAGAAAACCCATACGATAGGCTTCATCAATGGCTCCGGCGGCCCAGAAGTTGGTTGAGACATCTACAAAACTGGTGGAGCTGCGTATATAGCTTGTGCTAAAGGCTTTGCGTACCATGGCGGCATACTGGGCACGGGTGACTGGCTCATCGGGGCGAAATGTGCCATCGGGGAAGCCTGCGATGATCTCTTGTTCGGCCAGGCTGATGATAAACTGGCTAGCCCAATGGCTGGCAGTAACATCAGTGAACTGGATTTGGGTTTGGGCAACAACTGGGGCGGGAGTGATCAGGGGTGAGAGTGTGCCTGCACTCATGCTTAGGGCGATTAATAGAGCTGTTGTTGTTTGAAGGCGTTTCATGATCAATATAGTGAAGATTTCAAAAATGATGAATAGTCAGGCTGTACCTTTTGCCAGCCCTGTAATATCGGTAATTATTGGCCAGGCTGCTGGATTCTGTAATGTGGAAGATAAAGAACTAAAACAATTTGAGACTTGCCGTTGCTGATTTAGAGGATGTACCGATCTAGCAGCAATGCTATTCATCTGCAGCTTGTAGATGGAATCATGCCGGGGTTTAGCAACGCCGAGATTTTATTGGTTGAGGCTGACGGAGAGATATGTGGGGAGAAACGTGATGTATGGTTCTGAATGTAGTTGGCTTGATACTTCAGACGGACTATTCGACAAAGTGGTAGAGACCCTGTCAACGGTTTGACTTTAACAGGGCTGGTTTTTGATATTCGAATGGTATCGTTACGCCTTTTTAACTGGCATAGTCGATGTTTGGGATATAAAGTGTTGACTTCAGAGTGCTTATTTTTGGCTGCAGTGTGGTTTGAGCCTGCAATGGATAAGATGTCTTATTTTCTGGGCTTTGGGTGGGGTTTGTAGAAAACTACAAATGGCTGTGTTGTTATTTTGAATCTGCTGTTTGTGGTTGAAACTGGCACAGTCGATGGTAACAATGTTGGGGAGTATTGTTGGGTTGGTGAGGTGTGGGTTGAGTGGTGAGATTTTGGGTTTTGTTCAACCCAACCTACGGGGTGGTGCGATGGGGGATAACGATGTTGTTGGGTGGATTGTTGGGTTGGTGAGGTGTGGGTGTGGTGGTGAGGGGTTTGGTTTTGTTCAACCCAACCTACCGGGGGGCGTTGCCGGCTTGCTGGCTGATGAAGTCGCGGACGGTGTCCCAAATGGCGGCGGGGCCGATGCCAAAGAAGATTTGCAGCCCTAACAAAATTAGGGCTGCTAAAAAGGCTGTTTTAAGGGTGGCCTTGACGACCTTTATTAACCAGGTGAAGACCAGGATCGAAATAGCGATCGCACCAATCACAACCACAATGTCGCCCATGGGTCGTACTTCCTCTTAGAATCTGACCAATCTTAACCTATGAGCCTAGGGCTACAACCTGACGTTCGATCAGCGTATTGCTGACGTTAATCACTTCCTGGCGGGCCCACTGGTCGGCATCAAGGATGTCCTGGAGGGAAGGGGTGGCGGTGAGGTGGTCGCGGTTGCGATCGCATACCTTCTCAATCACCTTAGGAATGTCTAGATAATGAATCTTTTCGTCCAAGAATAAAGCCACGGCTTGCTCATTGGCGGCATTGAGTACAGCTGTCATGGAACCGCCTGCTCGTCCGGCTTCATAGGCCAGGTTGATGCAGGGATACTTGGCGTGGTCGGGTTCCTTAAAGGTGAGGGTGGCGAGTTGGGCTAAATCTAAGGACTTCCAGTCAGTGAAAATTCGCTCGGGCCAGGAAACGGCATAGAGCAGCGGTAGTCGCATATCGGGCCAGCCTAGCTGGGCCAGCATTGATGTGTCCTGGGTTTCAATCAGTGAGTGAATAATGCTTTGGGGATGAATCAGGGTATCAATGTGGTCGTAGTCCAAGCCAAATAGGTAGTGGGCCTCAATCACTTCCAGCCCCTTATTCATCATGGTGGCGGAATCTACGGTAATTTTGCGACCCATGGACCAGTTAGGGTGCTTAACCGCATCGGCCACGGTGACATGCTTCAGTTTTTCAACCGGCCAGTCGCGGAAGGCTCCGCCGGATGCGGTCAGGATAATGCGGCGTAGGCCACCTTCAGGCAGTCCCTGCATACATTGGAAAATGGCCGAGTGCTCAGAGTCTGCGGGCAATAGCTTGACTCCGTGCTTTTCCACCAAGGGTAGAACGACTGGGCCACCGGCAATCAAGGTTTCTTTATTGGCTAAAGCAATGTCTTTACCGGCTTCGATGGCGGCAATGGTGGGGAGTAGTCCGGCGCAGCCGACAATGCCAGTCACAACGGCTTCTGCGTTACCGTAGCGGGCGACTTCGACAATGCCATCGTCCCCGGCCAAAATTTGTGGCTGGGGATCGACATCTGCGATCGCTTCTTTTAATTCAGCTAGCTTACTTTCATCACAGATGGCCACAATTTCTGGCTTAAACTGACGCACTTGCTCAGCTAACAGCGTCACATTGCGACCTGCTGCGATCCCCACCAAACGAAATTTGTCAGGGTGATGCTCAATAATATCCAGGGTTTGGGTGCCGATGGAGCCAGTTGAACCAAGCAGAGTGATTGCCTTCACGGGAATTGCCTATTGCTAGAGGTCTACAGCTGACCGGGAACGCACCTGGCCCGCCCTGTTTTAACTATAGATTCTTAATGTCTTTTCACAAAATTTAAGGGGCGAGGTGTGAATGGTTCGCTTTTAAAAATCATGACCATAATTGATTTAAGGAGACGTTAGCGAATCGCCCTAATTATCTATGGAAGCTTTTTCCCCTAACCCACCTCAGTGGGTCGAGTCTGCAACTCATGCCCTGACGTTTTCCTGCCCGCACTGTGGTGAATCGGCCAGTGTAGCCACGGCTGTTTGGATTAATCGCCGAGCCCCTGTGTATACCCACAACCATAAGCGTAAGTGGCAAGAGTTTTATCACTGTAAATGTGGTGTAGCCTGGTGGGCGTGGAGTAGCGATCGCCCACCGAATTCCTGGCAAGCAGATGATCCCCAGGAAGAAATTCCCCCGAGTTTAGACCCATTAACCGGGTTAGGTGACAGTTGGGGTAGTTTGGAACCTTAAGCGTATGGTTTTCTAATCTCGACTCACCCTATGCCTATCATCGTCTTTGGCAGTCTCAATATGGACTTGGTGGCCCAGGTGCCTAGTTTGCCTCAGGCTGGAGAAACATTATTGGGTACAGCCTTTACCACGGTGCCAGGGGGCAAAGGAGCCAATCAGGCGGTGGCGGCGGCTCGTCTGGGCCTGCCGACGACCATGGTGGGTCGGGTTGGTAATGATGGTTTTGGTGTGGCGCTGTGCGATAGTCTGCAGACCGCCAATGTGGCGACGAATTTAGTCCTGACCGATCGGGGGCCATCGGGGGTGGCATTGATCAATGTGGACGAAGCTGGTGAAAACCAAATTGTTGTAGTGCCTGGGGCCAATGGCAAGGTGGATGTATCCGATGTAGAACGTCTGCCTTTGGGCACGCAACCTGCGGTTTTGCTAATGCAGTTTGAAATTCCCTTGATGGCCGTACAGGCGGCGGCAAAACGGGCTGCTGAGCATTGTGTGATTGTAGATCCGGCTCCGGCTTGCTCAGATTTGCCTGCAGAGTTTTATGGCCTGGTGGATATTCTGACGCCCAATCAAACAGAAGCGTCTCAGCTCGTGGGTTTGCAGGTGAAGGGAGTGCCTGCGGCGATGGAGGCTGCGCAGGTGTTACGGCAGCGGGGAATCTCGACTGTGATTGTCAAATTAGGGAGTCAGGGGGCTGTGGTGGCATCTGATTTAGAGGTATTTCATGTGCCTGCATTTGAGGTGAATGTGGTGGATACGGTGGCTGCAGGAGATGCCTTTAATGGTGGGTTAGCCGTTGCTCTGGCAGAAGGAAAATCCCTGCGTTCAGCAGTAGTGTGGGCCAGTGCGGTAGCGGCGCTATCGGTGACAAAATCTGGGGCTCAGCCATCTATGCCGACCCGAAAGCAGGTCGAGGAATTTTTACTCAGTCACCATTCAGGTAGTTTAGAGTCTTGATGCTCTAGACTGAACTAGTACTGCTTGTCATTAAGCTCCCTGCGCTTCAATGCCTTCAAATCAACCGGATATCATTTTTTTGGTGCTCGACACTCAGCGTGTGGATCGCCTGTCGTGTTATGGCTATGAAAAGCCGACATCGCCAAATATTGATGCGTTTGCTAAAGGGGCAACTCGGTTTAAGGTTGCGATCGCACCCGGCCAATGGACCATCCCTTCCCACGCGTCCATGTTCACCGGGTTATACCCATCACAGCATCAGATGCAGCAGTCCTACTCAGTGCTGCCACCCCACCTTAAAACCCTGGCAGAGCGGCTGCAAGACGGTGGCTACTACACCGCTGCCTTTTGCAATAACCCCCTAGTTGGTGTCATCAATAACGGCCTGCGCCGTGGGTTTTACAGCTTTCTCAACTACAGTGGTCTACTCAGCTCCAGACCTAATCAAGCCGGTATCCCCTCCAGCTTTTTAGATAAATATCGCCAGCTGTTCAAACGTATTGTTGCCAAGGCCCTCAACAAAGTGCAAGATGCCTTTGCCCGGTCTGACTGGCTGCTGGCATTATCGTTTACACCGCTGATGGTCCCCCTATGGCAAACAGCCCTCAGCTTTAAAGGAAATACCCGCAAGTCTTTAGACGATGCCGCCAAACTGTTGATTGAACGTCAAGGTGTTGATCAAACTCAGCCCGTTTTTACCTTCATCAACCTGATGGGCACCCACATGCCCTATCATCCCCCTCGCGAGTACATTGAAAAATTTGCCCCCAATGTCCTCAAAGATCGCGATGCCCAGACGTACCTGCGTCGGTTTAACAGCGATGTCTACGGTTGGCTAGCCCCCCTAATGGGAGCCTTAGGAGGCCAGCAAAAAGACACGCTAGATGGCATGTACGATGCTGAGGTAGCTGCCCAAGACGCTCAGGTCGGGCAGTTCCTAGAGCAGCTAAAACAGTCAGGGCGTTTAGAGAATACCTATATTGTTGTCTGTGCCGATCATGGAGAGCACCTCGGAGAGAAACAACTGATCGGCCACAGTCTCTCGATTTATAACGAACTGGTGCAAGTGCCATTAATTATCCATGACCCTAACGATGCGATTGATCGGGGCACGGTACGCGAAGATGTCGTTTCCACCCGTTGTTTATTCCAGACGGTGCTGGCTGCAGCCGGTCTGGCGACACCGGAAGAGGCCGAGTTCAGCCTGGAGCATCAAAACACAGGCAAGACTCTAGAGGAGATCGAACCCGAGCACTGTGTTTATGCAGAAGCCATCACCCCACAAAACGTACTGAACCTGATTCAAAAACGTCAGCCTGAACTTATCTCCCAACATGCCTGCGACCAGACGAGACGGGCAGTGTGGGTCGGTAACCATAAGCTAATTGAAATCGAGGATAATCCTCCAGAACTCTATGACGTACAAGATGATCCTGGCGAGAGTCTTGACCTAAGTGAGATTTTTCCAGAGATGGTGGAATCCTTACAAGATTCTCTCTCTGTCTTTGGTCAAGATGCTGATAAACATCGGGCGCTATATTCTCAAGCCCGCGCCACTGGATTTGACGATCCAGAAGTTCGTCGCCGTCTCAAAGACCTTGGATATTTAGAAGAGTAAATATGTATCCCCCAGTAGATCCGACCATTGTCGAAATAGGACCGTTTGCACTGCGTTGGTATGGTTTACTCATGGCCACCGCCGTAATTACTGGTTCCTGGTTTGCCAGTAAAGAAATCGAGCGCCGTGGTAAGAACCCTGAAGACTTCTGGGACATGTTGATTTGGGTACTCATCCCAGCCTTTCTCGGTGCTCGTCTCTACTATGTGTTTATCCAGTCGGGTGATAGCGCCTACTATCTCCAAAACCCTGGTCAGATTTTACAAATCTGGGGTGGTGGTATTCATATCTTTGGTGCGTTTATCTTTGGCAGCATCGCCCTCTGGCTATTTACCAAGGTGCGTCGTTTGCCCACACTGGTGTATTTAGATGCAGCTGCAGTAGGGTTGCCCATTGCTCAAGCCATTGGCCGTTGGGGTAATTTTATCAACCAAGAACTTTATGGCCCACCGACCAATTGGCCCCTGGGTTTACGTATCGACCTGCAGCACCGTTTAGCCCCCTATAACGACTTAATCGCGTATCCCGAAGCCACCCGATTCCACGCCTTGTTTTTATACGAGTCTGTGTGGAATTTTTTAGGGTTTTTGTTCTTATATTGGGTGTCTAAACGCTTTGCGAACCAGCTCAGACCAGGTGACCTATCGCTGTTGTATTTGGTTTGGTATCCCTTTGGCCGTTTCTTTATTGAATTCCTGAGAACAGATTCCTGGTTCTTTCCTGGCACACCGTTTAATGTGGTCCACATTCTGTCGCTGGTGGCGGTTGTTGCTTCAGTTGCCACGCTGGTGCTACGACGACGGCTTGGGA
The DNA here is from genome assembly GCF_000482245.1 of Leptolyngbya sp. Heron Island J. Taxonomy (GTDB): domain Bacteria; phylum Cyanobacteriota; class Cyanobacteriia; order Phormidesmidales; family Phormidesmidaceae; genus Leptothoe. The sequence continues at coordinate 48,360 of NZ_AWNH01000098.1, read as the reverse complement.
AGACGGTGAATAATTATTGAATTTCGGTTAATGTTGGGACGGCTGGAATTGTTGGGTTTCGTGCCTCAACCCAACCTCGGTTTTGTTTGTCGATCGATCATCTTTTATTGCTGCTGCTGTTTTTCCCATGCCTTCTTCTCCTCGCCTGATCATCATTGGCCTTGACTGCATGGAGCCTTCCCTGGTGTTTGAGAAATGGCGGGATGATCTGCCAAATCTCTCACAGCTGATGAGCCAGGGAAGTTACGGTCGTTTGGAGAGTTCGATCCCAGCCATTACGGTCCCCGCCTGGAGCTGTATGATGACCGGGCGTGATCCAGGAGAGCTAGGTATCTATGGCTTTCGTAATCGAGCAACACGGGCCTATCAGAACATGACCATCGCTGATGGTCGAGCTGTGCGCTTCCCGCGCCTATGGGATTATTTAGGCGATGCTGGCTGGAAGGTGGCAGCTCTGAGTGTCCCAGGTACATCACCACCCTATGAGGTGAATGGTTCGATGGTGTCATGTTTTCTGACACCTAGCCCCCAAGTTACCTTTACCCATCCACCGGAACTAGGCAACCAGATCCTGAACTGGATGCCCGATTTCATGATGGATGTGCCAGAGTTTCGCTCAGAAGATAAGGCGGAAATTCTATCGAACATTCATAAACTATGTGACCAGCGTTTTACCCTTGCCGAAAAGCTGATTGTCCAAGATCAGCCAGACTTTTTGATGCTGGTGGATATGGGTGTAGATCGCATTCACCATGCCTTTTGGAAGCCGATGGACCCGCGCCATCCAGACTATCAGCCGGATATGCCATTCTCCACCGCGATTCATGACTACTACTGTCATGTGGATGAACGGGTAGGGCAGCTACTGGCTCAGTGTGATGAAGATACGGCTGTTCTTGTCGTATCCGACCATGGAGCGCAGCCGCTAATGGGGGGCATCTGCATCAATGAATGGCTGATGGACAAGGGATATCTCACGCTCAAAGAGAAACCAAGCGAACCGACTGCCCTGGATAAGGTTGAGGTGGATTGGGAGAAAACTAAGGTCTGGGGTGCAGGTGGTTACTACGCTAGGATCTTTTTGAATATTCAGGGACGAGAACCTCAGGGAACAATTCCACTAAAAGAGTTTAGAGAATTTCGTAAGCAGCTGATTGAGGAATTAGAGGCGATTACGTACCCCGATGGTTCTCCCATGGAGGTGAAGGCCTATGTGCCTCAGGAGACTTATCAAAAGGTGCGGGGAATGGCTCCAGATTTGCTGGTGTATTTTGATTGGCTGGCATGGCGGTCTGTGGGTAGTGTAGGTACAGGGGAGCTATATGCCAAGGGGAATGATACTGGGCCAGACGATGCTAACCATGCTCAGTATGGACTGATGATTTTCCACGATCCAAAGGAGCCTAAGGGCGGACAAGTGTTAGAGAATGCGCAACTGTATGATATTACACCGACCATGCTAAAGCGTTACGGTGTGGATGGTCCTGGTGATTTGCGAGGTAAAGTTTTATCTGTATAAAAGAATAAAAGCTGGTCAGATGATTATTCGGGAATGCTGACTAATTTTTGAATCTCAATTGCTACATCGGGAAAAGCAATTGGATAAATAATTCCATCGCTGCTCGTATTTTGAGTTAGAAAATCACCGTTTTGTAAGTCTCTAAATACGGTCAATTGTCTTTTGGTTACGTCAATGACCCAATATTCTTGGATGCCTGCTGACGCATAAAGCTTACGTTTGGTATCCAAATCATAGGAGAGAGTGGTGTCTGCTACTTCGACCAGCCAGTAGATATCCTCTGGATAAGGATGACGCTCTAGATAGCGAGTATCAGGTAGCCGAACAATAGAAACGTCTGGCTGTGGTTCAGAGTCAGCAAGAGTAATGGGATGAGCTTCAAAAACCTTGGCTTGACCTTGCAGAACTCGTCTGAGGTACTCGGCACCGCGATCGTTAATGAATCGATGAAATGTACCCTCTGGAGCCGTGTCCCAAATTTCTCCGTTGATGAGTTCGCAGCGGCGGTGATCGAGAATGCCTAAATCTCTCATGTGCTGGTAATCTGCGACTGACCATTTGGTGAGTGTGCGCATGCCTTGAACCCTCTATTGCCGGTGGATGGCTATCCATATACTAGCGTTACAGGGCTATCCGCTTCAGGTGTCTAAAGAGCGATCGCACCCTCCTGAGACAGTGCGATCGCATAGCCCTAGCTAATCTTCACCTTTTTGGTCAAAATCGCCATCACTTCATTGGGTCGCCCGGTGGGTAGTGGACGGCTCCAGTCGTTGGGTTCGGTATAGTTGAGTTTATGCAGTAGCTTGATGGTGGTTTGCACAAAGGTCAAACTGCCCAGCAGCAAATGCCGTCCGGTTTCGTAGGAAGATTCTGGCAGCGGAGTAGGTTGACGAGTGAGCGCATTTGCGCCCTGGGTTGGGTCTTGAAACATGGTTCTGGTTCTCCAGAGAAACGATAAGGAAAGCCAGAACCCAACAGCTCAGCCCCCGCGATGCATGGCAAATCGCAGGGGTTGAGGCATAATAAGCCCAGCCCAAGGATTGCTCTGGAATCCGCGGGTCAGCCATCGGTTAGGTGTAGCAGCACCTACCGATGGTGCCAAGTTATTAGGTTCTAGTAGAACAGCTGCACTTGCAGCATTGAGTCACTGTAGACTGGGGGTTAGGCTTTCGTCAAGCAGGCTGTTATGGGCTGTATGACTCTGTTATCAAGGCGCTTAGGGGATACTTCTGACCTGGAAAATTCTCATTTCTCTGGTTTAGCTGTCAAAAACAGCAGATATTGACCCCAATGGGCAAGAACATTCTTAGCGATCCACTAAATCATCACTCATCATGGGTGTGATTGTTTAGTGGGCTCAATAGTATTTGAACTAGTAAAAGAGACGTTAAGCTTTCTGGATAACTACGACTCTGAGAGTGTTATCCAGAAACTTTCTAGGCGATATGCTTATAGGGAGTTATCCAGAAACTTTCTGGATAACTCCGGTCTGAAAGGTATTATCCAGAAAGTTTCCGTATATATAGTAGTTATGCGGCACCGACAATTGCTGTAAAAATCTATTTCCCATTATTGACTTGATCTAGCCAAGATCCTGCCAGTTGCTTTACCTTCCTCACAAAATCCTCACCTTTTTGTTCCAGGATCAAAATGTAAGAAGGAGGTATATTTTTGTCTCTGAGTGCGCCGCTCAACTCGATGAAATTATAGGCATGGAGAGAGATTGTGGAGGTCAGCCCATGAAGAGAGTCACTGCGTTCGTTGGAAGCGCCCGAAAGAAGCACACATACAACGCCGTCCGCAAATTCATGGATCACCTGCAATCGCTAGGTGATGTTGAGTGCGAGATCGTCGCCCTCAGCGATTATCAACTTGGAACTTGTAGAGGTTGTAAGCTGTGCTTTGAGAAGGGTGAGGAGTTCTGTCCCTTGAAGGATGACCGGGATGTGCTCATCAAGAAAATGATGGCGTCTGATGGCGTGGTCTTCGCATCTCCGAACTACGCGTTCCAGGTCTCCGCCATCATGAAGATATTCCTCGACAGGCTTGCCTTTATCTGCCATCGCCCACGCTTCTTCGGGAAGACCTTCACTAGCATTGTTACCCAAGGCATCTGCGGCGGCAACAAGATTGTACGCTACCTCGATTGGGTCGGCAAAGTTCTGGGATTCAACACTGTCAAAGGGAGTTGTCTCACGGCGCTTGAGCCGATGACAGAGACGGAAAAACTGAAGATAGACAGGGCGATTGCGAGGCATAGTAAGCGGTTCTACAAACGACTAATTAAGTTGGATTATCCGGTGCCAACGTTGTTCAAGCTCATGGGTTTCAGGATGGCCCGAACGAGTATGCGACTGGAGCTCGATGATACCAACTGTGACTACCGATACTACAAAGACAAGGGCTGGTTCGAATCTGACTACTACTATCCCGTGCGCTTAGGCGTACTGAAGAAGGCAGTCGGCAACCTCTTTGACTGGGTCCAAGCGAGAAAGGCTAGGAACCGGAAGGCGCTGCCACTTTAGCCTAAGGGGGGCTGTGTCAAGGCATCGTCAGAGACGCTAAGACAGGAGATGCCAAGGCATGTCTATCCCCCCCTAGCGGGGTCGTGACGCCTGTTGTTGATTATCTGTTGACTCGGCCTGAAGTGGAGCCTACCTCTACGATCTCCGCCTAACTATCCGGTTGCACCCGATGGAGTACAGTTGATCAGCGAATATATTGAAATAATCTGCCACGGGTGAACCGGGGCGTTAGACAGCAAAAAAATAAAGGAGAAGCAAATGATTCGAAATTACAGAGAGTCAGATTTTGAATATTGTCAATATCTCGTAAATAGAGTTTGGCATTTTGATAAGCATTTTTACCCACCAGAACTCGCTAAGGTCTTTTCGCAAATATATGTCGCCAGTCCATTGGCACTAAGTAATTTCATTAAAGTAGTTGATGTAAACAAAAAGCCATGTGGTTTTTTGTTTGGAAGAGTGGAAAATCTACCACGAAGAAAATCAGATTACAGTGGACTTGTCGGTCAACTAAAGATCATGAGCAAATTGTTTTTCATTCCAGGTGTGTCCTTAAAAAGAAAACTATCCTATTTCCATAAGATCTACCTTCATGAAACAAACAGGAGGAAAGCTGAAAATGAGATAGATAGTGAAATTTTACTATTGGTAGTCGATCCAGATAGCCAGGGGAAAGGATGGGGAAAAGAACTTGTAAATACTTTCATCGAATCTTGTGTTGAAAATGAAGTAAAAAAGGTGGTGCTTGAGACCGATGCTGAAAGTAATTATGGTTTCTATAACCATTTAGGATTTTCAGTTAAAGGTGATTTTTATTCTCCACTTCTCAAGGAATTTTCTGGCAAATCGGGCAAAACGTATATTTACGAACTAGATTTAGAGCAATTATCTGCCCTAAGTAAGCGGTCGAACGGACAATCCTTTCGGAATTAAAGGGGTCGGGATAGAATTATTTTCCAGGCACCAAATCAACCCGCAATCAATCGCCTAACGAACGCCTTCAGCCCGACCGCTCGCTACGCTCGCAGCGGCTGAGGCTGGCGTTAGACAGCAGCGCTAATATAAGAGCTAACTATTTTTGAGTATCCGAGACGACGACAGTTCATATCACCTGCATAACAAACTAGCTGCTCAGGTACAAATGATATCCTTTACATAGGCAAGTCACCCATTTAATACCTATGGCTTCCATCACCATTGAGCTTCCAGATAGCCATCTAAAAAACCTACAAGAGTTAGCCAACGCCCATGGTATTCCTCTTGAGGTGCTTTTACGCTCCAGCTTAGAAAACTGGATAAGTTCTCAGAACACTGATTTCGTCAACGCAGCTGATTATGTCCTGGAGAAAAATGCTGAACTGTATCAGCGTTTAGCATGATGCGTTATCTAACGCTAATCGAAGTATTAGAGCTACATTGCAGGATAATTGAACAATCTGGGGGAGCATTAGGTATTCGAGATTTTGGTTTATTGGCATCAGCGATTACTCAACCCAAAATGATTTTTGGAGGAGAGGAGCTTTACCCAAGCCTACTGGAAAAATCAGCCGCCCTAGGATTGGCCATCATTATCAATCATCCGTTCATAGATGGAAACAAACGTGTAGGGCATGGGGCATTGGAAACTTTCCTGATTTTGAATGGTGCAGAAATTGGCGCGTCGGTAAACGAACAAGAGACTATTATACTGGCACTGGCATCAGGCGAAATGGCTCGCGCAGCATTCATAGAATGGTTGCAGCAGAAAACCATTGCCCGCTAAACTTTACTTTGACGTTGCTTCTACAATGACAACTGGTAGAGGGCTAGTTTCTACGACTGTGCGTGAAACGGAGCCAACGAGAAAGTTTTCTAGATAGCGATGTCCTCGCTTACCCATGACAATTTCGGCTGTTCCGTAGTCTTGAGCGATGCGTAGAATTTCCGTTGGGATGGCCCCAGATGTAGTAATAAACTGGTGGCGAATGTCGGCTAAGTGTTGTTTAGCCTGTTGTTTTAAGTATTTGATACCTTGAGGATCGTCAATACGCGAGACATGTAAAACCACTACATCACCATCACATCGACGGGCCAGGTCAGCTGCTTTTGTGAGAACTTGCTCAGCTAGCGGAGAGGTGTCAACTGCTGCCAGCAGAACAATATGGCGATTTACAGAGACTTTGGTTGGGTCTACCTCACCCCGTTCTAACAGCTTAGGTGCAAAGGTGGGAATGGCCCAGGCACCTAAGGGAGCTGTAACTAAAATCGATAGGGCCGCTAGGGCAAGAATTGTGTCGCCTCCAGTAACACCTTGCGCTAGGGGAATCGCTCCAATCGCTGCTTGTACCGTAGCTTTTGCAGAATTGCCTGAGAGTAAAAACAGGCGTTCTCTGCTAGTCCAGTTGCTGCCTAACGTAGCGAGATACCAACCGAGAGATCGTCCCACGAATGTGCCGATGGCTAATATTAACAGCCCAACGAGGAGAGTATCCTCTAACACATTGAGCTGAATACTGGCTCCCAACAACACAAACAAGATAATCTCAGCGATAATCCATAGACTGTTGAACCCTTCTCTGAGTCGCCTTGCTAGGGGAGCGTCTAGTTCAATCAGAAAGAATCCGGTGGCCATAACGGCTAAATAACCAGAGAAAAGGGGAATATGTTCTGCAAGGACAACAAGCAATAATGCAACACTGGCGGCAACAAGGCCATCTTGGACAGCATTCTGGGTCCAGTTTTGTTTGGCTAGCAATATCACTAAGAAACGAGCAGTGAGCCAGCCTAACAGAATTCCTAAACTGACTTGTAGAACAACCTGTAGCGGTAGTAGTTGTACAGGACTGAGACTGAGACTGCCCAATGTCATCCCTGTAGCGGTTTCTTGGGTGAGAAAGGCTAACAATAGACTAAACACCAGCAATAGCAGCACATCGGACAGGGCACTGCCGGTCAAAATAGCGTCGGGAATGCCTTTTTTGACGCCCCAGCCCAGGCTCTTGAGCCGTAGCATGCCGGGCACGATGACGGCGGGAGATTCTGCTCCGAGGATGCAGCCGAGCAGGAGGCCGGTGGCTAAATCAAATTGGAAAAGCCAGATAGCGGCTAGGGCAACGGCGATGGCTTCGCAGGTGGCGGGCAAGAAGCCAAGGCGCAGGGCGACGGTACCTTGCTGGGCTAATTTGTCGCGATCTAGCCCCAGCCCCGCTTTCATCAGGATCACCATGACGGCGATGGTGCGCAGGGAGTCGGCAGCATTTAGTACTCCAGGACTGAGTCGGTTGGCAACCTGAGGCCCGAGCAAGATGCCTGCGAGAACCATGCCGACCAGGGCTGGAGCTTTGAGCCTGCGAGCGAGCTGTCCGGCGAAAAAGCCTGTGAGGAGTATCCAGATGATGCTTTCTAGCATTGGGGAGATGACTAAGGGCAGTCATCACCATACCGTTCTTCTACTGGGTGCTTTCTGCCTGGTAGTGACCTCCGGCCATCATCAGGTCGATGAGGCCGTCGACCATGCGATCGCACTCCAGCGGCATCATATTTTTCCCACCCAGCATCTCCTGCACAATCAAGTAATGCACCATCGCACCTGCAAATGTCCGAGCTGCAACCTCTGGGTCGGCAAACTCCAGCTGAGGATGGTTCGCCAGATAGGCCGTGAGCTTTTCTAAAAAAGGTTTAGTTAATACCCGCACAAATGTTTGAGCCAGCTCAGGAAACTGCTCAGACTCGCCAATAATCAACCGCATTAGTGTCAAGAATGGCTTATTGCTAGCCGCTTCACTTAAAAAAGAGGTGGCCATGGCGCGCAATGGGGCTTCAGGGGATGGGGGCATTTCAGCCACCACCGGCAAGCTCAATGCCATGTGATTGCTTTTGTGCAGCAGCTGTTGCACTACTGCGATGAATAACCCCTCTTTGTCTTGAAAGTAGCTGTAGAGCGTCGGTTTCGATACGCCTGCTGCTTTGGCAATGCGGGCCATACTCGCTGCTGCAAACCCCTGGCTGGTAAATACTTCAAAGGCCCCTGCCAAGATGGCATTGGCTTTGTCAACTTTGGGATCTGAGTTGGCAGATGGGACAGTGGGGGTCACTCAAACAGCTCCGGGTACGGCATCTAATTTTACTAAATGGTGGAATTGTATTGACTTTACTAAACGGTTTAGTAAAATAAAGCCATGCTGAGTGACAAAAACTCTATGAATCTAACTGTGTTACGTCATCAATCCGTTGCTATAAACCGCCGTTGGTTAGTTGTTCTAGGGACTGTGATTTTGGGTGTCATGGGTGTGATGGCATGGCGCGGCATCCAGGCTCCAGAAGAAGAGCCGGTAGCTGTCCTGCCGGAAATTACTACTGTAACGGCCTTGGGGCGCTTAGAGCCGGAGGGAGAAATCATTCAGCTGACGGCTCCCACCTCTGCTCAAGAAAGTCGAATTCAAGCGCTTTTAGTGGCAGAGGGGGATGTGGTGGAGCAGGGACAGGTCATTGCGATTTTGGATAATCACGATCGCATGGAAGCTGCTTTCCAAAAAGCCGAACAGCAGGTGCAAATCGCCCGCGCTCAACTAGCCCAGGTAAAAGCCGGTGCCCAGACCGGGGAAATTCAGGCCCAGGAGGCAGAAATTGCCCGACTGGAGGCAAATCAGGCGGGTAATGTCAGTGCTCAACGGGCAACGGTTGCCCGTCTAGATGCTGAGGTGCAAAATGCCCAGCTGGAGGCCCAACGCTATGAGACGCTTTATCAGCAAGGGGCGGTGTCTGCCTCCCAGCGAGATAGTAAGCAGCTGACCTATACGACGGCTCAGCGTCAGCTCCAGGAGGCCCAAGCGGCCCTCAGTCGGATTGAGTCAACGGGGCAAGAGCAGATTACCCAAGCCAGGGCTACCCTCGACCGGATTGCGGAAGTGCGTCCGGTGGACGTGGATGCAGCAGAGGCAGAGGTGCAGTCTGCGATCGCAAGTGTTGCCGAAGCCCAGGCCAATCTCGACCAATCCTATGTACGTTCTCCTGCCAATGGCCAGGTCCTGGAGATTCACACCCTGGCAGGAGAGACCATTGGTAATGACGGTATTGCTACCCTGGGTCAAACTCAGCAAATGTTAGTGGTGGCCGATGTCTATCAAGACGATATTACCAAGGTGAAAATCGGTCAGCCGGTGGCGATAATAACCCCCGTCATGGACGAAGTTTTGCAGGGAACAGTTCAGCGTATTGGTCTGCAGGTGAAAGCTCAGGATGTGATTAACGAAGACCCGGCAGCAAACATCGATGCCAAAGTGGTCGAGGTGCATATTCAGATGGATGAGGATGATAGTGAGACGGTGGCGGCGCTGACCAATTTACAGGTAACGACGACTATTCAGATGGAGTAGAGAATATGCATCCTCTCAAGATTGTCAAAGCGCTGCAAGAACGAACGGCCCTGGGATTGTTGCAGTTGAAACACGATCCGGTACGGTTGTTGACTGCGATCGCAGGTATCACCTTTGCTGACGTGCTGATCTTTATGCAGTTGGGTTTCTCAGACGCGCTCTATAAAACCAACACCCAGTATCCTCGCACGCTACAGGCAGATATTGTTCTGATTAACACCCAGGCCAAGAACTTTGGTCAACTGCGCACCTTTCCTAGACGACGGTTATACCAGGCCCAAGATGTGCCAGGGGTGAGTGCCGCTGATGCGCTCTATATCGGCTCTGTGCAATGGCGAAATCCCCAGACTCGCAAAAAGACATCAATGATGATTGTGGGGCAGAATCCCAATCGTCCCGCTTTTGATTTACCGGAAGTCAATGCCAAGATTGCCGCCACTCGGATGCCTTACCATGTGTTGTTTGACCAGGCCTCACGGGGGGATTATCAAGAGATGATTGCCCAGGTAGCAGCGGGGCAGCCTGCGAGTACGGAGATTGGGGTCAATACGGCGCATATCTCCGGGCTATTTACGGTCGGGGCATCGTTTTCCGATGATGGAGCCTTAATCACCAGCGATCAAAACTTTTTGCGCTTTTTTCCAAAACGTCAGCCGGGAGCGGTCAGTCTAGGATTAGTGAATGTCGAGTCTGGGTATGACATTGAGCAGGTCAGACAACAATTAATGTCTCGGTTATCTGACGATGTACTAGTGCTCACCCATGAGGGCTATATTGAGTTTGAGTTAGCTGAGATTCAAGCAAACTCTCCCATTGGCTTTGTGTTTGGCTTGGGAACGGCCATGGGTTTTATTGTTGGTGTGGTGATTGTCTATCAGGTATTGTCCACGGATGTGAATAGTCACCTGGCAGAGTATGCCACATTTAAGGCGATGGGATATCGCAACAGTTATCTCCTCGGCGTGGTGTTTGAAGAAGCCTTGATTCTCTCGTTTTTAGGGTTTTGGCCAAGTTTGGCAATTGCCCTGGGAGCCTATCAGCTGACAGCAGCGGCCACAGCCTTACCGATTGCGATGCCTGTGAGCCGGACATTTGTGGTGTTTTTGCTGACGTTGGTGATGTGTAATGTGTCGGGGGCCATTGCCACTCGTCGTCTGCATGCGGCTGATCCGGCTGATATTTTCTGATGTGAACTACGAGAATCAACGGCCCCTGTTACCCCATCACTCATCTACCCATCTACAGCCTCAACCTGGAACTTTATTTTTGTGCAATCCTCTTACCTATGTGATTGTTTATTATGACTATTACATCTGCTATTTCTGTTCACAAACTAGATCATTATTTTGGGTCTGGGCAGCTGCGCAAGCAGGCTCTGTTTGATATCAATTTAGAAATTGCAGCGGGTGAAATTGTGATTATGACTGGTCCCTCTGGGTCTGGTAAAACTACGCTGTTAACTCTCATTGGCGGTCTGCGCTCAGCCCAGACTGGTAGTTTAAATGTGGTAGGCCATGAGCTATGTCAGGCTAGTGAAGCTGCTCTGGTCAAAGCGCGACGCAATAATGGGTATATCTTTCAGGCTCACAATCTGCATGGGAGTCTCACGGCTTTGGAGAATGTGCAAATGGGCTTAGAAGTGCAGGGGACATTTACTAAAGAAGATCGTCATCGTCGCGCTGCAGACATGCTAAAACAGGTCGGTCTGGAAGAGAGAGTGGATTATTATCCGGCAGATCTCTCTGGTGGACAAAAGCAAAGGGTTGCGATCGCACGTGCCCTAGTCAGTCATCCTAAAATTGTGCTGGCGGATGAACCCACAGCGGCCCTCGATAAAAAATCAGGCCGTGACGTGGTGGACATCATGTATCGGCTGGCCAAGGAACAAGGCTGTACAATTCTACTCGTCACCCACGACAACCGCATTTTAGACATTGCTGATCGCATTATCTATATGGAAGACGGGCGCTTATCCAAGCAGCCAGAAAATTAGATTGCATGGAGTCGTGATCTCCATGTTTATGGTTCATCTTCTCTACGAAGCATGTCAGCGTAATCATTTATTCCTGCTTCAGCCAATTCTGTCGCTAATGGAGCTAATTGCTCAGGATTCAGTAAAAGGCGACGACGTTTTGACTGAAACTTTAAGAATGCAATGAAATCTATGCCTTGTTGCAGCTGATCGGTCGTGAGTTCGTCAAGATCTTGCTTAATTGTTCCAGTGCTGATCGACATAACATTTTATCTATCGGTGCTATAAACAAACTCATGCAGGTCTTTGACTGTCTATGGTAGCTCAGGTAGCGATTAAGGCTTGTACTGCATATGGTTCTGTAAGGATGGCAGGACATGCTCAAGACGCCTCTATAATTGAGCTATTAAAGCCATATTTATAGCAGTTTCCAGCATGGGTAAACCCGTTGATGTTTTCATTTCTTACTCCCATAAGGATGAGGATTTGAAAGATGAGCTGTACGTGCATTTAGCTCCTTTGATTCGTCAGGGGCAGATCAAACCTTGGCAAGATCGGGCGATTGAAGCTGGGGCGGAGTGGGAACAGGAAATTAAGACACGATTAGAATCGGCGGAAATAATTCTGCTACTGATTACACCCAGGTTTATTGCATCTGACTATTGCTTTGATAAGGAAATGCAGCGGGCCATGGCTCGTCATAATGCTGGTACTGCTAGGGTGATTCCTGTGATTATGAAGCCCTGTTACTGGCAAGGGTCTGCCTTTAGTAAGCTGCAGGCATTGCCCAAGGATGCCAAACCCGTCACGAGATGGGATGACTGGGATGAGGCATTGCTCGATGTGGTTCAAGGAATGCTTAGGGTGATTGCAGGTCGTCAGCAACAGGGTGATTTGGAACAAAAGCCTGCTCCCGCAAAACAAGATGCTGTTCAAAAACCTGTGCCTATTGATGTACCTACGGTACTTGATCCACCAGTGGTAAAGGAGCAGGCATCTACAGATGATTTTACAGAGCGTCTGAGCAATGGTGTTGAGTTAGAAATGGTCAAAATCCAGGCAGGGCAGTTTTGGATGGGATCTCCTGACAGTGACTCACAAGGTGATAGCAGTGAACGCCCTCAACATTTGGTGGCAGTGTCTGAATTTTGGTTAGGTAAGTATCCAGTTACCCAGGCTCAATGGACTGAGGTAGCAGCTTTACCAAAAGTAGAATGCGAATTAGAGCCGTTCCCATCGCACTTTAAAGGGGCTACTTTGCCAGTGGAGCAAGTCAGCTGGTATGAAGCGGTAGAGTTTTGTCAGCGGTTGTCCCAGGCAACAGGACGTGCCTATCGTTTGCCCAGTGAGGCAGAGTGGGAATATGCCTGTCGGGCTGGGACGGATACTCCCTATTCCTTTGGAGATACGATCACGGGGGAACAAGTAAATTGTGATTTTCGAAAAACTGTTGTTGTTAGTGAAGGTTTAATGGGGTTGGGGCGTAAGGAAGAGAAGCGAGGCACTTACAGGGAAAAGACAACGGCGGTGGGTAGTTTCTCGTCTAATGCCTGGGACCTATACGACATGCACGGAAATGTTTGGGAATGGTGTGCTGATCATGGGCATAGCAATTATTATGATTATCCTTCTGATGGTTCTCCATGGTTGTCTGATGATGAGTCATCTTCTCGTGTAATACGCGGCGGCTCCTGGCTCATCGATCCAGAGTCTTGTCGCTCTGCCCGTCGCTACATCTTCTTTCTGCCCGACTACCACTACGACGAGGTCGCTTTTCGAGTTGTGAGTGCTCCCCCCAGGATTCTTCAATAGCCCTTTTCTCTCTTACCCTTTTACGCTTTTTGCCAAATTCTTTTCTCTCGTCTTTGGCGCGAAGCGCCTCGATTTTTTTACGATTTTTGGGGTGACTTAATCTTGCAAGAGATGGTTAAATCCGAATTCCTTAACCTTGATTAACCATGGCCATCTCCATAGGGGCACACCCTTGTGATTGCCCTTCGATATCCACCGCAGATAACCGAGATTTCGGATGATTCCCAAGATAAACAACAAGCTTCATAAACAGACATTGACCAGTACGAGATCCTGATCCATAGCAATCGTTATCCCAGTGCAGGCACAAGACCTGCCCCTACAGAATAGTCCCTTTTGAACTAGGTGAGCGAATTTAGATTTATGCTACTCTGCCAGTTTTGTCAGCTTCTCTAGAAACTGACCGATATCTTGTTTTACAGAACGACTGGCCTGTAATGCTGTATCAATATTCGGCTGCAGCTGACTCAGCTCGATTTCAGTGCCATAGGCATGGCGAAACATATGGCGAAAGCTTCTCAGCTTATTCAGCGCGTCAAACGCTTCCTCAGATAAAAAAGCTGGCCTGATGCCCTCTACAGGTTGGCTTAGCCGTAATAGCAGAACCCGATGCCATTCACTACTGGTGCCGATCCGATTCTCAAAGGCATTCGCGATGAGCTTTAGTAAATCTTCGATAGAGCAGTACAAGTTGTGAATCTGATAAGCTATGCTATCCAGCTGTCCTGGCGTATCAAGCCCTTCATCAACACGTGCCTGCAACCGATTGCTGACTCTCTCGATCAGTCGCCACTGTCCGTTAATTTCTGCGGTGAGTCCAGCGAGTCGTTCACGCTCCATGGCATTCCGATGCGGCGAATCTTATCAGCAAAATGACACTGGTCTAAGGGTACTACATCTACATCACGGTTTAGATGTAACGATAGATAGCCCATCAAGCCACAAATATCACCCGTCTTCCAGGTATCCACCGCTATGTCAATATCCGACGTCTGAGTAAAGCGTCCTGGTTCAACCACAGATCCAAAAATATACCCGTGGGTAATACCGTAGGTAGCTCCATGGGTTTGCAGCCATTCTAACGCTGACGACAATAATCTCTGCCGATCTGCTTCATTCTTTTCTTTTTCCCTTGCTAGCCTTGTGTCTAGTAATGGTGTTGGAAATGTCATGAACGACTTGCTAACTACTGCTGGTCAAATGTCAGATGCTCTCTTCTATCCTAGTAGCTTAGTCATGATGATTACCAGATTTGGCTGTGGGTTGAAGCGCTTTAAACGATGATTCTGTATAAAATAGCTGTCATACCCAGAGTGAGAAGATGTAGGGGCGCTAGCTTCAGCCACGGCTGTTGAGCAATACGCTGGGTTAGCAACACACTGAAGCAGGCCCCTAAGATTAGGCTAACGCCTTGCAGAAATGCAATCACTGCCGGGTGCGCAACGACTATAGGCCCTGTAGTGGCAACGCCAAAACTGGCAAACGTTATAGGGATAATGCGACCTGCTTCGGTAAGACCGAGGCGTAAGTAATGGGCCAGACTACTAAAGAGGACGATGGGTAGCCAGCCATAGGCGACTTGGATAAATGGACGGGCTGCAAGCCGAGGTCGAATTAGCTGGGTGAGTTTGTGGGTTGCCCAGGCTAGAGGCCATGGCGCAAACAGTAACAAAATGGTTGCGATCGCATGTCCTCCAAACCCCTCAACCATGGCTGAAATTCCCAGCTGTGCTGTTACCTCTGGCAGCCGATGCACAAACACCGCGCCCCATAACAATAGCAACAGCGCCACTTCATGATGCGTTGGTGTATGGGTGGTCCATAGCTCAATGCCGGGCGGTCGTAAATTAAACTCCACCGACCGATGGGGACACGCCTTTAAACACGTCATGCACAACACACAGTTGCGATTATCCACCAGCTGTGCCGGGTGGGAATATACCGGACAGCCGCCAGTCTCCTGTCCTTCCCCTTTCGCCGGTCCACCTTTATAACACTGATAGGTACTACAGGTAGCTGAACAAATCCCTGTTTGTCCCCGTAATTCTGTCATGGAGAGTTTGGCAAATAGTCCATTCATGCCACCAATGGGGCACAGGTAGCGACACCAAAACCGCCGCTCAAATAGGGCGGAGCAGACCATTGCCCCAGCTGTAATAATTAATAGTAACCAGGCTGAGAGATAAGCTGTATTTTCCAAGTTCCACAGCTCTTCCCAAATTAAAATAGCGGCAAACCCGGCATATAAAATCCAGCCGCCCCAGCGTTCAGCCCACTGCCTGGGCCATTCTCCTAGCCGTCGAGGCCAAATCCAGAGAGATAGCTTTTGAGTGATCTCTCCATAAATCATAAAGGGGCAAACGGCGCACCATAGCCGACCTACAAATGGAAACAATACCAAAATTAACGGCCACCACCAGGCCCAAAAGAAATTAAGGGCGATATTGGTATCACGGGTTTGAGGACCTAGAAATAATAAAGCGACAACTAGCGCATAGAACCAGCTGGTAAAGCCAAAGTTGATCCGATCGGGCCACCAGGGGCTGCGCAAAAATTGTCGTAGCTGTGGATAGGCATTGAGTAGATTGATGCGAAATCGACTTTGTTGTTCACTGGCTGACCAAAAGATTTCCTCATTCAGGCGAGGGTTGCCATCTGACTGCTCAATTGCCCGCTGTACCAGGCTGTCTAGTTCCCGCAGGTTGCCTGGAAAATCATAGCTTTGTAAGCGGCGCAGGGCCTCAGGGGTTAAAGTGGGCTTCTTGATCCCACCTTTGCGACAGTACAGCTGAATGTAATAGTTGACCTGGGCTGCGATGTCGGCTTTGCGGACACGTAGGGGGGGAGTTTTGATGGTTTGTTTGGCCAGATTGGCAAAGGGCGTCAGGCTTTTTTCTGAGATCATCATGATCCAGGCCGTACTGTCCTTGACGGTTGGTGGTGCACTGCCAGCCTGGCTCGTGGGTTGATACTGTCCTGTTTTGATTAGTCGCAAAATTGCGGGGCGCAGCTCGGGGTCCAGGTCTTGAATGTTGTTGAGCAGCAGGGTGCCCTGGTCAAGCCAATCAAGCAGTCCTGGTCGACTCTCGCCGCGTCCAAACAAGTCAACCGCCCGCAAGGTTTTGCAATTCACCTTGATCATGGGCTCTTGTTTATAGTCAG
This sequence comes from Leptolyngbya sp. Heron Island J, assembly GCF_000482245.1. Classification (GTDB taxonomy): domain Bacteria; phylum Cyanobacteriota; class Cyanobacteriia; order Phormidesmidales; family Phormidesmidaceae; genus Leptothoe. Next base: position 32,016 of record NZ_AWNH01000098.1, on the reverse strand, counting down.
AGCCAAAATGAATGAGGGCGGCAAGGTTGTCTTTTTCTAACCCCGGTTCACCAAAGATCAGCACTGGATCACGCTGTCCGTGTTCATCGGGCATGACACTGGCGGCTGTCCGTACGGCCTGGCGCAGACGTTGGGCATAGCGGCTGGCACCGACTACACCCCGACTGACCCTGGGGACCAGGTAAGGACGTAGTTCTTGCTGGCGTTCTTGTTCATATAGCAGTTGGGCAGACAGCTGCTCGACTTCTTCGGCGAGTAGTTCGGAGAGTTGCTGGTTGAGGCTGGGGTGTTCGTCGGCAATCTGTTTAAGCCGCTCGGCAGATAGCTGCCATAGTTCGCAATCGTTGAGGGTAATAATGGTGTAATCAGTCGGCTGGTCTAGCAGAATTTCCTGCAGGTGTAGGATCACCCCCGGCAACAGTTCTACGGTCTGGGCCATGGAGGTGCGCTGGGTGCGGTAGCGCTCTAGCTGGCCTGTTTTGAGGATGTATAGTGCTTGCGGATGGGTGTCTTCTAAGATCAAGCGGCGATTGGCCTGGAATGAGACTGGGGTGAGGTGGGTTGCGATCGCAACCAGCACTTCCTCCGGCAACACCCTGAGACAGGTAGCCTCTTGCAGCCAAGCAACCCGTGCTGGCACCTTGGCCATCTCAGTCGAATACTCCACCATAGCTGATGCATCCTGACTATTTTGATGGTTTGGATGATGACACAATCACTCGCCACACTACAAATAGCAAAAAACTGAGATAAGTAATGGTAAACAGCCAGTTCTGCCAGCTGTCACCCGCTTGAATAAAGTCTATGTCCATCATATTTATTTACTTATCAGCCGATAGTAGAGGTGAAAATGATCATATGACCTTTAGGTATCTATAGAGATGCAGCAGAGCATAGACATACGGCTAACAGTTGCCCATGCAAAAGAGTCTTGGGCACAGCAGGAATCTCCATTTATTGAGTTACTACGCCACGGTTCTCTTACGGTTGAGTTCTATCAGCCCCGGCTGGTAGACAAACAGCAACCCCACAGCCGCGATGAGATCTATGTTGTAGTCTCAGGTACAGGTGAATTTATCAATGGCACCTGCAGACAGCGATTTGAGCCAGGAGAGGTTTTATTTGTGCCAGCAGGTGTAGAATACCGCTTTGAGAACTTTTCAGAAGATTTTGCTACCTGGGTCTTTTTCTATGGCCCCAAGGGAGGTGAAGCTCCCTCGGGGCCATAGGGCTTTGTGAATCCCACGTCATCGGCAGGAGATGATTCAAAGCCAGGGGCATCGATATGTTGAGCGCATAATATAGCTTCTAACCTGGGATACCCTCAAAAAGTTTCGGTAAACCGTACGGTAACTAACCAAAGTTGCTTGAAGTAATCGCTAGGATAAAATTAACCCAACCCCCTGTGATAGGTGGTTTATGATGCTCAATAAAACCCTGAAAACTACAAATACTCAAGACGTATGGCTACAGAAGCCACTGAAAAAGCTCAGCCGTCGCACCTTACAAACTTCGCACCCCCACTGGAGTGAAAGCGAGCTAAATCAGGCAATTTTAATGCTTGACCTAAAACAGGACGATCCCTGTGGAGATTTGGGCGTTATTCTCACGTAGATTGCCTGGGACACATCCAAGATAGACCTCGTAATTGTTCCTATAGAAACCTGAGGGCTGGAATACGAAAGTATTTATATCAAGCCTTCCTCACAAGTCGTCTAGACAACGATTCTGGCCCGAATTTCTGTGTTAAGGTGGCCCTGGATGAGCAGTCAATTGCTGCTAGTCAGTTTGTCTAGACCTATCTGGGTGCCAGCTGTCTAAGTGTTACTCTCGTCAATTTTTCGTCTTAATTGTTTGGAGAAGGTCCATGTCCATTTATGTAGGGAATATCGCCTACACGGTTTCGCAGGAAGATATTCAGGAAGTATTCGCTGATTACGGTACCGTTAAGCGAGTAACTGTTCCTATGGATCGCGAAACCGGTCGTCCTCGCGGGTTTGCATTTGTAGAGATGTCTGCAGATGCTGAAGAAGATGCTGCTATTGAAGCCCTGGATGGGGCTGAGTGGCTCGGTCGTGAGATTCGGGTCAATAAAGCACGTCCTCGGGAGGAACGACCAAAGCGCTAGAACCTGCCTCATCCTGTCTAATTAAAGATTGATAGCAAGTGCCACATTCATCATAGAGATGTGGCACTTCTTGGTATTACTGCCAAAAGTACGTTCCCAAGAACACTGCAGCTGTCCCGCCAAAAAGTAAGGCCCAAATGATCATTTCTGTTGGAGTAATGCGTTTGGGATCAAACTTAAAGCGCTTGGCCTTAGGTCGCTTTTGAGCGACTTTCCCATAGTTGGGATCTTGTTCTTTTCTGCGTTTAGCTTCGCCCATGGGGTTACTCCATCACCAGCTTTGCTTGTAACTCAGCTTCTTTTGCTCGAAAGCCTACCAATACAGCCTGATCGTTTTTGACAAATAGAGGCCGTTTTAGCAGCATGGCGTCTTCTGCAAAAGCATCTATCCATTGTTCATCGCTCCAGGTTTTCTTTTCTTCTCCTAAGGCTCGATACGACATGCCAGATGTATTACGCATCGGTCGAGCTGTTAATGTGTTGACCCAGTCGGTAATTTGCTCACGATTGGGGGGCTGCTCCTTAGTGTTGATAAATTCATAATCAATACCGCTATCGTCTAGCCATTTCAGAGCTTTTTTGCAGGTGCCGCAGTTGGGAATGCCGTAAACCTGGAGCGCCATAGTTAAGGGTAAGTTGGTAATTTGCTTACGGATGGTAGCATCTTTGCACTTTGGGGATTAGCTATGGGGTTTCGGTTAATTATTGGTAACAAGAACTACTCTTCATGGTCTTTGCGGGCGTGGCTGTTTTTGACTGCAAGCGATCTGCCGTTTGAGGAAATTCGGTTGCCGTTGTTTACGGATGCTTGGCAGCAGATTAGTCAATATAGTCCGGCTAAGCGGGTGCCGGTGCTGATGGATGGGGATATTGCGGTTTGGGATACGAGTGCTATCTATGGCTATGTGCGATCGCAACACCCCAGTGCCATTGGCTGGCCTGCCGACCTCAAGGCTCAGGCAACAGCTCGTTCAATTGCAGCTGAGATGCATAGTGGTTTTTTGGGCATTCGTGAGCAGCTACCTCAGAATATTCGGGCTCGTATTCCCGTAGAGCGCACCACCTTAGAACCCGCAACGCAGCAGGAAATTAACCGAGTTGAGCAAATGTGGACCCAAGCCTATGAAACCTATGGTGGTCCCTGGCTATTTGGCGATTTCTCCCTTGCTGATGTTGCCTATGCGCCCGTTGCTCTCAGGTTCGTTACCTATCAAATTCATCTGCTACCTGCAGCTCAAACATTTGTAAACGCAGTTCAAGCGTTGCCATCTATCCAAGCTTGGGCGCAGGCGGCCGCCACTGAACCTGAAGTGATAAGCTTTATTGATCAACTACACACTGCTGAAACTGATGCGTAGACTGGAAGCATACCAGTGTGTCTGTCGAACAGCCATATAAGGTAGATTGATTATTCTTTACAGAATCACAATCATTACTGTAGATCCGTTGCATTATTGAAACGGTAAGCTACGATTAGGAAATTCGTTAAGTTGTTCAAGCGCAGATAGCCTATGGCTGCTCGTATCGAGTCTAGCTTAATTACTATCTAATGCATTGACAACGACCTTGTCCATTTAGTCCTGTCGAGTTCTAAGTAAAGAGGGAAAGACCTATCGTACAGAAACATCGGATAAACCGTCAGATTAAAGCTCCACAAGTATTACTGATTGATCACGAAAATAATAATCGTGGTCTGACTGACACTAGGGATGCGCTCAAGTTGGCTGAAGAGGTAGAGCTAGATTTGGTTCTAGTCTCTGAAAGTAAGCAGGCCCCCGTGGCCAAGATATTGGACTATGGTAAGTTCCAGTATCAGCAAAAGAAACGCCAGAAACAGAGCGCACGCACCACAGTTAAGGAGGTGAAGTTTCGCCCCAATGTTGGTGAGTCTGATTATCAACTGCGTATTAACCAGGCGATTCAGTGGTTGGGCAAGGGAGATTCTGTTAAGTTTCGAGTGCGCTTGCGAGGACGAGAACACCAGCATCGCGACCGAGCCCTGGAGTTGCTAGAACGGATTGTTAAGGATCTTAAAGAAGCTGGTAAAATCCAGTCTTTTGATCGTCGTGCGCTTGTTTTGCAGCTAATGCCAGCGTAGCGGTCTATTAAACTTTTATACGACTTTGACCCCTAGGTTGTTGCTTGTGAGTAGTAACCTAGGGGTTTTCGTGCTGGCAGACCATGGTCTCAATGTCTTGAGCTGCTCTGGTCAGACCATTGAGGCTGAGACTGGTGGTGGTGGGGTAGTGGCGTTCGCCCAGCTGGGTATAGATTGTCATGGTGACTTGCTCGGCAGTTTGATCCTTTGGGACTAAATGTGGGGTTAAGTGTGAGGCAACCTGGGTTAAGACATCGAGCAGGCTGGAACGATAAACCTGTAATGTGAAGATGCCGGGTTCCCATTGGGCGATGTCATCTGGGCCAAGTTGCTCTGCTTGGGTGGTAAATCGTTTGATTTGGTTAATGGCTGGATGAGCCATCAGGGTCAGAAAAAGCTGTGGCGTGATGTTGTCTGTTGGTGTGGGTAAGCAACTGGCAAAGTCAAATGTTAACCACAGGAAACGTAAAGGCTGTGGCGACGTGTTGCGAGGTTGTTGTGGTATCACAGGCAAGTCCTTCTGCGTAGGTGCTTTATGATATCAGGGTTGTGGGCTTAGGACAGAAGTAGCACTGCAGCTATAACAGTTGTTTAACTCATGGTCTTGCCTGTCTCAAAGCAGACCTGCTCGCCCCTTGAAGATACTGTTCTCTTGTCAGCCTGGCCGTAAAAGCCTTCAGACCACTCCTGTTAGCAACAGAAGTGGTCTGACAAGATTATTTGGTTGTCTCTCATTCATCCTCTGAAGAGGAGAGCATGGATGGCGTTAAGCCCCTACTGGTTCTTTTTCGAGTTCCAGCAGTCGCTCTACCCGTTGGTCTGTTGATGGATGTGTGGAAAATAAGCCGCTAAACATTTGCTTGGGTACAGCGTGCATGATCATTAAAGGCTCATAGGCGGGATTGCCGGTCATGGGCATTTGTCTAGCACTGGCTTCAAGACGCTTGAGGGCGCTGGCGAGGGCACGCGGGTTGCCAGTGAGTTGAGCGGCTCCCGCATCGGCAGCAAACTCGCGGGTACGGCTGATCCCTAACTGGATCACGGTGGCTGCCATCGGTGCTAAGAACAATGTGGCTATTAGGGCAATGGGATTTGGACCGTTGTCATCGCGGGAGCCACCCATGCCGCCAAACCACATGGAGTATTGCAGGATCTGGGCTAGAAATGCGATCGCACCGGCAATGGTTGCTGCAACCGCCTGGGTCAGGGTATCGCGGTTCATGATATGGCTAAGTTCGTGGGCAATCACCCCTTCTAGCTCATCGGCGGGCAGCATTTGCATAATGCCCTGGGTAACGGCTACAGCGGCATGCTCAGGATCGCGACCAGTGGCAAAAGCATTGGCGGACTGGGTAGGTAACAGATAGACTCCAGGGACAGGGATGTCAGCCTTTTCTGCTAGCTTTTCCACCATGGCATGTAGCTCAGGGGCTGCTTCTCGGCTGACGGGCTGGGCTCCGTGGGCAGCCAGGGCAATCTTATCGGAATAAAACCAGGACCCTAGATTGGTCATGGCCGCAATTAGGATGCCAAAGAAAACCCCACCAGTACCACCAATCGTGTAGTAACTGATGCTGATCAGCAGAGCACTGAGAACGCTTAGCAACGCAAGAGTTTTAAACTGATTCATACTATCTCAACCCTTTGATTTCGCCATTATGCTTATAGTACTGAGAAAAGCAAAAACGGGACAGGGATGGCAATCCGAACCTGTGACCGAACCGTGCTCGCTTAGACAAGGTTCAAGGTTAAGTTGAGTCACCTATTTTAGTTGTTAATTAGTCAGGAGTTTTTTTGTGATTAATCGATGGGGAACGGCAGCGCTTGCATTCGCTTTTTTGGCCACACCTCTGGCTGCCCAAGAGCCATCGTTAGCAAATTCAGAGCCGGTTGAGGAGTCTGCGCCATCGTCAGAGCCACTGGAATCAGAGGAGGAGTTGCCTGAGAGCCCTGAGGCTGAGCAGCCAGTGGACGAATTCTCCGAACCTACGGTTGATGTGACAGAATTAGAGGCCACTCTAGAAGAATTGCTGCCTGAGTCGGCTCCACCGCCACCGATTATTTCTAATATTTTGCCGATAGATACCCCGGCGGCAATAATTATCAATACCCGTGAGGATGCCTGGTCTGCGCTCAAACAATATGCTTTGTTTAGTCAGCTGAGTGAGTCCTTTGGTGTTGATCCTAGTCCCCAGGCATTACCGCTGCTGCCATTAGGGATGAACTATGGCGAGGATGTGCAGCCATGGGTCGGGGATGGAGTTGCGATCGCGCTCCTCCCCATCCCCAGTATTCGCACCATCAATCCTGTTGAGCGGCTCGTCACCGTTTTGCCCATCAAGGATGCCGCCGCCTTTTTTGACTTTATCCCTACCCTGGCAGAAGTGAGAGGTGCCTTACCCGAACAGCACTCCTACAGAACATTCCCCATCTGGCTTTGGCCCTCTGAGTTTGTTCCCTATGAAGACTATTCGTGGGAAGAGTTTCCTGAAGATTCTGAACTAAAAGAATTTCCTGAGCCAGAACCTGTCGAACTCTCCCCTGTTTCTCCTAGCCCCAGCGCTTACCACCAATTCGAACCTCCCTACATCTATTTCCCCGACCCGGACTACTCTGCAGATGGCTATACCATCCCCGGTTATGCCATTGCCCATCTAGGGAATTACATTGTGGCTGCAGATGATATAGACAGTCTTCGACAGTGGATTGAGTACCAGACCCAAGGAGGGCCAACGCTGACGAATAACCCTAGTTTTGAGAAAACTCAAAACCATCCCCAGGCCCAAAATAGTCTGGCTACCGTATATGGCAATCTGGGTCAGCTGCTCAGCTTCGAATTTAGCAATCCATTTCAGGGGTTTGGACTACCGCCGATTCCGCGGCCCAGTCTGAGCGAACGGGCTGCTGTGGCTAACTTATTTAGTAATGTCACCTTTGATGCACTAATTTACCCCGAAGCCCAGGGCATGCAATTCGAAGCGCATCTTTACACTGAGGGCGCACTGCCGGATCTACCGCCGTCACCGAATGCCGATCACTCGATTCTGGGGCTAATACCGGCAGCGACTTATTTTATGGGGAGTGGCTATGATATCAGCGGTTTCTGGGACGATGTGTCGTCAGCATTTTCCATCAATGAGGTGACTGGCGGGTTGATTGAAACGGCTCGGTCTATTGTCGCCCTGGCAACTGGCTTAGATCTGGATGCCGAGATTTTGGGCTGGATGGATGGGGAGTACAGTCTATTTTTGTTTCCTAGTCGTTCTGGATTATTAAATTCGTTTTTTCCTGGTGTGGGCTTAGAAGCTGGCGTATTACTGGAAACCAGCAACCGTGCGGCGGCTGAAACTGCGCTGACTGCGTTAGATAATGTTGTTGGTGAAGAGGTAGCCTTGCCAGCTGCGATCGCAGATCATGCGGTGGTCAACTGGCAGTACGACGTGAATGGCGACGGGCTGATGGATAGCGTACTGGCGCACACCTGGCTCACGGACGATACGCTGGCATTCACCAGCGGTAGTGGGGCGATGGAGCGTTTGGTCGTGCCTGCAGGATTCAATTCCCTCAGTAGTCATAGCACCTTTCGTAATGCAACGGATAGCTTCCCCACACCTAACAACGGCTACGTATATGTCAATGCCAGTTCCACCCTGTCATTTTTCTACAATCTCTTTGGCTTTAATCAAACGACCGACCCCTGGGCTGTTAGTCTGCGTAGCTATTTTGGCACAGTTCGCAGCTTAAGCTTAAGCACATCTAGCAGTGCGCAACAGTTTCAGATCAATGCTCTCTTAGGCCTGGCAGCCAGTGAAGAAACGGCCACTGAAGAAATGATCGAGGAAATCGCAGCAGAGAATTCCGAAGAGAAAGAGTCTGCAGAAGAGATGGAAGCGGTTGAACCCATGGGAACAGAATAGAGAGAACTCACCATATTAGATACGTTTGACATACCCTCCGCAGTATTCTCTCTCTAAGGAGTTGTTGCTCTATCAGAATATAAGCTTGATCCATCAGAGGTAATTCAAGGGCCATAGATGCACCACACCATCTTGATCAATGGTGAGCAAATGCTTGCCATCAGGGGTAAACCCAAGTACCTCATCTATTTGCGCATCCAGCTCATGACCAAACTGTTCTTGTGTATCAAAAACAGAGCCAGGAAATTCCGCCAAAAAATTACCTAATTGGTCATAAACCCGGCTTATATCTTGGTCCATCAGGGTTGTCACCAACAGATCATCTTGAGGATGAAACTCACTAAATCGTCCTTTAAGACGTATATCCTGCAGGTTCCCGTTCAAATCATAAAACAGTGTCGACCGTTCTTGAGGTGAATAGATGAGGAGCTGCTGACCATCATCCGTAAAGCCTCTAAATTCACCATCAAGGTTAGCTAGTTTTTTGCCAGTGGAGTCATAGAGTTGGTTGGTAGCCTCATCGTAGGCATAACTCACCAGTCGCTGACCATCATGACTGAGTCCCTTAAAGGCACCCTGTATGCTGGCGAGTTGTGAGCCAGTACTGTCATAAACCCGGTAGGCTAAATCGTCGTAGGAATAGATCACCAGCCGTGTACCCGTCTCACTCAAGTGTGTGAACTCGCCTGGAAAGCTCACGAGTGGGTTGCCATTGGTGTCATAAAGCCGAGTGTTCAGCCTGCTATAGGTTATCAGCCGTTGTTGGTGCTCACTAAAGTATCTAAACCCACCTTCAAAGGTTGCGATTTCCTGACCAGATTGATCATAAAATTGAGTGCTGGAGTCATCTCCCGTATCAACTATCAGCCACTGGCCATCGTGACTAAAGCCTCGGAATCTACCTGGTAAACTGGCGAGTCTGTTGCCATTGGTGTCATAAAGCCGTGTAGTCGCATCGTCATAAGAGAAGGTGACCAGCTGTTGACCATCGGGACTAAAGCCTTGAAAGTCGCCCCGAAACGTGCTTAATTCGTGGCCAGTGGAGTCATAGAGTCGAGTACTAGCATCGCTGTCGGCATAAACTATATAATCCACCGTCCATCCTGACTCAGCTTTCTAAAGCCGCCGTTCAGACTGGCCAGCTTGTTCCCAGCCAGGTCATACAGTTGAGTTATGGAATAATCGCCATCGGCATAGGCTAAAAGGGATTGCCCATCCTGACTAAAGCTGATAAATTCTCCTTCAAAATGGGCCAGTTCCCTGCCACTGGCATCGTAAAGTCGAGTGATAGCTGTCCTTTGGGCGGCGGCTCGATAGCGAGTCGTATCATCAGGAGACCGCTGCTCTGTTGCCATTTCCTGCTCTATTGCTTGGAGTGGAACCTCCGCTATCCTTGTGCCTGTAGGTTGATGGGTGCAGCTACTCGTCAATCCTGTGATGAGGATGGTTCCAATGAAAACTATTGAATTCCATATAATCTGCTGACTACGATGTGCCATGGAATGATGCCCCTGCCAGGCTGACTACTGTTAACTCAGTAGTCCAGCACTACAGAATCAATGCCATCGATTCCCAACGCATCCAATGACGGCTCATCTGTCTAGCCAAAAATTGACCGACTGTTTCCCAGGGCCGTTTGACTTGATCAACGATAGATGACGTTCTGGTGGTGGCAGGACCTCACTTAGGCCACAAGAAGATTGCTGTCATTGACCTACCACCCTGACACCGAGCAGGGTGGTAGGTCAATGACAGTCTGTATTTTGGGCAAAACTAACTGCCGCTGACCTACTTACAGGATTGCCAGCACTGAACTCAAACCTTAAGCCTTTTATTTAGTAACTCTCATCACCATCAACATCTTTTAGGGCTAATAAGTGATTAGCCTGTTGTAAGCGTTCTGCAATATTCTGTCGCAGGGTTTCACTAACGGAGAGATCAGCTAATACAGCCTGGGCTAACTGCCGATAGCGAGCGCTGGTCACTGTATCAACCTTTTCTAGATCATTTAAGTTCTCATAGATGATTGTGGGAGAAAGCTTTTCCATGAGACTCCTTGAGTTAACTATTGCTGGCCTTGTAACTAAGGATACTATTGTGCGGCAAAGATCTCAGAACAACAGGAGAACGTCGCTAGAACCCAAAAAACAACATGAATCAGATCATTTTGTATCAAAACTAAACATTCAATAGGTCGATACATCTGCGCTTAACAACAATCTGCGAGATCCGCTCACGAATGGTCCATTAGAAGGACTTGTCAAGTAGACGTGTATGGTAGGACAGCACGTTTAACAATTTGACAGTTTTATTAAGGATTAGTGCAAAACTGCTTTTCTCGTTAGAGAATGAAAACTCATCTTGAATTGTCTTGGGCGATGTTGATGAAGCGGCTTGTGTTACTGTGGCGTTCCCGACAAGCTCAGTTTCTCTAGCTGCCCTTGGGAATTCTTAATCAATACTTGCGCGTTTGTCAAACACTTCTATGACTAGTCACCAATTGCCGCCTAAGCAGGGTCTGTATGATCCTCAGTTTGAGCACGATGCGTGCGGAGTCGGGTTCGTTGTGCAAATGAAGGGACTAGCTTCCCATGAGATTGTGCAACAAGGGCTACAAATTCTCTGCAATTTAGAACATCGTGGAGCCTGTGGTAGTGAAGCGAACACCGGAGACGGTGCTGGTATTCTCGTGCAGCTTCCCCATCAATTTTTGCAGAAGGTGGCGAGGGTAGAGGGGTTTCGGTTACCCGCTCCAGGTCAATATGGGGCAGGCATTATTTTTACGTCACCGGATGCAGCGGTTCGGGCTGAGAGTCGTCGTCGGTTTGAGTCAGTGGCAGCTCAGATGGGGCAAAAGGTGTTGGGATGGCGCGATGTTCCGACAGACAATAGTGCCTTAGGGGCCACGGCTCAGGCGAGTGAGCCCCATATGCAGCAAGTATTTATTGAACGTTCGGCTGATCTGGAAGATGAGCTGGCCTTCGAACGCAAGCTCTATGTTATTCGTAAGCTGGCCTACACCGCTATTGGTAAGTCTGGGCACGATACCTACTGGTATCCGGCTAGTTTGTCGTGTCGCACGATGGTTTATAAGGGAATGTTGACACCGCCCCAGGTGAGAGACTTTTTCCCGGATTTAAGCGATCCTGAGTTTGAAAGCGCTCTAGCTTTGGTGCATTCTCGTTTTAGTACTAATACATTCCCTAGCTGGGAGCGGTCTCATCCCTATCGCTACATCGCCCACAACGGTGAGATTAACACTCTGCGCGGCAACATTAACTGGATGATCGCTCGACAGTCGATGTTTGAGTCAGAGCTGTTTGGTGATGATATGGCTAAGGTGAAGCCAGTCATTAATGTTAATGGCAGTGACTCGACCATTTTTGACAATGCTTTAGAACTGTTGGTGTTGGCGGGGAGATCGCTCCCCCACGCCATGATGATGATGATCCCCGAGCCTTGGACCGGGCATGAGTCCATGGATGATGCGAGTAAAGCATTCTATGAGTACCATGCCTGTCTGATGGAGCCCTGGGATGGCCCAGCATCGGTGGCGTTTACCGATGGTTCGATGATTGGGGCTGTGCTGGATCGCAATGGTCTCAGACCTTCTCGCTACTATGTGACCAAAGATGACCGGGTCATTATGGCCTCCGAGGCCGGGGTGTTGCCTGTAGGACCAGAGCAGGTTTTGGAAAAAGGTCGGCTGCAGCCAGGGCGCATGTTCTTGGTGGATATGGCGGCTGGCCGCATTGTTGGTGATGAAGAAGTCAAGTCAGAGATTGTTAACGCTCAGCCCTATCGTCAGTGGCTAGATCAGCATCAGCTGACCTTGCCGACATTGTCTGCAAAAATCCCCCAGGTGGAAGCGTCAAGTAGTGGCACGCTGCGTCAGCGGCAGATGGCCTTTGGCTATACCTTTGAAGAATTGCGGATGTTGCTGACACCCATGGCGCAGAATGGGGTGGAGGCGATTGGTTCTATGGGGACTGATACGCCTTTGGCTGTGCTGTCAGATCGGCCTAAGCTGCTGTACGACTATTTTCAACAACTGTTTGCTCAGGTGACAAACCCGCCAATTGACTCTATTCGTGAGGCGATTATTACGTCAGCGGTCACTACTCTGGGGTCAGAACGTAATTTGCTGGACCCGCAACCTGATAGCTGTCGGTTGATTCAGCTAAAGACGCCGGTGATTGGTAATGATGATCTGGCTAAGCTGAAAAGTGTGGATGAGCCTGGGTTCGCTGCCCTGACTCTGCCGATTCTCTTTGATCCTAAGGCGGGTGCCCAGGGTGTGGAGTCGGCGATGGCGGCATTGTTTGAACAGGTGGATGCTGCGATCGCAACCGGCACCAATTTAATTATCCTGTCCGATCGCGGCATGGACCCTGAGCATGCCCCAATCCCAGCCCTCCTGGCAGTATCTGGACTACACCACCATCTGATCCGCGAGGGTACCCGTACCCGTGTCGGCATTATTCTTGAATCTGGTGAGCCCCGCGAAGTGCATCATTTTGCCGTCCTGTTAGGTTACGGCTGCAGCGCCATCAATCCCTATCTAGCCTTTGAAACCCTTGAAGGTATGATTGCCGATGGCATGCTGGTGGACATTACCCCTGACGATGCCTGCAAAAACTACATCAAAGCAGTCACTAAGGGCACTATCAAAATTGCCTCTAAAATAGGCATTTCTACCCTGCAAAGCTATCGCGGTGCCCAAATTTTTGAAGCCATCGGCCTCAATCAAGGTGTAATCGACCAGTACTTTACCTGGACTGCTTCCCGGATTGAAGGCATTGGTCTGGATGTGATTGCTCAAGAGGCGGTTATGCGCCACGGCCATGGCTTTGCTGAGCGAGGTGATATTCCTGTTCTAGATGTGGGGGGTGACTACCAATGGCGCAAAGAGGGTGAAGCCCACCTATTTAATCCAGATACCATCCACACGTTGCAGCAGGCGGTGCGCTCAGGTGACTACGACACCTACAAGCGTTATGCCAATCTGGTTAACGATCAGAGCAAACAGCACTTTACCTTACGAGGATTGCTGGATTTCAAGGCACGTCAGCCTATCCCGATTGATGAGGTAGAGCCGATTGAAGCGATTACTCGTCGGTTCAAAACTGGGGCCATGAGCTATGGTTCCATCTCCAAAGAAGCCCATGAATCCCTGGCCATTGCCATGAACCGGGTGGGCGGTAAATCGAATACGGGTGAGGGTGGTGAAGATCCCGAGAGATTTACCTGGACCAACGAGCGAGGTGACTCCAAAAACAGCGCGATCAAGCAAGTGGCTTCGGGCCGATTTGGTGTTACCAGTCTCTATCTCTCCAAAGCAAAAGAGATTCAAATTAAAATGGCCCAGGGTGCAAAGCCTGGCGAAGGGGGGCAGCTACCGGGACGTAAGGTGTATCCCTGGATTGCCAAAGTCCGTCACTCCACCCCCGGTGTCGGTCTGATTTCGCCACCCCCCCATCATGACATCTACTCTATTGAGGATTTAGCTGAGCTCATCCACGATTTGAAGAATGCCAATCGTAGTGCCCGCATCAACGTCAAATTGGTGTCTGAGGTGGGTGTTGGCACCATTGCGGCTGGTGTGGCCAAAGCCCATGCCGATGTGGTGTTAATTTCTGGGTTTGATGGTGGTACTGGAGCCTCTCCCCAAACCTCGATTAAGCATGCTGGATTGCCATGGGAGCTAGGCCTGGCAGAAACCCATCAGACCCTGGTTCTGAATAACCTGCGAAGTCGCATTGTGGTCGAGACCGATGGTCAAATGAAGACCGGGCGCGATGTAGTGATGGCTGCACTACTGGGGGCAGAAGAGTTTGGCTTTTCCACCGCGCCCCTCGTTTCTTTGGGCTGTATCATGATGCGAGTTTGCCAGAAGAATACCTGCCCCGCTGGCATTGCTACCCAAGACCCACAGCTACGTAAGAGCTTTATCGGCGATCCTGACCACGTGGTGAACTTTATGCAGTTTATCGCTCAGGATGTGCGAGAACTTATGGCCCAGCTAGGTGTGCGCACCTTTGACGAACTGGTAGGCCATACCGATTGGCTCAACGTCAAGTCAGCCGTTGAGCACTGGAAAGCAAAAGGTGTTAATCTCTCCAAGATTCTGGAGCAACCTGATGTCGATGACAGTGTAGGACGCTACTGCCAGATCCCTCAAGATCATGGTTTAGAGAAGTCTCTGGATATCACCACGTTGTTGGATCTGTGTAAGCCTGCTATTGAAAATGGTGAATCAGTTAGTGCCACGTTGCCGATTTGTAACATCAACCGGGTAGTGGGCACCATTGTTGGTAATGAAATTACTAAGCGACATTGGGAAGGACTGCCAGAAGATACCGTACGTCTCAAATTCCAGGGCAGTGCTGGTCAGAGCTTTGGTGCCTTTGTCCCGGCTGGTATGACTCTGGAGTTAGAGGGAGATGGAAATGACTATCTCGGCAAAGGCTTAAGTGGTGGCAAGCTTATTGTCTATCCACCCAAGGCCTCCACATTTGTACCTGAAGACAACATTATTATTGGTAATGTGGCTTTCTATGGAGCAACAGGTGGTGAAGCCTATATCTACGGCATGGCTGGAGAGCGTTTCGGTGTCCGGAACTCTGGTGTGCATGCGGTGGTGGAAGCTGTCGGCGACCATGGTTGTGAGTATATGACGGGTGGCAAAGTTGTTGTCCTAGGCTCAACTGGTCGCAACTTTGCAGCGGGCATGAGTGGTGGTATTGCCTATGTGCTAGACGAAACTGGAGACTTTGCAACACGCTGCAACACCGAGATGGTGGATTTAGAACGTCTGGAGGAAGCAGAGGAGATTGCCGATCTGCGTGAGATGATTGCCAAACATCATCTTTATACCGGTAGTCGTAAGGCAAAAGAAGTTCTGGATGCTTGGGACGCTTACTTACCTAAGTTTGTCAAAGTAATCCCTCGCGACTATAAGCGAGTGATTCAGTCTCTGCAGCAGGCATTGCAAGATGGCCTGAGTGGCGATGATGCTTTATCAGCGGCGTTTGAAGCCAACATTAAAGATGTTGCACGGGTCGCAGGCAATTAACACATTTTGAGTGTTGGGTTTTGAATTTAGAGGTGAGATTGTTCACTAGTCTCTAAAAATGCTGGTTCTTCCTCAGTTCAAAATTCAGCACTTCAAACTCAAAACGTTTTCTTTGGATCACTCACTATTCATTACTGACGATTTCTCCCATGGGTAAACCAACAGGCTTTCTCGAATATGCTCGCGAAATGGCACCAGATGTCTCACCGCTGATGCGAATTCATCATTGGCGGGAGTTTCATACGCTCTTGCCGGATGAGAAACTGCGCAATCAAACGGCGCGTTGTATGGACTGTGGCACTCCCTTTTGCCATACCGGCAACACCATTAACCGTATGGCCAGTGGGTGCCCGATCAACAATCTCATCCCTGAGTGGAATGACCTGGTTTATCGTGGTTTGTGGAAAGAGGCCCTAGACCGTTTGCATAAGACCAATAACTTTCCTGAATTTACCGGGCGGGTATGTCCAGCTCCCTGTGAAGGGTCCTGTGTGCTGGGGATTCATAATCCACCAGTCACGATTAAAAATATTGAGCATGCCATTATCGATAAAGGCTGGGAAGAAGGTTGGGTAACGGCAGAGCCTCCGGCTAAGCGTACGGGCAAAACGGTTGCTGTTGTTGGTTCTGGGCCAGCGGGTCTATCGGCAGCGGCTCAGCTGAATAAAGCTGGGCATCTGGTGACTGTGTATGAGCGGGCCGACCGACCGGGCGGATTGCTGATGTACGGCATTCCCAATATGAAGCTTGAGAAAGAGGCAGTTGTGATGCGTCGGCTGAAATTGCTGGAGCAAGAAGGTGTGCGGTTTATTTGCAACACCGAGATTGGTAAGGATCTGCCTGCCGAGGATTTAGTTAAGGAATACGATGCCGTCATTCTTTGCACGGGGGCGACGCGACCACGGGATCTGCCAATTGAAGGGCGTGATGCTCAGGGTGTTCACTTTGCTATGGAGTTTTTGACTAAAAACACTCAGGCGGTCATCGATCCTACCCAGAATGAACATGTGATTTCTGCGGCGGGTAAGGATGTGGTGATTATCGGCGGTGGTGATACGGGTACCGACTGTGTGGGCACGTCGATTCGCCATGGCTGTACTAGTCTGACGCAGCTAGAAATTATGCCTAAACCTCCGGCTGAGCGGGCTGCCAATAATCCCTGGCCCGAATGGCCCAAAGTTTATCGGATGGACTACGGTCAAGAGGAGGCGGCCGCCAAGTTTGGTGACGATCCTCGCTCCTATTTATCTACGGCCACCAAGTTTGAGGCCGATGACAATGGCCATGTTAAGGCGGTTCATGTGGTCGATGTGGCCTGGGAAAAGAACGATCAAGGGCGGTTTGTCATGCAGCAGGTGCCGGGGTCAGAGCGAGTGATTCCGACTCAGTTGGTGCTGCTGGCCATGGGGTTCTTGGGGCCAGAGCAGCCCCTGATTGATGCCCTTGGACTAGAGCAGGATGGCCGTAGCAATATTCAGGCTGAATATAACCAGTACACGACATCTATTCCTGGTGTGTTTGCAGCTGGTGATTGCCGTCGTGGTCAAAGCCTGGTGGTGTGGGCGTTTAATGAAGGGCGCGGGGTGGCACGGGAGTGCGATCGCTACCTTATGGGTCACACCGATCTGCCCTAGACTGCCTGCCGCTGCCGTCGTTTTTGACTGACCCGAATCCACCGTCGAACTACCTGTTGCCAGGCTTCCAGCTCACTATCACTAGGGCTGGATACCTTCCAGGCGGGTCGAGTCGTGATTGCCTGGCACCAACGGCTCAGGACCGGATAAGGTGCGAGGGAAAAGCCTAATCGCTGAAATAGCGGAATAGTTGCTCCTGCAACAATATCTGCCAGATTGAGCGTATCTCCGCCAAAGTATGTGTGTTGAACTAAATAAGCTTCTAAAAACTGCATAATTTGATGGAGCTGCTCGTTTAACCCTGGGGCAAGGGGACGTTCAGCCATCATGATCACCTGGGAAATTTTGGGCATCAACTCATTTACAATCACTAGTTGCAGCATTTTCATTGTTGCGATCGCTTCACAAGAAGAAGGCACTAAAGTCGGTTCGGGATACTTAAGTTCTAAATAATCAAGAATCGCCAGGGACTCAATCAGCCGAAAGTCATTATCCTGAATCACCGGCACATGGTGGAATGGATTTAAAGCCAAAAACTCCGACTGTAAATGTTCTTTGTTCGGTAAATCCACCACCACCGGCTTAAATGGAATCTCCTTTTCCAGTAAGGCTAGCCAGACTCGACGTGAAATTGGAGATAGGGGATGGTAATAAAACGTCAGCATTGTTGCCTCCTATGGATTAAAAGGTACTCGTCAAAAAGACCGATCGGTCTTTTTGACATCAAAAAAATACGTAGATATTGGCAAAGAATTGAATTCTTAGATTTTCAGCGTTTCAATATAGTCCAGCAAATGTTGCTGAGCATGGCGCAAATGATCAGGTGCACCATAGAGTTGAGTCATCATTAGTCCCCCCTCTAACGTAGAAATAATCACGGTAGCCACGGCTTCAGGATCCGTAGAGGCATCAACTTGCTGATGCTTAATGCCCAGGGTAATGATTTTGGCCAGCAGGCGCTGCCAATTATCCATGGCCTGACGAGCCTGACGACGCAGAGTGGGATGGGTATCATCACTTTCAATCGCTGTATTCAAAATTGGACAACCTCCTTTGACAGTTGGAGGGTTCGCCATTAAAGAACAAAACGCTGCCACCATAGTCCTTAAACGCACAATGGCGTGGCGCTGCCCTCGTAAAGCTTCTGTGTAATGGGTCTGCACAAGCCCCACTGAAAAATCAAATGCAGCTACAGCCAAGTCATCTTTGCTTTTGAAATGGTTGTAAATACCTCCTTTCTTGAGACCTGTTGCCTGCATAATGTCGGACATAGATGTCCCTGCATAGCCCTGCTGATTAAAGACAACGGCGGCCTGTTGAATAATATGCTCTCTCGTGACTTGAGCCTTTGACACAGAAAATTCAATCAAGCAACTAAAAGACCGATCGGTCTTTTTAAGAGGGTATCAAGTTTTAATCAAAGCTACAAGAGCCCTATCCATCTTCCTGTGAGCTTCCTGGCGGCACTACCACCCAAGCATTCCGCTAGACGGTATACAATTTTAAGGGCAACCTTAGACCTCTCAGATTCAATGACCTTGCAAGTTGGCGATCCCGCTCCGGACTTTAGTTTGGCTGATGCTGACGGGAATACTGTTAGCCTGGCAGAATTAAAGGGTAAGCGTGTAGTGCTATATTTTTATCCTCGTGATAATACCCCTGGGTGTATGAAAGAAGCCTGTGCTTTCCGCGATAACTATTCAGCCTATCAGGCAAAAGATGTAGTTGTCTTAGGCGTCAGTGCAGACGATGCCAAATCCCATCAAAAGTTTATTGCCAAACATGACCTGCCCTTTCCACTGCTGGTGGATGAAGACGCTAAGGTGGCCACTGCCTATGGTAGCTATGGTCTAAAAAAGTTTATGGGTAAGGAATACATGGGCATCAGTCGCAGTACCTTTGTGATTGACCCAGATGGATGTCTGGAGAAGATCTACCGCAAAGTAAAAGCTGAAAAACATCCGGTTGAACTTCTTGCTGAACTCGACGAGCTTTGAACCCATGCCACAATTCTGGCGACCGTTACGCACGCTGTTAGGGTTACTATTACGGCGGCCTTTGGTTGGTACCTGTGTGATTCCGATTTTGCCTGATGGCCGTATTGTTTTGATTCAGCGCCGTGATAGCGGTCGTTGGGGGTTGCCCGGTGGTTTAGTGGATTGGGGTGAGGACATTGCCACCTCGGCTAAACGTGAACTACTGGAAGAAACCGGTTTAGATATCTTAAGCATCGGTCGTCTAGTGGGCGTATACTCTCACCCAGAGCGTGACCCGCGATTTGATTCAGTCTGTGTCGCCCTTGAAGCCTACGTGGATGGCGAGTTCCATATTCGAGATAAGGCTGAGGTGATGAGAATTGCCGCCTTTGCAGTAGACGACATTCCCCGTGGTAATCTGGCCCACGATCACGATCAGCAGCTACAGGACTACTTTAATGGGGCCACTGTTTTGGCCTAGATTTGATTCGGTAGCCCTTACTGGTAAATAAAGACCCGTTTGGCGGCACGGGTAAACGCTACATAACATAGCTGATTGCGCTCGACTACCTTGGAGTTTCTCATCAGGTCTGGCAGGTCCACAAAGATATCCTGAAAGGTTGAACCCTGACTTTTATGTACTGTCAGGCTGTATGCGTAGTTGACATCGTGAAACTGTTGTCGAAACTCCCAGAAAATCTCCCATTGTTTGTTGCTAGCATAGTCGCGTGAACGTCTCTCATATTCGGGGATACTGACTTCCTGCAGCACATTGAGAGTCTGGAATTTACCTTCTTCTGTGTAAACAGCAAGTTCCCAGATGGGCAGGTCTTCTATTTTTCCAGGCTTGACTTCTAATACTTCACATTCTTCTGAGGTTTGCAAAATAATCCCTCCTTCCTCAAGGCACGGATTGTTAGCAATCAGTCTTTCTCCAGGCACAAACTGTTCTAGATCATCGCCATAAATAGCGCGACGGATGACGCGATTTAATGTTTTGACTCGCTGATTTGTGTAAGCTAAGACTCGGACATAGTTGGGATCGGCTTTGTAGTTGTCGCAGGTGAAAGCGCGGATAAGTACATCGCGCCAGGGATATTTGGGGAGGACAAAAAAGCCTTCGGTACGATCTTCGCTGACATCGCTGACATACCTCGGTAGCTGTGCCCGTTCAATATTCCGGCGAATATCATCAGCAATTACTCCAATTGCCCCGCCATAGCGAATGACCTGAGTCAGGGACGACTGATGCATAATCTGGCTAAAGCAGCAGGATTCCGTTTCATTGACCGGTGGCAGCTGAGCCGGATCGCCCACAAACAGCATCTGGGTGGGAATATCTAGCCGAGAAATGGCCTCCACTAGCAGCTTCCACATTTCCTGGTTAATCATGGAACACTCATCCACGATCACCAGCCGATAGTCTGGCACCTGATTATGCTGGTCACTGACCGACTTAAAAATCTGTTCGCCGCTGCCTGTATCAATCACCGGTTTCAACCCGAGCAAACGACAGCAGGTCAGCGACTCTACCTTCAGATCCCACTGAGCTGCCATGGTTTTCAGAACCTTAGTGGCCTTATTACTAAAAGCTGTCAACACAATCGGCCAATCACAGCCCTGCTCCCGTAGGTAGGTGACTAGGGCTTGTAGCAGGGTCGTTTTTCCAGTGCCTGCATAGCCTGTCATCAAATACAGCTTTGACTGACTTTGCAAAAATTCCTCAATGGACTGCAGTGTCTCCCACTGCTCCTCGCTTAACTCAATCCCTGGCAGTATTTCTGGAATCGTGGCAGCGCTATCCATCTGAGCGAAGCATCCGGGTACGAAACCTATCATACCTGAGGAGTAAATAAGTACAAAAGAACTATTTATAAATACATCGACGCTATTCCTATAAAGAAGCCGTGCTCAATCCAATCTGGTTGAGCACTATGGCACCGAAAATGGGTTTGGTTGGAAACTCAATGAAATTGTTGGCGCTCAAATGCTGTATTTACCGATTGAAGACTTTGCCGATACCGATCGTTCTTTGTTAAGTAAAGTGATGGCCGTTTTTGTGACTGTGATGGCGGTTGCTCTAATGGTAATCAGGTTTTGGTTGAGAAGGGGATAAACAGCTCTTCTCCTTTCTGTTACAGCTGAGCCGTAATGGTTCTGCTATCTACAGGTGTGCCCCACAAATAGCCTTGCATATATTCACAGCCTAATGTTTCCAGGGTGGCCAATTGCACCGAGTTTTCCACGCCTTCAGCAGTTACGGTCATGCCCAGCTCATGGGCTAAATTAACAATGGCTTTAATCACCTTTAGTCCTTTAGCTGTATTGTTCATTTGCAGGATGAAGGAACGATCGATCTTTAAGTTTTCGATTTTTAAGCTATACAAATAGCTGAGAGAAGATGAGCCTGTCCCAAAGTCATCAATACTCACCATGATTTGGTATCGTTTGAGCTTTTCCAGGGTAACCATCACCGCATCTGTTTTTTGCATTAACCCATATTCAGTAATATCAAACGCTAGATTGTGATGCTCAATCTGCGTTTCTGCCAGAATGTCATCCAAATAGTCAATAAAATCTCCTTGGGTTAATTGTTGGGCTGATAGATTGACATGTAACCTAAATGAAGGGTGCAGTAATTTTTTATCTTGCCACTCTTTTAGCTGATGACAGGCCTGATGTAATACATAGCGGTCTAGCTTAAGAATTATTTCCGTTTCTTCGGCCACCGGAATAAAATCATCAGCGACAAGCAGTCCTTTTTGAGGATGGTGCCAGCGGACCAGAGCTTCCAAACCGTTAAGAGAATTATCTGCTAAGGAAATAATCGGATGATAGACAAGGACTAATTCTTGATTCTGTAAGGCCTGGTGTAGCTGATTTTGAACATGAAAGAAGGAGAGAGTCCGCTGATACATTTCAGCATTGAAAACCTGAATGTTGCCAGCACCTGCTGATTGAGCCTGGGATAAGGCCGTACTCGCATCCCTAAGCATATGCGTGGATTGGGTATATTGATTCGCATATAAAACAATGCCAATATCAAGCTGAGTATAAATTAAATCGTTGTTGATACGAAAAGGGTGGCTGATCTCTCGTTGCAGCTTTTGGGCAAATTGGATGATTGCCTCCGGAGAATTAGATGTTTCGATCAGGATTGAGAATGTATCCTCACCAAAATTAGTTAACAGTGAACCTGGCTCGATTAGGGACTCTAATCGCCTGGTCATAGCTATAATTAGCTGATCCACAGCATGATGCCCCAGGGAGTTTTTAACTAGCTCAGTCTTGTTGCATTTCAGCAAAATCAAAGCAGGTTTATGAGATTGACTTGATTGTGCCTGGTTTAGTACCTGTTGCAGGCGCTGAGCCAGTAAGACTCGATTAGGTAACTCTGTCAGACTACTGTGGGTAGCCATGTGTACCATTTCTTCTTTCATTCGCAGACGCTCACCTATTTCCATTTCTAGCTGAGCAGTGCGTTGTATAACCCGCTGTTCTAGTTCAGTATTGAGTTGTTGGATTTCAGACTGGGCGGCTCGCAACTTGAGGTGATTGCTGACCCGTGCTAACAATTCTTCTGCATGAAAGGGTTTGGGAATATAGTCTACGCCTCCCAGGCCAAATGCTTTGACTTTGTCATCGGTTTGATCTAATGCACTTAGAAAAATAACCGGAATCTCTTGGGTGAGCGGATTGGCTTTCAGCAATCGGCACACCTCATAGCCATCCATCCCAGGCATTTTAATATCTAATAAGATCAGGTCTGGCCTGGCGGCTTTGGCAATTTTGAGGGCAACTTGGCCACTAATGGCGCTCCGCACCTTATATCCTTGTTGGGTGAGTACGGTGGATAGGAAGTCTAGATTGGGAGGAACATCGTCCACAACCAAGATATCTCCAAAAAGAGCGTAATTCTTTGATGCGTCTGATAGTGAAGTCATGGTGCTCAAAATTAGAGAAAGCGTGGAAGTGGGGGTATTTAGACAATTAATCAACAATAGTGACGCTACCTGTGCATTGTTTCATCATAAACTCAGGTTCTATGGCTTCCAATGGATGCAGCGGATAGTTCTGCAATCAGGTCACAGCGGAAGCCTTTGACTAGCTTTTTCAACGCTGTTGCTAATTGATGGTCAGCTGTTGGTATTTCCTGAATTAGATGAGAGACCCATGCTGCATCACCCAGTTCGGAGGCCTGATAGAGCTGGGTGAGCCAGTTCTGGGGCTGTAAGGAGAGCAACTGGGCGATAATTTGATGCTGAGTGTCGGATGATAACAGACCTGTATTGCCAGGTGGCTGATGTTCATAGATGTATTGCACTCCCAGATGTTGCTGTAGCTTTTGAAAAATAACGCTGTCTTGGAAAGGTTTACGTACAAAATCATCACAGCCTATGGACAAGACCATCTGTTTCTCGCTTTCCAAAGCGCTGGCTGTGAGAGCAATGATGGCTGGTGCCTGACCTTTGATGCTGGCACGAATATGCTGTGTAGCTTCATATCCGTCCATTATCGGCATGCGCATGTCCATCCAAATCAGGTGAGGATGCCATTCTTCCCAAAGAGATACGGCTTCTTGGCCGTTAGCGGCTGATCTCACCTCAAATCCGACGGTCTCAAGTAGTTGAACGAGCAGAGTCCGGCTATTCCACTGGTCTTCGACGACGAGGATACGGTAGCTCGGTTGAGCGGGAGCCAGGTGAATAACGACTGGATGGGCTGTATTTTCTTCAACCTTCAGTTGTTCGATGGGGGTGATGGGTAGATTGAATTGAAAGGTACTGCCTTGGCCGAGAGTACTCTGGACCGATAAGTGTCCCCCTAAAAGTTCGACGTAGGTTTGACTAATGGCTAGCCCTAACCCTGTGCCACTTTGAGATTGGCGGCCAGCGTCGGTTTGATAAAAAGCTTGGAAGAGATGTTCAAGTTCGTGGGGGGCAATGCCCTGCCCAGTATCTTGCACTTCGATGCACAGGGGAGCATGGCCATACACTTTGAGGGTAATGTGGCCATCATCGGTGAATTTAATGGCATTACCCAGCAAGTTAATCAGAATTTGGCGTAGTTTGGCCTCATCAGTTTGAACGTATTGAGGCACCTCAGGGCCGTAGTCACAGGTTAAGAGCACTCCCTTTTCCATGGCTTTGGTCTGAAACATTGCTGTGACTGACTGGAGTAAATTGTGGAGATTGAATGGGTGGGAGTGAAGATGGGTGCGGCCAGCCTCGATTTTGGCCATATCGAGAACACTATTAATCAGGGTGAGTAGATGATCGCCGCTGGTTCGAATGACGTCTAAATGCTGGACTGAGTCTTGCTGAAACTGGGCAGGATTGTACTTAAGGGCGCGCTGCATAATCTGAACAAAGCCAAGAATCGCGTTGAGAGGTGTGCGTAATTCATGGCTCATGTTGGCCAGAAACTCACTTTTGACCTGGCTGGCTTGTTCGGCGGCTTGAATGGCAGTTTCTAGGGCAATATTTTGACGAGCCAGCTCTTTGCGCTGTGCATGTTCTTGTTCCAGTAGGCGTGCCTGGGCGATCGCAATTCCAACTTGGGCGGCAACGGATTCTAGGAGTTCAATTTCCCAGGCTAACCAGGTACGTTGGCGATCGCACTGATGAATTTCGATCACACCGTTGGGCTGGTCTTGATAGGAAGTGCGAATAGCGATGATAGATTTGATGTGCAGTTGCTCCCACAGGGCCAGTTCCTGTTGGAATTCAGCAGTCTGGGCCACATCGTCAGTGACCAATGCATTTTCTTGGGAGAGCACGGTTTGGATATGAGAACTTTGCAGAATGGGAAGTTCAAAATCTTTTCGAGAGCTATAGTCAGGGATCAAATACTCAGCAACAGTGTCTAATTTTGGCCCTGATGCATCCGTATAGATGTGCAGACAGCAGCGACTGATTCCAAAGGCCAGACCAATCTCTTCTACGGTTGTTTGGTATGTTTTCTGAGTGTTCAGGCTTTGGCGAATTTCATTACTGATTTTTGTGAGTAGCCTTTCACTTTGAACTTGCTGGGCGAGTTCTTCTTCAATGGTTTTGCGAGCTGTAATATTGACTGTGGTGCCAATGATGCGATGGATATCTCCTTCGCTATTGTGCAGTGGGGTGAGGGTGGTTAACCACCAGTTCCATTGATGATTAATCAACAACTGTTCTTCAAATGTGCGGGGTTGGCCACAATCAACACAGTGCTGATATTTATGAATAATTTCAATCGCGGTTTCTGGTGAAAACAGATCTTCTGGTGTAGAGTCAATCAGGCTTTGTCGTTTTGTGCCAGACATGCGCTCAACGGTGGCGTTGGAGTCTACATAGCGAAACTGGTGATGTCCTAGTACATCGACCACAAAAATTCCCACCGCTACTCCATTGTAAATACTGCGGAGGAATTGTTCTTGCTGCTGAATTGTGGCTTCGTTGCGTTTACGATCGCTAATATCTGTGTGGGAGCCTACCATGCGGATGGGGGTGCCAGTTGCATCCCACAGCGCTTGTCCACGATCTAAAATCCACTTATACTGGCCGTTTTTACAGCGCAGACGATATTCTTCCGTAAAAAACGAGGTTTGTTGTGCTAGATGAGCCTGAGTCGATCGTAGCACCCGCTCACGATCAGCTGGATGTAGACGGCGTTCCCATTCAGATTTATGATTACGAATTTCGTCGTCGCAGTAGCCTAAAATCTCCTTCCATCTTGCCGAGTAAAAGATCTCATTTGAGGCCAGATTCCAATCCCAGATGCCGTCATTATTCCCTTTTAAGGCAAGCTGCCAGCGTTCTTCGCTTTGGCGAAGCTGTTCTTGTTTGGCAATGCGATCGCTAATATCATTGGCAATCACCAATACACAGGCTTCTTCCTGAAAATAAATAATTTCAGCTGATAAGAGCACAGTTTTGACCTCTCGCAACGCGTTGCGAACAGACCACTCCTGATTTCGAAGTCTGTTGTGTATCAGCTCTTGACGGAAAACTTCACGAGTTTTTGGCTCAATCCAAATGCCTAATTCTGTGCTGGTGTGGCCGAGAATCTTCTCTCTAGGTAGACCTAGTAACTCTACAAAGCGATCGTTGACTTTGATATAGCGTCCCTCATCCAGGGTACTGAGGGTGATGGCATTGGGACTGGCCTGAAACACCTTGGCAAAGGTCTCTTCTGAGTGTTGCAGTGCCTGGGTGCGCCGCTCAACCAGGCTCTCAAGTTGTTGAGAATAGGTTTTTAGTTGCGATCGCGATGTCTTTAAATCATCTGCCATCCGATTAAAGCTATCGATCAACAGGTTTAACTCCTGAATCGAAGATGGCAAGAGACCCTGGGAGGTATTACCCTGTGCCAGGGACTGAGTCGCTAGCCCCAGGTGCCGGATGGGGCGATTAATCCACCGAGCAATGAGAATACTCACCCCGCTAGAAATTGCCATGGCCAATAACGACAACAGGACGGTATTGCGACTATTGGCTCGAATTTGGCCGGTAAAATCAGCTTCAGGTAGTAGGGATACCCCTAGCCAATGGAGGCCATAGTTATCGGTAAACGGCGTGATTTGTACCCAGTAATTTTCACGTTGAATCCGAAAGCTAAATTGCTGTGCACTCTGCAGTGGCTGATTGGTTAACCGATTAAGTACATGTTCAGCTGCGGTTTCCACTAAGACTTGTTGCTCAACCTGTTCATTTGATGCAGATGGTGTTGGTTGATCGAAAGGAGGTTGTCCAGCGGAACTGACCAAAATTTTGCCATCGGTGTCCATAAGAAACATGGCATTGGCAGGGCTAGTTTGGACCCGCCGCACAAAGGTTTCAATGGCATCAAGGGTAAAGTCTGCACCTAGGACGCCTTGAAAGCTGTTATCAGTGCCCAAGTAGGGACGTACAAAGCTAATTCCTAAGGTGGGTGATGGGTCTTCAAAATCGTAGATTCCCGTCCATCGAGGACTTTGGTTATTAGTCGCAATCTGATACCAGGGCCGTTGGCGGGGGTCGTAGGAGTTTTTGGGTGCCCTAGTCTGCAGACGACCATCGCTCGTCACTGGAGAAATCTTGACTAATTCGTCTGCAGCGTCATCTTTGATGGCAAACTCCAGGCTATCGTCGGGCAGTCGGCTAAGTTCCACATACCGTCCGTCAGCATCGCCGTAGTAAATGTAGGTAACCTCTGGAAACCGCTGAATTTGACGAAACAGGTGGGGAAACCAACGGTTTAGATTTTCAGTGTCTAGCTGCTGTAACGCCAGTTCATCTTCATTTTCTTGCGTGATGAGTCGTGGAACAGAGGTGTAAGTCTCTAGCTTGTGCTGAAAATGTTCTCCAGTTTGATTAAGCAGCTGGTAAGCTAATGTCTCGACGGCTTCTTGCCCATTACGATGCGCTAACCAACCGGTGACTGCTGTAACGCCAACGATCTGAGCAATCAAAGGAATCGTAATCAGTGATCTTAACGATAATTTCACTGGGGAGTGGCTGCGTAAAAATGCTTAAAACCTAAGCATAGCGATTCATTGATGGAAACGCAGAATATGGTTGATAAGACTTGATGAGGGGCTCTTCAGACCTTCGACCTATGGCTAGGGTGATGGCTAGAATCCCTATGATATTGCTGCTAAAACTATCTAATAATCGTATCTTTTAACGGCTATGCTGGATGCCATTCTCCAGCTGTTTCTACTTCTATGATTGAGGGTGTTCGCAATGTTTTACGGATAAAAGGGGCAATCGATCGTTTTATTCATGCGCCTCAGACTGAAATTGCGCTGGTGACACTGATTTTAATATCCGTAGTTCTGGTCGTATTTGAGGTGGTTCTAGAAACTCGTGGGTTGACAACTCGCTGGGTGAATCATATTCAGGCGGGGCTAACGAGTATTTTTATTTTGGAGTTGAGCTGCCGGTATTGGGTGGCGCGAAAAAAGCGGCGTTTCTGGCGTAACTACTGGCTGGATGTGCTGGCAGTGATGCCTATGATCACCGCGTTTCGATTGCTACGACTGCTGCGGATTTTGCGGTTGCTACGGGCAGGAATTTTGCTGAATCGTAGCTTAGGGCGGTTGTCGAGTGCGATCGCAACCAGCCTTGGTCTACAAATAGGCGTGTTTATGGTGATTGGCCTCATCGTACTCACAAGCGGCTTAGCGACCTATCTATTCGAAGCCCCCCATAATCCCAGCCTTAACTCCTTACGAGACTCCATGTGGTGGAGCTTTTTATCCCTGGTAGCCGGAGAGCCCGTTGGTGGCGATCCTCAAACAGATATTGGCCGTGTGATTGCCCTGGTGGTGATGATGGGTGGACTCACCACCTTTGCCGTATTTACCGGCGTTGTTTCTGCCGTCATGATGCGCAAACTAGAAACATTTATGGATTTTAAAGCTTTGGAAATTGACGAACTGCGCGACCATATTGTGATTTGTGGCTGGAATCGAGGCGGCCATCTGATTGTCGAAGAGCTACTGGCCGATGGCGCTATGAATCGCTGTGCTGTAGTGATTGTGGCCGAAGCAACCGATGAACCCTCCCAAGCACTGAGCCATCTCAACCAATCCCAGCTGTACTTTTATCCCGAGGACTATACCAAGATCGACATCCTTGAAACCATAGGGATTAACTATGCCTCGCGAGCAATTTTATTAGCAGATGCCACCCATCCCCGCACCGACCAAGATCGAGATGCTCGGACAGTGCTAGCAGCCCTCACCATCGAAAAATTGAACCCTTCGATTTACACCTGTGCGCAGCTGTTAGACCGGCGCAACGACGTCCAACTCAAGCTGGCCGGAGTCGATGATGTCATTGTCACCGAAGAAGTATCGAGCCATCTGATTGCCACATCAGCCCGCAATCAAGGTTCAGTAGAAGCTCTAGCCGAACTATTAACCGTCCAAAGCGGCAATCAAATTTATGAAGTCCCCATGCCGCCTACTTGGGTCGGTAAGGAATATTGGGCGCTAGCTCAGCATCTGAAACAACAATCTGATGCATTATTGTTAGCCATCGAGTCCATAAAACAAGGAGAACGCATTACCCAAGTGAATCCTCCAGCATCTTTAATCTTATCGATAGAGGACCGATTGGTCGTTATTGCACAGCAGGTGCCGCGATTGTGAGGGGTTCTATGTATAGCTGTTTTATGGCACGCTATATGTATGATTTTAAGTATTTGACAGCTATGACTTTTCTAGGTGCATCGTCCCTAGAAGAACGGTGACTAAGTTGTTTTTCTTCTGAGAGGTATAGCCCACGCTCTATCTAATCTTCTGGATAAGTTTGCTGATTGTTTGATTGATGGTCAAAATCTGGCCTCATTAGAGCGTCTTGCAACTGCTAAGAAAGCTGTTTATTGAGTAAAAACGTGCTACATAGTCGTTTAAATGAGAAGTGAAGCAGGTGGTGTCCTCGAATGTGGAACTTTTAGCCTTCACCAGATTGCTTGAGCGCAAAGTCAATCACCCTTTGACTTAAACGAATGTTGCGAATTTGCATATTGTTGATTGCTTGTTTGACTGACAAAACTGAATTATGTTGTTTTGCCTTTAGCAAGATGCCAACAGACCCTGTGAGGGAAAGGCCGCTCAACCTGGCTACTCGACGACCAACAGCTTCATCAATACAAACAATATGAATTCCCTGATCCATAGCTAACTGAATGACAGACGCTTCTCCCAAATCTAGCGAGTTGAGCAATAAAGGTGAGATTTTTAATGGAGCGAATTGTTTTTTTAGCCAGGTTGTCTGCTGAAATTCTAGAACGCCAAAATTTGCAGGACCACCTGTAAGAATCTCTTGGCACACCTCAAATGGGACCAATACTTGATCATATAAAGGTTCTAATGGCTGTAAATCTCCCCAGGCTGCAATCAATGCGATCAGAGGTGAGGTATTAATCACAATAGTTTCAGTCGATCTAGGCATTGGCTAGATCAGACATTAGATCTGCCTCGGATAGGTCAATCATAGGCACGTTATAGTCTGCTAATTTAAGCAAAAACGTCAGTCGATCAACTCCTAGCAATACAGCGGCCATTCCAGATGAAAGGCGCTGCATTTCGAAAAGCTTTACCGCCATTGCCCATTTAGCTTCCTGCTCAAACTGCTCTCGGGTATGGCCTAAAGCGTCAGGAAATGCCTCTGGATAATCTATTGTTAGCTGTAGTGCCATAGTTTCAAATCCCTAGTGCTTTTGACTTAGTCTACAAAATTACTCTAGCCATCAACTACCCTCACCCCTACTCCCTTCTACTAAGCATCAATAACCGGAAAAGGCACAATACCAGTCCATCCTCACTCTCTCCTTATTATCTTTTTTCCCTATCATTCAACTCCCTCAGCGCCCGCCTTGCTAACTTCGAATACGTTTTTGCCGTCTCATAGGCCAGTTCCATATCATCTGCAATTTCTAGCAGTGAGTCTCCCTGTTCTCGTCGGGCCACAATCGTCGCCCAGGTTTCTGCGGTGTCAATGGCGCGTCGTCCGCCCTGACGCTTTTTCATGGAGAGAAATATCTCGGTTAGCTCGTCCATGCGTTCGGCTAGCAAACGCTGCTGGGTGGGTATCTGTGGTGCAGCTTGGGCTGTGTGCCAGCCTAGCTGCGTTTCGCCAAGGCCAAAGGTGGTTTTGTGTCCTGTGCCGCAGTAGGGGGCTAGCTGGGTGAGGGCGTAAAACATGGCGACAAACGGTTTCTCAGTAATGCCACGTCGGTCAATGCCATAGGTAACTGCACCCGTAAACCCGGTTACAGAACCCTGTTTGCCGACGGCGACTTTGGTGGTGGATATTTGATGCTGAGTGACGATCACATAGGTATCCACCCAGTCGAGAAAGTCGTCCTGATTAATGGGTTTGTTGGAAAAGTGGTTCCAGCGGCGCAGGTAGCTGTGAAAGACATTGGTGGGCCACGGTAATGGCAAATGATGTCCCTTACGGCGAAAGCTGGTAGGACTATGGAAACTCAGGCTGACGCTACCTTCTCCACTCTGGCCTTGCCGCAATAGTTTGGCATAGGTGGTAGGTGGATGAGCAAACTTGACAGATTCTATCGTCAAAGGAGAATTTTTTAGTACAATCTCGTCTGGTAGTTGCCGTAGCCAGGTGGCTAGCCCTTGAGTTACCGGCTTACAGAGAGCACTGACCCGCCAGCGATAGGGTTTATTTCGCTGTAGCTGCAACGATTGACTTTGGGGGATAAACTGACCGTCCAGACCAGTGAGGCTAAAGGGCTTTTCTGATTCGCCGTCGTGCATGTAGGCGGATAGCTCTGGGTCGATATCTCGCATCTGGTGCAGAAACCAGGCATGGAGGCCAATGGTGTACTGGGCGTAGAGGTCGCTATTGGCCACAGGCTTGAGTATAAACTCTAAGCTGACCAGGTCTGTGGTCTTAGGCCAGTAGGTTTTGGCGGCAAGGTTGAGGGTAGTGTCTGATTTTTTGGGTCGTGCCATGGTGCAGCCCTCTTACAGAAAAGTTGCCGCAATTGTATCCCCTTTGGGGGATTTTAGAACACTATTCAATCAATTTTTTACGACTTTTCTTTATCCGTTTTTACCCTTCACCATAAAGCTCACATAATGGTCTTCCTAACACTTCAGCAAGTGCAATGGCCTGATCACGATACACATTAGGCGGTTGCACATAAATAAAAACCCAGACAAGAAACAGTTGAGCAAAATCCTCCCCTTACCAAGGGGAGGTGCCGAAGGCGGAGGGGTCTGCGGTTGCTAGCGCTAGATGTCGAGATCCCTCCCTAACGGTTCCCCTTACTAGGCTACGGTGTATGCACATCTAGGGATCTAGCCTGAAAAGTGGCTCCAGACGCTGCATTTGCCCTCATCCTAAATCCTTCTCCCCCAGGGAGAAGGATTTAGGATGAGGGCTCTATATCTTGAGTCATTACTCGACTTGTGTGTACACCGTAGCCTTACTAAGGGGAACCAGATATCGCCGAGCTTCAAAACGGTCTCTTATTTTCATGCATATCCCTTAGTACTCTGGAAAGTAAATTTATTGCCATATCGTAGATGGGTTCGATAGGCTGAATTAACGTCTCCACCCCCGATCAATTCGCAAATGAACAAACGTCATCTTGAGTTAAGCGCCACTGACCGCAGCGACCTAGAAGCCCTTTTGAGCAAAGGTCAACTGGGGGCACGGCAATTCAAACGAGCGACTGGTCTGCTGGAGTTGG